>JBIPOE010000026.1:0-47866 GCA_044379485.1 Catalimonadaceae bacterium
AATAAAATTTGATTGAAAACCTCTGGATAAGGCAAAATTCAAACACTTTTCCAGTTTACGAAAATATATCTTTAAGTTGCTGATAATCAGTATTGGGGTTGGGAGGTCTGAAATTCGATATTCCCTTCTATCACATCAGTCACGAAAATATAACCAAAGCGGATTTTGAAACAGAGATCTGAATTGTAATTCACACATATAGCCCTGATTATCTGATTCTTGCAAAATATATGCGAATCCTTTCAGAAACCTTTGTTTCGCAGATTGAAAATAGAATTGTCAATATCCACCATTCCTTTTTACCGGCGTTTATTGGCGCAAATCCATATAAACAAGCCTATGAAAGGGGTGTAAAACTAATTGGGGCAACGGCATATTTGGTAAACAACAACCTGGATGAAGGTCCGATCATCAGCCAAAAGATAATTCAGGTGGACCATACTTTTGCAGTTAAAAACATGGTGCAGGCTGGTCACGAAGTGGAGCGGGCTGTGCTTTTTGAAGCTATGAATCTGGTTTTGGAAGACAGGTTTTTTGTAACCGGAAAAAAACTGTGATTTTCGCCTGACATCAGGCAAATACTTGAACAGTTTGGTTTAATCTGTTACGGCTTTCGACTATTTCCTTTAATAATTCAGGTTCCTTTTCTAAACCATTTCCAACAACCACAACATCTGCTCCTGCTTCCCAGGCCATTTGGGCTTTTGTTGCAGAGTTTATGCCGCCACCAACTACAAGTGGTACTGATACTGAACGTCGGACTGCAGAAATCATTTTTCCCGGAACCGGATTTTGAGCCCCGCTCCCACCGTCCAGATAAATGAGCTTTAATCCAAGCATTTCGCCTGCCATTGCCGTGCATACTGCAATATCTTCTTTGTCGGAAGGAATTGGCAAGGTGTTACTAATATAGGAAACAGTTGTAGATTTTCCACTTTCGATGAGCATATAGCCCGTCGATAAAATTTCAAGACCTGATTTTTTTAGAATTGGGGCAGCCACAACATGCTGACCAATAAGTAATTCCGAATTTCTACCTGAAATAAGCGATAAAAGCAATATGGCATCAGCTCCATCATGAATATGCAGATTAGAACCTGGAAATATCACAACGGGAATCTCCTTTTGCCTTTTGAGGGCTTCAACCAAAATATAAAAATTGCTTCCTGAAATCAGACTACCTCCTACAAAAAAAAGATCGACACCTGCATCAACATAAGAATTGACAAGTGTCATCACACCTTTCATCTCAACCTTATCCGGGTCGATAAGCACCGCCAGGCATTTTTGCTTAGAGGCCTGTTTGTTGCTTATTTTTTGCAGCAGCGTCATCTTGATTCAGGAAATGTTTCTCCAGATACTCAGTGATTTTTTCTCTGGCAATAGCCAATAAAAAAGAAGCTATATAGCTTTGAATACTTGCAAACAATGTGGAAACAAAACCACCAGTTAGGCTAATTTCTTCTTTTGGGGATTCTGGTTTGTCTTTTTTTTGAAATGCCTTTACGAGAAAATAACTCCCAAGAGCGATTCCTCCAAATACCAGGCCCTGTATGGCAAGTTTAACAGTATTTTGTTTTAAATCAGCCACTTGGTCTTCAAGTGCTTCTTTGTATTTATTGGTGCTACTGAGCAATCTTTGGCGCTCCATATTTAAACGATTTACTTGAGAAAAAGGTGTAGGTTCAATTGGTAGATTCATTTTCTGCTGAATTTGTATCTTGCTTTTCTTGCTCCATAGAATTTCTTATGCTCAATTCTATTTTTTGCCTAATTGATTTGTTATCCCTGTTGAGATAAAAAACTAAGGTAATTAAAAAATAAATGCCCGTTAAGATAAAAAAGCCAGCGAAATCATTACCGATAAAATAATTGAGGAGATAAGCCAGTCCAAAATTAAAGCAAACTAAACCGGCCAAACCAAAAACTGCCATTCCAAGAAAAAAAATGGATTTGGTTAACACATTAACCAGCAGCTCTTTGATGTCGTATTTTACGAGATCAATTTTTGCTTCCAGAAATCCTTCAAAATTTTCTATCCAACGATCCAGGCTAAACATGTCTTTGATTTTGCCAAACATAACAACAAAATTGGCACTTCTTATTTTTGCTTCCTAATCTATGGAATGGAAAAATCAAATCACCGTCATTTGAAAAAGATTTCTTTCCATTCCAAATAAGCCATAAGCCTCCAAATCAATTGATAATCAGATCTTTCCGGGGCATTTAAGAATTTATTCTGATAAACCTGAAACAGTTTTGAATCGATAAAATCAGATTGCGCAAAATCACCAGCAGATTTCCATTTCAACAAAGCCGCCAACCATTTTTGATTCGGTGCGGCAAATCCAACCTTATCTTTTCTATCCAGAATCGATTGAGGAACAAATGGTTCAGCCGCCTTTCTTAATAAATATTTTGTATTCCCCATTTGGATTTTGGAAGAACCAGGTTGGTCAAAAAGATATTGAACCAAAGGCGCATAATCAGCAAAGGGCATTCTGGATTCCACCGACCACCGCATGGAATTCCGGTCAGCTGCCTTTAATAAAAAAGGCAAGGATGAATGCGTAAACTCCATTTCAAGTCCCTCATTTACTGAATTATAATAATTTCCCTTGGCACCTGCAAACCCAAAAACCTCCGGATTAAGAATTGAATACTCTGGTTTGAAGCGTTGCAACATTTCGAATGATTTCTGGCTACCAACCTGAGCCCTTATAAAATTCAGAAAGCCTTCTTTAGCAAAATCAACTGATTGCCATGGAAAAACAAAGTGCTTGATCCCTTCCACCATATTACTTTCGTGGTGTCTGGGATAACCTGCAAAGATTTCATCCGCTCCCTGACCATCCAATGTAACCCTGACTCCTTCTTCATAAACCTTCTTAAAAACCGCATACTGAGAGAAAGAATTTAATCCTGGAGAAGGTTCGTCCTGTGTATAAATCAAATCCTTAAAACCTGAAATAAAATCGGCTTCGGTTGGCTGAGTTGTATAAAAGTCAAATCCAGCAGTTTGTGCCATCATTTTTGCCCATCCAGATTCATCTCCCAGGCTTCCTTCAGGCAACACTGCCATAAACGCCTTTCTAATGTCTTTGCTTTTGGATATTCGATCAGAATTTGCTGTTAACCCTGCAATTGTGGAACTGTCTATTCCACCACTTAAACAAACGCCAAGAGGAACATCCGCCTGGAGCCTAAGTCTGATCATTTCCAAAAGCTGGGTTCTGATCATATGAATTCGCTCTTCTTCTTTTACAAACGGTTGAAAATCATACCTTTCATTTATTTCCCATTGGTGATATTGTTGAATAGAAATTTTCTCTGCTTGTAAATCCAGGCAAAGTGAATGGCCAGCCTTCAATCGAAAAATATCGGCAAACATGGTTTCTTCAGATTCATCGCTTAAACCATAGGCAAGGAATCGGGATACAGTTTTCGGATTTTCCTGAAAGTCAAGGCCAAAATCCCGAAAGGCTTTGATTTCTGAGGCAAAACAAAAATTATTTCCGTTTTTATGATAGTAAAATGGCTTAATTCCAGACCGATCAACAGAGGCAAAAACCTGATTTTTAGTAAGATCTAAAATAATAAAAGACCACATGCCGTCTAATTTGGCCAAACAATGCTGCCCCCAAATTTTATAGGCCTGGAGCAAAACTTCAGAATCTGTCCTTGTTTTGAAGGTACAACCCAAAAGCTTTAGTTCTTCCCTCAGTGAGAGATAATTGTAAATTTCTCCATTAAAAACGAGCCAGATTTTTCTCTCCGGATCCGACATGGGTTGGTGCCCCTCATTTTCAGGCGCAATTATTGATAAACGCCGATGCAAAAATCCTGCTATAATATCCTCACCATTAATCTCTTGAAATGATATAGGATTTGGTAAAAAGTCTGGCCTCCCAAACTCCCCTGAGTAAACTTCTTTACAATCCAGGCCTTCAGTTACAAACAAAAATCCTTCATCATCCGGACCCCGATGTCGCAGAGTTTTGGAAACCTGCAGCAACTGCCGGGCATCAAACTTTCGGGAACGACTAATAAATCCAGCTATGCCACACATGGGTTCAAATAAGCAAAAACAAAATCCAGCCTCAAAGTGGAAGGCCTTCTTTTAGCCTCATTTCCTTTATAAAATCTGAACCAAAACTTAGTTTTTTGGCCAAAGGCATTTTCAAGTCAACAACTCTCCAAAAAGGCGTTATCTCGTTGATTTTATTGTTTTTACTGAAGTTTTCAAAAGCCAGTTCTGCCACAATTCTTGTAAAAATTCCAGCAGTCAGAGGGCACATATACCCCACATCAGAACTGGCTGCTATATCTATTTTCATTTGTTGAAAAGTGACAGATTTCCCCTCAGGAATGGTTCGGATATAAGTGTCAATTTCTTTTGGGGTGGAAATCAGAAACCTTTCACCAGCTGGAACACCTCCAAAATTCTTTTCGCAAGTTTGTACTTCTGAACTTGTCCTGGTGTTAAATTTTTCTGACCAACTTTTTGCCATATCCAATCAATTTCATAATGAGTTGCTCAACTTTGATTTTCAAATTAATATCTAAATTCTCAAAATTATTCAAATTGCATAAGGATTTACTTCAAGGCTTGCTTTTTGCAATCTTCAGGTAATTCCAAAGTAAAATCTGGTTTGGTATTCAGGAATTCAAATTTACTAAACTCAATTTTCAATCCTGAAGTCTGCATTTTTCCATTTTCCATTTGGCTACTACTCAAGGCCTTCTCAAAAGGAATAAGTGTATTTGAAATTGGTTTAAAGTTTTGGTTTACCAAGGATACTTCCAATTGAGAATCAGTTGCCATAGCCTTGTGCAGCAAGTATTTCTGCCAAATAGATGCATTGAAATTAATCCTTCCCTGTTGGCCTTTTACAAACGATGAATCGCCTCTGACTTCCATTTTACCAGCCACCAAACTATCCCAAAAAACACGGCCCATGAGGAAATGTTGTAGCTGGCCAAGACCTAAAGGAATAGGCACATAACCTTGTAAAACATCCAGACTACCAATCATACATCGGTTGTTAAACTTATCCCAAACTCTTACAGAATCTTTATCTACAAGGCCTCTTGCTACTTCCATCAAACCAAATGCATTGGCAGAAAACCAGATCTGTTTATTTTTTTCGGCACGTAGAGACATGTTGAAAGAAACATTCATTTGAGGATGGCTAATGCTGATTTTAGCTTTGGCAGTCCAAAACTCCTGGGGCCATTTGTCTTGCTCCATTATTAAGGCAGGAACTCTGGCTTGCTTATTTTTTTCTGTCTTACCTGAATCTGAAGAAATATCTTGTCCCTTCTTTTTACAGGAAAAAGAAAAGATGGTAAATCCTGCAAGGATTAGAAATTGAATATGAAGTTTCATTTAAAGTCGTTTTTCCTTTAGCTTTTTTTCCAATTGGTCTGAGGTTTCATTCCCCAATTCTTTAGCTCTTTTCCAGGCCTCAATGGCTTCATTTTGTTTGTTCATTTTAAAAAGAGCATCGCCATAATGTTCCCAAACCACTCCAGAATTGGAGTTTTTAGCGGCCTTTTCCAAATATGAAGCAGCAGTTGAATAATCCCCATTTTGAAATAGCACCCAACCATGGGTATCCAGATACGTGGCATCATCCGGAAATAACAGAATAAGTTTCGAGCTCATTCTCAATGCTTTACCAAGGTTTGCCTTTTCAAGTGAAAGGAAATAGCTGTAATTGTTTAGCACATGTCCATTGTTTGAATCCAAACCCAAGGCTTCATCAAATGACTGATTTGATTTTTCATAATCTTTCAGGTTGTAATAGGCATCCCCAAGCTGGGAAAATATCTCCAACTGCATGTCCCTGTTTTCTAAAGAAATGCGTTTTGCCTGTTCCAGTGATTCAACTGCCTTGTTGTAATCTTTTTTCATTAAATTGGACATCCCATTATAAAAAGAAAAGGAAGGAGTGTTTGGGAATAAGATTTTTGCATCAGCTGTATGCTTAACCAATGAGTCTATTTCATTTAGATTTAGATCTATTAATACGATTTGCTCCCAAAGCCCGAAATTATTCTTGTCTTTGGATTTGGCCAGGATATAAAGGTCTCTTGCCTCTTTTTTCTTGTTGATTTTATTAAAAATATCTCCCTTAATTATAAATCCTTTTGGATCTTGAGGATGGGTTTGGATAATCAAATCACAAAGTTTAATTGCCCTGTCTTCGTCATCCTTTGAGCTTATTCCTCTTAAATAACTGGCAACCAAATCTATTTTTGCACCTATCGGAAGCTCAGGGTTGGCAAAGGCCTTTTCAATTTGAAGGTTAGCATTCATTTCATCCTTCTCGTTTATAAAAATGTCAGCGAGCATCAGATTGGCAGCAGGAAATCCTGGAAACAAAATCAATAGCTGATTCAGCTCTTTTTTTGCTTCCTGATTTTGGTTGTTACTCATTAAAAATTGAGCAAAAGCAAACCTTGCTTGCGGATCATTTGGAAATGCGTCTATCCACTTTTTCCCTTCTTCTCTGGCTTTATCTAATTTTCCATCTTGCAGGTACAGCTTTTGTCTGATTTGAAATATTTCAGGGGATGGACCCATTGATTTTTCTGCTTTACCCAATTCCTTTATCGCATTTTTGAATTGCTTGTTTTTTACATACAATTGGGCAATGGACAATCGGTAGATTTCATTACCCTCAAAGCCTTTAATTATTTGTTCATAGGATTTTATTGCTCCCTTGAAGTCAACATTTAACTCCTGTAATTGAGCGAGTTGTGTCCAATAATAAAGATTTTTAGAATCCAGCTCCACCGACTTTTTTGCGAAAGGTAGTGCCTCAGCATATTGATTTTGCTTGATATACAAATCACCTAGTTTATAATAGGCGGTGGCATTTTGAGGATCTAGTTCAGCGGCTTTTTTATAAAGAGAAATTGCCTCTTTAAAGTTTTCAAGCATGTCAGCTTTTGTAGCATCAATAAATACACTTTGTGCATCCTGACTACGTCGTATTTCCTTGTCGTTTTTTTTAGTTTGGGCAAAAAGGCCAAATGAAATCCACAGCTGGCCAAGAATCCACAAAAAAGAAACCAAGGCTTTCTTTTCGTTCATGGTCCAAATATCGGTAATGCAAAAGGAATTAATTCCATAATTTGTTTGAATGGCTAAATCCTATTTATTTTTTGTATAAAAAAAGAGGCATGGCTCTTTGCCATGCCTCTTTTAAGATAATGTTTGTAGGTTATTCAATCACAAGTTTTTTGGTAACAGAGAACCCTTCTGAGGCAACTTTTACCAAATAAATGCCCTTATTTAAACCAGCGACTGGTAAATCAATTCTATTGTCTCCAACATTTGTTGAAGCTGTTTTAGTAGAAATCAATCTTCCATCTGTTGAGAAAATTTCAATACCTACGTTTTTAGCTTTGTTCAATTGAATGGATAAAACACTTTGTCCACTACTTGGATTAGGGATAAGCTCAGCATATTGAAGACTTTTCTCAATTTGAGTAGTTGAAACCATAGTGGAAGGCCTTCCAAAGTTTGGTCTGATAAATAAACTAAATGGCCCATTAAATCCAAAAATACTTATTTCCTGAGTTGGAGTTAATTCAGTCCCAAAGAAAATATAGGAACCATTATCAACAGCTCCCTCAAGATTAAAGCCTACTCTTAAATCACCCGAGGATACTTTTACACCATAAAGGTTTGTGGTATTTGGAAGTACTGCTCTTCCTCTATCCCTCACATTAGCTGCTCCGCCTCTAAGTCTGAATCGAAATGTATGCCAGTTATTTTCCTCATCCTGAGGGATGGTTACCAATGTAGCAGAAGAATCTAAGGAAAAAGCGCCAACTGCATTGGTACTTGCAAAAAAGGCCTTGCCTGATACATCTCCAGTAAGGCTTCCCACAAAAACCGAAACTGAAGTTAGTGTATCGCGGGCTTTTGTTGCAATGGAGGTAGCCATAATCCTGTTTCCGGAACCCGAACCGTATCCCAAACCAGATGTTCCACCTTCGGTTACAAATTGCTCACCGTAGTCTTTTGCCAAAGTACTATCACTGATAGTCAAAGGAAAGGATACAATGTTGTTAACAGGATTTGGATCGGCCTGGGCACCGGGAATGGTATTAACGTCAATGGTGTAATCACCCAATGTGGTATTAATTAATCCAGGAGTGGTGGTGAAATTTCTTGATAATCCAGACCCAACTGAACTAACTCTTGCAGTATCTTCTAATCCCAATGGATTCATTTTCGCAGAAATCCTTACCGGCGAAATAGAAGTTAATCCCTCATTAAATACCAAACCCCTCACCTGATAAGGAGAAACCTGATTCCTTTTAACGATTGAAAAAGGAGGTCTTTGTACATCTATAATTGCAACATCATCGTTTTGAACAGTACCAATAGCAACATCATCTATTTCAAGATAATACCATTGGGTACTTTGAGCAGCTTTCGCTTTGATTTCAAATGAAACTGTATCTGTGGAAGTGATGCCTAAACCATCCAATGGCAAGAAAAACTTTTGATAGTTTTCACTGACAAACTGATTTGTTGCTGTAATATATGTTGGGGATCCTGCAAGACTGCAATTTCTCTTTATTACCGAAAAAGAAACTGTATCACCATCCGCCATTGTGTAATCAGGTGAGGTTTGAGTAAACAGTTTATACTTTAATGTAAATGACTGTCCAGCAGGTATATTAGTGAATTCATTTGTTATAAAACTGTTTACAGGATCACTTCCGAAAGTAGCATTATCGTTATAAACAGGAAACCTTAGGGCATTTCCCCCATCAAAACCTTCATTTCTCAGTAGAGGGATAAAGATTGAAGATGAATTCCAATTTGGTGGTAATGAATTGTTTTCATCGTCCAGATCTTCAAAATCAAACGCAATAGGGGCATCCAATGGTACAGGATGATTGTATTTATCCAGAAGCACATCATTACTTTTTATCAAATCATCAACATGAAAAGCACTAAATCGCAACTGATAATTTCCAATTTTTGACAAATTCAGGCCTTCATTAAAGCTAACAGTATCCGTCTGACCTGCTTGAAGACTATCCAAAATGGTAACCACAGAGTCTGTAATAGGACCGAAGGACTCTAACTTAACTTTTACATTTTTGGCAGTAGCGCCACCTTTGTTCCTAATTTGAACCAAAGCTGGAAAATTTGTTTTGTCACACCGGTAGATGGATGTATCAGGAGAAAAAATCCTTTCTGCAGAGATATCAACAGCAGGAAGTTTGAAAACCAAAATATCATCTATAAATAAAATGAATTTATCATTTGAATTGTTCCTAAAGGCAATTCTCACAGTTTGGCCTGCAAAGGCACTTAAGTCAACCTCTCTCTCAATTAAATCTACTTCAGGTGCCAATTCAGCAGCGATAGAAAATAGGGAAGGTAATGCAGTAAAATTCGCAACTACATTACCTACCGTTGGAGCTGCAGTACAAGTAGTACAAATCCTAACTTCATAACTATCACGTGCTTGAGCAGCAAATGATTTAGCTTTCCATCTCAGTCTATTTCCGTCTGTTAAAGTAATAGCTGGTGTTGTCATCCATCTATTTGCAACACCAGGAACTGTAAAATCAGAAGTTGAACCAGCCATTCTGTTTGTTCCAGTAGCCTGAGTAGTAGCAGCCACCCATGCATTCACTCCAAAAAGAGCTGCATTTGAAGCCGGTGTCCTTCCGTCAACATTTAATCTCGGCATGTTTGCTGGCCAGGTAGCACCTTGAAAGTTTTGAAAAAACAGGGTGTCGCCAGGTGCTTTGTTAGAAACCTGAGATTCCTTTTCTCTTACAACTTCTCGTTGTTTTTTAACAACCAGTTTTTGATTTACCTGAGATTTTAACTTAAAGCCTGGTAAAGCCTTAGCCTTCATTTCTGTGACGGCTTGAGAAAAAACTTGCCCAATCACAATTTGTGAAAGCAGAAAAGTAGCGAATAATTTAAGTGTATAATTTTTAATTTTCATTTTGAAAAAATTTGAAACAAAGCGCAAAAATAAAAATAATCTTTGGTAGCTGTGTCTGTTTACCAAATAAATTTAACTAATCCTGTTGAAATTACGTTCACTGTAATAAATTTTAACATTCGCTTCATTTTTTTGAAAGAAAATGTAAAAGCCTTAAAAGAAAAATGACACCTTAAATTTCCGTGAGTTAAACCCAGATTACGAAATGGGCTTTAAAACTGGCCTGAATTGTTGAAAATTAAGACTTGGTTTATACAAATTTCTAATGCTAAGCAATAGAAACTACCTGATAACCAGAGTGCTAAAAACGAAAAGGTTCTATTGGTGATTCTGGGTTAAATTTAAAAAAAATGGGCAACAATTTGTGCCACCCATTTTTAAAAATAAACTAAACTAAATTCTTAGACCTATTCAACTACAAGTTTTTTGGTTACAGAAAAACCCTCAGAAACAATTTTTACCAAATAGATTCCCTTTTGCAGATTACTTATGGGTAATTCAATTCTATTTGATCCGGCATTTCCAAAAGCTGATGTTGAGTTAATTTGTTTCCCATCTGTTGAGAACAATTGAATATCAAGTTTCCTTGCCTTATTCATTTGAATTGAAAGAGAACTTTGTCCATTAGCAGGATTTGGTACTATCTCAGCAAATTGAAGACTTTTTTCAATTTGAGTGGCAGATAGCCATGTAGATGGTCTTCCAAAGTTTGGACGAATAAATAAACTATAAGGTCCTGGAACTCCAAAGATTGTAATATCCTGTGTTCCGGTTAATTCACCACCGAAATAAATATATGAACCATCATCAACGGCACCATCAAGATTGAAGCCGACCCTTAGGTCACCACTAACAACCCGAACCCCGTAAAGGTTTGTTGAATTTGGAAGTACTGCCCTACCTCTTTCTCTGATTGAAGTAGGCGTTCCTGTTCTATTTCTATATCGAAATGATTGCCAGGTATTTTCTTGATCAGGAATAATGGTTACCAAAGTAGTTGAAGTATCTATAGTGAACGCCCCCGTTACTTGATTTACACTTGCAAAAAATGCCCGCCCTGTTACTTCTGTTGTTAGGCTTCCAATAAAAACTGAAACTGAGGTTAACGTATCTCTCAAAGTAGTTGGTATCGAGGTTGCCATTATTCTAAGTCCCCCTGCGGTAGGTCCATACCCAAGACCTGTAATACCTGTTGCACTTTCAAATGGATCTCCAAAATCTTTTCCCATAGTAGAATCAGTAACTGAATAGATTGTTGAAAAGACATTATTAAATGGATTTGGATCTGTTACACCTAAAGTATTTGCATTTATATCAATTGTATAATTGCCATTTTCTGTAAAATTTAATCCGGGAGTTGTCGTGAATGATTTTGATAAACCCCCTTGCAAATTTGAAACTCTGGCGGTATCCTGTAAACCAGATGGTGTAACCGATGCTATGATTCTTACAGGAGAAATAGTGGAATTACCTTCATTCAAAATGTTGCCAGAAAATGAAATAGGTGTTGCTTGTCTTCTTTTCATAACCGAAAAAAATGGTCTGGTTAAACCAGAAAATGCAACATCATTGTTTTGAACCTCACCAATAGTCACATCATCAATATCTATTAAAATATTTGAAGTTAATGGATCTGCTTTTGCAATAAATTCTATAGAAAATTTATCCGATGGGCTTAGTCCTAGTGAATCAGTCGAAATAAAGACTTTTTGATATTCAGAACTAACAAATTGGTTGTCAGTAGTTATCGTTATTGACTTTCTGGACTTTTCGCAGTTTTTCAAAACATTGAAAAATATTGTATCGCCAGGCGCCAATGCATATTCAGGTGTGCTTGTAGTTGATAGTTTGTATCTAAAACTTAAAGTTTGACCACTTGGGATATTGGTATATTGATTGGTAGCAATTAGATTTACTGGCGAACTACCTAAGATTCCTAAATTATTAAAAACTGGAAATTGCAATGAATTACCTCCATTTAAGCCGCCACCTTCATTCAAAGGTGAGAATTCCGAGCTAGAAACCCAACCTGCCGGAAGAAAAACGCCATCATCAGAACTTAAATCTTCAAAATCAAAAGAAAGCGCACTGCTTGAAGGTCCATTTGTGATAAAGGAAGAAAATGATTCGTTATTGGTAGTTATTAAATCTCCGTCAACTGTGGTAGAAAGTTTCAACTCATATTCTCCTACAGCAGAAAGGTCTAGACCCTCAGAGAAGGTGATAGTATCTTCTATTCCTGCCTCCAGACTTGGAAGTATAAAAACTACTGAATCTGCAATTGGACCAGTTGATTCTAATTTTATTTTTACATTGGTAAGGGTGGATATACCTTTATTCAAAACCGTAACCACAGCTGGGAAATTTGTTTTTCCACAATCGTAAATAGAGGTATCCGGAGAAAGGATAAGCCCTGCTGATGCATCAATTTGTGGTTTTTTGTAAACAAGGATATCATCTATATATAGTCTATCCATGTCCACTGATGTGTTTCTAAACGCTAACCGAACTACTTGATTGGAATAACCACTCAAATCAATTTCTCTTTCCACAAAAACATCATTCGCATCTTCTTCATCAATTGTAAAAAGTAGGTTTCCAAAAGAAGAAACCACATTGGCTGCTGTTATATTACCAGCACAAGTTGTGCAGATTCTAACCTCGTAACCATCTGGAAAATCAATATTTGAAGCTTGGGCTTTCCATGACAAAATATTTCCTTCAGTTAAATTTATTGGTGGGGTTACCAGCCAACGATTAACAGCTCCACCTTGAGTAGTCCACGATAGAGATGCACCAAATCTATTGGCATCTGGCGGGGTTGAAGTCGTTACCCAGGCATTGCTACCGAAAAGTTGGGTATTGATGGTTGATCCGGGATTATTTCCAGGTGTTTTATTATCAAGTTTTAATCTGATTAAATCTGCAGGCCATGTCGTAAAATCAAACGGCTGGAAAAATACAGTGTCACCTGGAGCCTTGGTGTTAAAGCCACCATGTTTTCCAAATTTTACAGATTGCTTGTTTGTAGATTTTTTAATAAATCGCTTGTTAACTGAGGCGCCCAAATTGGTCCCTTTTTTGATTTTAAAGGCAGACTTATCTGCCAATCTACGGCTATTTTCTTGTCCAAAAGCCTGGTCAACTAATAAATGCCCTAAGAGTAAAATGGCAAATATTTTGATTGTAAAAGTTTTTAATTGCATTTATTTTTTTTAAAATATGTCGCAAATTTAAAATAAACTTTGGTTGCATTAATAAAACATAAATTATATTTTCTCAAATATCAAAAGGATAACCAGGCTTTACACAAATTTTTTTCCAAAATTTAAATCCAAACTCCAGCATACCTTTTCAAGGAAAACCAACTTTTTGGAACCCTTGATAATCCTTGAAATTTGAAAAATAAATCCAGGCATGTTTTTAACTTTTGTCAGAATCTTTGTTGAAGCAATTTTTAAAAATAGGGTTTAGACAAGTTAAAAAATTAATTTTTCTTTAATTTTTGACGCTTAAAATTAAAATGGAGGAATGTAATTTTTTTCCATAAACATTAGTCCTAGAAACAACAAAATTAATAAAAACCACGCTATTCGCTACTTTATCAATCTTTTTGGCGATTAAATTTTATGTAACCTCCTTAATCTAAAGTCGATTTTTTCGCAATTTTAGTTAAAGACTTCAAAAAGTCGAACCAATTCTTCAAATTCCTACTTCGGTGCGCAAAGCACCCAAAGTGGCATTCCTATTCTAATATCCACCCCTACATTTGTATCAGTTATCGGAATTGCATATGCCAGTCACATACAACGCCGATTTCTTTTCTTGGTTGAACGATTGATTACGAATGGCTCAAAGATATTGTCTTTGAGCCATTTTTTATTTGGCCATTCCTAAAGCTAAACTTTGCCTTTGTGCGTATCTTTGTGGCATGAAAAAACGAAGTCCAAAAGATTCATTTGTGAGTTCTACAGAATTTGTGTTGCCCAATGACACCAATACCTTAAACAATTTAATGGGTGGGCGAATGATGCATTTTATGGACATAGTGGCCGCTATTTCTGCACAAAGGCATAGCAAACGAATTGTTGTTACGGCCTCAGTTGACAATCTAAATTTCTCAAAAGCCATCAAACTTGGCTCAGTAGTTACCATTTCTGCCAAAGTTACCCGTTCATTCAACTCCTCTATGGAGGTTCATGTTGTGGCTGATACTGAGGACAATATGCGTGGAATAAAAGAAAGATCAAATGAGGCTTTTTTTACTTTCGTAGCAGTGGATCAAAACGGCAGACCCATAGATGTCCCTGAAATAGAGCCTGAAACAGAGGAGGAATGGAAATTTTTCAATGGGGCATTAAAAAGACGTCAACTTCGCTTGTTAATGGCTGGCAGATTAAAACCAGAGGAGGCAACTGAACTTCATAGTATCCTGGATTTCAAAAGTTAAATTTTGAAATCTTGGTTAAGGAAACCATTTCCAATTTTACGAACATACTTTTAAAGGGAGAGGTTTTTAAACTGTCGCCCCAAAAGTTCGCTTTTTGGGAAGGTGAAAGAATTCTATTTATAGCTGATTGTCATTTTGGTAAAATAGCCCACTTTAGAAAATCAGGAATCGGAGTACCGACCTTAGCTGGTACTGAAACTTTCTCTCAAATCCACCATATTTTATTGGAAGTTAAGCCACTAAGACTCGTTATTCTTGGCGATATTTTCCATAGCGATTTCAATTTAGACTTTGAGCGCTTTGGTATTTGGCGTAAGCAGTTTCCTGAAATTGTTTTTGATTTGGTTTTGGGAAATCACGACAAAGCAGGTTTCGCCCATTTGCATTCGTTGGGACTAACCCTCTATCATGAACTTTCAATCGGCCCATTTTTTTGTACACACGAACCAGATTTCAAATCAGAAAAGGGATTTAACCTTTGTGGGCACATTCACCCTGGCGTTTCACTATTTGGGTCAGGCAGACAACATATAAAAATACCTTGCTTTTGGAAAGGAGAAAATCATCTTTGTTTTCCTTCTTTTGGAGCTTTTACAGGATGTGTTGCAGTAAAACCAAATAAACAGGATCAGCTTTACGCTATTTCTGGAACCAAGATTAGGTTGATAGATGCTTCATCTCTTTAATCTGGCGGACAAAATTTCAGGAAATTTTAAATTTTCAATTGCTAAAATGGATATTTTGGCTTCTTTTTCCTTTAGAACATCTTGATAAACAGACTTTTTGACATTTTTTGCGAAATGGAGAAGGATTTGAATCAACCCATTCAAAATCTTTAACACTTATGAACCTTAACAATTTTACAATCAAAAGTCAGGAAGTAATTCATGAAGCCGCTCAATTGGCTTCAAATAGAAATCACCCGGCGATTGAAAAAGCACACCTACTTTCTGCAGTTTTAACGGGTGATGATCAACTGATTAAATTCATTTTTAACAAATTATCAGTTTCTAAACCTGGATTGGAGATGAAGCTTGCCTCCATTCTTGATGCTATGCCAAAGGTAACCGGAGCAGGAAGTCCAAATTTAAGCAATCAGGCACACGATACCATTCAAAAAGCAATTGGCTCTATTCAGGAATTTGGTGATGAATATGTAGCAGTGGATCATTTGCTTTTTGCCCTTTCAAAAGGCAGTGATCCAATTGCCAAATTATTGACAGAAAGTGGCTTAACAGAAAAACCATTTAAGGCTGCAATGCAGGAAATTCGTTCAAAACAAAAAATAAATGACCCAAATGCAGAATCTAAATTCAAGGCATTGGAAAAATATTCCATCAATTTGAACCGCATGGCCCAGGATGGAAAACTTGATCCTGTAATTGGCCGCGATGATGAAATCAGAAGATTGCTTCAAATTCTAAGCCGGAGAACCAAAAACAATCCGATTCTATTGGGTGAACCTGGTGTTGGAAAAACTGCTATTGTAGAAGGTCTGGCCCAAAGAATTGTTTCAGGAGATGTGCCCGAAAATTTGAAATCGAAACAGGTTATTTCTTTGGATATGGGACTTTTGGTAGCAGGAGCCAAATACAAAGGCGAATTTGAGGAAAGATTAAAAGCTGTTATTAAAGAAGTTATAGACGCAGAAGGTGAAATCATTCTATTTATAGATGAAATTCACACCTTAATTGGAGCTGGTGGAGGTGGAGAATCGGCAATGGATGCTGCCAATTTACTGAAGCCAGCTTTAGCCAGAGGTGAATTGCATGCAATAGGTGCAACCACTTTAAAAGAATACCAAAAGTATATTGAAAAGGATAAGGCTTTGGAACGGAGGTTTCAGGAAATTTTTGTGGAAGAGCCTGATTTACCGTCTTCAATTTCAATACTAAGAGGTATCAAAGAAAAATATGAATTGCATCACGGCGTTCGAATAAAAGATGACGCCATAATTGCCTGTGTTGAGCTGTCTAACAGATATTTAACAGATCGTTTTTTACCAGATAAAGCCATCGATTTGATGGATGAAGCTGCCAGTAAACTCCGTATTGAAATAGATTCTTTACCTGAAGAGCTTGATAGCCTTCAACGTCAGATTATGCAATTGGAAATTGAAAGAGAGGCTATAAAAAGAGAAAACGACAAAGAAAAGGAAACAAAACTTAGCAGGGAAATTGCTGATTTATCAGAAAAACGAAATACGCTAAAAGCCCAATGGGAAAGTGAAAAATCTGTAATTCAAAGTATTAGGAAAGAAAAAGAAAACATTGACAAACTAAAGCTAGAGGCGGACCAGGCCGAACGGCTTGGTGACTATGGAAAGGTTGCTGAGCTTAGGTATGGAAAGATAAAAGAGGCAGAAGAAAAACTGGCGAGTTATGATGCGCTACCAACTGAAAACCAAAAGGCGGCGATGTTGAAAGAAGAAGTAACCGCTGATGATATTGCCGAAGTGGTAGCCAAATGGACAGGAATACCGTTATCGAAAATGTTGCAATCGGACAGGGAAAAACTCCTACATCTTGAAGATGAACTTGGAAAGAGAATTTCAGGACAGCATGAAGCCATTCACGCCATTGCAGATGCTGTTAGAAGAAGTAGGGCGGGTCTTCAGGATCCAAAAAGACCAATAGGATCGTTCATATTTCTTGGGCCAACCGGAGTCGGTAAAACTGAAGTTGCAAAAGCCTTGGCCGATTATCTTTTCAATGATGACAATGCCATGGTGCGCATTGATATGTCAGAATATCAGGAAAAGCATGCCGTAAGCCGATTGGTTGGTGCCCCTCCAGGATATGTTGGATATGATGAAGGTGGTCAACTAACTGAAGCTGTCCGTAAAAGACCATATTCCATTATTCTTTTGGATGAAATTGAAAAAGCCCATCCCGATGTTTTTAACATTTTGCTTCAGGTTCTGGACGATGGCCGATTAACTGATAACAAAGGGAGGACCGCCAATTTCAAAAACACCATTATTATAATGACCAGTAATATGGGGGCAAATTTGATTCAGGAAAATTTCAGTCAATTGACAGATGAGAATGCCTTTGATGTGATTTTTGATACCAAGGATCAATTGCTGGAAATGTTGAAAAAGACAATAAGACCAGAATTTTTAAATCGTATCGATGAAGTAATAATGTTTAGACCTCTTTCCAGAAATGAAATCAGAAAAGTGGTTGACATTCAGTTTGATATCTTAAAAACCAGATTGTTGGAAAATGGAATTCACATTGAAGCAGAGCCAGGCGTTTTGGATTTCTTATCAGAAAAAGGATACGATCCAGCCTTTGGCGCCAGACCCTTGAAAAGGGTTATCCAACAAAAGGTCATGAATCCGCTATCTAAAGAAATATTGGCTGGGCATATCAATAAAGACAATGTGATTATGCTTGCGTTAGAAGATTCAGAAATTAAATTCCTGAACTTAAATTAACAAACCTTAAACCAAAAGAGGCTACGAGTCAAACTCACTGCCTTTTTTGGTTTATAATGCAAACATACTTGTCAATTGGAGGCATAGTCTTATTCCTCTTGATAGGGATAAAAATGAAATTTTCAAAGCATTTAAAATCGAATAATACAGATCGTAACTATTTGAGGTGTAAGAAAAAAAATATCATATAAGTTCATTCCAATAATAAATTAACACCAACAATTTTCCAATGGGATATAACTATTTTTTCTGTTGCCCACATCAGTAGATTAAACTAAGAATCAGGAGTGGTATTTATACTGAAGTTATTCTATTTTTTAGATCCTTTAGTTAAACAATTTTTGGCAAGAAGAAAAAGCAAATTTTTCCAACATCATCATGTGTTTGTATCCTTATAAATATCAAATTTTTATAGCCCTTTCAGCCGCCAAAAAATGTTAAATTGGCCTAAAATTCAGTTTTTTATTTTCATTTTTTGAATCACCTAAGACATCCCCTTTTCGGAATAGGATTTGGGGAATTTTTAAAATAAAAAAAGTAGTTTTCTGAGAACTCTTCACTTTGGTTCAATTGTCTAAATCCAACATTAGGTCTCGGCGGAACTTCAGTTCTGGGCGTTTTTAGAAAATGGGTATCCTCATTTTTAATTAAACACGTATCAGCTATCTGTTGATTAACCACCATAGAGAATGTTGTAAAAAATACATTCAGCAGCATTTTTTTCAAGACAAGTCCATTGAGAGTTAAAAACATCAGCTTAAATGATAATTGGTTGATCGCTAACTTTTTTACTTTCTAATGACAAAAAGAAAGGCAAAATTATAAGCTATTATAAATCAATGAATAGTGATTTATTTAAAAAATCAGGTGCTCGGAAATAGTACACTTCCAGGCGAATTTGATACAAAAAAATATTGGGAGAAAATTAGGCCTGCTTTTTACCCAGATAAAGCATCCAATCCTCGCTGATCCTTTCGCTAAAATCTCTCAGAAACATAACAAAAGAAGGCTTATATGGTCGTGAAGAAAGAACCATGCCAGCCTCGGCAGGAGTGAAATCTCCTTTTTTACCGTTGCAGCTTTTACAGGCGGTTACCAGATTGTCCCATGAAGTTTTCCCACCTCTGCTTTTTGGGTGCACATGGTCGAGTGTGAGATCTTTTATAGAAAGGCAATACTGGCATTTGTGATTGTCTCTTTTAAAAACGTTGTTTCTATTAAGCACCACACCACCTTGCCTGAATGGTCGGGACACATATCTATTTAATCTTATAACAGATGGTAATGGAAAACTCCGTGTAACAGTCCTGAGGTTGACTTTTGCATCCTGAGAAACCATTTCGGCCTTGTTCATAAAAACCAATAGGAATGCCTTTGGCACACTACAAATAGTGAACGCGGTGAAATCCTGGTTAAGTACAAGAACCTTTCTGGCCATAATTTTGCCTCGAAATTAAATTTCAAAATTAACTCTTCCAAAAACACAAGATAACCATTTTTAATTTTAATGATTGCATATTTGGCGGAACAAAACTACGCAACTTATGTTTTGGGCCCAAAGTTTATTTTCCATAGCATAATTTTAAAATTACTTCCCTATGGAAAAAAATATCTCAGGGTATTAAAATTGAAAATAAATAAAAGGCTGGCTTTCAGCTACTTTAAATTGGTAAATTATGAAAATAGAAAAAACAACTACAAGTCCCATTAGCCAAACCGGAATTTTTTCAAACCAATTTGTGTAGAAATTTTTTATTGAATTCGGCAAAAAGTGAATCCCAAATCCAGCCAGAAGTAAAATCAAAGAAAGTTTATACTGTTGAAAAATCTCAGGCAAAACCTCCAGATGCCATGCCAGCAATAATTTATTTGAAAGTAGCAAAGCAGATTCTACACTTTCAGCTCTAAAGGGCAACCAACAAAGGAGGGCAAAATGTAAAGTAATGAACCAGGAAATTGAATTAGGCAATGAAAATGAAAACTTTCCATAACCTGTTTGCCAAAACTTGTGAATGGCTAAAGCCAAACCATGCATGCCGCCCCAAATTAAAAACTTCCAACTTGCGCCATGCCAAAGTCCACCTAAAAGCATGGTAATGAGCAAATTTAGATATGTTCTGACATTTCCTTTTCGATTTCCTCCCAAGGGAATATACAAATAATCCCGAAGCCAAACGGACAAAGAAATGTGCCAACGTCGCCAAAAATCTGTAATGGAAATAGACTTATATGGTTGATCAAAATTTGGTTTTAAGTGAAAGCCAAGCACCAATGCCAAACCTATAGCGATATCAGTGTATCCTGAAAAATCACAGAAAATTTGCAAGCCATATCCATAAAAAGCAAACCAGGCTTCTGGCCCGGAGGCAAATTCTGGTGAGTCGAAAACCCTGTCCACCAACTGCGTACTAATAATATCAGAAAGGATGATCTTTTTTGCAAGTCCAGCTAGAATTAGGGAAACGCCCTTTCCAAACATTTGTTTTTCAACCTTATAGGGAAGAAAAAGCTGGTCAACAAAATCTCTGGCACGCACAATTGGGCCAGCAACCAACTCGGGAAAAAAGCTTACAAACAGGGCGTAATCTCCCCAGCTTTTTAGTGGTTTTACAATTCCTCTGTACACATCGATTGTATAACTCAAGGAGTGAAAAATGAAAAACGAAATGCCAACCGGAAGTAAAATATTGCTTGAATCGAGCTGAAGAAGATCATTGGCCGGAATTAAATCTATAAGCCAATTTTTCTTTTCTATCGTCAGGTTAAAAATTGAGTTTAGGCCATCAACTAATAAATAGGCATATTTAAAATATCCAAGAACTAAAAGATTACTACAAACACTTAAAGTGATGAAAGCCTTTTTTGAATTTTTGGAATTCGATCGGTCAATCCACTTCGCAATAAAAAAGTCCTGAGTTATTACAAATAATAATAAAACAGTTGCCCAGCCCGAAGATTTATAATAAAAAAACAAACTGAATACCAATAATATAGCATTCTTAAGTCGTCTGTTTGTATAGGTAAAAGAATAGAATATGAGAAATACAAAAAAGAATAACCAAAAGTCCAGATCGGTAAAAACCATTGGTTTTCCTTGTTCAAACACAAGAAACTGCTTCAACTTTTTTAACAACGAAGCCGCCATATTAGGATCCATTTATCTTTGCCTTATTGAGTTTTGGTGAATTGAGTTTTAATTGCCCAACCAAGTAGATTGGCTTGTTTTTTATATCCTCCTGGTTCAAAGTGAACCATATCTTTTGTTGCCCATTTGTTTCTGCGCCATTGAAAAATCGAACCTTTCCCCCCCATTGCTTTTTGTTGATTCCAAAAAACAAAGTCCAGTTCGTCAGCTGTTTCTGAAAATATTTTGTTTATTTTTTCTGTTTTTGGATTGGCTTTTTTTCTACCAATGCAATGGTCTGGTGGACCAACCAACAAAATGGCAGATGTGGGCACTGCTGCCTTTATCTTACTTAATAAACCATATAAAAAAGTGCGGCTTCCTTCAACATCGAAATCATTTGCATAAACATCATTTGTACCCAAACATAATATTACCAAATCTGGGTTCATTTGTGAAATATGTTTTTGAAAATCAGGGCTTTGCAGATAATGGTCCAACCTTGCACCATTGGTACCGGAAATGCCACAAACAAATCCACTCTTTTGGGGCTTTAGCAAAAAACCCTGATGTACAAATTCAGCTCCCGGTTCATTTCGCTTCAAATCAAAAAAGAGCTTTTGAGTGGTTCTTAGCACTTTTCCTTCAAAGGCAAACGTTTTTGGATTGTAAAAAAGACTTTGATTTCTACCTGTACTATCATACATAAGTAAGCGATAAGCGTAGGCGTTTTTTGGCGGACAAAACAATTGAATATCATCGCCTTGTACAAATTCTGAATGCCCCATTCGCCAGGAAAAAACAGTTGAGTCTCTGTTAAAATGAGCTGTCCAACCAGCCATTCCCCATTCGCAATCGTTTCCAACTTTTGTAAACCTACAGCCATGCCAATCTTGATTCGGCCCAAAAAACATGTCACTCCTTTGGCTTGTTCTAGCCAGTGGATAAGGAAAAGTAAATCCACGACCGGCATAAGGTATTTTTAATGTATCAATCAGGTAATTACGCAGAGCAGCTCCGAAATCCTCACATTGCATATGGCTGTCACCAATTATAAATAGTCGGGCCTGGTTATGAGATTCGGATTTCAGTCCATTGAGCTTTTTTAAAAATGTAACAAATTCAGGAGAATCCGGGTTTTCAAGTTCCACAAACTGGATTTTGGTAGCTTTTGCTAAATTAAACTGTTTTTTAGAAATTTTTTTTCGGCTTTGTTTCTTTTTTTTTGCCTCCAGAACATTGAAATTCAATATTAAAAATAGCCCTGCAAAAAGTCCAATCATCGAAATGAACCATTGCCTGGTAAAATTTAAGGCGGTTTTTGAATAAAATCTTCTGGAAAAATATTTCAACAAATTAAAACTTTTAGACTGATTTAGCGTTTGCTATTTCTGAATTTAGTGCAAAAGAAACCTGCTATTTGATAACAAGCTTATTACTTTTGCAATCTTTTGCCTATTAAAGCATAATATCTTATGCAGATAACTCCAGGAAAATATCTCGCCAACATACAATATCCTTCTGATTTAAAGGAGGTTTCAGAATCTGAACTACACCTAGTTTGTCAGGATTTACGTCAATATATTATTGATACAGTTTCAGTTTATGGTGGCCATTTTGGTGCTAGTTTGGGAACTGTAGAACTTACAGTAGCCTTACACTATGTTTTAAATACCCCTGCGGATCAATTAATTTGGGATGTAGGGCATCAGGCATACGGGCACAAAATTTTAACCGGAAGGCGGAATGCATTTCATACCAACCGTTTTTATGGCGGTCTTTCAGGTTTTCCAAAAAGGAAGGAAAGTAATTATGATGCTTTTGGCGTGGGTCATTCAAGTACTTCTATTTCAGCTGGTTTGGGCATGGCTGTTGCCGCTCATTTGAATGGAGAAAAAGACAGACAGATTGTAGCTGTTATAGGAGATGGGGCTTTAACAGGTGGAATGGCCTTTGAAGCTATGAACCATGCAGGCGATTCTGCGGCTAATATGATTATCATTTTGAATGATAATTGTATGAGCATAGATCCTAATGTTGGTGCTTTAAAGGAATACCTGACCGATATTACAACCAGCTCAACATACAACAAGGTTCGGGATGAAGTATGGAATGTTTTAGGGAAATTTTCTAAGTTTGGTGTAAATGTTCAGGAGATAGTTTCCAAAATTGAAGGTGGCATAAAAGCCTCATTATTAAAGCATTCTAATCTTTTTGAGTCTTTAAATTTAAGGTACTTCGGTCCTGTCGATGGGCATGATGTGCACCATTTGGTAAAGGTTTTAGAAGATTTAAAGCACATTCCGGGTCCAAAGATTTTGCATTGCATTACCACCAAAGGTAAAGGATATGCATTGGCAGAAAAGGATCAAACACTGTGGCATGCGCCAGGTAAGTTTGACAAAATCACTGGTGAAATTCACAAAAAAGTATTTGATAAACCACAAGCACCTAAATATCAGGATGTTTTTGGGCATACACTTTTAGAATTGGCTCAACAAAATCCTGAAATTGTAGGTGTAACCCCTGCTATGCCATCCGGCTCCAGCATGAACATTATGATGAAGGAAATGCCTGATCGGGCGTTTGATGTTGGAATTGCGGAACAACATGCCGTAACCTTTTCTGCTGGTTTGGCAACAATGGGCAAGATTCCATTTTGCAACATTTATTCAACCTTTATGCAAAGAGGTTACGACCAGGTGGTGCATGATGTTTGTTTGCAGGAATTACAGGTAGTTTTTTGTTTGGACAGAGCAGGATTTGCCGGTGCTGATGGACCGACACACCATGGCGCATATGACATTGCTTATATGCGATGTATTCCAAACATGATCGTTTCGGCACCTATGAATGAGGAGGAACTCAGAAATCTGATGTACACTGCCCAAGCCGACAATCACGGACCATTTACCATTCGTTATCCAAGAGGAGAAGGCGTAATGCCTGAATGGAAAACGGAATTTAAGAAAATAGAAATTGGAACCGGGCGAAAGGTTAAAGAAGGAACTGAGGTAGCCATTGTTTCAATTGGACATATTGGGAATTTAGCTTTAAAGGCAGCCAATCAATTGGAAAGCGATGGGATTTCAGCTGCATTGTTTGATGCAAGATTTGTAAAACCACTGGATGCCAAGCTTTTTCATCACATTTTTCAGAATTTTGAAAATATTGTAACTGTCGAAGATGGTTGCCTGATGGGTGGATTTGGTTCTGCCGTCCTGGAGTTTGCGGCTGATAATGGTTATTATTCTAAAGTGAAACGACTGGGTATTCCTGATGAAGTTATTGAACATGGCGAACAATCTGAATTATACAGAGATTGTGGTTATGATGCTGCTGGAATTAGCAAGGCGGTTTACGACCTTCTGGAGGTGGTAAAAGTCTAAAGTTACATATTTGAAGGTCTCTAATTTGAGACCTTTTTTATTTCCAGGATTAATTTTAGGAATTTCGCATTTTAAAATCGTTCAGTAGAAAACATTGAATTTAATGAACTTTTCTCAAAACAAAATTTGCCAACTATTTAATATTCAATATCCAATCATTCAGGCAGGGATGGTGTGGTGCTCCGGATGGAGGCTTGCTTCAGCAGTTTCTAATTTTGGAGGACTGGGCATAATTGGGGCAGGATCGATGTACCCCGAAGTTTTTAGGGAGCATATTCAAAAGTGTAAAAAAGCAACGGAAAAACCCTTTGGAATAAATCTGCCTTTGTTATATTCTGATATCGATCAATTGATAGATATTATTGAAGAAGAGCAAGTTAAAATTGTAATTACATCTGCCGGAAACCCAAAAACCTGGACGGCCAGGTTAAAAGCAATGGGTTGTACCGTTTTGCATGTGGTGGCAAGTCAGAAGTTTGCCCAAAAAGCAATCGATGCAGGTGTTGATGGATTGGTTGCTGAAGGTTTTGAGGCTGGTGGCCATAATGGAAGAGAAGAAATCACAACTTTTTGTTTGATTCCAGCTATAAGACAAATAACGGATTTACCACTTTTGGCAGCCGGAGGGGTCTTTTGTGGAGAATCCATGTTGGGCGCTTTGGCTTTGGGTGCTGACGGGGTTCAAATCGGGAGTTTACTTGCCATTAGCGAGGAGTCTTCAGCCCATGCGGTTTATAAAAATATGGTCATTAATTCCAAAGAAGGCGATACCAAATTGATGCTGAAAGCTTTACATCCGGTAAGATTGCTCAGAAGTCCGTTTTTTGAAGCCGTGGAAAAAGCAGAAAACAGGGCAGCAAGTGCTGAAGAATTACATGAACTATTAGGTCGGGCCAGGGCCAAAAAGGGAATATTTGAAGGAAATGTGGAAGAAGGCGAATTTGAAGTTGGCCAGATTGCTGCCTATTTGGATAAAATAGAACCGACTGAATTTATATTAAAAAACCTTTTGGATCAATTTGAAAGAGCCAAACTAGAACTGAAAAGAAGACTTTGATTATCAGGGCATTTGCTAATAATTATCTTAATCTTCATCCTTTGTAAACTGTTTTTTTAGTTCTTAAAACTCCTTTTTACGAACAAAATTTCCAGGCAGGAACAACATCAATTTCCATATCTTTTGGCTTAAAATTATCAATTTGATTCAAGGTTAAAATGAAGCCCTTTTTAAGTCCAAAAGCATCCATAGCTTCAATGAGGCCAGAGATTTCCCTTGCCTCATTGTCAGAATTTAAGTCAGCACAAACCTGAATTGCCAATGTGCATTTTCCTTGATCAAATATTAGAAAGTCGCATTCTTTTTTGTCTCTGAAATAGTAAAGTTCCTTTTTCGTTCGCCTAAAGTGAAGAAAAACCATATTCTCAAGCAACCTGCCAGTATCCTCATTCAGGCTTAGTGAATTTGCTTTAATCAAGCCATTATCAATGGAATATACCTTTTTTGCACCAGACATTCTTTGACTTGGTGACCAGCTAAACTTTGGTAGATAAAAAAATAAATAGGCTTGATCCAGCCAAATACAATAATCGGAAACCGTAGTAGGTGAACCTATTTGAAATAGGTTTCGAATTTTATTGTAAGAAAATTCTTTGCCAATGTTGGATATCAAATGCAAAGCCACCTGCACCAAAGCATGGGTATTCCGAATGGAAAAGCGGACACCTATATCTCTGATAATGATTTCTTTGAAAAGTTGCTGAAGTAAAATGGGCTGATTTAATTCCAGATAATCAGGAAAACCACCCTTTAAAAGGTAGCTATTAAAGGAGTTGATGCCCAAATCCTGTTTGGTAAAAATGCAATATTCAGAATATGAAAAGGGAAACAATTCATGTTGTATATTTCTTCCTGTGAGGCTGGTACCAAGTTCCTTGCTCAGCATGGCAGCATTTGAACCTGTGGCATAAACCTTTTTCCCCTGGCTATGTAAAAGTCTGACAAAACTTTCCCACTGTGGAGCATTTTGAATTTCATCAAAAACAAATGCTTTGGTTGTAGGTGGAAAAATATCGACCAATTTCTCATAGTCTTCCGGCCCAAAATCCAATAATCGTGGATCTTCAAAATTTAAAAATGAAACGGTATCCAAATGGTTACCGAAAATTTGCTTTAGCACGGTGGTTTTGCCGCAACGTCGCACCCCTGTAACGATTTCAATAAATTGGCCCAAAGGCTTATATGCCTTTAGAAATTCCCTGGAAATATCTTTGGAATCTGGTTGAAGCCAGCTTTGCTGATCATCAATCACTTTTTGCAAAAGGCTACGGGAGATCACTATGTATTATTTACGTTTCAAATGTAAATAAATTTACGATAATAACGTAAGAAAATGTAATTATATTGTTTTTCAATGGCTTAGCTATACTTTGGATTGGTATTAGCTCTGCAAAAAACTTTTTCTGAAGTCATCAATTAACCATTCAAAAAAACATTCAAACTTTTATTGCCAAGTCTTTTGAAAAGTATGAAAATAATATTTACTTTGCGACCCGAAAAAAAGAAAGAAGAATGTATCTGACCGCAGAAGTTAAAAAGCAGATTTTCAAGGATAAAGGATTTAATAAGTCTGATGCTGATACTGGTTCGCCAGAGTCTCAGATTGCTTTGTTCACACACAGAATCAACCACTTGACAGGGCATCTAAAAATAAATGCCAAAGACTACAACACAAAATTGAGTCTTTTAAAACTGGTTGGTAAACGACGTCGATTTTTGAGCTACTTACAAAAAGTGGATCTTAATCGTTACAGAAGCATTATCGCTGAACTGAATATCAGAAAATAATTCAGATTTTAAAGCATACAAAAGAGGGAGTCGATCACGGTTCCCTCTTTTTTTAATTATTCCTTGTTCAATAAGATTTTACTATGAAACCAACTCCAATCATACAAACCATTCAGCTCAGAGATGGTCGGGAGATAACCTTAGAAACCGGAGTTTTGGCCAAGCAAGCCAATGGCTCTGTTGTATTGCGTATGGGTAAAACCATGCTTTTGGCTACTGTGGTTGCCAACAAAAACCACAAAGAAGGCACAGACTTTTTACCTCTTTCAGTTGATTATCAAGAGAAATTTGCTTCAAATGGTAAAATTCCTGGTGGATTTTTGAAAAGAGAAGGTCGCCTTTCAGATTATGAAATTTTAGTTTCTCGTTTGATTGATAGGGCCTTGCGTCCGATTTTTCCAGATGATTTCCATGCTGATGTTCAGGTCGCTGTTACAATGATTTCTGCTGACTTTGATTGTATGCCAGACGCATTGGCCGGATTGGCTGCTTCTGCTGCAATTATGGTTTCTGATATTCCCTTTAATGGACCAATCTCAGAAGTTCGGGTGGTTAGAAAAAATGGAAAGCTAATTGCCTGCCCAACTTCAGCTGAAATTGCTGATTGTGATCTTGAATTAATAGTAGCCGGAACTTCAAAAGATATTTTGATGGTTGAGGGTGAAATGAATGAAGTGAGTGAAGACGAAATGCTTGAAGCCATCATGTTTGCTCATGAGGAAGTAAAGGTTCAGTGTCTTGCTCAGATTGAGTTCATGAAGAAAGCAGGTAGGGAAGAAAAATTTGCTTACAACCATGAAACGCATGACCTTGAATTAAAAGCGGCTATTTCAACTGCTTTATATGATCAGGTTTATGCAGTTGCAAAGTCAGGAACTGCCAACAAAAATGAGCGAAAAGTTCTTTTTGGTGCAATTAAGGAAGCATACATTGCTACTTTAGATGCTGATTATGCCAAAGAAAAAGCGAGTTTGATTTCCCATTACTACCATGATGTTGAAAAAGACGCCATGAGAAATGCGGTAATGGATGAGCGAATCCGTTTGGATGGCAGAAAGCTTGATGAAATCAGACCAATCTGGACAGAAGTTGATTATTTACCTTCTGCACACGGTTCAGCCATTTTCTCAAGAGGTGAAACACAATCACTTACAACTGTAACTTTGGGAACAAAGCTTGATGAGCAAATGATTGATTCAGCAATGCGTCAGGGTTATAACAAGTTTATGTTGCATTACAACTTTCCAGGGTTTTCAACTGGTGAAGTGAAACCAAACAGAGGTGTTGGTAGAAGGGAAGTTGGTCACGGAAATCTAGCCCTAAGAGGTTTGAAAAAAGTGCTTCCTCCACAGGATGAAAATCCATATACAATCAGAATTGTTTCTGATATCCTTGAATCAAACGGTTCTTCTTCCATGGCTACGGTTTGTGCGGGAAGCCTTGCTTTGATGGATGCTGGTTTGAAAATCTCAGGACCAGTTTCCGGAATTGCAATGGGTTTGATTACAGACACAAAAACAGGCCGATATGCCGTTCTTTCTGATATCTTAGGCGATGAGGATCACCTGGGTGATATGGATTTTAAAGTTACTGGTACTGCCAAAGGTATTACTGCAACTCAAATGGACCTGAAAGTGGACGGTTTGAAATATGAAATCGTAAAAGAAGCTTTGGAACAAGCCAGAAGAGGACGACTTCACATTCTTGGTGAAATGTCCAAAACTTTGGATGCGCCAAAACCAGACTTGAAACCATCTGCACCAAGAGTAGTTGCCATCAGAATCGAAAGAGAAATGATAGGTGCTGTTATCGGGCCTGGAGGAAAAGTGGTTCAGGAAATTCAACGTCAAACTGGTGCTACCATAAACATTGAAGAAACACCAGAAGGAGGTTTGGTATCTATCTTCGCTGTGAACAAAGATGTGCTGGATGCAGCAGTAAGATGGGTTAGCGGAATCGTTGCCGTGCCAACTCCTGGCGATGTATATACTGGAAAAGTAAAATCGATTCAGCCATTTGGAGCTTTTGTAGAATTTATGCCTGGTAAAGAAGGTCTTCTACACATTTCTGAGATCAAGTGGGAGCGTCTTCCGGATATGGAAGGTGTGCTTGAAATTGGCGAAGAAATCCAGGTGAAACTGATTGAAGTAGATAAAAAGAGCGGTAAATACAGACTTTCAAGGAAGGTACTACTTCCAAGGGAGCCGAGACCAGCACAGGAAAGTGCAAATGCTTAAAAATAAAAACCCCTTTTTTAGGGGTTTTTTTATGCCTTATATTTTATCTGAATAAGGAAAATTCAATTTTGACATCCGCAAAGCAAAATTTAGCTACATCTCAAATTTTCCCTTATACCATTCAAATACAGATCGTTGTAATTCGAGATAGTCTTTATATTGTCCTGGATTGAAAACCGGACCAGCTTCCGTAGTCACAATTCCAGGTCTGAGAATCATTGGTTTTGTTCCAGCAAGACAATATCGGCTATTTCTTACCAAAACAGGAATGAGTGGTAATCCCAAATCAAAACTGAGTCGGAATGCGCCTTGCTCAAATGGTTGGATAAGATCTTTGGATTTATTGGTTTTGCCTTCTGGAAAAATAAGCAATGAGCCTCCATTGCTTAAATAACTATTCATATCCGCCATAGCTTTTTGGCGGCTTTCGGTACTTTTGCGCTCCACAGGCAGGGTAATCCACTTACACAAATGACCAAAAACGGGTGCTTTTGTTAGTGACATTTTAGCCAAGGGCATTGCGAATTCCTTGAACATCAAATACAAAGCCGGCGTGTCTAATAAGGAATTGTGGTTACAAACTATTATTTTAGGACCTTCAGGCCAATCCTCCTGGGCTTTCCTGCTGCCTTTGTGGTCAAACCAAACGCCAAAAGTATAAAAGGATGCAGCCCAAAATTTCATGCAAAACAACTTCACCCACTCTGAGGCACGTTGTGGCAGCAAAACATGCGCCAATCCAACCAAAGGGAAAACCACAAGCATGGCCAGACCGAAAATAAAAAAACCTGTGTACAGATAAATGAGTTGAACTACTCTTTTCATGCTCATTTATTAAAAAAGAACTTCTGTTTCAGTGTGAAAAAAATTTAAACAATAGATTATCAAATGATTAACAAAAAGATTGCCTACAAAAGTAGAAATAGGCAAGGAATTTCCTACTTTTGCACCGGCAGTCTGGTACGACCAGCTCCCTTTGACTCCCCCAGGGCAGGAATGCAGCAAGGGTAATTGGTTGAGCGGTGCGATATTAGCCTGCCTTTTTTTATGCCCTTTTTTTAATTCAGATTCCGAATCTGGTCAAATTACAGGCCTGATAACTTCCGGATATATTTTCCAACAATATCAAATTCAAGATTAACCGAGTGTCCAGCTTCCAACTGATTGAAATTGGTGTGCTCGTAGGTATAAGGGATAATGGCAACTGAGAAGTCATATTTCCCGGAATCAACTACGGTTAGACTTACGCCATTGACACAAATGGAACCTTTTTCAACGGTAATCTGTTTGATTTCAGGTGGATATGAAAATGTGTAACGCCATGAGCCGTTTTCGTTTTCTACTTTATCGCAAATGCCAATTCCGTCAACATGGCCTTGCACGATATGTCCATCAAAACGGCCATTTACCGAAAGGCAGCGCTCCAGATTCACTTTTGTTCCTTTTCTCCAATTGCCTAAATTGGTTTTTTGTAAAGTCTCATGGATGGCAGTAACCCAATGCCCATTATTTTCCAATTTCGTAACCGTAAGACAAACGCCATTGTGGCTAACACTTTGATCTATTTTTAGTTCATGGCTTATGGGGCTGCTGATATGGAAATGCACATTGCTGAGTTCGTGCTGAATTTCAAGCACTTCTCCGTAAGATTCTACGATTCCTGTGAACATAATTTTTCAAATAATTGAATGGTTTCTTTTGCCTCTTTTACATCATGAACCCTTAAAATGTGTGCACCTTGCATTAAAGCTGCCATATGCAAGGCCGTGGTTCCATTGAGGGATTCAGTGGCTGTTTTTTGAATAGTTTTTGAAATCATCGATTTTCTGGAAATGCCTACCAAAATTGGAACGTCCAGAATTTCCAGATCACCAAGTTTTCTGAGTAAATCAAAATTCTGATCGACATTTTTACTAAAACCAAATCCTGGGTCGATGATGATATCTACAATTCCAGATTCTCTCGCTTTTACAATCTGTGCTTGAAGTTCTTTGATAACTTCAACAGAAATAGCCTGATAATCATTTGATTGATGCATGGATTTGAAATTGCCTCTATTGTGCATCAAAACAAAAGGCACTTTTTCAGATCCAATTACCGATAACATTTCCGGCTCAAATATTCCGCCACTTATGTCATTAATCAGCGATGCGCCTGCCTGGATGGCTGCCTTGGCCACTTTCGACCTGAAGGTATCCACAGAAAAAAGCCCATCAGGAAATGTAGTCCTTAGTTTTTCCAGTACAGGTATAAGGCGATCCAATTCTTCAATTTCTGAAAGTTCTGATGCGCCAGGTCGGGAAGAAACTGCACCAAGATCAAGAAAGTCAGCACCTTCGGTCAACATAAGTTCAACCTTTTTCAGAATCTTGTCAATTGACTGAAATCTGTTACCTTCAAAAAAAGAATCAGGGGTCAGGTTGATGATGCCCATAATTTTGGGCTTTGAGAGGTCAACAAGCCGGTTCCTTATTCGGATGTGAAAAGGCTGAGGTAATTTAAATTGAGGTCTTTGAAAAATAAAATCAGGCATCCAGAAAAACAGGTGCTAAAGGCTGAAATTCAGGATTTTCAATAGTTGTATGAACGGGAAACGGAGGACTTATTTTTGCCATAGGACTGGTAAATACATTAACTCCAACCATTTGAATCTCTTTGTTCGCAAATTTGGTTTTGAGTATTTCCGAATTTTTCTGAATAGCAGATTGTAGTTTATTTTCCTTCACCATTTTCTCAAAGCCTGTTTCATTCCAATCGGCAAATAGTTTCCAGGCAGCTTCTGCGAGTTTATGGGTCAACATTTCCAAAATAAACGCACCCGAAGCCGGATCAAAATGGCTGTGTAGATTGGATTCTTCAAAAGCCAAAAGTGGGATATTGACAGCCAATCGGTTGGCATCCAATGTTTTTTCCTGTTCAAAAGTATGGGGATAAACCAAAATCTGATCGGCCCCTCCTAAAATTGATGACATTACCTCTGAACTGTGTCTGAGTAGGTTAAGCTCAGAGTCGGTTTTACTCCAATAAAGCTTTGAGGTTTCAGTTCTTATGTTTCCAGCCTTTACCTGTAAAGAATTTACCTCACAAAAGTTTATATATACAAGCCTCATTGCACGAATTTTAGCCAACTCCAGCCAAAAAAGTGGACCAATGCCCAGGTGAATTACAGCAGAGTTTGTCCAGGTGGAATTGCCTTCCAAAGATTGCCTGTAATGTTCCGCCGCAAGCAAAGCTGTTGCAATTTCCTGAACAGCCGAACCACCAGCATTGTGTACATCCGATGCATGTACATGGATTGTGCTTTTTTCTAAATCTTTGCTGGTGAATGCTTTCCATTTTCCAGTTAAAAGGCTGTCCATCAATGGATCTGCTTCAGAATTTTCGTTTAAGGTAGGACTTTCAACAAACGGATTTCTAATCGAAACAGGTAAAGTTGCTTGTTGATTTATTTTTGAACCAGCTACCCAGGATTGAAAATGATAGGTTTCAGCAGTTGTGAAATTCTCCTGACTTTCTTTTTGAAATGGGTCTGCAAAAGCCAGAATATCAGGTCTTTCTTTGTTTCTGTTTTCTGCCCATCGCTCGTGAAAACTTTGGAGGTAACCTAGATTTTCCTTCTCAAAAACAGTCTTATCATAAATAGGATCAAGGCTAAAAAACTCTGAAACCTGCCATTGTAGGCTTTCAAAAGTGCGTGGTGCTTTAAGTTCCTTTTTTACTCTTTCAGCCCATTGTTGTAAATCAACTTCTGGAAATTCGTGTATTTGGCTCATTATTTTGATGCGGTAGTGGAGCGCAATTAAACCAAAACTCCCCTGCTTTGAAAACTGACCTGGTCATAAAATGCCTCGTAAAGCGGTAGGATTTTATGGATGTCAAATTCTTTTGCTCTCGCCAGAGCCGTAGCTTTGAATCTAGGGAGATTTTCAGTCTGTAAAATAAACAATGCGTTTTTAGCCATATCTTCAATATCGCCCACATTGCTCATAAAACCACATTCTCCCTGAATAACCAATTCGGGTAAACCACCTGTATTACTTGAAATTACAGGTACTTCACAGGCCATGGCTTCCAAGGCAGCGAGCCCAAAACTTTCTTTTTCAGAGGGCATTACAAATAGATCACAAACTGAAAGTAATTCTTCCACAGCGTCCAATTTGCCTAAAAACCGAATGTCATCACAAAGGCCGAATTCCCTGCAAAGTATTTCCATTTTGGGTCTTTCAGGTCCGTCGCCAACCAATAAAAGCTTGGCAGGAATTTGTTTAGAAACCAAAGCAAACATCCCAATTACATCTTCTATTCGCTTTACCTTTCGGAAGTTAGAAGTGTGTACCAGGAGTTTTTCCCCATTTGGGCAAATGGCCAGTTTGAAATGTTCTTTTGGCTGCTTTCTAAATCTGGAAAGGTCAATAAAATTTGGAATTACCTCAATGTGTCTGTTAATATTAAATGTTTCGTAGGTTTCTTTGGCCAAATCTGCAGAAACTGCAGTTACCCCATCCGATTGATTTATACTAAAGGTTACAACCGGTTCATAACTTGAATCTTTGCCAACTAAAGTTATATCTGTTCCATGCAATGTCGTGATTACTGGAATAGAAATCCCTTGAGAGGCAAGAATTTGCTTGGCCATAAATGCTGCCGAAGCGTGAGGAATCGCATAATGAACATGCAACAAATCCAGCTTCTCGTATTTGACAACGTCCACCATTTTACTGGCAAGGGCAGTCTCATAAGGTGGATATTCAAAAAGAGGATAATGCTGAAAACGAACCTCGTGAAAAAATACATTTTCGTTTAAGAAATCCAGTCTTTGGGGTTGATTATATGTGATAAAGTGAATCTGATGTCCCTTATCTGCCAGACCTTTACCAAGTTCTGTAGCCACTACGCCTGAACCTCCAAAGGTTGGGTAGCAAACAATTCCTATGCGCATTTTAAGATTTTGAAAATAATTTGGTTGTTAAAAAACCCTGCTCTTTTTTTTCCTCCTCTTCCAAATTGCTTAACTGAATATTTAAAGCTTTTGTTGAGATTACTATTTCGTAAACTGAAATTATCAAAGACCCTGCCAAAAGTAAAAGCCCAAGGCCAAAAATCCACTTGGCCACATTTTGATTTTGAAAATAAATAAATGCCATACAAAACACACAGGAAAGGAGGCTCAAGACTCCAAGCACCTGCATGTCCCTGATCAATCGAAGCCGGTGTTTTAAATTATGAATCTGGCTGAGCATCAAATCGGTATGTTCTTTTTCATATTGGCCATATAGATTTCTAATTAAGGTGCTTATTGCCAGAAAGCGATTTGTATATGCCAACATTATCAAAGTTAAGGCAGGAAAAAGAAGGGCTGGTGTGTTGAGTGTGAGTTCCACAAAAGTGATTGGTTTGATTTTATGCAATGATAACCTTAAAAATGAGATTAGGGTTTTACAAGTAGTAATTTGGGAATACCTATTTTTCTACTGTTTAATGTCAACCTTGGTTAATTTCAAGTGCATTCAAATCCTAAAGTTCTCAAATCATTTGAGTTTTTAGATTAAGGTTTGCCCTAGTCTTTTATGCAGCGGATGGATAGGCCAGGTTTTTGATCAAAAATCACACCTACTTCTTTTACACTTACTTCTTTTGAAATCTCAGTTATTTCATCTGCCAAACCTTGGCCTGAAGCCTTGGCCCAAAAAAGTCCTCTTCTTTTATTATTTTCATAATTCTGGCTGATACCCAAAATACTTTTGGTATAATAATATCCTGAAGGTTCTGCCGAAAAACCTGAAGAATTTGTGCCATTCCCACTTGAATCGTCCCAGCCACTTTTACTTTTCAATTCTATAGCTGCTGTAGCACTTGCTCCTAAACTGTTAAAAAGAGATTGCCATTCAATGTTTGAGGGAACATGCGTTCCTAAAGGGCAGAGTTTTCGATCGTCTTTTAGCGCAATGACATTGTATAGTTGTCCATAACCTGGAAGTCTGCTTACATCATAATACATTCCCTGGGCACTATTGTGCCAAATGGTTGAATCATTGGTTTTTGCGATTAAATCACCATTCAAATATTTAGTAGTTTTTAAGTTTTCAGTCAACCATTCCTGGCTGCCTATTAGGACAGATGCATAAACATTGCCATCTCCATCTAAAAATGGAGTTCTAAAAGTTTTAACCTCTCCAGGGTTATTTCCTTCACTATTTATGGCATAAGCTCTCACATAATATTGAGTTCCTGCGTTTAATCCGGAAATTTCTTGAGAAAAAACTCCCAGGCCGCTTCCAACTGCAACCGTTGTTTTGTTGGCAAAATTAGAAGAAAAGGCATACTCAAATCCCCGCTCGGTTACAGGGCTTGTGCCAATTGACTTTACCTCACCATTCAAAATAAAAGATGTTTCACCAATTTGACTTGCCTCCAATGTAACCACCTCCGGAAGCTTGCTGGTTCTCGTAGTAAATGAAATTTGCTCACTGTAAGTAGTACCTATTCCATTTGTAGCGTAAGTGCGCACATAATAGGTAATGCCTTCAGATAATCCACGAATTGTACTTGTGAAACTACCCACACCAAAACCGGTGGCAGGAATATTGTTGATAAACACAGTGGGATTTTCTGAAATCCCCCAGGCTACACCCGCTGCAGTAACTGCGGATGCACCCTCCGAAACTATGGTAGAATAAATTTTAGCAGAGGTAAAAGCCACTGAACCAGCAGAATCTGTTTTTACAACTGGTTTATCCTTAGAGACCGGAGTGGGCACATTGGTTTGCTCCTTAATACATGAAAAAGCAATAAAAACTGTAAGCAAAACCGGAATAAGATTTTTCATAGACATTCTGAGATAGTACATATAAATTTACTGCAAAAGTAAATTTCAGATTCAAAAAGATTGAAAAAATGATTTGCAGGTTAAATTCTACGATAAACAAAATCATTAGAAATTTCTGTGAATCGAATTTTGAATTCTAGGTCCCATATTTGCAGCTTGATTTTTTAATATGTCTTCAATCATATATTGTCCGAGCCTCATCTCTTATCAGAGAAGAGAAACTATCGAAGTAAAAATCGGAGATTTGCATTTAGGCTCTGCACATCCTATCAGGGTTCAATCTATGACCACTGTCGATACCATGGACACGGAAGGCACTGTAAATCAATCCATCAGAATGATAGAGGCTGGCTGCGAATTGGTTCGTATCACTGCCCCAAGTGTAAAAGAAGCCGAAAATCTTGACCTTATAAAAAGGGAGCTGCGAAAAAAGGGCTACAATACTCCCTTAGTTGCCGACATCCATTTTACCCCAAATGCTGCTGAAATAGCTGCCAGAATTGTTGAAAAAGTAAGAATCAATCCAGGGAACTACGCCGACAAAAAGAAATTTGAAAATATAGATTATACAGATGCCAGCTATGAGGCAGAACTTTTAAGGATAAGAGAAAAGTTTTTGCCTTTGGTGAAAATTTGCAAAGACTATGGCACAGCCATGCGAATTGGCACAAACCATGGATCTCTTTCGGATAGAATATTAAGTAGATATGGAGATACTCCCTTGGGTATGGTAGAGTCGGCACTTGAATTCTTGAGGATTTGTGAGCAGGAAAACTACTTCAACATTGTCATTTCTATGAAGGCCAGCAATACCCAGGTAATGGTCCAGGCATACCGCCTTTTGGTGCAAAAACTTGATGAAGAGGGTTTAAAAGCATATCCTTTGCATTTAGGTGTAACGGAAGCAGGTGAGGCTGAAGATGGTAGGATAAAGTCCGCAGTAGGTATTGGCACTTTGCTGGAAGATGGTCTGGGAGATACGGTTAGAGTTTCCCTCACTGAAGAGCCGGAATTTGAAATTCCTGTGGCCAAAGCACTGGTAGATAGGTATGTAAAAAGAGCAGAGCATGAAGAGATAAGGCCGATTTCCATAAACCCAATCCAACCGTTTCAATATCATAGAAGAAAATCGATAGAGGTATTAAACATTGGGGGAAAAAATGTGCCAAGAATATTGACCGATCTTTCCAGGTTTCAGGTTTCAGCAAAAAAGGATTTAAAAGCTATTGGCCATCATTATTTGACGGAACTAGATAAATGGCATCTCGATGATCAGGGTGCGGATTATATATATGCAGGAAATAATGAAATTCCGTTTATGTTGGCAAATGGTTCACGGGTTATCTACAATTTTGAAACATGGCAAACCGTAAAAGATCAAAAAAATAGTTATCCGGCTTTTTCATTGGAACAGATAAAAAATGAAGGTCAACTTTTCCATTCTGAGGCCAATTTTGTATTTTTAAAATCAAGTGAACTTGGTCAGAAGATTTTTGATGCTCTGGCAACAGTTCCAAACTCAGTCATTCTTCTTTCGTCTGACAATGCCCATTCTATGGCTGAGATGCGCAGGTTCTTTATGGAAATAATGAATAGGGGAATTACATCGCCTGTTATCCTTACAGGTTTTTATTCAGACTCTGATGAATCTAATTTTCAGCTTTTTGCTTCAACAGATTTAGGCGGTTTACTTATAGATGGGCTCGGAGATGGTATTAAGTTGGGTTGGGAAATGGCCCGGAACTTAACCCAAAATCAAAAGGAACTAAAGATTGTAAATCAGTTGGCATTTGGCATTCTCCAGGCAGCACGAACCAGGATGTCTAAAACGGAATACATTTCATGCCCAAGTTGTGGCCGAACCCTTTTTGACCTTCAGGAAACCACGGCCATGATCAGAAAAAGAACCGACCACTTAAAAGGTGTCAAAATTGGAATTATGGGCTGCATTGTGAATGGTCCAGGAGAAATGGCTGATGCCGATTACGGTTATGTAGGGGTCGGAAAAGATAAGATTGCACTTTACAGAGGGCAAAATGTAATAAAGAAATCTGTTCCAGCTGCCCAAGCTGTTGATGAGTTGATTGAACTTATTAAAGAGGACGGAATTTGGTTAGAAGCTTCGGATATACTTAATTTTTCGAATTAGGGCCTATTCAGTGATTTTCGGATGATTTGAAATAAAAAAAGCCTCTCATTTTTGAGAGGCCTGGTGCCCAGGACTGGATTCGAACCAGCACACCCTTACAGGCGCTACCACCTCAAAGTAGTGCGTCTACCAATTTCGCCACCTGGGCCTTGAGTGATTGCAAAAGTAATGGCTTCTTTCTTTCGCACAAGAATTAATTTGATTCAAATTTTCTTTTTATTCGCAAAAGAGAATTGAAATACAAATATGAAGGAGGATTTCTTGCATACTGTTTGGGAGCAACAATTATTTCGGAAAGATAATCTATTGCTGAATGGCGCTGATCCTGTGTTTATTCTTAAACCTGGATTTAGGAATTCAGATTCGGGACCTGATTTTAACCAGGCCAAAATAAGAATCGGTGATTTGGAATGGATTGGATCGGTAGAAATTCATGTGAGAGCAAGTGAGTGGAACCTTCACCAGCATCATTTTGATCCAGCCTATCAGTCAGTGGTTTTGCATGTGGTTTGGGAAAAGGATACAGATGTTTACCGCTCTGATGGTTCCTTAGTGCCTTGCCTGGAAATTCAACACCTTGTTCCTTTGGAAGTAATGCTCAGATATAGATCATTGGTGGAGGTGGAAAAAAAGAGTATTGCCTGTGCAACATTTTTACCGAAAGTAAAACCTGTTTTGGTGATTAGTATGCAGGAACGGGTTTTGGTCGAAAGACTTGAGAGAAAGGCAAAAGACATTTTGGCCAGGTTTGAATCCAATAATAAAGATTGGTTGCAAACTTTTTTTCAAACCATTGCATGGAGTCTTGGACTTAGGGTAAATTCAGAACCTATGCTTGTTTTAAGCCAATCCATTAAAATAAATATTCTTGCAAGCCAGTCCTGGTCACCCGAAAAATTGGCAGCCATATTTTTAGGTCAGGGAGGATATCTAAAAGATGTGAATGGTCCGGCTGGAATGAAATTGAAATCTGAATACCAATTTATTTCTCAGAAATATGGGCTTTCACAACCACCCATTGTTTGGAAGCTATTTAGACTTAGACCTGGGGCATTTCCTGTTCAAAGGTTGGTTTTATTGGCCATAATTTCATCCAATTTACCAATTTGGTTTGATCAGCTTACCAAGGCAGATGATCATTTTGAATTTTTCGAAAATGTTAATAGCTCTATCAAACACGAATTGCTGTCCTCATTTCTGCAAGAATTAGGATACAAGAAAAACGATTTTGGCCTTTCAAAATTTTTGAAAGATAGTTTGGTAATCAACGTTTTTGCGCCATTTTTAACAGCCTTAAGTTTACACCATGATCAAAGAGAATGGATAGAAAAATCGTTGAAATGGCTTAGTAAACTGGCACCAGAGGAAAATACGATTACCAAAACATGGAAGAATCTTGGAATGAAGGTGCATTCAGCGGAAGAATCTCAGGCTTTTACTGAATTGTATAACAACTACTGTTTGGAAAAGAAATGTATGAATTGCCAGATTGGCATAGACATTTTGAAAAACCCATAGAAAGCAAAAAGCCCTGAATTTCAGGGCCTTCTGCATTTCCGTTTTGTTGTTTATTTATCTAATTAATCTTTAGAAATAGTCAACCAACTTACAATGGTTTTACCACTTCGTTTCTCCGTAAGAATGTAATAGTAGCTGCCAGGACCTACATCTTTGGGATCCCAACCAATATTGGCATCAAATGGATCTTGCTCACCTACCAACTTGCCCCATCTGTTATACAATTTCATGGAAAAGGTGTTTGGTCTCATTCCCTGGATAGATAAGAAATCGTTTTTGCCATCATTGTTTGAGGTTACCAATGAAGGAATCAGGTTTTGCGTAAAGATTTCAACCGAATCTGAATTGGAACAAAGTTTCGCAAAATTAGACCCATTGTACAATGTATCATAAGCAGTCAATTTAATCTGAAACTTACCAGGTTCATTGTATCTGAAATTTTGACTGCCATATCCAAAAGCTTCCTTGTTCGAGTTATCAACCCCAAAACTCCAATTGAATTTTGGTGTATTCTTTATAGGAGTAAATTTGGTTAAGTTACTGAAGGTAAAGTCAGCAGGCAAAATTGAAGCCACTGAATCATCTGGAATGATACCAACCTTTGTTTCTATCTTTTTACCTAAAATTAGGTCAAAAGGATATGGCTGAGCTGCTTTACATCCACCCATGATTTGTTTAAATGCAATTTCAAGTTGATATTTTTGGTTTAAACCAAAAGTCAAAAGTGAATCTGTGTTTACCAGACTAGTAATCGAATCTGTTGAAACTACCACATTTGAAGTAGATGGGTTGGTAAGCCTCGTCCATTTATAATCAAAACTGCTTAACAATCCATTGGTTACACCTGGCCTTAAAGAAATGGTTTCCCCAAAACAAGCAAAACGCTTTTCAAAACCATCTACGTTTGGAATTGGTGAAAACAAAACCGGAATGCTGGCCATGTCTTTACAACCATTTGATTTACTTTTCACTGTTAATGAATAGTTAACCGGAGTTGGAGTTATTACCGTCCTATTTAATTCAATTGTAGATCTTAAAGCGCCATCTGGTCCGTCAAAAACAACTGCACCAATTTTAGAAATTAAGGTATCTGCTGAGCCAGTTTCTCTCCAGGTATATTGAAGGCTTTGTAAACTTTGTCCATTATAAAAAGTTGAATCAAGGGCCACTTGTAAACGGACCGATTTGTCTGGACAAACCGTATCTTCAACACCAATTATACTTAAGAAAGGATTGACTGCGAATGCTTTAGTAGCGAAAAATGCAGGATTACCGCACTTATCCCTGATAATGCTTCCTGTATCAATTGAGATAGAATAATCAGAAGAAATTCTAATACTTTCCAAATTGATTGAAAACAATGAATCAAGACCATCAGCAGGACATGTGCCGGAAATTCGACTTGGTTTAACACTGGTAATAGTTTGAACCGTATCTTTAATTCTTACTATAAATTTACCAGATTTGATTACGGAATCACATCGTACTTTCTTGCCAAAAGCAATATCAATCTTTGCATCACCACAATTTGGTGTGTTTACGATTTGAAACGGAATCTTCACTGGAAGAACTTGAAACGGAACAAAACCAGCTTTTAAATAACTTTTACAGTCATTTTTTATTTTTCCGGCGCTGTCATTTACAATGTATAAAGCAAGGTTTGTGGTATCAATTAATTGAACAGAAAGAGTAAAGGTATAAAGCGAATCCAATGTATTTGGTCCAAATGGAAGTTTATTAGTTCTTTCAATTTCTACAATGTCACAAAAAGTTGTTGTATCAATAGGGTTGACAATTCTGAATCTTTTTCTGGTTAGAGTATCCCCAACCATATGTTTTACCAACACATTCGAATCTAATCTGATGCTAAACTTAGTAATGTCACAATCAGGTTGAATTTCAGCAAAACTAAAAGGAATTCTGATTGGCGAAATCCTGAATGGAATATTCCCGGAGTCGAGTCTTGCTCCACAGCTATCGGTAATTTTTTTAGCATTGGCCAAATCAATAAACAAATCAAAATCTGTGGTATCAATTATGTCTCTTGATAGGGTAAATTGAAACAATGAGTCCAATCTACCAGGAATACATATTTTTGGATTCCACAAGGTATCTGTGGCAACAATGTTTATGATATCAACTGCACTATTTAAAGTATCACCTCTTAGTCTTATTTTAAATCTTTTAAGCTTTGCTGTATCCAAAATGTTACCAATATTTCCTGATATGGAGTCGCACAATACTTTTTTGTCCAATATTATGTTCACTGTATTAGTGCCGCAGGTTGGCTGTATTTGGGCAATAGAATAAATAGAATTTTTCAGGTATGGAATTCTGAAGGGTATAGTATCCAGCAACACTTTGTTTCCGCATATATCTCTTATCTCATTTACCAAAACCAATTGTAAAGTTGTATCAGGAACTGAAGGGGAAATTGTAAATGTGAAAGTTGTATCTTCAACTCCAAAACAATTGGTGACATTAACTTTTGGGGTTAATGTATATGGTGGGTTTTGTCCCAAAACAACGAAACTTGAAGCTGCCAATGAATCAGTCCTAACAGGTGAAGAAAAGGTGATGGTAATTTCCTCTTTTTCGCAATTTGGATTTGAAACTGATTTTATACGAATGGAATCAGTAAGTGGTGGAGGAACAACAATAGCGGTTGGGCCCATAGCAGTAGTTATGGTAGAATTCGGGTTGAAATCAACTGTAAATCCCTGAATACCTGCGGTAAAATTATCGATTGCAAGGATAAAAACCTGACCTACTTTTACATCCAATGGCTTATTAAACCTGGCTGCTGTTCCTTGCGACATTTCAGAACCTGTTCCAGGCTCAAATAATCCGGTAGGTCCTCTTGTACCTGTCCAATTGCAACTTTTAATTACAGAAGTTGGATTTGTAAAAGTTGTTGAATTTTTGATAATACTACACTGATCACCATCAGTGCATGCAGCTGTTACATCAAATAAAAGGAAATCATAATCTGTATTACCATAACTGATGGAACCTAAATCCTCCCCATCTGGATCGTAGTTGGGATCATCAAAAGCATCCTGTGGTATGATTCTAAACCTCAATTTACCTGCAGGAGAACCATTAGCTGTTGGGCCTCCTGGTAATGGTCTGATTTTGAATTTGTACCAGGTAGTTCCTTTTTCATTATTTGAAAAACATGTATTTGCATCTATCGGTAATTCATCTCTAACGCAGCCCGGAAACCAGGGAGTTGTCCAGTTTGCATTTGGTCCATTCGGATGAGGTGGCATTACTGTTCCATTTTCGATTGTATTTACTGCAGCACAAAGTGGTGTTGCATTGCAGCAGTCTTGATTAGGATTAGGGTCTTTTTCCCAAAGTGTAGATGTTAAGCCTCCAAAGGTAATTCCCCTATTTGTTTGGTAGCAATTTGGAGAGGTCGGTACTGGAGCAGGGCAAGTAACTGGCTGGGCAATAGACTTTATAGAATATAGACCCGTTATGAGTATTAATAGAAGTAGAATTCTGTTTTGCATAATTACTTTTGAGATTTAAATACCAGCTTGAATTCACCAGTCATGATTTTAGCAGCCTCTTTTGTAAGAGTAAACCCTAAATTTTTAAAATTCCCTGAGTAAGAAACCTCCTGAGAGCCATCGGAAAGATTCTTAATTTTTGCATTTCCTGCAGTTTTCTTTTTAAAACTGATATTTGAAATACCGGTTTGATCTTTAGATGGATCTGAAATATTATTTAATTCAAATTCAAATTGACCAGATGCGTTGGTTATACATAAGTCATTAAATATTTTTGTACTCTCCAAATCATTTGAATTTACGAACATATGATTTTTACCAAAAAAGAAATACTTCTTTTCGTTAGGAGAATAACTTCCATAAATGGCATTCGAAGTTAAAATTATCTTTTTACCTTGTCCTTCAAGCTCCAAATATGCTTGCCAAACTGCTCCTTTATCTCCAGTAAACCCGGTTGTTATCCACAAGGAGGCAAGAATAACATAGGTAATTGCTTTTTTAAACATAACGATTGATTATTAAATATAAAACTTTTTGATTCTTTGTATAAATTGTTCTACCATAAAAAGTGTTTCCTTTTCCCATTCCATCATTCCCATATGGCCGGTGTTGTTGAGAATATGAATTGTTGAGTAACTTGGAAGTGCATATTGGCCCTGGCTGCCTGCAAAAGGAATCGCAATATCATTCTTTCCAACTATAAACAAAACTGGACAATGTGATTTTTCGAGGACTTTAGTTCTATCTTTTCTATCCCGCATTGCCCGGATTGATTCTACTACTGAATTTTTTGCAGCCCTTTTTCCCATTTCAACAATAGATTTGATTTCTTCCTTAAAGTCTTTTCTCCTGCCTTCAAAAAATAAAGGGGGAACAAATTCTTCAACAAACTCCTCAGTTCCATATCGTTCGATAAACTCAATGGTTTTATCTCTGGCTTGTTTTTTCTCAATAGTGTCAGGATAAGCCGTTGAGTGAAATAGACCTAATCCTTTTAGTCTAGAGGGAAATTTTTCTGAAAATGCAAGGGCAACATATCCTCCCATACTGTGGCCTATCATCATACATTGTTCAAGACCCAGGTTAATTACTGTGTCGTAAACTTGCTCTGCCATGTCTGCAATGGTCAATGGACCATCCAATGGTGGGTTTTCACCAAAGCCTGGTAAGTCCATTAAAATAACTCTGCAAACTTTCGAAAGTGGCTCTAAGTAGTTGTTCCACAGTTCTTTTGTCTCACAAAATCCATGTAAAAATATAACCGGCAGACCGTCTCCGGCTTCAATAAATGTAAGGTTTTTACCCGTCATTGATAGCTTTGCAGCTTAATTTGCATTTTCTCTTTAAGCCGCAAACATAAGGTTTTAGAATTAAATGTGGAAAAAAAGGCTTAATTCAATAGAAAATGAATGTTATTCGAGTAAGCAACCAAAACTTTGTTTGAATATTTGTAGTTCTCTATCAATTCGATATATTGTATGAAAATTGGAATTTTATTAGTAAATCTTGGAACACCAGATTCCCCTTCAGTGCCAGATGTCAGAAAATATTTACGTCAGTTTTTAATGGACGGACGGGTAATTGACATTCCTCTTATTCCCAGAGCATTATTGGTTAATGGTTTAATAGCACCATTTCGGGCACCAAAATCCGCAAAAGTTTATAAGTCGGTATGGCTTGAAGAGGGATCTCCATTAAAAGTTTATGGATTTAAATTAGAAGCTTTGATTAAGAAAAATCTTGGTTCTGAGTTCGTAGTTAAACTTGCAATGAGATACCAAAGTCCTTCAATAGAAAATGGATTAGAGGAATTGCGAAAAGAAAATGTTGATCAGATTATAGCTGTGCCGCTCTTTCCGCAATATGCTTCTGCTACAAACGGTTCGGTTTTTGAGGAGGTTTCCAGGGTAATAGGAAAGTGGCAAACCATTCCCGCTATTTCATTTACTGGTACTTTTTTTAATTCCGACTTTTTTATTGACCCCATTGTAGATCAAATTCGTGAGGTGTATTCACCAGAAAAATTTGATCAGATATTATTTACCTATCACGGTTTACCCGAAAGGCATATAAGAAAAGGGGATACCAGTGGAAAGTGCTTTACAGAAGGTTGTTGTGCAAATTTTGGACCTCATAATCAGTTATGCTACAGGGCACAATGTTTCCAAACCACTACCCTCATTGCCGCTAAATTGGGATTAGAAGAAGGGTCTTATTCCAGTACTTTTCAATCAAGACTTGGCAGGGACCCGTGGATTAAACCTTATACCGATGAAGTTATATCCGACTGGCCCAAAAAAGGTATAAAAAAAGTTTTAGCCCTATCTCCATCCTTTGTTTCTGATTGTTTAGAAACCACTGAAGAAATAGGCGAAGAGTATAAAGAGCTATTTGAAAAATCAGGTGGTGAGCATTGGGAATTACTTCCCTGTTTAAACGATAATACCGTTTGGGCCAAAGGTCTTTCAAAATGGATTGCCAATCAATCTATTTTACCAAAGCAAAATATTGACGCTCTCCATCTGGATTAATACCTTCTAACAAAATACCACCATTTGATTTTTTGTAAAGCTGTATAACTTGAGCTGGGCTTGAAACAGGTTTTTTGTCCATTTTAAGGATTATAAAACCTTCCGAAATCCCGAGTTTTGACAATCGGTCACCCAGGATTTTTTTAATTTCAACTCCGGAACTTATTCCAAATTCTTTTTTTGATTCCATTGAAATAGAAGATAGCTCGGCTTCTAATTCATCAGATACAACATTTTCAGAGATTTCCTTCCTTGAGAGTTTGGTATTGCCATTCTGATTTTTGAGAAGCACTTCTATAACAATTTGTTTTCCAGATCTTTGAATGCTTAGTTTGATTTTTTCACCTGGTCTGTATCGACCTACTACTTCCTGGAGTTCTGGTACAGCATTCACTTTTTTCCCATTTATGGCTAAAATAATATCGCCTTTTTTAATATCAGCAGCATCAGCTGCTGATCCTTCTGTTACATCTCTTACATACACACCTTCAACACCATTCATGCCGAGTTCTGTGGCAAGTTTTGAGTCAATATCTAAAATGGAAACTCCCAATAATGCTCTCTGAACTGTTCCATACTTAAGCAAATCATCAATTACTTTTTTTGTTAGGTCAGAAGGAACAGCAAATGAATAGCCAGAATAAGACCCTGTTGGTGAGGCTATTGCTGTATTAATTCCAACCAATTCTCCTTTTAAATTCACCAATGCTCCTCCGGAATTTCCTGGATTTACGGCGGCATCTGTTTGTATAAAGGATTCGATTGCCAGATTTGACTTTTCTCTAAGAATGTTAATGCTTCTACCCTTTCCGGAAATAATGCCTGCCGTTACGGTTGAGGTTAAGTCAAAAGGATTTCCAATTGCTAAAACCCATTCGCCTACTTGTAAAAGGTCAGAATCACCATACTTAATAAACGGTAAACCTTTTGAATTAATTTTTAATAGGGCCAAATCTGTAGTAGGATCTGAACCAACAACTTCCGCTTTAAAGCTTTGCTTATTTTCCAGAATCACCTCAACAGATGCAGCGTCATTGACCACATGATGGTTTGTTACAATATAACCATCATCGGTCAAAATTACACCAGAGCCGGAAGATTCATTTTGAGGCCCAGGTTGACGAAAGAAATCATCCATATCGGGTATGTTTTGATGCAGTTTTTTCATCGATTCCGGCATTCCCGTGTACGAGGTACGAATGTAAACTACTGAAGCTTTTACCCGTTGAGCAGCGGTTACAAAATTGACGTTGGCAGAAAAGGCAGGTATGGTATCTGAAAAATATTTTCCCAATACATCCAATTGGTGCTCGCTAATAGATTGATAAGCCTGTTCTGGATTTCTAAAAAAAGAGCGGTCTATGTATAATGCCCCCAAACTGGCAGTTAGCGAAATGATTAAGACTCCTATCCAGGAAATGTTTTTGTTCATTATTTATTTGATTTTCAAATAATTAGTAGCAAAAGAAAAAATTGAAAGTGCCAAATTGAATTGTTTAAGGAAGCCCATCAAAGATACAAACCCAATTAGATTGGCTAAGTTCAAAAAACGGGCCAAATAAAAATAATTGAATTAAATCTCGCTGATGTGAAATTTTTACGTACTTTTGCAATCCCAATCGCGGGATGGAGCAGTTGGTAGCTCGTTGGGCTCATATCCGCCACGGCGGACAACGGTTCGAAATTAGAAATAAAGTGCTTTGCACTAAAAGATAAATCGCGGGATGGAGCAGTTGGTAGCTCGTTGGGCTCATATCCGCCACAGCGGACAACGGTTCGAAATTAGAAATAAAGTGCTTTGCACTAAAAGATAAATCGCGGGATGGAGCAGTTGGTAGCTCG
>JBIPOE010000222.1:0-3902 GCA_044379485.1 Catalimonadaceae bacterium
GTCCACCTTGCAGGCTGCTGACCTTTACGGTGTAAGCTACCAGCGGCTCTGGCGTTGCCTCTTCTTTATAGGTCCAGTCGATCAGGGTGTCAATACCGCCGGCGCAGCCGATGGTGAGGACATGATCTTCCTCGGTGTCGAGATTGAGCAGAAGTTTCCCTTTGAGTAAACCGCGGCCCAGGTATTTGGCGCCGCTGAGGCCTTGTTCCTCGTCTAGGGTGAAAAGGGCTTCCAGGGGCGGATGTGCAATGTCTTTGGAGGCCAAAACTGCCAGAATAGCAGCTACGCCCAAACCATTGTCTGCACCCAGCGTGGTGCCTCTGGCGCGTACCCAATCGCCATCGAGGTACATTTCGATGCCTTGTTTGTCAAAATCAAAGGTTACATCTGCATTTTTGGAATGCACCATGTCAAGGTGGCCCTGCAGGATGGTGACGGGACGTTTCTCCCGACCGGGAGTAGCGGGTTTTTTCAGGATGATGTTCCCAAAATCATCGGTAATGGTTTCCAAACCGTGCTTTTTGCCAAAGTCACGTACCCATTGGGCAATGCGTTCTTCTTTTTTAGAGGGACGGGGAATGGCGTTGAGGTCGGCGAAAAGATTCCAGGGCGCCTGGGGTTCTAGCTGGCGGATTTGATCGGACATGTTGTGGGTCTGAATTTATGGAAAATATGGAACAGATTGGGGCGCTAAACTACAGCCAAATTTTGCTTTTGATGGGCTAATCCTTGCTTTTGACTTTGCAACTCAAAGGTTTTTAGAACCTATCAATTTTAGAGGAATAAAAAAAGTGTGGCACACCCTAACAGGTATACCACACTTTTTAAAAAAAAACCACAGACACCGCATTGTGCAAACCAGAGCTTCGCAAAACTGGTAAGTGGAGCAGACAGAACGGAGGCGGCAACTTGCTTAGAGTCGGACAAGTCAACGACAACAACTTGCCTAAATTCCGGGGAGTACTCCTTTGAAAATAGTGTTCGAGCCGGTGCAGAGAGAGCAGCGTCTGTAGCGGGGCAAAGATACGTAATGTTTGCTAAGTACGGAGGAAATAAGATGATTTCTATTCACCTCCAACGCGCCCGGCTTCCGTCTCTATTCCAGTACTACGCTTGCGCGATTTCACATTGTCATTGCCAAAACGATACCCCAGGCTCAGACTGATGCGCCGGCTGTCCCAACGACCTCCCCCGGTAGCAAGCAGTCCGTTGAAATTGGAATAGCCATCCCATCCGGTCTCATAGAAAAGATCTTCGGCACTAAGGCGCACATTCAGGCGCTCCTGGAGGAATTTTCGTTGCAGGCCCAGGTTCAATCCCCAGCTGGACTCGTAAACAAATACGCCCCCCCAAATGCCGGGACCTGAGTAGTAGCCGGAGACCTCACCCTTCAGACCTAAAGGCAGGTCGAACGTGTGTTGCTGGTAAACATTGTAACTGAATGCCTGTACGTCCACGACTGCGCCATTGCCATAGTCGGCCTGGTTGTCCAGATGTGAGGCACTGGCGTTGAAGTAAGCATTCCACCATTTAAAGAGCTGCACGGGCACGCTGGCGCTAAAACTGAACACGGTCTGATCGGCCAGGTTGGCCCAGGTGATAAATCCTGCTCTGGGGTCCTCTGAATCAGGGCCAATCAGACGGGTGATCTGGTTGGTGGTGCGGCTATAACCCAGTTTGAAATTATATCGATAGGCCAGGGTATAACCCAGCTCCAGGTTGTTTACGATCTCAGGCCGGAGAAATGGGTTTCCTTTTTCGTAGGAAAGCTGGCTGATCTGGTTGTTGAAGGGATTGAGGACATTATAATCCGGACGGTTGATACGTCGGCCGCCATTCAGGGCCAGGCTATGCTTGGGCGCAAGATCCCAGGTCAATCCTGCATTTGGAAACCAGCTCAGATAATTGAACAATACCGGAGGCTCCTCCAGTTCCGGCAAAAAGGCCTGCAGGTCGCCACTGGCATCCGTTTGCTCTGCACGAAGGCCTGCGGAGAACTTCCATTTTTTACCCAGGTCACGGGCATAGTTCATATAACCTGCATAGACCTTTTCATCATATTTGAACCGATTGGATCGACGGTTATTGCGAATGGGTGAGCCATTGGGTTCGTCGTAAAACAAAAAGGTGTTGTCTGAGATCACCTGACTGAATTTGGTGCCGGCGCCCAGTACTCCGCCCCAGAGCTTGTCTTCATAATCCGCTTGTACCGTGAAAATATCAATGTCGCTGGGCGTATCAAAACTGTTAACGATCTTGGTGAGCACATCATCTTCTGCAGCATTGTAGTAAAGGTTTGGCTGGTAGCGTTTGCTGTCATTCAGATAGTTGCCAAAGTCCAGATCTACGTTCAGGCTTCTGCCTTTGGTGTTGTCGAAGCGATAGTTGAGGTTATAAGTTTGCTGCTGACGGTGATTTTGCTCGGTGGTATTGGCTACCAGAATACTGTCGATCATTTCGGGCGTATTTTGTTGTGCCAGGGTGATCCGGTTATAAGACTGATTGCTGCGGGTATTGTCTGATCCGCCCACCAAAAAACCGATGGTATGGTGATCTGCTAAGAAAAAATCAGCGCCCACACGGTAATTGTAATTGTCAGCATCATTTTTGCGATTGTTGATCTCATCCTGGACTATCCCGTTCTGTAAACTGTGAAAATACATGTTATGGAAGCTAAGATTATTGCCAACACCGGCTGTGCCGAAGGCATTAAAATGTTTGTTCCGATAATTTCCACTGCCGCTCAGGTTCGCCTTGTGGTAAATACCCTGGCTGTAAGTGGCATTTACAGATCCGTTTGCGCCCAGGTTCTGATCCCGTTTTAGTCGAAGGTCGATGATCCCGGCATTGCCCTCGGCTTCATATTTGGCTCCGGGATTGGTGATGATCTCGATGCGGTCGATCTGTTCAGCCGGCAGATTTTGCAGGTAATTGGTCAGGTCGTCGCCGGTAAGCGGGAGCCGTTTGCCATCGACATAAAGCAGTACACCGGCACGCCCGAGTACATTGATATTGTCATTGTTGTCTACGGTAACACTGGGTGCTTTGCGGAGCAAGGAAAGGGCATCTGAGCCCGCACTGTTAATGGTGCCCTCCACATTGAACACCGTACGATCAGGTTTGATCTCTACCATCACCCGGGAGGCCTTGACGGTCATCTCATCGAGTTGGATAGCATTGGCCGATAAAACCAAAACGCCCAGATCCAGGGCTTGATTTGCGTCCAGCCGAAGGCCGGATTTTTGTAAATTTCCGAATCCGATCCCGGCGGCTTTTAAATAATAGGTTCCTGCGCCAAGTCCGTTCAGGCTGAATACACCCGCTTCATTGCTGGTTTCAGCCTTGTATAAACTGCTGTCCGCAGCATTGTACAAGCCAAGGTTGGCAAAGGCGATGGCGACTCCTTCCACGCTTTGTAATTGACCGCGAATGCTGGCGGTCTGTGCAGAAAGAGAAAGTGCGGCCAGGAGCCACCAAAGGGTTGTTAGAATCCTCATATTAAAATGGTTGTGTTGAATTGTGCCCGAAGCGGACAACAAAGACGATGGATGGTTGCGTTCTGGGTGGATTTTTTCGACAAAGACCTGGTCTCGAGGGCCGTAGCACAGGAATAGTCAGATAACTTTTACGGGGTTCGCGGCAGGTTTTTCGAACCGGGATTGATTTTAGGCGTCTCGCAAAGTGCTAAATTTTAAACCCGATCTGTAAGATGCTGGCATAAAAAACAATGTGCTGTTTAGCCTTGTCTGCCCGGAGGTAGTTGGTCGTATGAATCTGGTTCAATTGTAAATGGCCATATTTAAAATCTGCCTGTAAATAGACACGACGGGTTAAATTGAACTGAAATCCGATTTTAGCACTGGCACCCCAACCCGCAACATTCCAGTAATGATTGTCACCAC
>JBIPOE010000096.1:0-12721 GCA_044379485.1 Catalimonadaceae bacterium
ATTTAAAAATATTCCTACAGCCCAAAATCATTCAAAATCAGTTTTTTATGCTAAATTTCTATAAACTAGTAAGTTAACCATTTTCCGTTCAGACACTAACTATGCCAATCTAAGTGGAGGTACCAGAATCCAAACATTCAGCTCATACAATGGCAATCGCCTTAAATTTAATTTCCAGCAGTTTGTAACCCAAACAGGGGTAGATATTTTGAGAGTGTATGATGGTCCAAACACAAGTTATCCCTTAATTGGCGAATACACTGGAAATCTTGCACCCTTTTCAACAGAAGGAACAGGCAGTAGTCTAACCTTTGCATTTTACTCCGATTTCCAAAACTCTTTTTCAGGTTGAAGAGGAACTTTTGAGTGTACAACTCCGGTTTTACCTGTATATAATATGAGTTCAGGCACTATAAATGCATGTTCAGGAATGTTTTACGACAATGGAGGTGCAAATGGAAATTATCCCAACTTCGAAAACCGGACCCAATCTTTCTGTTCGGACAATGGCCAGAAAATTCAAGTTAATTTTAACCCACTGGCTTTCAGCCTTTCTTCCAACGATACGCTTTTTGTTTTTGATGGATCTACGGTTGCAGCCAATCCTCTGGCCATTTTGGTAGCTGGCAGCAATGTAGAAACACTCACCAGTTCAGGCACTTGTCTTACTTTCCGTTTTAAATCTGTAGCTAGTCCAGCTTCTGGTTGGGCCGCTCAGTTTTCATGTGTTGCTGCGCCTTCAAGCCAAATCACATACAGCCTCAGTTCAGGACTGCGGTATGTTTGCAGTGGTTTGTTTACCGATGATGGCGGTGTAAGTGGAAATTACGCCAATCTAAGTGGAGGTTCCAAAGTCCAGACTTTTACTTCTTACAACAGCAGCCGACTGAAAATCAACTTTCAGCAGTTTGTAACTGAAACTGGTGTGGACCTTTTGAGGGTGTACGATGGACCTGGCACCAATTCACCTTTGATTGGTACTTATTCCGGAAATATCGCTCCATTTTCAATAGAGGGTACTGGTCGGACACTTACTTTTGCTTTTAACTCCAACTTCCAGACCACATTTGCTGGCTGGCAAGGCACATTCGAATGCACGACTCCTGTTTTACCCGTTTACAACATGGGTAACGGCACCACAACTTCCTGTGATGGTGTTTTTTACGATGCCGGTGGAAGTAGAGCAAATTATCCCCAATTTGAAAACCGGACTCAAACCTTTTGTTCCAGCAATGGACAGAAGGTGCAATTCAATTTCAACAGATTGGCCAATGCGCTTCAAAGCGGTGATTCACTTTGGGTGTATGATGGCAATTCAGCCGGTAGCCCATTGAATGGGATTTTAGTAAATAGTTCCAATGTGGAAACCATCACCAGCACAGGTACCTGTCTGACATTTCGCTTTAAATCTGGTGCGGCCAATGCCCAGGCTGGCTGGCAAGCTATTATGACTTGCGTTTCAGAAGCTCCTTCCAGCATCGTATATTCGATAAGTTCTGGTGTTCGGGTGGTTTGCTCAGGTGTATTTACAGATGATGGTGGGCTGACCGGCAACTATTCCAACCTTTCAGGTGGCACCAAAACCCAAACCTTTCAATCGGGAACAGGCGGTCGGTTAAGCGTGGTTTTCAGTTCGTTTGCAATGGAAACCAATGTGGATTATTTAGATATTTTTGATGGACCAAACAGCAGTTTCCCCAGGTTGGCCCGATTAACAGGAACTGTAGCTTCAGGTACAACCTTTTCCTCCACGGGCTCCCAGCTCACTTTTGTAATGTACTCTAATTTTCAGACTACTTTCTCTGGATGGGTTGCCAATTTTGCCTGTTCTGGTCCTGCACTTCCAACCTACAACATGACCAGTGGAACCATAAATACATGCTCCGGAGTGTTTTATGACAATGGCGGAGGCGGAAATGTGTATCCAATAAATGAAAACAGAGTTCAAACCTTTTGTTCTGACAACGGGCAAAGAATTGTTTTTGATTTTACCAATTTTGAACTGAAAGGAACCGATACCCTTTGGGCATATGACGGCAATTCGACTGGTGCTCAATTGATTGGTGCTTACCTTAATGCCCTTTTGCCTGAAAAGATTACTGCTTCCGGAACTTGCATTACATTTAAATTTAAGAGCACCAACTCTGGTTCATTATCCGGTTGGAAGGCGCTGATTTCCTGTACCTCAGCTGCTGCTTCCTCTACTATTTATGCGATGGGAAATGGGATCCGTGCCGCTTGCAATGGGCTTTTTACTGACAATGGGGGCCTTAACTCCGATTATTCAAACAATCTGGCCCGATTCCAAACTTTCCAGGCACTTGATGGTCAAAGAATCCGGATGAATTTTCAATCCTTTTCCACAGAGTCTGGATCGGACTTTTTAGATATTTATGATGGTCCGAATAATCTCGCTCCATTAATAGGAAGATTTTCTGGTGGTGTTGGTCCTGGTATTGTAACCAGCACAGGAAACAGCCTCACTTTTTTCTTTTCATCAGACCAAAGTGTTACAGGCAATTGGTTGGCCAATATTGAATGTGCTGGTCCGGTTCCAACCACATACAACATGAGTTCTGGCACTGTAAATACATGCAATGGAGCTTTTTATGATGCAGGAGGCGTGGTTGGATCATACATCAGCGGTGAAAATAGAACGCAAACTTTTTGTGCGGAAGGCGGTCAGAAAATTCAGTTTAATTTTAATAATAAAGCCTTCAGATTGGGCCAAAATGACACCTTGTTTGCCTTTGATGGCAATTCTCTTGGCAGCCCATTAATCGGATATTATCTTTTAAATTCATTTGTTGAACCTATTATCAGTTCAGGATCCTGCATCACTTTTAGGTTTCGATCCGACAATCTGAATAGCAACGATCAGGGTTGGGCTGCACTTGCCACTTGTACAACAGCCGTTCCAAATGGACTCGTTTATCCAATGAGTCCTGGTTTGCGTGTGGTTTGTTCTGGCGTTTTTACAGACGATGGTGGCGTTTCAGGAAATTATTCCAATAATCTCGGGCGTTTTCAAACCTTTCAATCTCAAGGAAATACAAGGTTGAAGTTTGAATTTACCCAATTTCTTACAGAGGGAAACAGCGACTTTTTATATGTTTATGATGGTCCAAATAACCAACATCCATTGATTGGAACTTATACGGGTTCAACTTCTCCTGGGATAATCTTTTCTTCAGGAAATACTCTTACTTTTTATTTTACAAGTGATGGTTCGGCAACCAATTCTGGCTGGAATGCCAATATCAGTTGTGCCGGTCCTTCTTTACCTCAAATATCCATGTCCAATACTGCCATTAACCTTTGCGAGGGCATGTGGTATGACAATGGGGGGGCAAATTTACCTTACACTGTAAACCAAAATCTAATTCAAACTTTCTGCTCCTCAACAGGTCAAAGGTTTGTTTTTCAATTCAATCCAGCAGTAAACGCATTTGGCTCCAGTGACACTCTGTTTGCTTTCGACGGCAATTCAGTTTCAAGTCCGATTATTGGTGCCTATGTTATAAGTGGCCCTATCGAGCCAATCATTTCTTCTGGATCTTGTATCACTTTCAGGTTCAAAAGTGACCTCACCAATTCAAACGGTTTAGGTTGGGCAGCTTATTTTACCTGTACTGATAATCCACCTCAACCTGAGGTTTTTGCTATGCGACCAGGAATTAGAGGTGGTTGTAATGGAATTTTTGCTGACCAGGGTGGGCTCACTGGCCTTTATTCAAGTAATATGTCCAGAGTGATGACTTTTTTGAGCAATACCGTTGGAGCAAAACTTCAATTTAATTTTACACAGTTTAATACAGAAAGTGGATCAGATATTTTACGAATTTATGATGGACCAAATACTACTTCCACTTTAATTGGTTCATATTCAGGTGGAACCTCTCCTGGAATTATTACCTCTACAGGATCTAGTCTCACTTTTTGGTTTACAAGCGATGGCTCCGTCACACGTGATGGTTGGCAGGCTTCTATTTCCTGCGTTTCTAATGTGCCACTTGTGGGCACTTTAAATGGACCGTTTTGTGCAGGAAGTCTTTTGCAAATTCCATTTACAAGTCCAACCCAATCCATTGGTAATGTATTTACGGCTCAACTTTCAGATCCACTGGGAACTTTTAGCAATCCAATTGTTCTGGGCACATTAAATGCCACAGGATCAGGAACTTTTCAAGGAAATCTTCCTACAAATCTTTCATTAAGTGGGAAATATAGGATTAGAATTATAGGTTCTAATCCAGTAAATGCAGGAAGCAGCTCAGCACCATTTACCATCCTTGCGCTTCCTTCTCAGGCAGGTTTAATTTCAGGGTCATCATCTGTTTGTGCCGGAACTCAAAATGTAACCTACAGTATTTCAACTGTAGCAGGAGCAAACAACTATTCATGGACCGTTCCAACAGGTTCAACTATAGTTTCCGGGCAGGGAACAACAAGTATTTCGGTGAATATGGGTTCTGCATCCGGAGATATTTCTGTAACACCTTCAAATTCTTGTGGTTCAGGGCCAATTCGTAATTTCACTTTAATTATAAATACAGCCACAGCGCCAACTGCATCTATTACTTCAAATGCAACAAACAATTCAGTTTGCCAGGGTGGAAATGTTAATTTTTCTTCATCAGTTTCTGCCGGTTCCAATCCGCAATATCAATGGATACTGAACGGTTCTGATTTTTCAGGCGCAATTTCACCTAGCTTTTCATTAAATAATTTGAATAGCAATGCGACTGTAAGCGTGCGGGTTACAGCTGCAAACGGTTGTTTTAATCCAATAATTATTCAAAGTTCAGCAATCAGCATTTCAGTTCAACCTTCTGTAAACGTTTCTGCTTCTATTTCCAGCAATGCAACAGGGAATTCTCTTTGTTCAGGTAATGCAGTTGTTTTTAGTTCAGTTTTAGTAAATGAAGGCACGAGTCCTCTTAGATCATGGACGGTGAATGGGAACCCAGTTTTGGGAGCCAATGGGCCAATTTTTTCACCAACAAATCTTCAAAATGGGGATGTGGTGAGTTTGTTGCTAACTTCTTCAGCACCCTGCGCCAATCCGGCCTCCATTGTTTCAAATCAAATCACCATGATTGTAAATCAAACGGTTACACCAACAGTTTCTGTTACTTCGAATACAGGAGGCAACCAGGTTTGTGCAGGAAATTCATTAACCTTAAATGCAAATGTTTCAAATGGAGGAGATTCGCCTCAGTACCAATGGTTTCAAAATGGAAATTTAATAAATGGAGAGGCCAATGCTTCTTATACCATCCCTTCCGGATTGGTAGGTAGCCAGAATTTTACCGTCCGACTTACATCAAATGCCATTTGTGCTACACAAACCCAGGTAACATCCAGTGTATTTACTGTGACGGGCGTATCTTCTGTAACCCCATCGGTTTCAGTATCTTCAAATATTTCCAGTGGTCCAATTTGCGTAGGAACTTCCATCACTTTCACAGCAACGCCGATAAATGGAGGCAGCACACCAGGTTATGTCTGGAGAATTAATGGAAATCCGGTTTCAGGCCAGACAGGCAGTACATTTACCACATCAACCCTTTCGAACAACGACCAGGTGAGTGTGGTTTTAACCAGCAATGACCCATGCGTCAGTCCGGCTTCAGCCATATCTTCCGGAACTATTGTGAATTTAGTTACAAGTATTACCCCTTCGATTACAGCCACTTCCTCTATTTTGGGGAATACAATTTGCGCAGGAACTGAAATAGTTTTTACTTCAAATGCAACGAATGGAGGCAGCAATCCTGGCTATGTCTGGCGAATCAATGGCAATCCGGTCAGTGGACAAACAGGAGCCACATTTGCCACAAGCAGTTTAACCAATGGACAAACTGTATCGGTAGTTTTGACTTCCTCTTTCACCTGCGCCAGTCCTTCTACTGCCAGTTCTGATCCAATAACTGTTACGGTAAATTCCATTGTTTCACCATCGGTTTCTGTTTCCAGCAGTCAGGGAAATACAATTTGTCAAAATTCGTCTACCACATTAACTGCCAATCCAAGCAATGGAGGTTCAGCTCCTGGTTATCAATGGTTTTTGAATGGAAATTCCATAAGCGGACAAACCGGAGCCACATTGGTTACTCCGACGACCTTAACAGGAACGGCAAACTATACCGTTCTATTGAGCTCCAACGCCAATTGTGCCAGTCCAACACAGGTGAGTTCTCAGAATTTTGCCTTAACCCTTACGCCCAATACTTTACCTTCAGTAGCATTCACATCCAGTGTGCCAGGTAATACGATTTGCAATGGACAATCTATCGCGTTTACTGCCACACCAACCAATGGCGGCATTACACCACAATACCAGTGGATGGTGAATGGAAATGATGTGTCGGGTCAAACCTCGGCTACTTTTACCAGCACTACAATTTCAAACAACGCTGAAATTTCCGTTCGGATGACTTCAAATGCAGTGTGCCCATTACCTGCTACGGTTACATCTCTGGTTCAGGTAGTTAATGTAACTCCAAATAGTCCTGCCACGGTAAGTGTAACTTCAGATGCTACTGCAAATACAATTTGTAACGGGCAATCTGTAACATTCACTGCAAATCCGGTAAACGGTGGAAGCAATCCAGGATATCAATGGGTTTTGAATGGCAATGATATTCCTAATCAAACAGGGCCAACTTTTCAAACTTCCAGTCTGGCAAACAACAACCTTGTTTCAGTGAGAATTACCTCCAATTCAACCTGTGCAAATCCTGCGATCGGTACTTCTCCAGCAATTACTTTGAATGTGACTCCGACAGTAACTCCGACCGTTGCCATTGGTTCACAACCCACTGGAACAAGCTTTTGCCCTGGAACTCAAATTCAGTTTTTTGCAACGCCAATCAATGGCGGAAATAATCCAACCTACCAATGGCGGGTAAATGGAAATTTAGTTCCAAATGCAATTGGACCTGCTTTTCAATTGTCTTTAGGTCAGGCAAGTACAGTAACCGCAACTTTAATTTCAAATGCGGCTTGTGCAAATCCGGTTACTGTAAACTCTTCCGGAGTAATTTTATCATTAACGGCTCATCCACCGGTTTCTGCCCAAAACGATACGTCAATTTGTGAAGCTACCAATGCTTTTTCACTAAGAGCTTCACCTGAAGGTGGCATCTGGACTGGAACTGGCATAAGTTCAGCAGGTATTTTTACCCCTGGAAATCCAGGAAATTATAAAGCCTATTATAGCTTTACTGCTTCAGGAACTGGCTGCACTGGAATTGACTCAGTTCAAATTTTAGTAAAAGCTCGCCCAATAATTTCTTTTCCAACACAGCAACCAATTTGTTCCACAGGCCCGTCCAGACAACTTTCTGCCACTCCATCTGGTGGTGTTTGGTCAGGAACGGGTGTTTCTGCCACAGGTTTGTTTAATCCGGTTACTTCGGGTCCTGGTCAGCAGATTTTGAGTTATACCGTTAGCCAAAATACTTGTAGCGCATCCAAAGTATTGGTTCTTAATGTAAGTGCACCACCCACTCTTGATGTTGGGGGGCCGGAATCTGTTTGCTTTGCGACAGATCAGGTTCAGTTGGTTGGTTTGCCTTCCGGTGGAAACTGGAGTGGAAATGGCGTAAACAGTCAGGGCGTATTTACACCAGGATTTGTAAATCCTGGTAGCTCTGTTGTTTTAACCTACACAGCAACAGTTGATGGATGCACAGCAAGTAAAACCAAAACAATGACTGTTAGTCTAAATACCTTATCTGTAAATGCTGGAACCGATCAAACCGTTTGTGCCTCTGATGCAGCATTTGTTTTAACAGGTGTGATTGGATCAGGAGGAACATGGTCTGGAACAGGTGTTACTTCAAGTGGTGTTTTTAATCCAAACAATTCAGGACTTGGAAATTTCAATCTTACTTATACTGTTACATTTAACCAAAGTCCAGGTTGTTCTGGTTCTGATACCAAAACCGTTTCTGTTATTGCATCACCCCAGGCCCCTCAGGTACAAGCCGATACAGTTTGCAGGCAAGGAACAGCAGTTTTACGGGCATTTGGTGTAGCCTCTGTTTATAATTGGTACAATTCAGGAACTGGCGGAACGGCAATAACTGGACAGGTTTCTCCTATATTTACGACTCCTGTATTGAATGCAAGCCAAACATATTTTGTGAGCCAAAAAGCAGGGGCCGGTGAAAGCCCAAGAACTGCAGTTCAGGCATTTGTGAATAGTTTTAACAATGCAAGTTTTTTACCATCTGGCTCCCCAATTGTGTTAACAGCAAATCCTTCTAATGGTCAAAATTATCAGTGGCTTTTGGCTGGAAATCCGATTTCAGGAGCAACACAAAGTATATTTCAACCAACTCAAAATGGTGATTATTCGGTAATCGTTGGACTGGATGGCTGTTCAGATACTTCAGCTCAGCAGTTTCTGGTCGTAACAGAAATGGCTGAACCATTATCTTCACCTCCATGGAAAGCCTATCCGAATCCAGCTTCTCAACAACTGTTTTTAGTAGGGGAGGGGATTGAAGATATCCGAATATTGGATCTTTTGGGGCGAGTTGTAATGGAGGAAAAAGGAATTGAGCAAAAACCAATTTCCGTTTCCCGGCTTCCATGTGGCATTTATACTCTTCAAATGAGAGGAAAAGACAAGATTCAAAAAGTGAAGCTGGTAAAGAGGTAAATAAAAATCAGACTTGCCTTTGGGTTTGCCCTTTTATTTTCAGACCCGAAGGATCATTCTGCAAGAGTCCATTTTTCCAGATACTGATTCAGGTTTTCGTCAAAAGCACTTTCGAGTTTTTCCCAGTCTTTTTTCATTTCCTTCACCAGATTTTTGACAAGGGAAAGGTCGGCTTCCACTTGGACTTTCTCTTTTTCAAATTTGTTTTTTAGTGCTTCATTTTTTTCCTGTCCTGGAACAATGTTGGTGTATTTTTTTTGAAAAGCCATTTCCTTTCTTCGGAATCCTATCATGGTTTTAAAGTTTCGAAATGCATCCATCCTATAAATGTTAATGCTATTTACTGCTGCCTCCCGCAGGCTAAAATCGGTTCCTTGAGGTGGTCGTATTTTTACATTTGGCCCAAATGCAGCGGTTTTCTGAAGAATTTCAGCTTGAATCTTTTCTGCCTTGTCAATCGAATCTTTTCTCATCAGTTCAGTGAAGTACCACTGCAATGCCCCAACGCTTAATACACTCTCCTGAATTTTTTGACTGTAAGAATGTATTTCAATCGCCTTATTCCATTTTCCAGGCATTATTGAGTTTTTTCTGAAGTCCTTTAATTTGTTTAGGATGATATATTTCTGCACCTCCTGGTTTAACTCGTTGGCCGCGGTTTTTAATATTTCTAACTGTAGTAAAAAGTCCTTTTTACTTTTTTGGGCCTGTCCCGTTTGGTAATTTAAATTGGTAACCTGAGTGTAAGGCCCCAGGTTTTCAGGAAACTGTTTTATTTCTCCCAGTAAATTAAAATACCCGTTTTTTAACCTCATTTGACCGTTGAAAGGTTTTTCATTGGCTATCTTCTTTTCCTGACTTTCCAATACATCTAAAAAAAGTTTCTTTTTGCGGGATACAACTTTTTCGCTTTTATTTAGAAATCTGGCATTTGCATACTCAAAAAAAGCTTCAGTAGCCACATCTGCTATTTTATCAAGCTTATCAAAATGATTGGTAGCCAGTTCAATAGTTTGACTTAGACTTAAGTCAGGCCAGATTAGAAAAAATAATAGGGGAAAAAAATAGACCTTCTTCATAAAAGTGAATTTCTGCTTGAAAACCATGTGATGCGATTTAAAAAATTTTGGATGGATTTTAATTAAAAATATGAAAAATATCTAATTGTGAAAAATTTATTTTACCACTCTTTCTCAATTTTAAAGATGAATTAAACTTCATTCTTTACCTGAATTTCGCTGTTTGAGAATTGCTCAATTGCATAGAAAATTTTAACCTATTCATTTCCTTTTCAAGGTCCATATTTTGTCTTTCAGGATTATTGCCTAATCTGATTCTTTTTTTTAGAAGTTCTTCATCTTACAATGACAGTCAATTTTAAAACCATATTTGTTCAGTTCCCAACAGAATCCCCTATTTTTCCGACTTTTATTAACCAAAGCAAACTGCATGTCTTCATCAATCAAAACTGAAAAACCAAGTTATCTTGTCCCATTTGCACTCATTACATCACTGTTTTTTTTGTGGGGTTTTGTGCATAATCTGGATCCAATTCTGATTCCGCATCTTAAAAGATCCTTCTCTTTAAGCACTTTACAAGCATCTTTGGTTGATTCTGCTGTTTTTATTGCCTATTTTTTGATGGCACTTCCAGCGGGTTTCATCATGAAAAAATATGGATACAAATCGGGTATTATTATCGGACTTTTACTTTTTGCGCTTGGATCTTTCCTTTTTATACCAGCTGCAAATACACAGGCTTACAGTTTCTTTTTGGGCGCCCTTTTTATCATTGCCTGTGGATTAACCATCTTAGAAACAGCCGCAAATCCCTACGCTTCACTTTTAGGAGATCCTCAAACTGGTAGTCAACGCCTGAATTTTGCACAATCTTTTAACGGTCTGGCGGCTACAATGGCACCGATTATAGGAGCAAAACTGATCCTTTCGCATGGCGCTACGGATGAAGAACTTAGTCAAATGACCGAAACTGCCAGAAATCTTGCCCTTGCTTCTGAAGCTTCAACTGTTAAAATGCCGTATTTTATTTTAGGCACTGTTATTTTGGTAATTGCCATTGCTTTCTATTTCACTCGTTTACCTGAAATTAATGATGGAGACGACGAAGAAAGCAGCAAAAGTATTTTTCATGCCTTCAGGCATAAGAATTTGAGCTGGGGTGTGGCCGCACAGTTTTTCTATGTAGGTGCCCAGGTATGCGTATTCAGCTTTTTTATCCTTTTTGCCTCCAAAACCATTCCAGCTGGAAGCGAAAAAGATGGACTCATAATTGGCATTGAAAAGTTGTTCAAATCGATTGGTTTAATTGATGAAGTAAGCGATTCTGATTATTTCTCATATTATTTATCAACAGCTGGTTTAGCATTTATGATTGGCCGTTTCATTGGGACCTTTTTTATGAAATTTGTAAAACCAAATATTCTTCTGGCCATTTACGCAGCAATCAATGTATTGCTTTCCATTTATGTAATCAATGCTTCTGGTGTGGAAGCAGTTTATGCCACTATTCTCATCGCTTTTTTTATGTCTATCATGTTCCCTACCATTTTTTCATTGGGAATAGTTGGTCTGGGTGGTGATACAAAATTTGGCAGCAGCTTAATTATTATGTCTATAGTTGGCGGTGCTTTACTTCCTCCTGTTTTTGGATATATCAGTGACGTTACCGATCATATACAATCCGCATATATTGTGCCTTTGGTTTGTTTTGCAGTGGTTTTTTCTTTTGGAGCATTTGGAACAAAAAAGGAAGAAGCGTCTTAAAATCAGCTTTATTCAATTGCCATGGAACCCCCAAAAATATATGATGTTGTTTTACTTACGGATAGCCGTTATTTAGTGCCAAATCCTGAAAGTGAATATATTACTAATATTTTTACAGATGATAACTTGCTGGTTAAAAACTTATTAAGCAAAGGATTAAGGATTTATAGGACCAATTGGGATGATCCGGAAATGGATTGGTCAAGCACGCATTATGCATTGTTCCGATCTACATGGGATTATTTTGAAAGGATTGATGAGTTTCGGGACTGGCTGGTTAAGGCTTCAAAGCTGACAAATTTTATAAATTCAGTTGAACAAATAAAATGGAATCTGGACAAACATTATCTAACGGAATTATTTGAAAAAGGACTTGCCATTCCACCTACCATTTTTTTAGAAATAGGAGAACGGAGAACTTTATCTGAAATAGTTGAGTCAAATTCATGGAAAAAATTTATCCTTAAACCTGCTATTTCAGGAGCTGCCAGACATACCTATCTTTTTGAAAATTCTGATATTGAAAGGATTGCTCCAATTTTTAAAACCCTGATTGAAAATGAATCCATGCTTTTGCAGGAGTATCAGGGGAAAATTGAAAGCAAAGGTGAAATTTCATTAATTGTAATAGGAGGGAAGTTTGCCTTTTCAATTTTGAAAAAAGCCAAAGAAGGAGATTTCAGAGTTCAGGATGATTTTGGAGGATCTGTTCATCCCTATGTAGCAAATAAAGAGGAAATAGAATTTGCAGAAAAGTCTGTTTCCCTTTGTGCAGAAATGCCTACTTATGCCCGTGTTGACCTTATTTGGGACAACCACAACAATCTTTGCCTTAGTGAATTAGAATTAATAGAACCTGAACTTTGGTTCCGAAAATTCCCCAAAGCGGCAGAACTATTGGCACAAGCTGTTTTTGAAAAATTTTCCTAATCCCCAAAAAGAATCGCTATACGTTATTTCATCTTCAGGAATCCTATTGATGTTGATCTCAAATTTGAGGAAGTAACTCTAAACTTTTGAATCTTAAACGTCTGAACCTTAAATATTTAAACCTTAAACTCAGAACTTTAAACTCTAAACCCCTAACCCCTCTGCAGTAACTAGTGATTGAACGGAAAATGGTGGTGCGAATCTACTATATAACTATTTCAAGAATAATTTGCATCTATTTCATTCTTGATTTTAGAAATGTATCAAGGCGATGGGCATAGCGATCCTGTCAATGACCAGTTTTCATCATTTTGAGGCCAGTTTCCTGCTTGC
>JBIPOE010000198.1:0-3804 GCA_044379485.1 Catalimonadaceae bacterium
TAGTTCCACAATAAAAAACAAATTCATTTCCACCTACACGTTGAAACTCATAGGCTTCAAAGTTCTGAACAGTTGTTGTGAAGGGAGTCACAGTTCCTCCAAGAGCAGAAATGGTGTTGATCTGATTTCGTGCTTTGTATGCCAAAAGCCAACTATCAAGGGTAACATCATACTTAGTCTGAGTCTGAACGTCTTCACCCAAAGTTCCAGCAAGTGTACAGTCAGTTCCGGCCATACCTGAACAGAGGGAAGTTGCATTCCCGGCGAGTTGTTGATTCTTGCCGTAGATAATAGTGTTGGAAAGTGTATTTTGGTTAATCACTCGTAATGTTACATTACTTGTTGTTCCACCATGAATGGGAACATAGGCGAGCAGACCATCAGAGTTCAGACCGATAAAACTAATTCGTGCCCCTGATTGAACAACATAATTTTCTATAAACCATTTACCTGTCGTGAGGTTAATATAAGATAGGTAACCACTAGTTGCTGTTTGGTACAAACGGTTATTGGCAGCATCAATCTTAAGTCCACATGGCATTGACCATCCGCAGTTTGCGAGCTTCGAAGTGGTTGCAGTAGAGTCGTGGGCCGGCGATCCACTTATTCCGTTACCAGCTACATGTTGTAATGTTCCACCTGCAAGTGAGAATTTTACAATCTGATTTTCTAATTTATTTTGAACATAGACATCATTTCCACTTACATCAAAAAATGCGATTTTCGAAAATCTCGCACTAATTGGATTGGATCCGATACCGTAGTTACGTGGTTGACCAGCGATTGTCTGCACATTACCATTTTGGTCTATGGTTCTAATCACGCCCATGTCTAGAAAGAAAATTTTCCCAAATTCGTTTATAAAAGCACTCATTACAATCATTGGGCAACTTGCGGCCGGTGTTCCATCTACGCAGCGACCTGAGGTTCCATTTCCAATGATGTTTTCATACAGATTGGTGACTGGATTATATCTTTGAAGATAGGCCCGTCCCTGAGGCAAAAGATAGATTTTACCGTCTAGGCCTGTAAAAGAAGTAGTAGTCCAATCCATGGATATGGGATGAGGTGCTTCTGAAACCCCTGTGGTAGAATTGAAATTGGTATTGTGTCCGGCAGTATACGTTCCGGGAGCTAGGTTACCACATTCTGGATTCGTATTCATCCCACCTTTGCGCATAATTTTGGTTATGGCCGAAGTCGTTTTATCAAATGCAAAAGTAGTAAAGCTCATTGGACATGTATCGTTATTGTAAGCCGCATTTACTCCTGCCATTGTGGAGGTTCCAATACCACCCAGACTTAAATGTTTTTTAACTTTGCTATCTGTTGGGTCAAAGAACCAAATCTCTTTTCCTTTTTGATAATAGATTCTTCCGTTGGGAACGGTTGTGAACAAGTTAACATTATTAGTAGTGGAAATGCTGGCACTCAAGGCCGGTGCGCCATCACTGGCATCTGCACCGCCCCCAACAATCGTATCAATTCTCCAGGGAGTTACAGACAGTGTGATCTTTCTTATCCGATCATAGTCCCAGAGCAGGATGTTGCCTTCGAAGTCCAGGGTTATTCTGCTCAGAGACCTAAGAGTTGCGGAAGTGGCATTCACACCATTTCCTGAGTAAGTTCCAGTTTGAGGGATAAGAACATTTAGCAGTCCCGTTTCAGGAGAAATGTAGACTAGGCCAAAACCTTTATATTTAAAAAAAATGTGACCTGTTTTGGTAACCGCCAGTGCTCCATTATCATGATTATCATTGTAAGCCGCTTCGCCTTCACCCAAAAGAATGGCACTATTGGCACTCGCTCCGATTCCGAGACTGGTGTTACCAGATAGGAAGCTTATATTTCCGTTGTTTAAAGGATTCGTCATTGAAAATACACTAGATATTCCGCTGTCGGTAACAGCAATTTTAATCTTGTAGTAACTACTCAGAGGTGAAGCGGCAGTCCACTTGAAGCAACCAGAAGATCCGGCGTCAACGGTGCAGGCACCATTCTCGCTATTATTTAATCCACTGGTAATCAGAGTATATGTTGATTCATTTGTTGTGTAATAAAGAGATATGTTTCCATTTGGAATAGCTGCATTATCGGTAATATTCCAACGTATGAAAACGTCAGAAGCAATGGTTGCAGTCGTATCAGCAGTGTTCAGTGGATTGCTTGGAGTATCAGAACTTGAAGCAATGGCATTCGAAACAGTTGGAGGAGGATCGGGCTGATAGTTCATGGAGAAAAGATCAATATTAATTGTATTAGATATGGTTGAGATGTTGCCTAAATCATCTTTGAGCCAAACCCTGATATCATATATACCAAGGATGGTTCCGATTTGATAAGGATAACTAGAAAGCGTGAAGCTATTCGTTAATGGATATCCGATGGAAGCTAAAGTTGTCCAACAGCTATCTGCTGCAAGAGGGGTGGTTGATTCATTATATTTAAAACAGAATGAAGAAATATCCTGACGGGAAGATGAGCTGGTCAAACTAATAACAAGATTATTATTTCCTGTCGTCGAGATTCCACTGTTCACATTTATGGAAGTTACAATGGGGGCCGTAATGTCATAAATAAAACCGAGTGCTGTTGAGGGCGAAATATTTCCGGCACCATCTTTCGCCCACGCCTTCAAGGCATGGTTGTCCTCAACTGGCGTAGTGAGCGTAAAAGCAATTCCTCCGGCGGAAGTTACACAGTTTTGCCATCCAACATCATCCACCAATGGAGTGCTGGTACTTCTGGTCACTAAAACTTTGGTTCTATCAGTACAACTTGAAACAGTGAGTGTCGTCGCCGTAGTTGTTTTCTTTTCAGCTGTCGCTGAATTTGAAGTGAATAAAATCGCTGGGGCCCCCGGAACTGTTTGATCGAGTACCGTTGTTACAGTTGCTGCTGTTGAAACGTTCCCAGCAACATCTTGTGCCCAAACATAAATTGTTTTTGCTCCGTCTCCTGTTGAGAGAGTTGCAGTGGTTGCACCTGCGCCCGTGGTGCAAACTTGCCAGTCAGGATCAGTACTTAACGGAGCAGTTGCTACCGAGCTAGCGAAAATCATTGCACGGTCAGTGCATGAAGTAATAGTTAAGGTTGCGGTTACCGAGTTTGTTGGATTGGCCGAAACGAGTGCAACGGCGGGGGCAGTTGGTGCAGCTGAATCAATAGTGAAAGCTGCAGATTCAGATGATGTTGTATTACCGGCCCTGTCAGTAGCGAGCAATTTAAGTTTCGCCATGACTGTATTGTGGCCCGGAAGAGTCCAACTATAGCTTGTTGCAGTTAAGGCCAAATTGCTTAGATCAATAAAAGTCGAACCATCACTAGCGTATTGAAGCTTCAAGGTTTGCAGACCTGTCAGGGCATCTGAAGCGGCCAGAGAAACAGTGCGAACTGTTGCGCCTTTAAGAATTGTTCCTGGAGCACTAACAGTGGCAACGGGTGGAGTCGTATCTAAATATACTGTTTGAGTAAAAGCCGAATTCGAAACAATTCCGTTACTGTCTTTAACCCAGAGGGAAAGAGTGCGGGCCCCATCTACTCCCGTTAGAATTACTGTTTCAGGTTGTTCTACATCGACACTACAAATTTTGGTAAAGCCGGAATTAGATGGAAGCGGTTTAATGGCAGAAGTAGTGAAAAGAAAAAACTTAAAAGACTCACAATCTTCCTGAGCAATTCCGGTATGAACTTTTAGTGAAAAAGCTCCGCTATTGCTAGCATCGGATATCATCACAAAGTCAGGAGCAACAGCAGGCAATGTATTAAGCACAGTTACAGCTTGAGCATGAGTATAAAATGGTT
>JBIPOE010000097.1:0-12473 GCA_044379485.1 Catalimonadaceae bacterium
CGATTCTAAAGGCATATTTTCAATCATCGACTTTTTCGATAAAATGACCATTTTTGTCAATGGAAATTCAGGACCATTTTTGCCACAGCTCAATACCTGAGTAGTTACGTCTTAAATTGAAATATTGGAGTATTTTTTGCCTTTTTTAGGGAATTACCTTTTAATTTTCTTCAAGAAAAAGAAAATTATGGCATAAAAAAACAGACTTAAAGTCGGTTCCAATTTTTAAACTACCTCAGCATGAAGCCATTGTTTTTTTGCCAATAGCTCTTCTTTGGTTTCCCGCCAATCAGGATCATCAACACAACAATCTACAGGACAAACTGCCGCACATTGTGGCTCTTCATGAAAACCGGTACATTCCGTACATTTATCACTAACAATATAATAAAATTCATCTGAAACAGGTGTTTGTTTATCCGTCCCATCAGCAGAACTTCCATCTGGAAATTCTACCTTGGTTAATTTTGTTCCACCACCCCAGGTCCAATCCATGCCTCCTTCATAAATTGCAGTATTTGGACACTCTGGTTCACATGCACCGCAGTTGATACATTCATCAGTTATTATAATAGCCATTTAATAAATTCTCTTAACTTTTAAAGTAACAAAAGTAAGCCAGAAATTGTTCTTTGCTCATCAAAATTTAATTTTAACTAACAGTTTCGCAATCAATAGGTTTATTTGTTGAAAATTTAAAACCACTTTAGCTTAAATGTCAGATTTTCAAATGCCGCATAGGCCGCGAAGGAATCGTAAATCAGCCGCAATTCGTGCTGCCCTTTCAGAAACCATTGTTTTACCCAGGCATTTGGTTTTCCCTCTTTTCTTATTGGATGGTTTCAACAAGAAGGAAGAAATTTTATCAATGCCAGGAATGGCGAGATTAAGTCTTGATTTGATACTTCAGGAAATTGATTCTTGTTTAAAACTAGGTGTTTCCATGTTTGCAATTTTTCCAGCAGTAGAAGATGGGTTAAAGGACAAGGTTGCTTCCTATTCCTATGCCAAAGGAAATTTTTATTGCAAAGCGATTTCCGAAATTAAGAAGCATTTTCCAGAGGCTGTTTTGATTTCAGATGTAGCCTTAGATCCTTATAGTTCGGATGGGCATGACGGTTTTGTGGAAGATGGTAAAATTTTGAACGACCATACTTTGCCTATATTGGCGAAAATGGCCCTAGCTCAGGCAGAAGCAGGCATAGATATTCTCGGGCCATCTGATATGATGGATGGTAGGGTTGGGTATTTGCGGGATGCTTTGGATGAAAATGGGTTTTCTGAAGTTTCTATTATGTCTTACACAGCTAAATATGCCTCAGGTTTTTATGGACCTTTTAGAGATGCCCTAGCTTCTGCTCCAAAATATGGTGACAAAAAAACCTACCAAATGGATTATGCCAATGTGAAGGAGGCCAAAATTGAGGCCTCCTTGGATGAAGATGAAGGTGCTGATTTCCTTATGGTTAAACCTGCATTGGCCTATTTGGATGTCATAAAAACCTTATCCGAATCTTCCTCGCTTCCAATTGCGGCGTATCAGGTTAGTGGCGAGTTTGCCATGATAAAAGCCGCTTCAGAAAGGGGATGGTTATCAGAAGAGAAAGTGGTTCCTGAAACATTAACAGCCATCAGAAGAGCGGGTGCTTCCATCATTTTAACCTATTTTGCAAAACAATTTGCTGAACAAATTTCTAGAAAGGAAGTTTAAAATGACTTTTATAATTAGGTACTTTGAAATTAAATATTTTTAGGATTTTATTTATTCTACTGTGCTTTGCCAGTCATATTGGGTTTGCGCAGGAACAGAAAAAGTTATTGGGACGGGTTTTAGATCCTGAATCAGGAGAGCCACTCCCTGGTGCTGCCATTTTTTTGATTTCTGAAAAAAGGGGTGCTTTAACTGATTTGCAGGGACGCTTTTCTATTGTAACTTTTCAAGATACCGGAATTGTTAGAATAAATTATGCCGGATATAAACCTACATATCTCCAAATTCAAAATTGGCCCAAAGGTGAATTGAAAGTTGAACTAGTGCCAAGTGATTTAAAGGAAGTTGTGATTACCTCTGAAAAATCTGTGAAAGAAAAAGTGGCATTAAATCAAATGTCAGTGGAAAATTTATCAATAATGGAGGCCAAGCTTTTACCTGCTATTTTTGGGGAAGTTGATATTTTAAAAATGCTGCAACTCAAACCAGGCGTGCAAAGTGGTGGAGAAGGTTTCAGTGGTTTGTATGTGCGTGGGGGTGGGCCAGACCAAAATTTGATGCTGTTGGATGGGGCAACCGTTTACAATCCCAATCACCTTTTTGGTTTCTTTTCTGTTTTTAATCCAGATGTTGTAGGTGGAGTTGAATTATATAAAGGTGCATTTCCAGCCAGATTTTCAGGTCGGCTTTCAGCAGTTGTAGATATAAAAACCAGAGACGGAAGTCAAAATAAATGGCATACTACAGGTGGATTGGGTTTGATTTCCAGTAGGTTGGCTGTAGAAGGGCCAATTATAAAGAATAAACTTTCGGTTATTCTTACGGCAAGAAGGACTTACTTCGATATTTTTACCAGATATCTGAACAAAAAAAACGAAGGAAAAATCAAATACACCCCAATTCCAGATTATTATTTCCAGGATATGAATTTGAAACTAACGTGGACCCCAACCACAAAAGATAAAATCACATTTACTGGTTATTATGGTAGAGATGTATTTACTTTCTCACGAAATAGATTTAATATTCTTTTCGAATGGGGAAATACAGTCGGAAATTTACGTTGGCAACGCGAAATCAACAAAGATTTATCACTCAATACAAATCTTATTGTAACTGATTATCAATACAATATATCAAACAAATTTGATAATTTTAGATTTAATCTTGGTTCAGGGATTCGGGACTACACCGCCAAATCTGAATTGACCTGGAGTCCAAGAAGAACTTTGGTTTGGCAAACAGGCTTGACTTTAACAAGACATAGCTTTGATATTGGTCGTGCTTCAGCGGGTTCTGCGGATGGTTCTTTCAAGTTTGAATCAGGAACAAGTCCAAAAGCAGCATCTGGTTCAGCTTTTATTTCTAATGAAATTGATCTTTCTGAAAAATGGCAATTGAATTCAGGACTTGTTTTCACTGCATTTAATCGGGACGGACAAAATTTCTCAGCTTTAGAACCTCGTTTTTCAGCTCGATATAAATTAAATGATAAAATCAGCTTAAAAGCCAATTATACGAGGATGTTTCAATATCTGCATTTGGCTTCTAACTCCGGAGCTTCGTTGCCCACAGATCTTTGGTATCCAAGTAGTAATGTTGTTAAACCACAGATCTCCGATCAGGTTGCCGGCAGTTACAGTCTTTCTTTATGGGATGATAATTTGTTCTTCAGCAATGAATTTTATTATAAAAATATGCAACGCCAGATTGATTTAAAAGACGGTGCCAGTTTTTTTATCAATGATAAAATAGATACAGTTTTTGTTTTTGGAAGGGGCTGGTCCTATGGAACAGAGTTTTATCTTGAAAAGAAAAAGGGACGACTTACAGGCTGGATTGGATATACACTTTCCTATACATGGCGCCAGTTTCAGGATATAAATTTTGGTGAAAAATTCCATCCAAGGTATGACAGAAGACACGACATTTCGGTTGTAGCAATTTATAAAATTAATGACAGGCTAAATTTTTCAACAACCTGGGTATATGGCTCTGGCAATGCCATTTCTCTTCCAGAAACCCGGTTTTATTTTCAGGATGTAGTTGGGGGAATTGATCCGGGAACTTTGGCAACTGTAGTCCCGGTAGTTCGAAAGAGAAATTCTTTTCGAATGGAACCCTATCACCGTTGGGATCTAGGGTTGGTATATAAATTAAGACCAAAACATGGAGAATCAGATTTGACTTTTAGCATTTACAATGCCTATAATCGTATGAATCCATTTTTTATATATTTTGAAACACTCACCGAAAATCCTGATGGAACAGGTCAACCCCGTGGTTTTCAGGCAAAACAGGTCTCTTTATTTCCAGTGATTCCTTCCATTACGTATAATTTTAAGTTTTGAGAATAGTCTTGAGATTTTCAAATCAATTAAAGTTGTATGGCCAGAAAAGAAAGAAAAATCTCAACTTTCTGATTTCATTTTGCCTTTTTCAATTGGTTTTTTACCAGTCTATTGCTTTTCAAACGGACACTATTATTAAAAAGAAATCCGGTTTTAAGACTAAGGTCTTTCCTGTCCCAACATTGGGCTCTGCTCCTGAAACCGGTTTTTATTTTGGTGCTGTGGCTTTGTTTGATTTTATTCCGAGAAACGATTCTTTACCAAGACATTCTGTGGCCAAAACTGAGCTTAGCTATACCTTAAAAAAACAGTTTATCGTTGCTTTGGATTGGACTTTAACAGATAAAAATCGTAACTGGATTTTTCAAGGCGACAATTCCTGGTTACGGTTTCCTGAACTTTTTTGGGGAAAAGGAGGTAACACCCCAAAAAGCAATGGTGTTTTGTATGATGCAACCCGGATAGAGTTGGCAAATGGGTTGTATAGAAAGGTTGAAAATGCTTGGTATGTAGGTCTTTGTCAACAATTCCAACAAATTAATCGAAGGAGTTTTAATGATTTTTCCGGAAAAACACCGCCAATTTATTTCCAATTGAACTCAGGAAAAAGCTCAGGTTTGGGCCTGGGTCTTTTATTTGATTCCAGAACCAATTTGTTAAATCCCAAACCGAAAGAAGCATATATTTCATTTCAGGCAATGGGCTTTGGTAAAATACTTGGAAGTGATTACAGTTTTGCCTTGGTAGATCTGGATATGCGATATTACCAGAATCTGAATTCAAAAAGTTTGATGGCCTATCAGATTTTTGGCCAAATGCGAACACCCGATGCCCCTTATCGAATGCTTGGATTGCTCGGTGGCCCGATGATTTTAAGAGGATATTATCAAGGGCGGTTTAGGGACAATCAAATGGTTGCCAGTCAATTTGAATATCGTTGGAGATTTCACAAGTGGTTTGGCATGACAGCATTTGCGGCTGCTGGCAATGTTTTTAATTTTGATTTTCCTGAGCAGAGTGGAGGTTTAAAATCAGCTGCCGGACTGGGGCTTCGTATTTTGGTCGATCCTAAAGAAAACTCATTCATGCGGTTTGACTTTGCGCTTAGCCGGCAGGAGGATTTTGGATTTTATGTTTCCTTTGGGGAGGCGTTTTGAGTTATTAGAAGCCTCTTTTCTGAATTATTCCTACCTTTTGGTGTCTAATTCCATGCATCATTTACTTCCCAACAATATCCATCAGGGTCCTGAAAATAAATTTGTTGAATGCCATCAGTTCTTAATCTAATTGTATCAACATTTCCATCAAAATCCGAAAAGTCTATTTTATTTTTTCGCAACTTTTCTAAGAATTTATCCAAAGAGACCACCGAAAAGCAAAAATGACTTCGCTCTGGAATTGAAAGCGTATTTGCTTCGTTTTCAATTAAATGCAATTGAATTTCTTTATCCAGCAAAAACCAGGCTTTACCTGAAGGAAATGGATTTGGTATAGAAGTGAGCTCAAAAATGCTTCGGTAGAAATAGACGCTTTTTTCTAAGTTTGAAACATAAAGTGCAATGTGATCGAATCTAAACATATATGTGAAGCCGGTTTTTGAATTGTTAAACAGACTTGTTTTGAGTAAAGTCTAAAAAAAAGGCAACCTTTTCAGATTGCCTTTTTTTATAAGTATTAATTGTGATTACTCGGCTACGACCACAAATTTTACTTTGTGGCTCACCTGCTTGTGCAAGATGATAGTAGCTTCGTATTCTCCAAGATTTTTAACTTCTTTTGGGAGAGAAATTCTTTTTCTGTCAACTTCAAAACCTTTTGACTTTAAGCCATCAGAAATTTGAAGTGAAGTAACTGCTCCGAATATTCTTCCACTTTCTCCTGCTTTTGCTTTGATTTCAAATACAATGTCACCAATAGCAGCTGCAAGTTCGGTTGCGTCTTTCAATAATCTTTCTGCCTTGTGAGCAGCTTGCTTAAGATTCTCCTGCATCACTTTAAGGTTGGAAGGAGTAGCTAATACTCCCGCACCTTGAGGAATTAGGAAGTTTCTTCCATAACCTGGTTTTACTGAAACCACATCATTTTTGAAGCCTAAATGCTTCACATCTTCTTTTAAAATAATTTCCATGATTTTTTAAGATTTAAGTGTGGTGAATCTTATTTTAAACCGTCAGCAACGTATGGTAAAAATGCCATGTGTCTTGCTTTTTTAACAGCCTGGGCCAGTTTTTTCTGGTATTTCAAGCTGTTTCCTGAAAGTCGCCTTGGTAAAATTTTACCTTGCTCATTCAAAAATTTCAAAAGGAAATCAGGATTTTTATAATCGATATATTTGATTCCCGCTTTTTTGAATCGGCAATATTTTTTAATCGGATAGTTATTTTCGTTATTAGAAGTCATCTGATTATTAGTGAATTAAATTAGGCAACAACTGCTGTTTTTGATTCTTTAGAATTTGCAAATGCACCAGATTTTCTCTTCGCATTGTACTCCACTGCAAATTTATCAAGTGCAGTTGTAAGGAATCGGATAATCCGCTCGTCTCGCTTGTATTCAACTTCAAGCGTTTTGATGAAAGCAGGCTCTGATTTGAACTCAATCAATACATAGTGACCATTGCTTTTTTTCTGAATGGGGTAAGCCAGTTGTTTCAGCCCCATGTTCTCCAAATTGATTATTTCGCCACCCTGGCTAGTAATCATATTCTTGTACTTTTCTACGGCATCCTTTGTCTGCTGGTCAGACAAAACGGGAGTTAAAATGAATACCGTTTCGTAATTTTTTGACATATATTATTTCCAAAAAGGGCCGCAAAAGTAGGCATCTTAAATTTTGAAACCAACTTTTAGCCCAAAATTATTTTTAGGTTTTGCAGTTTTTACTTCACTATAAAATTTGATTGGCCTAATTTTATGCCTTCAGAAAATAATTCGATTGTGTAAGTGCCTGTTTTATATGGGCTTCCTTTTTCCCAAATAAAACTTAGAAGAGGCTGTTTGTTGTCAAAAAGAAAACTAAGTTTGGAAGTATAAGGTGAATCTCTTCCTTCTAATGTAAAAGTCCCTCCTCCTGAACCAGCATCAAAAAGATATCCACCTTCAGGATCCATAATGCGTAAAAAGACCTCTTTGTTTTCTATACGGGCTACCTTATTGTCGGCTATTTTAAAGCTAACCTTAAGTTTTGATATTTTCTTGGCCCGGTAGTCATCGTCTTCTTTTTCTCTTCCTTTTGTATCGATGATTGAAATTTTAATTTCCTCAGCCCTTAGTTTTGAGGCAATTGCTACTTGTTCAGTAAGCTTGGTCTTTGTTTCTGCAAGTCTGGAAATAGAATCCTCAGTCTGAACGATTTTTGTTTTTAGTTTGGTATTATCGGCATATAATGTTTGATTCTCTGCCTTCAGTTTTCCGATTTCTTCATCTTTTGCCGCCAATTGCAATTCGTAATCCTCAATTCGGTTTTTGAGATCTTCTATCATTTCTTTCGATTTAAAGTTTTGTCGCCTTGCATTTTTTAAATCACGTTCTATCTGCCTTTTCAAAAGTCCGATACTTGCAGTATCTCCACCAAGTTTATTGATTTCTGCAATTTTAACTTCAAGTTCTCTCCGCATAGAATCAAGAGCCGAACTTGCTTTACTTATGTCTTCAGTTTTTTCTTTTATTATTATTTCTTTTTCATGGATTTCTTCTTTGTCCTGACGGCTTAACCAATATTGGAAACCATTGGCAATTAAAAGGATAGCCAATAAAACCAACACAAAACCTGTTTTATTTTTTCGTGGTGGTATCTGAGTTTCTGTCATTTTTTTTAAAAAGTTGAATAGATGTTGTGCAAAATAAGTCTTAAAAAGTTAAAATTTGCCCAAATGAAAAATGGAAATCTCATAAAAGCCTGTTTTATAATCATTTTGGCTTTCACTTTTCTGCAGTGCAGTACCACAAAAAAAGTTCAAAAGACAGATGATATCGGTTTTGATCCTGATGGTGAGTTGTTGATTTATATACAGCAGAGTCCTTGTATGGGAAAATGTCCAAGTTATGAAGCCAGTTTTTATACAGGCAAGCGAATGGTTTACGAAGGAAAAAAACATATGCCTTTAATCGGTAAGTATGAATTTTTGGTGCCTGACCAGTTAACCAAAAGTTTGATTTTTGAAGCGGTTAAACAAAATATAAAACTGGTGCCAGATAGTATAAGCATTCCGCCTGATGTTCCCGTTACCCGCATTTGGGTGGTTATCAATGGGAAAATGAAAAAAATGGTCGGCTGGGTTGGCTCAGGAAATACTACTTTTAAAAATTATTCCAAACTTGTTTCAGATGAGGTCAAATTCATGATTACGGATCAGGAGGGCAGGAAAATGGAAAACTAAGGTTACACTGAGTGATTAGTGTTATTGCAATTTTCTTAGCTGAATTGGCTTTTCATTGATAAAATCGTAATTTTGCGACCTAATTTTAATATTCTTTCAAAGATAGACCATCTTTATTGAGAAGTTAAGTGAGCTGATATTTTGAATTTTATACAACATCATTTCAAGAAATACTTTAAGTTTTTAGGAATAACGCCTGCTTTGACAATTTCAATGATTTTGTTTTCTGGTGTTTCTATTGCTCAAATTTCTGATTCAAGCACAGTTAGTCTGGGTAAATTCTGTCCTAATTCTTTGTTTGTTAGTCCATTAAAGCCAGTCTGGAACGATCCTGAACAATGGGTAAACTCCAGTTGTTCAAACCAATCTGGTGGAGAAGAAGAAATAGGTTTAAGAGAAAAAATCTTACAATACTCTCTGAATTTTTTAGGCATCCGGTATCGAAGCTCGGGCAAATCTCCAAGAGTAGGATTTGATTGTTCGGGCTTTACTGGTTTTGTGTTTAGAAATTTTGGAATGCGGCTAAAAGCAAGTTCTCCAGCCCAGGCCACAGAAGGCAAGAAAATACCAGTTAAACAGGCTGCTGTTGGCGATCTGGCATTTTTTGGTCGGAAAGGTCGAAAGGGTAGAGTTTTGGTAAACCACGCTGCCATTGTTATTTCCAAACCTGGCGAACCATTGGCCATTATTCATTCAGCCTCAAACAAGGGAATTGTAATTACAAAAGTTGAGGAAAGCAGATATTGGAAAAATTCTCTGCTATTTGTGCGGAATGTGCTTTGATTTTTTGCCTGGGCGAGAATTAATGTAATTAGTCCAAATCTAGTTGGTCACAAGTTTATCTCTAGAATTTCACCTGCACCCTTAAATTGAAAAACCTTGTAGAAAGAGTGTTCGGTACCGCAAATTGGGTATCGTTGACATCCTTGATCCAGGTGTAAGAAATGGTGTTTTCTGCCCCAATGAGGTTTAAAATTTCAGCACCTAACCAAATGGTTTCGAAGCGTTTGCCCAACCATTTGGTTTTATCGCCAAGGGAAATCACCTTTGAAAATCCAATGTCAACTCTTCGGTAAGCCGGTGCTTTTAAGGCCGCTCTATTTTCAATGCTATTTGGTGGGCCAAAGGGTAAACCTGTTCCAACCACAAAATTCAAATACATGCGGGCACTTGGGTTTTTGGGCAAATGGTCCTGGAAGAAAATTCCCATTGTAAGCCGCTGATCTGTTGGTCGGCGAATGTATCCTTTTCCATCTCCTTCCACATCTTCTTTGGTACTTAACACACCCAAACTAAACCAACTTTCGGCACCTCTGATAAACTCCCCACCAACCCGCATATCGTAGCCGATTGCATAGGCTGTTGTATTGTTTTTGGCAAAATATCTAAGTCTAACGTTATCAACATCATAAGGCACTACATCCCAAAGATATTTTCCATACACCTCCTGATTTAGCTGAAACTCCCTGTCCCATAATTTGAAACTGTAATTGGCACCCAAAACTCCCTGGTAGCTTTTTTGAGATTTCAAATCTTTATTGAGTTGACCCTGATAATCCCTCAATTCCCTGTAAAATGGTTGTTGCTGATAAACCCCAGCTGAAGCTTTAAAAATCCAATCCTTTTCCCAATTTGGCTTGTGAGAAAACTGCAAACGTGGACTGACAATAAACTCTTTATTTAATGTCCAATAGCCAATCCTGGCTCCATAATTTAGCGTGGTTCGCTCGGTAATGTGGAAAGTTTGTTGTGCATAAGCACCTAGTCTGGTAGAAATTAAGCTTTGGTCTGAAATGATTGGTGTTGAAACATTTACAAAGTCTGAAGAATCTACAAATCCGTATTCAAATAATTTGTCCTGCAGGTTTTCAGATGATAAGTTCCAGCCAAATTCCGTGTCCAGCCTACCCGAATCTGTTTGGTGATAGTTGCGTTGCATCACATTGACGATCAGCCCCTCAAGTTTATTTCTTGCATATCGATATTCGGTTCCGACACCTCTTACTGCAATACATTGGTTAAAAGTAGATTTGGATTGGTTCGTTTCCACATCGCAAAGCCGGTAAGCGCCTTCTATATCTATGCGTTCTCTTTCCTGGGTTGAAACCAGCGAGGTTGAAATATCAGAACGCCAGTTTGGGGTCCATTTATGTGAAAGTTTTATACCCGTTTGCCAGGTATCATAGCTCATAGTTTCTTCTCCATCATAAGCAGTGAAAAGTCGGAATACTCTTGAAATGGTTCCAAATTGAGTTTCACGACTTGCAGGCCGCACTAAGTATCTGTTTCTGGAATAGGCATTTAGAAATCCCAATGTGGTTCTGTTTTGTTGGGTTTTTCTGCGTTCAGTTCCGGTAAGATCTATGGTTATATAGCTTTGGGCATCAACGAATTGAGGCAGATATTCCCCTTTTACATCCAGACCTTTTACCAATTGACTGGCACCAAAAAGATAACGTGCATCTTTTCGCCTTACACCAAGTATATAAGAAACCCTGCCTGAAGAATCAGCGCCTTCAATATGACCGGTTTGCGTAAGAATACCCAGGGAAACAGAACCGCCAAACTTTTTAGGTGCTTTGTATTGGACATTTAAAACCGAAGCGAGTTTATCTCCATACCGGGCTTGAAATCCACCTGATGAAAACTCAACTGATTTAACCAGATCTGGGTTGATAAAACTCAAGCCTTCCTGCTGACCTGCACTGACAAGAAATGGCCTGTAAATCTCCATATCATTTACGTAAACCAAATTTTCATTGTAATTTCCTCCTCTTACTGAATACGTTGAAGACAATTCGGAATTACTAACCACACCTGGCAATGTCGCCAGAACCTTGTTGAAATCACCAAACGGAGAAGGCATTAACTTGGCAATTTTAGGATCTAAATTGGTAATGCTTACCTGATCGCGAAGGTCTTTTCTGGCGGTTATTTCTATGGTTTTTCCCTCTTTTATATCTTCTTCAAGGCCAACATTTAGCTGCCTTACCTCACCTGCCTTAAGTGAAATATTGTAAAAACGCGGCTGCATGCCCAGATAAGAAACTTCTATTTTTAATTCAGTTTCAGAAGGCAATTTGATGCTGAATTTGCCTGCTCCATCAGTCTGAGTTCCTCTTCCAATATTTTTAATTTGGATAAAAACCCCTTGTAAAGGTTCAGAGAGATGGGTAACCGAACCATTTAGAGTTGCAGCAGCTTGTCCAATAGAAATGGTTGAGTTTAACAAGATAAAACTACTGATTATGAGTAGTTTTAGAAAAGAAGAAAAACGTAAAGTCAAAAGCGGTGAGCAGGCCGGAACTCCGGTTTAGATGGACAAATAAAATGAGAATGAATCATATAAACGGCAAATGTTTGCGAATATTGGTTTTGCCTGAAAAAAAACTAGCTCAATCACAAGTCCTTTTGCCTTTTTCTGGATCGGATCATTAACCCAAAATCAAAGTGGTTTCTTAGTCCATTTAAAGGAGCTAAAATCATTATCTCTTTGGTTTCCATTGTTTTAGTTTCTGAAATCCAATTGCTAAAATACATTTTATGACCCAATGTTAGGGAATTGAAAAACTCATTTGCCCTATCGTCATTTTCAAGACAAGACTCAAAATCAGGGTCTAATTTTCTTTCTTCCAAATCCTACTCCAGGGTCAAGGAAATGATTTTTCCAACATCTTTTTTTAGCTTTTTTCCTAGATCTGCCTTTAAAACCAAAATAAATACACCTTCTCCCATTGGCAACAAGGCCATTCAATTAATCGAAACCTTATCTAAAGTCCCCTTTACTCTAAATGATTTTTTGAAATCAGGTTTTAAAATTTGAGAAATTTAAATCGAAAGTTCCACAAAGGACCAACCGGTTTTTTCTCCCATTGAACTAAACTTTAACCCAAGTTGCAGTTATATAAAGTTCAATAAGTAATTACAATTAATATAATATTGCAGGATGAGCAAAATTTCATTACAAGTTAAAAATTATACCCCAGAAGCCCTGCATGGACTTCTTCGGAAAGACGGCAAATTTCAACAAGGA
>JBIPOE010000027.1:0-46278 GCA_044379485.1 Catalimonadaceae bacterium
TCGTAAGTAATGGAAGAGTTAGTGTATTTCAATAAATCAGTTTTGATAAGTTGAACTAAGGCGTCGTGGGTTTTTTTCCATTCGCCTTTGCTTACATCAATATCATGAATTATGGCGTCCACATCTTTAACATCTGTTGGTTTGTAGCCAATTGCCAATACGCCTTCTTTGTCTTGAAGTGCTGACCATAAGGTTTTTAAATCAGCCATATTCCATTCGAAAGCCTGCTTTGTTTCCAAAGTTTTTGTTACCCAATTATCCAGGTTAGTTTTCGAGATAGGATTTCCTTCTGGTATAGCAGCTTGATTTGCCTTAGATTTTAAAACTGGTTCCTGAGAAGTGCTTTCCTGCGGAGCAATTACCTGTTTTTCAGATTTTTGGCAGGAATAAATTCCGAGGCCAAGGAATACCATGATCAGGAATCTGGTACTGATTTTTTTCATTGTTTTGTTAACTGGTTATAGAAAAACCAAAAGAGGTTGATTTTTTTCAAAAAACCAACTCAGGCAAATGGCAGACATAGATTTTTTTTAGTCTCAGGCTGGAAAAATCTACTTTGTTTTTAAAAATTGAAGCTTCAGGATTTACTTGTCTTCGAATACTTTGAAGAAAAAGTCTTTGAACTTTTTGAAGTATGCTGTAACCTTGCACCTTAGTCCATCTTTTTTGAGCGATACTATATCCAATTTTGAAAAGCAGATTTTTGTAGTCATTCCGGTATTTAACGACTGGGAGTCCTGCCATTTATTGGTTAAGGCCATTCGGGAAAAAACTGAAGCCAGTTTTTTTTCAAACTTAACTTTTTGTTGGGTAAATGATGGAAGCTATGACGACCCTCCCACGTCTGTTTTACGCATTGATGGTCAGGATTTTATTGTTGATTTAACAAGGAATGTCGGACACCAGAAAGCTATAGCATTGGGAATTGCATATGTGGCCAAATATTTTCCCAACCATGCCATAATTGTAATGGATGCCGATGGAGAAGATCAACCGGCCCACCTCCCCTATTTAGTTGAGGAAGGAAAAAAGAGTGATAAAATAATTTTTGCGAGGAGAACCAAACGGCATGAAGGATTTGTCTTTCAGTTTTTTTATAAAATATACAAATCCATTTTCCGACTTCTAACCGGCAAAAAAATAGCTTTTGGTAACTTTAGTTATATTCCTGAAAAGCATGCAGTTAAAGTGGCTCATGTATCAGAAATCTGGAATCATTTTTCTGGAGGAATTATTAAATCCAGAATTCCATATGCCAGTATTCCATTGGAAAGAGGTAGAAGATTGGCTGGAACCAGTAAAATGAATTTTACCAGTCTTGTATTGCATGGATTATCTGCAGTAGCAGTGCATGCTGATACTATGGCAGTTAGATTAATGCTTTTTTGTATTGGCTTGGTTGTTCTGAGTTTTTTCAGCATTTTTTCTGTGGCTGCCTTGAAATTTTTTACACCATTTACTTCCCCAGGTTGGGCAACTACGGTTGTAACTGGTTTTTCATCTTTAATTATGCAGTCTTTTTTGGTTTCCTTGCTATTACTTTTTGTTGTGTTGATGTACCGAACCCAAAAACTTTTTATTCCAGCTAAAGATTATTCAGATTACATATCCCGGATAATTAAAGGATAGCGTTCAAATGAAATCTCAAATTCCATTATTTCTTGCCAATCTTTATAAACCTGCGCTTTGGCTATTAGGCGGGATTTTTCTTTTTTTAAATGTATCCTTAAAATGGGCACAGGTAAGTTCTTATGCGCCAGAATGGGGAGGATTTGAAAGGAATGTAATTTGGGGCATTCAACAAATAATGCTGGGAAGGCCACTGTACTCAAATCCTGAGGCAGCTCCATTTGGAATAGTTCAATATATGCCACTTTACTATTATACTGTTGGATTTTTGGGTAAATTGTTTTCTATCAATCCACAGGAGGCACATAGTGTTTATTTCCTTGCCCGATTTGTAAGCTTTGTTTGCTGTATTTTATCCTCAATTCTTTTGGTTTTGACAACAATAAAATTTAGGGTCAATAAAGAATTGGCAGTTTTTCTGGGTTTAATTGCCTTTTTCTGGATGGATAGATTTGCAATTGCAGCAAGACCTGATTCCTTTAAAGGTCTTATTTTTCAGTTACTTATTTTCGTACTGGTTCAATTCCCGGAAAGGAGAAAGCGTTTCGTTTTTCCTTTAGTTCTGATTTTGGCAGTGGCTGGATTGTTAACCAAGCAGGATGGGTTGGTCTTTTCCGGAATCCTTCCATTAAGTTTGCTTTTGGGTAGAAACTGGAAAGAAACGGCAATTTGGGGTGGATTAACCATTGTTTTCAACACAATAATTTTGTTCGGAATTCAATCTTTTTCAGGCAATACTTTCTTTTTTAATGTCATTGGAGGATTGCAAAATGGAATCAGTTTTTCCTGGTTTATGAATGCTTTTGGTGGTTATTTTCCTTTGATGGCTGTGTTATTTGGTTTGGCATTGGCAATGGCATTTGAGTTTATTTTTGAATCCAATTGGAAACTTCACGTCCTTTCATCAGCCCTCATTTGTTCTTTTTTTCCGGCATTATTATCATCTTTTAAGTTTGGATCAGGAGCCAATTACTTTTTGGAATCAACTTTGATTTCTCTTGTTTTAGCAGGAATCTGGATTCAAAAAACGAATTTCAATTCCTTTTTTGTTTTAAAAGGTTCACCAAGATTATTTGGGCTTTTTGTTTTTGGACTTTTGTTTTATGTATCTGCAATGCATTGGTTAGCAGGGGCTTTTCTAAATTCTGAACCCTTGCTCAAAAGCCAATATATGGAACAGAAAATGGTCGCTGATTATCTGTTAGGACAAAATGCCGGAAAAGCCAAAGTCCTGGTTTGTATTGACAAACAATGGGAAGAAAGTCTTACTACTTTGTTGCCTGAGAATGTGGTAAGTCCTCAAAGGGATGTTGCTATGCAGGTTTTTAAAGCAAATGGAAAAATTAGCTTTAAACCTCTTTCCAGGGCTCTAATAAATGGAGAAATCCAATTTGTAGTTACTGATATTGGGCGAAAACCGGCATTCTTAAATTTTGATTTTTCATCATTTTCTGAAGATTTTAAAACTGGAAATTATCAAGTCTGGAAAAATAGAAAGATCTAAAGTTCCAATTCCTCCTTGCGTTGGTAAAAGTTTTAGGAACTATTTTTTATTCTTAAACCTGTCGATAATAGCTTCATCAGTGAGTGCATTCATGAAAGCTTCCAATTGATTTTTCTCAAGTTCAGATAAATCAAGCCCTTTGACAATCGTACTATCTGTTCCGATGGCATCAGGAACAAAATTCGAGGGTTTTGCGTAAAAATCTATTACCTCCCTTAAAGTTTTAAATGAGCCATTGTGCATATAAGGCGCTGTTTTAGATACATTTCTAAGGCCAGGAACCTTAAATTTTCCAAGGTCTGAACTATCCTTTGTTACCTCAAACCGGCCTTTATCATTCCATTTTTTGCCATCATAAAGCCCGATATTTTTAAATTCATCACCAGTAAAATCAGGACTAAAATGACAATCAAAACACTTTCCTTTGCCAACAAATAGATTTTTTCCAGCCAATTCATCTTTGGTAAGTTTTATTTCTCCCTTATTGGCCCTGTCAAACTTTGAATTTGAGGTCTCCAGTGTGGCTTCAAAACTGGCAACTGCTTGAGAAAGAAGCTTTTCATCTGGCTTTTTTCCAAACACTTCCATAAACCACTTTTGATATTTTTTACTTTTCTTTAATTTCCCAATGGCATCATGAATTGGCATATTCATTTCATTATGATCCCGGATTGGAAACAAAACCTGATCTTCTAAGGATTGTGCCCTGCCATCCCAAAACATAAGATCTCTGCTGGCCATGTTTAAAACGGATGGTGTATTTCGTTTGGTAAGCTTCCCTCCTATTCCTACACTAAAACTCACATTATCAGCAAAATAAAACTCGGGTTTGTGGCAACTGGCACAGCTAACGCTACTGTCAGCAGATAAAATGGGATCAAAAAACAATTGTTTACCAAGCTCAATTTTAGAAATTTTCTTTGCCTTTTTGGGTATGGGTTTAAGGTTTGGAGCACTAGCAGCCAGGAAAAGTAGTGCAGCTGCACCAATTAAAACTTGAAGCTTCATTATTATTTTTTCGCAAACCTAGTCCAATGAAAATTATTTACAAGACCAATTTTCTAAGTGGTTGTTGGTCAAAATCTTGTACCATTGGGGTAACAAAAATTCAAAATTCCATATTGAACCAATTGATATTTTGTATTTTTTGCGGAGATGAATTTAGGAAAACCTCTGCCTCGCTTTTTGATTAAAGCCGCGTTTCTTTATCTTGGTTGGCATTTACTTTGGTATCAATGGATAGAACCAGATGGCACTGTAAATCACTACCTTACATATAATACAGCTTCCATTTCAGCATTTATTCTGAATCTTTTTGGCGAAAGTACATTTACCCTTTCCCCTTTTTCAGAACAAAATACCTATTTGTTCAAAGATAATGTTCCTTTGGTTTTAATTGAACATGGATGCAACGGACTTATTTTGATGGTTTTGTTTGCCGCTTTTGTAGTGGCTTTTCCTGGTCCATGGAATAAGAAGTCCTGGTTTATTCCCTTGGGAATTGTTTCAATTTACTTAATCAACTCCTTAAGGGTTATTGGATTGGCCGTCAATCATATTTTTTCAAAGTCCTCATTTGATTTTAACCACAAGTACACATTTACCATCATGGTTTATGGTGCCATATTTTATTTCTGGATGATTTGGGTTAATCGCTTTTCTGGAATTAATGCCAAATAGAACTTTATTAAATAAGCTTCTTCTTGGCTTCAGTTTTATAATGTGGCTACTCCTTTATCAATTTTCAAAGGAGATTTTCATTTGGGCCAGGCCAATTGTTAGTGATTTTTATTCAACGGGTTTTGGCAAAATACTCCTAAAGGTTTTTAAAGAAACTTTACACTTTACTGCCGACAATCCTGATTTTTTTATCAAAATCATGTTTTCTCTTTTTTATATAGTGAGTTACCTCTGGTTTATGAGTTTATACTTTGGCTTTCAAAAGATTAAACCGCTTTTAAGGATTGTATTTACAGGTTTTATTATAATTTCTTTCGGACTGAATATCATTGGAAAGCTGCTTCATTTAGATTCAGCAGTTTTATTATCGAGAAATACAAATGATTTGATGGTTTCTCCGTTTATGTTGGTGTTTCTCTTTCCAGTGGTGAAATTGTATTTTGCCGATTTGGAAAAAAAGCCAAATGCTTAAAAAGGTAATTCTATTTTTTTCTTTAAGTATTTCCCTCCATATCTCAGGGCAGGATTTCCAATTTGCCCAATTTTATGCATTGCCTTTATACTACAATCCAGCATTTGCCGGAGCAAATTTAAATTCAAGATTAACAGCTGGATATAGAAATCAGTGGGCTGGTTTGCAGGGCTGGAGAGGTTGGGTAGGCTCTTTTGATTGGCACCTAAAAGAAGCCAGCTCTGGAATTGGATTGTTATTAACCAACAATTCTATTGATAGATTGGGTTATGGACAAACCACTGGCATGTTGCAATATGCCTATAGGGCTAAAATTAGCGAAAAAATCAGGGTTTCCAGCGGCTTAGGCATTGGATTCGGGCAGGTAAGCTGGTCTTTTGGAAATCAATTGTTTGGAGATGAATTGGCTGGTGATCCGGTTTTAAGCAAAAGCCAGGACCCCATTGCAAATAACTCGCTTTCAGATGCTTATTTTGATTTACAACTTGGAATGCTGGTTTATTCGCAAAAATGGTGGACTTCGCTTTCAGTTTTGCACCCGCATTCCCCAAAGTTTAACCTGATAGGTGATAATTTGATTGACCCTAAAATCAATCTTTCAGCGGGTTATAGGTTTGAAATGAAAAAGCCCACTGATTACAAAGGCGAAATCTCTCCAAATGCAATTACCCCTGCAATATTATTAAGATCTCAGGGGGCAGCCAATCAATTGGATCTCGGCGTTTATGTACATTATGTACCCTTTGTTTTTGGCGTCTGGTATAGAGGAATTCCAAGTCCGGTAAAAGGCACTAAAACTTTAAATCATGATGCCATTACCGCATTGGTTGGCATTAAGCAAAACAACCTATCGATAGGCTATAGCTATGATATCAATGTTTCTGGTTTGGTTGGCGTTTTGGGTGGAAGCCATGAAATTACCGTTACCTACGAGTTTAAAACAAAGTATTTGTCTCTTAAGGGATTGAAGCAAGGCAGAGCACTTCCCTGTCCTTCTTTCTAAATTTCCTATTCTATTGGAATCATTTAGCTATTGTCAATATTGGCCTTAAGAGGATGAAGTTTCAGGATTAATCCACCTTTAATACCCTCCCATTAAAGATCAAATTCTTAGCCTCATCAAAAATCTGGAGAAAGTAAGTCGCGATTGATAAGTCACGTAGCTAAATTTCATTTTGAAAGGTTTTAAATGAGCACACTTCTTTTCCTTTCAAATCCAGCAATCTGGTTTCTTTTAAACCTGAACCAGGAATATAAAAAAGGTCAAAACTTGGGTTTGGATATATAAAGGAGGATTTCGTTTGTGAAAAGCTATTAGGTATTAAAGATGTTATCGAGCCTTTTATTGCATACCCATTTTTTCTTAACTCAGAACCGAAATCAACTGAATAAAAGTAAAAACCTGCTGGAAGTGAATCCGTCAGAATTCCAATATTTTGAAAACCAGCACTTGAAATCTGATTTACCATTGGTCTTAAAACAACCATTCCCCACCTTTTATAAAGTGAAATTGTATCTGAATCAATAAGTGTAAAACTAATACTGGTTTGGTTTTGAAAAGGATTGGGTGAAATGGAAACAGTATCTGAGATTTGAGCTTTGGTTGATCCTCCCAAAATAGAAAAAAGTGTTATTATCAGGATTTTGGTTTTCATGTCGATCGTTTGCTTTTAATTGGATATTAAATAATAATGCTTAATGTTATCTTTAAAATAACCCTAAGTACTAATAATTACACTTAATTCCTCAGAGATTTAATGCCCTCTGATAATCTCCACAGGATCGATCTTGGAAGCCTTCAAAGCTGGAAAATAGCCCGCCAAAGCAGTTGTTCCCAATGCAAAGGCAAAACCTGCTGCATAAAATGTGGGATCAAAATTGATTGTTAGGTGATCTAATGTAACCAGGCCAGCCAGTTTAACTTCAATTTTGGAGGCTATAAAACTGGCTAAAAATCCATGAATCAAACCTAATACCCCACCTACAAAACCAATCACAACCGCTTCCACCATAAATATATTCCTGATATCTCTGTTCTTATAACCAATCGATTTTAAAACGGCTATATCCGTCATTTTTTCATAAATCATCATCATCAGGATATTGAAAATACCGAAACCGGCGACTATCAATATCGATGTGATTACCAAATAGGTAGCGATGTTTTGAATCTTAAAAACTGAAAAAACATTGGCATTGGCTTCCTTCCAACTTTGGGCTTTTAATCCCAATAGTTTGGTAAGATCCACGCTCATACCATCAGCTTTATCAACATTCTTCAATTTCATATTGATATCCGTAATATAAAGCTTGTCCTTGTTCATCAGCTTTTGGGCAATGCGCAAATTTACCATGGCCCTATTGTCGTCTATAGCGGTAATTCCAGTACTGGTTATGCTAACCACTTTCATGTCAATGGCTGAAACTGTGGTGGCCACCGTAATAACATCATCAATCTCGGCCCCAAGCTTATCTGCAACTCCTTTTCCCAAAATTATGCCATTGCTGATAATGTTTAATCGTTTTAAATCTCCTTCAATCTGGTCTTTGTGGATATTAAAAAGCGCATCCTCTTTTTCTATTTCAACCCCGGAAATACTTACCGGAATTTGCTTAACCCCAGCTTTTACAATCGCCTGAGTACCAACATTTGGAGCAACCCCGAGAACACCCGGCATTTTTTCAAGCAAAGACATAATTGCCCTTGGATTCCGGATTTTTTTGTCTATTTCCTTTTGCTTTTGATTGCGAACCACAACCATCTGATCCTCCTCATGATATATTTTGCTTAAAATAGAAGGTGGATTTTTATCGGGCTCATTGTAAATGTGAACATGAGGAGAATTGTTCACTATTTTGTCCAGCATAAAGGTTTGTAAACCAGTAATTAAGCCTGCCTGAAAAATAAATACGGTTATGCCAAACATTACCCCAAGCATGGCAACTGCAGTTTGACGCTTTTTGCTCATCAGGTGAACAAAAGCAATTCTTAAAACAGGTTTATTAGCAAACTTGGACGTCATTTTTTATAAACTACGTCTTCCAGTGAAAGTCCATTTAATATTTCCATAAACTCCACATTACTCACCCCAAGGTCAACTTTAATTTTTTGTTTTTTTCCTTTTCCTTTTTTCTTAACTATGATAGAGTCGTTGCTTAAATAATAGCGAGGGATTACCAATGCTTTTTGCTTTTTCTGGTTAATAATATTGGCTTCTAATGTTGCACCTGCATACATGCTGATACCTACAGGCAAATCAATAGAGGCCATTACTTTAATGCTTTTGTTTGAACTACTAATTTTTGGATAAACCTCCTTAATACTTCCCTTTAAAAATAGATTGGGATAAGCTTCGGTCTGGAAAATAACTTCCTGACCCTTTCCTAAGTAGTGTATATCAGCCTCATCTACTGAAAGTTCAACTTCATAATTGTCGATTCTACCAAGTTCCATAACAATTTGTTGGGGTGTGAAATATTCACCTTGCTTGCCATTGATGTCATACACCTTTCCAGTTACTGCGGCATAATATGTAAAATCGTTTGAATTGGATTGCTGGGCCTTGTACATATTTTGAGCGTTTTTTACTTCCGTACTCAGGCGTTCTCTTGTTACTAAAAAGGAAGATCTGGCCTTTTGCAAATTTTGCCTCGATGCCTGAAACTGAGCCTTAGCTTGCTCCAAGGCCACTTTTGTCGTGGCATTACTTTCCGATAGACCCAACACGCGTTCATAGTTTACCGAATCCAGTTCCAGTTTTTCTTTGGCCAGATTGATATCTTGTTTTGCAACGGTCATAAATGATGAGTTTTCAGAAGCATTTAAGGAAGCCAGGTCCAAATTATTTTTAGCAGTGGCTACGTTAAAATTGGTAACCTCAGATTTCATGGCAAAAAGTGGCTCACCTACATTAACAGTATCACCAACCTTTACATAAATTTCTTTGATATAACCCGGAATACTAATATTAAGCCTGTAATAATCGACAGGAAAAATCTTGCCCGATGCGTAAACTGCCTGAGTAATGTCCTTCAAAACCGGATTGGTTTTGTCTTCTTTTTCTCCGCAAGCAACTATAAAAAGCAGTAAAAAAATGCCTGGAATGGCTTTGAATTTCATGGATTGGAACACCTGATACAAGTCGCAAAGGAGTGATTTTTTTTGCAGAGGCCGCTTGCCTTCGTGTATTTTTTTACATTTGACGACCTATGAAGATAAACAAACAAGCCATCTTTTCCTTATTTGGATGGATAATCATCTGTCAATCAGCTATTGTAATCGCTCAGGTTCCATCACCTGGAAAGCTGGGAGTTCGGCCAATTTTGATTTATAATGCCGTAATCCATACCGGAACCGGCCAGGTTTTGAATAATGGAACAGTAATTTTAGAAAAAGGAAAGATTATTTCTGTATCTGAATCCCCTGGAAAAACCATTTCTGAAGCTGAAAAAGGAAAGTTTGAGGTTCTGGATGCAAAAGGTCACCACATGTATCCGGGTTTTATTTCAATGAACACCCCTTTGGGATTAAATGAAATAGATGCAGTAAGGGCTACTCTGGATTTGGCTGAAACCGGAACAGAAAACGCCAATGCCCATACTTTACCAGCCTACAATACCGATTCTGATTTGATTCCAACTATCAGAAACAATGGGGTTTTGATGGCCCAAATAACACCACGAGGAAGGCGTGTAAGAGGTTTGTCTGCCTTGGTTCAGCTGGATGCATGGAACTGGGAAGATGCAGCTGTAAAACCCCGGGATGGCATGCATTTGGTTTGGCCAACTAAATACAAAAGTTCGGGTTGGTGGGCAGAACCAGGTGCTATTGAAAAAAACAAAGAGCCCAACAAAGATGGTGAAGAATTGGAGCGACTTTTTGAAGATGCAAAGGCCTATTCAAGAAGTACAGATAAAAAATTAAATACCAAACTTGCTGCTGTTCAGGAAGTTTTGGAAGGAAAAGTTATTCTATATATTAATGCTGAATATGCTTCTGACATAGTTTCAGCTTTGCAGTTTGTGGAAAGAATGCAGATTCCAAAAGTTGTATTGGTTACTGGTTCTCAGGTTCTTCAGGTTTTAGAAATGGTAAAACAAAGAAAAATACCTGTTGTGCTTCAACGTATTCATGCATTACCTACACGGCCAGAGGACAATCCCAATCTGGAAACCGAATTGCCTAAAAAACTGGTTGATGCCGGTATTTTGTGTGCATTGAGTTATGAAGGAGATATGGAAATTATGGGTAGCCGAAACCTTGCCTTTTTGGCTGGAAGTTCCGTTAGAGGCGGTTTAAGCAAAGAAGAAGCTCTACAACTTATTAGCTTGAATCCTGCAAAAATTATGGGTTTGGAAAAGCAGTTTGGTACCATAGAAATTGGAAAGGATGCCACACTTTTTTTATCAGAAGGCGATGCTCTGGATATGAAATCCCAGAAATTAACCAATGCCTGGATTCAAGGCCGGCCCATTTCCCTGGATAGCAAACAAACTGCTTTGTATGAGAAGTTTAAGAAAATGTTGGAACAAGGTAGAAATTGATTTTCTAGACATCAATGGATCAAATTAAAGAATTTTACCATAAAAACCCCTTAAATTCTATTTTACTTTCAGCCTTGGTGTTAAGGCTGATCTCCGCTTTTTTTTCAAGAGGATATGGGATGATTGATGATCATTTTCTGGTCATTGAAATTGTACAGAGTTGGATTGATGGATTTGACAACGCTGGCTGGCTACCCGATGCAAACAAGCCGGATGCAAAACCAGCGGGATTCAGTATGTTATATCCTGGTTCCCAATACTATTTGCTTTTATTCATTGAAAAAATTGGCTTCATTTTACCTGAGTCCAAAATGATTTTGGTTAGAATTGTACATGCATTCTATTCCTTGTTGGTGGTTTTCTTTGGCTACAAAATATCTGAAAAACTTGATGGAAAAACCTCTGCTGCTTATGTGGGTTGGACCCTTGCTTTGTTGTGGTTTATGCCAATGCTAAGTGTTAGAAATCTGGTTGAAATGGTTTGTATAGTGCCATTAATGTATGCTACCTGGCTGATAATCATAGCCAAACCGAAGCAAAACCAACTTTTGTTTTTGGCTGGAATTATGGCGGGTTTGGCATTTTCAGTAAGATTTCAAACTTCTACTTTTATAGCTGGATTAGGTCTGGTTTTATTTTTTCAACAACGATGGCTCAATTGTATAGCCATGGGTTTTGGTCTTATTATTTCCATCGGAATCGTTCAAGGTGGCGTGGATTATTTGGTTTGGGGAAAACCATTTATTCAATTTGAGGAATACACCAGTTACAATTTATCAAACGCATACAATTATATTATTGGGCCCTGGTACAACTACCTCTTGCTAATTCCTGGTTTGCTAGTTCCACCTTTGGGCTTATTTCTGTTTTTTGGATTTTTCCTAATCGCCCGTAAATACCCTCTCCTATTTTATCCAACCATATTTTTTGTTTTTTTTCATTCTTTATTTCCAAACAAACAAGAACGGTTTATCCTTCCGATAGTTCCGTTTGTGGTGATAGCAGGTGTTATTGGATGGCGAAAGTTTGTAGAACATTCAGCTTTCTGGCAAAAAAGAACAAGCCTTTTAAAGGGAACGACACAATTTACTGTTGTGATTAATTGTATTCTCCTTGCATTTTTAAGCCCGGCATCAACCCGAACTGGATTGATGGATTCTATGACTTTTTTATCAACCAGGGCAAATACTGATTGGTTGATTGTGGATAATACCAATACCACAGATGATGTTTTGCTGCCAAAGTATTACCTAAGAAATTGGAAAATGAACTACACAACTTTAAAAAAGAATTATTCTGTCGCTCAATTTAAAGCAGAAAATTGGCCAAACGATTCTCAAAAAACTGATCCAGGGTTTAGATATGTGCTTTTTGGTCAGGCTGAAAACATAGAAACCAGAGTTGCTGAATTTGAAAAGAGTTTTGGCAAAATCATATTTCTTCAGGAAATAAAGTCAAGCTATTTGGACAGTTTTATGCATTGGCTAAATCCATATGGGAATAAGAGCCAGGATTATTTTATTTATGAACTTAAAAGGTAATTGGCTCTAAAAACGAAATATGCTTCCTGAATTTTTTCTCCTTTACAAGGGTTAAAAATCAAAAAAGTCAAACTCCTCAATTTTATCCAGTTCATCTTCCATACCCTCGATAATCATTTTTCTTTGAGCAATATCTCTGTTTTTGAGAAGGCTAATCTTTCCCAATTCTTGTTGAATTTGCAATTCAAAGTCCCTTTTGTATTTCTTTAGAAAATCTTTTCGGCTCATTCTCATCACATAAATTCCATTATAGACATCCTCATATTTTTGCTTTAGCTCATCCTTTTGCTCCTTTAATTCAGCCTTTTGGTTGCCTAACATTTTCATATAATACTGAAGCTGATCCTTGGGCAAGGTTTGAATTCTATCCTCATGCTGACTCAAATATTCAGCCTCTAACTTTAAAAGTCCAAAAAAATCCTGATTTCCATACGCCACGGTTATTTGTTTGCTTATCTCCTCTTTTTCAGCCTTTTGCTTTGGATCGGTTTCCGTATCAGGATGGAAAGCCTTCATCAAATCCATGTAAATAGCCTTGAATGATTTTTTACGGAGGCTTTCTTCCTTTTCCTGTTGGAGCCTTCGGTTTTCCTCTGCCTGCAACTGCTTTTTTGACTTTTTTCGCTCGGGTTGCGGCTCTCCATTAAAATTAGAAAATGGATCAAGTTTAAATCCCTTTTCCTCCAGTTTGGCTTTTAGCCTTTGTGCATTTTCCATTTGAGACAAGTTGGGATCAAAATCCATATCCACCTTAAACCCAAACATATTTTCAACCATTTGTGAAATATGGTCATTCGCAAAATCTGTCTGAATCTTCATTTCATCTTCGTAACAGACTTCAGCATACAAATCATAAATATCCTTAATTTCTTTAGGTGGATCACTTGGTAAATCCTTGATTTTCAAAAGAATATAATCAGATACGGTAGTTTTTTGACTTTTTGAAAGCTTCATTATGTTCAGGTAATGATGGCAGGCTTCGATAAGCTTGTAATCCACCTTTAACATTTCTTCCTCCAGCGGTTTAGAAATTGCCAAAAGCTCAGCATGAGATTTGGGTAATTCTTCCTTTAAAAGTTCAAGCTCATTGCTTGCCCGCTTTATTTCTTCAACCAGTTTGTTGAACTTAATCTGGTCCTTGTTTAAAACCTTGGCTGAAATTTTTACAATTTCTGATTTCGGATTAAGATCTTCAAAAAGAGATAGTTGTGGATTTTTATTTGCTGGCATTTCTGTTTTTTCTCAAAAATCAAAATAAAGGATAGACGGTGGAATTTGCAAATTTGATTTTTAACCTAATTCCTTGCCAATCAATGCAGAGCAGCTCGAAACTCCAAACTTTCAAGAATTTGGGCTTCAATTTCCAATAGTTTCTCAAGCCTGTTGTACACTAATTTTTCATCAAAGTAATGCAAGGCCAGTTCAACAAATATGTTTCCATGCTTGGCTTCTGATGCCCAAAGGATTTTATAAAAACGTTTAATCTCTGGTTCTTTCAAAGCCTCCTCGACTAATCGGAACCGCTCTGCTCCCCGGCATTCTATAATAGAGCCCAAACATAGCCGGTCTATCAAACCCTCGTCCCTACCCTTTCGAACCTGAGTTATTAGTTGGTTCACATACAAATCGGGCTGCATGTCATGCGCAAGTGAAACGCCAAGTTTTTCCATCCAGTTTACCACATCTCTAAAGTGCTCCAGCTCTTCTATGGCTGTGTCTATCAAAGGTTTAATAATTAAAGGCCTATCAGGATATTTGGAAACCAAACTCATGGACATAGCTGAAGCTTTTTTTTCGCAACTGGCGTGGTCCTGTAAAAAAGAAGGAAAATCAGCCATAACGGCCTCAATCCACTTTGGCGAACTATCTGTTTTTAAATCGAGTGAAAACTTCATTTTAAGATTGTAAATAGAATTTGATATTGGAAATCAAATGGTTATAGTGTAAAAATTTTTAAAACAACTTCAATTGCTCAACAACTGTATAATGAGTTCTAAGCAAAAGGTTTGGGTCATTTTTGAAGCTGCTGTTTATTACAGAAGAAATTGGATAAATACTAAGCCGGAGTCCATCTCCCTTTTCTGGTTCTGACAAAATTTTAACCGCACTTTCCATGTCATTTAACCAATTGAATTCATTCTCTTTGTTAAAAATCACAGGCATTCTGTCGTGAATGACAGCGGTTTGGGCATTTGCTTCTTTTGTAAGAAGCGTGAATTTTTTAACCCTGGTTTCAGAATCTTCCTCAAACAAACCGGCGATGGTAAAAAGGTCTCCATTCTCCAAAACGTGTAAATGTGGAATTTTGGTTTTGCCAAATGTTTTCCATTCTATATAACCACTTGCCACCACAAGGCATCGGTTTTGGAGCAACTTGCTAAATGGCCACTTTTGTTCAACTGTTTCTGATCGGGCATTAATAAGGCTTCTACTTTTCCCGTCTATACCCTTTCCAGCCAGGCCCCAATCCATCAGTTCTATATGAGGATCACTAAAATTAAAGATACCAACTGCCTTTTGCGAAGGGGCAATATTAAAAAGTGGGGTTGAATTTGATTCGATATTCAGTTTTGCCTTAAATCTGGCTTTCAAAGCCTCAGGTTTTCTATCAAGTGAAAATCTGCCACACATAAATTCTTTACTTAACTATATGTATCCAGCCTTTAAAAATCATCTTCTCATCTTCCTTGCGTAACCTTTTTGCCTGGATTTCAGCAAGATAAAAATAAATCCCGGGTACAACCAATGTTTTGTTATTTTCTGTTAAGCCATTCCAGTTAATCTCTGGTGCTACATCATCCTCAAAAACTCTTTGTCCCCAGCGGTTATACACTGAAAAATGTACTTTTTCTATCAAGGCCCTTGATGCGCAGGATGGAGTGAAAACATCATTACTTCCATCACCATTGGGGATAATTGTATTTGGCAAATCAAAAACAACACAATTGTCCACACACATTCGGTTTGCAACAATACTCTCATTTCCAGATCTATCTACTGAAGTTACAGAATAGCAGCCGGCCAAAGTGGTTAAGGAACTGTGGTTATAAAATGTATCTGAAACCGTGGCAATTAAAGCGAACGAATCATCTGAATGTTCAGCGTAATAGATTTTAAAACTAACAATATCACGCCCACATTCTTCTAAAAACACAGGACGCCATGTGAGTTTTCTTGAAAACTCTGATTTATTTAAAAAATCGCAGTTCTTACAGTTTGGAGCAGTTTTACATAACTCACAATTTACTGTATCCATTTGAAAAGTAGTTGGTGGACAAGGTTTTATCGTGTCATTTGGCTGCCCACATTGAAACTGAGATGCATTTATTAATGGACTGGCAATATTGGGGTTTGAATAGGTTCCTTTTGTTGTTACGTAATAACAATATTCAATGGTATCTTCAAGTGGAACCTTGTTGAATTGCCCTTCGTCCAGATATTCATACTTTCCACCAAATCCAATAACCGAATCGATTAATGCAAAATCATCTCCAAATTTTCTATAAATAAAATGGGGCAAACCATCATTTGTCCAGGCAGTTGTGGCAGTCCATTGCAATTTTATATTTTTTATTCCCGGAACCAATTCAAGCCTTACGGATGAAGATTTTTCGGTACTGTCAACCAGATTTGAAAGCTTTCCAAAAATAAACTTCAATTGATATCGATAAACCGTATTCCGAGTGTCAAGGTTGGTATCCAACAATGTGGTGTCTGGAAATAAATAACCGGAACTGCCATTGCTCACATCCGATTTGACCAAAGTGCCAATACCGTTGCCAGAAAACCGAAAAATTTGTATGTTATATGGAGGTTTAAATATGTTGGTATCAATGTTATATGGCTGGGTCCAGCGAACTAATATTTCTCCTTTTATAAAATCGGTCTTCTTAATGTCCACATTTACAAGTACCGGAATATCCAAAGGAAGCGCCTTACAAACTTCATTTGAAACCAAACTTTCGCCTCCTGCCGGATCAGGAAAAATGGCTACAATTCGGTAGCAGTAAGACGGGCCCTTTTTCAAACCCTTACCTGCATTGTCATCCAAAAATGTAGTTTCAGATGCATTAACTTCAGCAATTTTTACAAAACCATTGCCATTTGGCATACCAGGCTGGCAGGTATCCAATGCTATTTGGGAACTATCTATCTTGCGGTAAATGAATATTTTACTTGCATTTTGACAAATATATTTCTGCCAAAACAGACGTAACCTTCCATTACCATCTACTTTTATGGAATCAATAATAGGTGCGGGACCCACAACCTTTACATTCCAAACCCGAACATCAACCAGGACAGGTGAAATCACTGGAATATCTTCTGCCTCAAAAACTACCTGATAAGGTTGTTTTCTCACATGGCTACAATTTGTAAACCATTCAAAATCTCCAAAAAAAGGTTTGGTTATACTTGGTTGAAAATAAAATCTAGCCCTTTTACTTTTGGGAATAATTGTATCCAATTCACCAAGCATTGAAATTACTACCCGATCATTTGAATCTGGATCTGTGGCAAAAATCCTGGCTTTTAGTTCGCTTCCAGCTACAATACATGTATCCTTAGGCAATTTCAAAAGTGGTCTTCTGTTTTTGGAGTCCACCACTATAATCTGGATATCAAGCAATACAAAACCTATACTGTCTCTTTTTGATCTGTTGGCTCTAAGTTTCCGCCATTGAATAATTTTTATGGCTGTATTAAATTCACCTGCTAAGCGTGGGGAATTCCAAATTAAATCTCCGGTTTTTTCATTCAAAGTCATTCTTGCTGGTACCTGACTGGCTGAATCTAAACCAGCAGACCGAATGGCAGGATCAATATAATTGGTTACTTCAGCTGAAATTTCCTGTCCTTGTAAAAACTGCCTGGATGGCACCAATTGGTAAGACAGACTATCACCATTTGGATCATAAGCAGCTGGATTATATCTATATACAGAACCAATGGAAGCAAAATCGACTGCAGCTTTCGTAATAACTGGTGTTTGATCTATATCTAAAAAGGGGTCAATAATTACTTTGGTCTCTACATAAAAGGTAGTGTTGATCGAATTGGTCATGTTTAAAACATTATCATTTCTATTTAACTGATAATGAAAGGGTGTGTAAACCCCAGGAGATCGATATGTATATTCAAATTTATAAATATACTTTTCGGTTTGCTTTCCAGGAATATCTTCTATGGAAAAATATCTGCTGGTTAGTTTGTCCGTCGAGTTTTTATCTGGATACAAATCATTAAACTCATTGAAAGTTTGAGACGTTTTATCCCTAAAAATAGTTAAAATGAACTCGTATTTATATCCAGGAATCTCATCAGTTATAATCCTGTTTGCAGAAATATAGCCACCTCTTATATGAGTCGCCATAATCTGAGAAAAGGGCAAAAGCAGTAAGCCTAGTAAAAAAAGTCTTTTCAATGTTTTAAAGCTGGCAAGTTGCAAATCTGGCATCAAAATCTTCGGGCCCCAAATTTGTCACAAATTACAACAAAATAAGTAATTGTTAGTTCTTAAAATATACCTAAAAACCATTGCTTATTAAGAATGAGTTTAAATAACCGCCTAGTTCTTACATGCATTTATTCGCTATTGATTTAGGTTTTAATATTGCCCTGTTTTTCAGGCGGAAATCAAAAAACAGTTAGTTACACATAATGAGTTGGATTACAAATACTTTAACAAGTACAATCGGGCGAAAAGCCGTAATGTCCCTAACCGGATTATTTTTAGTTTCATTTTTAGTGGTTCATCTATCGGGTAATTTTCTCCTTTTCAAGGGAGATGAGGGTGCCGCATTCAATCTGTATTCAAATTTCATGTCCACTTCACCAATTATCAGAGTTTTGGAAGTTGGCCTTGTTGCGGGATTTTTATTGCACATGATTACAGCTTTAATACTGACAAATAAAAATAAAGCTGCCAGACCTATTGGATATGCTGTTTCAAACGACAACAAAAAAGTGACCTGGTTTTCCAAAAATATGGGGCTTTCCGGTTCTATAGTTTTGGTTTTTTTAATTATTCACCTTCTTAATTTCTACTTTCCATATCATTATGCAACAATGCGTTATGTAAATATTGAAGGAGAAGAATATAAGGATATGTTTTTTTTGGTAGCCACAGTTTTTAAACATGAATGGTGGTATTCCGTTTTATACCTGTTGGCATTGGTGCTTTTGGGTTTTCACTTACAACATGGTTTTGCTTCGGCATTCCAAACGCTGGGAATAGAACACAAAAAATATACGCCGATTATTGAAGGATTAGGAAACATACTTTCCATGATCCTACCGGTCGGTTTCGCTACCATGCCTTTGTATTTCTGGCTTATTTACTAAAATTCAACAACTGAATAAAATGACATTAGACGCAAAAATTCCAGGTGGGCCGCTTGCAGAAAAGTGGGCAAACCACAAGTTCAATCTGAAACTGGTTAATCCCGCCAACAAACGGAAATATGAAATCATAGTTGTTGGAACCGGACTTGCAGGGGCATCAGCCGCAGCTTCGTTGGCAGAGTTGGGTTACAATGTAAAGGCATTTACTTTCCATGATTCTCCAAGAAGAGCACACTCAATTGCAGCTCAGGGTGGAATAAATGCAGCAAAAAATTACCAAAATGACGGTGATTCAGTGCACCGCTTATTTTATGACACAATAAAAGGAGGCGACTACCGGGCGAGAGAAGCCAATGTGTATCGCCTTGCACAGGTTTCAGTAGATATTATTGACCAATGTGTAGCCCAGGGCGTGCCATTTGCCAGAGAATATGGTGGACTTTTGGCCAATCGTTCTTTTGGTGGAGCCCAGGTTTCCAGAACATTTTATGCCAGAGGACAAACAGGACAGCAATTGCTTTTGGGCGCCTATTCAGCTTTAAATCGCCAGATTGCTGCAGGCAAAGTTAAAATGTACAACCGTTCAGAAATGCTGGATATGGTTGTAATTGATGGAAAAGCAAAAGGCATCATCACCAGAAATCTGGTTACCGGTGCTATTGAAAGTCACGCTGCCCATGCAGTTTTGCTTTGCACAGGAGGATATGGAAACGTATTTTATCTGAGTACAAATGCAATGAATTGCAATGTAACTGCAGCATGGAGAGCCCACAAACGTGGTGCATTGTTTGCAAATCCTTGTTTTACACAAATTCACCCGACTTGTATTCCGGTTTCCGGCGATTATCAATCCAAGCTGACTTTGATGTCAGAATCACTTCGAAATGATGGACGGGTTTGGGTGCCGAAAAAAGCTGACGACCCAAGAAAGCCAACCGATATTCCTGAGGAAGAAAGAGATTACTTCCTTGAAAGAAAATATCCTTCTTTTGGAAATCTTGTTCCAAGAGACGTTGCCAGCCGGAATGCAAAATACGTTTGCGATGAAGGTCGTGGTGTTGGAGCAACCAAACTTGCTGTTTATCTGGACTTTGCAGACGCAATTAAAAGAGATACAGAAGCACTTGTAAGAGCGAAATATGGCAATTTGTTTGACATGTATCAGCAAATTACAGGGGAAAATCCATATCAAACTCCAATGCGTATTTATCCTGCTGTGCATTATACAATGGGCGGACTGTGGGTAGATTACAACCTGATGACCAATGTGGAAGGATGTTATGCTTTGGGAGAAGCAAATTTCTCTGACCATGGTGCCAACAGACTTGGCGCATCTGCTTTGATGCAAGGTTTGGCTGATGGATATTTTGTGTTGCCTTATACAGTCGGAGATTATCTGGCTGGAATTGGCCCAACAAAAGTAACCACCGATTTGCCTGAGTTTAAAGAGGCAATGGATAAGGTTAAAGAAAGAATCAATGGATTTTTGGCACAGAAGGGAACCAAAACTGTAGATGAATTACACCGTCAACTTGGTTTAACCATTTGGGACTACTGTGGCATGAGCCGCACCGCTGAAGGTTTGAAAAAGGCAAAAGGCATCATTGAAGGCATTAAAAAGGAGTTTGAAACCAATCTGAAAGTGTTGGGCACAAATGAAGAAATGAATCAATCTTTGGAAAAGGCCCTTCGACTGGCTGATTTTATTGAATTGGGTGCTTTGATGATTCAGGATGCGTTGGACAGAAACGAAAGCTGTGGCGGACACTTCCGTGAAGAATACCAAACACCGGATGGTGAGGCCCTTCGTGATGATGAAAACTATGCATACGTGGCAGCTTGGGAATACCAGGGCAACAACAAAGAAGAGTTGCTTCACAAAGAGCCTCTGAAATTCGAAAACGTAAAACTTACACAACGATCTTACAAGTAATTTAAGGCTTATGCAAACCATGAACCTCACCCTGAAAATATGGCGACAAGCCAATGAAAAAGCGAAGGGCGAATTAAAACCATATAAAATTTCAGGCATCAATGACCATATGTCATTCCTGGAAATGCTGGATGTGTTGAACGAAGACCTTCAGAAAAAAGGAGAAGACCCTGTGGTTTTTGACCATGATTGCCGGGAAGGCATTTGCGGTGCCTGTTCTTTGGTCATTAACGGACGACCGCATGGACCTCAGCAAACTACAACCTGCCAGCTTCACATGCGCAGTTTTAAGGATGGCGATACCATTTTTATTGAACCATGGAGGGCAAAAGCCTTTCCTGTGGTGAAGGATTTGATGGTGGACAGAAGTGCCTTTGACCGAATTCAACATGCTGGTGGATACGTTTCTGTAAATACAGGTTCTGCCCTGGATGCCAACAATATTCCCATAGGAAAAGAAATTGCTGATGAGGCGTTTAACTCTGCAACATGCATTGGTTGTGGTGCCTGTGTGGCAGCTTGCAAAAATGCTTCTGCTATGCTTTTTGTAGGTGCAAAAATTTCTCAATTGGCCATGCTACCACAAGGACAAGCCGAAAGAAAACGCCGTGCAGAAGCCATGGTGGCCCAAATGGATGCAGAAGGTTTTGGTGCCTGCACAAATACCGGTGCCTGCTCAGCTGAATGCCCGAAAGAAATATCGATGTCCAACATTGCCATGATGAACAGAGAATATCTGTCTGCCAAGGTGAGCAGTGAGGCGGTTTAAAATTTCAGATTGAAATGAATGGAAAAGGAGGCCTTTTGAGCCTCCTTTTTTGTATCTTTTAATTGGATTTGGATATCTATTCATCAATTACCTTTTCACCAAACGCTCTACTACAACTCCAGAACTGGTTTTTATTTTGACCCAATATAAACCGGGTTTTAAACTACGGATATCCATTCTATTTTCCTGATAAACCTCAACTGGCCACTCTTTTCCTAAAGCATCAATCAAACCAACTGCCAGTATTTTTCCTTTACCTACCAATGTAAAGCTTTCTTCAGCTGGGTTTGGGTAAATAGAAAAGGTGGATAATGAAACTATTGACTTCTGTATATGGGTTGTGCCTCCGCTTGAAGTGTGTAGGATGGTGCCATCATAACCTACAGCCCAACCGGTTTGTGAATCTTTGAATTGGACGGAATTTAGTAATTCTGGAATTCCGCTGTTTTGGATTAACCAACTACTGCCGGAATTGGTGGATTTCAGGATGGTGCCACCATAGTCTACAGCCCAACCAGTTTGGTTATCAATAAAATTAACATCACTAAGATAATTTCCTTGGGGCAATGGATTTTGCCACTTCCAACCTGGCTCTTGAGCATTCTGTCCAAAAACCCCAAAACTCCCCAGACAAAGCAGGGCCAGCATGGAGATGGTGTTTAGTTTGTATTTGATTTCATAATTTCTGGTTGTAAATTTTATGCCATCTTATAAATATCACTTGTCCCATGGATTAATCAATTTCAATCCTTTAACTCTTGAAAAATCTTCTATATTTCTGGATAAAAGGGTATGGTTTCTTTCTAAGGCCGTGGCAGCTATGATGGCATCTGGCAGTTTGATTTTAATAGATTTTCTGATTTCGGCAGTTTTAAGCTTGATTTCCCGATCCAATTCAAAGACCAGGGCTTTATCTAAAAAATCATTTAATACATCATCATCTTCCTTTGTTGGTGTTTTCCAGCAAAGCAGTTCTATTTCAGTAATTACCGAAAGTGGTGCTGGGTTGGCTTCATAAATGCCATCCATAAAATTTTCAGCAGAAGCTGAAAATTGCTGTTGAAGATAATAAATAACGGTGTTGGTATCCCAAAGGTAATTTACTCCCATCCGTTTCGAAGTTCATTTAACTGGCTATCAATTTCTGTAAGGCTTTGTTTGCTCATTTTGCCTTTCATGCTAGGCTTGGTTTCAATTTGCACATTTTCCTTTTTGTGAATTTTGATCAAATGCAGCATTTCCAAATTACGCAAAAGCCTGAGGGCATTTTCATTGATAACATCGACGACTATGGTTTGAATCATTTTACTAGGAATTATTTTTAAAACATTTTACTGGATGGATGCTTTATGTTGTTTTTTCTGTTTGCAAGGGTGTTTATTCTATTTTTCTTTTGCTCAGCTATCTATTTGAAAATCAAAAATATGGCAGGATGGCGGAACTGTCAAATTATTTTTTCACTCAAATATAAACTTGCCGAAAGTCTTCAAACTTTCGCCAAGTGAATGCCCTACCTTTTCTACTTCCGGAAAGCTCACTGGCTTTCCGGAAGTTCAAGCCGATTGAAAATTTATTGCAAAATCTTGCAAGCCATGTCTGAACGTAATTTATGCCATCTCAAAATTTTGTAAGTCCTAATTATCTAAATCAGAACTCTCAAAATTTAAATATGGGCAGAATGCAAAACATTGAATTCACAATCCTGAATACTCTGACATTCAGCCATTCTTTACTCCCCAAAATTCAAATTTGGAAACCAGCATTTTGAATTCTAGGTTTGCAACAACCAAAACGTGAATACAAAACCTTGAATACCATTGAAAAACCGTTGTCTAACTACCGTTGGACAATTTGTGGGCTGTTGTTTTTTGCCACCACCATTAACTATCTCGATCGCCAGGTTTTGAGCTTGCTCGCTCCTGATTTATCAAAAGAGTTTAACTGGTCAAACTCCGACTATGCCAATATAACCTCGGTTTTTCAGTTTGCGTACGCCATTTCCATGCTTTTTGCCGGGCGGTTTATTGACAAACTGGGCACGAAAAAGGGCTTTGTCTGGGCAATCGTAATCTGGTCATTGGCAGCCATTATGCACGCTTTTGCCATTGAAATCGGTGGCTTTTTTGGTGGCATTTTATCTACGTTAGGCCTGGTGGTTCCCATTTCCATTCTGGGTTTTATGATTTCCAGGGCTGTTCTGGCCTTTGGCGAAGCGGGCAACTTCCCTGCTGCCATAAAAGCAACGGCAGAATATTTTCCAAAAAAGGAAAGGTCTTTTGCCACTGGTATCTTTAATTCCGGGGCCAATGTGGGTGCCATTTTAGCGCCACTCACTGTTCCATGGCTGGCGGTTACCTGGGGTTGGGAATCGGCTTTTATTGTAGTGGGTGCTGTAGGTTTTATCTGGATGATTTTTTGGTTGGTTTTTTATGAAAAGCCAGAAAAACAAAAACGAATGACCAGTTCCGAACTTGCGTATATCAATTCCGATTCCGAGATTCAGGTGAAACCGGAAGGTGAAGAACAAAAAGTGGCCTGGTTCAGATTGCTGGGTTACAAACAAACGTGGGCTTTTGTTTTTGGCAAATTCATGACGGATGGTGTTTGGTGGTTCTTTTTGTTTTGGCTGCCCAAGTATCTGGAGGCCCAATACGGAATGGTTAAAACGGAGATTATGTTGCCCCTTGCAGTTTTGTACAGTATGACCATGTTTGGCAGCATTGGTGGTGGCTGGTTTCCGACCTATTTTATCAAAAAAGGCTACAATGCATACGATGGCAGGATGAAAGCTATGTTGGTTATAGCGATGTTTCCTTTAATTGTTTTGGCTGCGCAACCTTTGGGCGGCATCAGTTTCTGGATTCCTGTTCTTCTAATAGGCATTGGCGCATCGGCGCATCAAGCCTGGTCGGCCAATATTTTCACTACGGTTTCTGATATGTTTCCCAAAAAGGCTGTTGCATCTATTGTTGGCATCGGCGGCATGGCAGGTGGTCTTGGGGGCGTAATCATTTCCAAATCAGGAGGTGCGCTTTTTGATTATTACAAATCGCTGGGACACATTCAAACGGGTTACACCATTATGTTTGCCGTTTGTGCTGTTGCCTATCTGGTTGCCTGGACGGTAATGAAATCTTTAGTACCTGGCTATAAACCCATCACAGATTTGTAGGGAAAGCCTCAGTGGCTTACGTTTTTTGTCCAGATAACTTTGCCAACTCTTTCGATATGTTCTTTGAGTTCAGGATTGGTAATGGATTCAAAATGAATGACATCAAAAAACCAGGGCAAGTGTAAGCCTTCAAGTTTTTGGCGAATTTCAAATAATTCTGATTTTTCCAAATCAGACGATTTAATAGCCATATCAATATCTGAACCCTCTTTTTGAATGCCTAATGCTCTGGATCCAAAAATTAGAATGGTTTCAATCCGATAATCCGATAGAAAAACGTTCACAATCCTTTCCAGGTCTGAGTCTGACAAACCAAATTTGACTTCATTTTCTTTAATTACCCGCTGCATTCTTTAGTAGCCTGTTTTGCATTTCCATTTCAAACTTTTGAAAAAGTACATGATACTGTTTAATAATCTGACCAACAATATATTCAGCTGTGGTTTGGTCATAACCGTGTACAGTTTCGATTCTGCTTTCCACCATTTCCATCCAAACTTTGCCATTTTCAATTAAACCAGATTGGCTGGCCATTCGAATGGCATCTCTACTTCCCTGAATTTTCTCTGATCCACCTTGAAATCCGTAAAAGTCCTTCATTACGTTCCAGGCTAGTTCATATGTATATTCAAATGCTTTTATTAAGCCTTGTTGCTCAAGTTCTGACAATGACCTGGTTTCAGACAATTCAACCGCTTTGGAAAGTGAATATCTTGCCTTTTTAAAATTGTCAAATCGCTGCTCCCACCTTATATCCTTTTTCATGGAGTGAATTAATCTTCAATATTAATGAAAACGATTTGCTCTGAATAAAAGTAAGATGAAAAATTTTCTGGAAACAATTTAACAAAACGAAGCCGATTGGCATTATGAAATGAAGTGTGTTTAATCCCCTTACAAATTTATCCTTTCGACTACATACAAACGACTAAAAAACTTATGGCTAAGTACTTACGACTATTTACTAACGACTATGTACTTACGACTATATACTATCGACTAAAAGACTTACAACTATGTACTTACGACTTCCAACTTTCAACCCAAAAACTCCCCTACCCTCCTGGCCACAAAAATCCCATCCAGGGCAGCAGACATGATTCCACCTGCATAACCAGCGCCTTCGCCACATGGAAAAAGACCGGAAATTTGGGGATGCATGGCCGTTTCTCTGTCTCTGGGCACTTTTACCGGTGATGAAGTCCTGCTTTCGAGACCAACCAAAACGGCCTCGTTGCTCAAATATCCACGCATCTTTTTGCCAAACTCAATGAAACCCAGCCGCAAAGCCTCGCTTAAATGTTTGGGTAAAATTTCGGACAATTGAACAGCTTCCAGGCCTGGTTGGTAAGAACAATCCGGAAAGGAATCAGATACTTTTCCTTGCACAAAATCTTCAAGTCTTTGCGCAGGTGCTGACAGTTTTCCTGGAAAATAAGAAGCTGCTTTTTGCTCCATGGCCGCTTGAAATTTCATAGCTGCCAGTGCTCCAAATTTTTCAAATGGCTGGAATTCGGGTGAATCAACTGAAACTACCATACCCGAGTTGGCAAAACGCGAATTTCTACGAGATGGCGACATGCCATTGACAACAATTTCTCCTTCTGAGGTCATAGCCGGGACAATAAATCCTCCCGGACACATGCAAAATGAAAAAACGCCACGAACACCCTTGGAAGTATTGGCCTGATGAACAAGAGAATAAGAAGCCGGTGGCAGCCATTCACTCCGGTTTTTGGCCTTATACTGGATTTCATCAATCAAAGCCTGCGGATGTTCAACCCGAAATCCCAATGCGAAAGGTTTAGCCTCAATCAAGACCTTTTGCCTATCCAGCATTTCAAAGATATCTCTGGCGCTATGACCCGTTGCAAGAATAAGAGCTTCGGCTTCAATTAAATCTCCGGTAGAAGTTTTAATTCCGTTAAGCTTTTGATTTTTGATATGTAAACTTTCAACTTTAGTTTCAAAATGAACCTCGCCACCATGCTTTTTAATGGTTTCCCTGAGTTCGGCAACAAGTGGCGGGAGTTTATTGGTTCCAATATGCGGATGCGCCTCCACCAGAATATCCGGATTAGCGCCATGTTGTACAAAAATCTCGAGCACCTGCCTGATATCACCCCGTTTATTTGATCTTGTGTAAAGCTTCCCGTCAGAATAGGTGCCTGCCCCACCCTCTCCAAAGCAATAGTTGGAATCCGGATTTACCTTGTCGGCTTTGTTCAGATCTGCCAAATCACGCCTTCTGGCCCGCACATCTTTCCCACGTTCTATCACAATGGGCTTTACTCCCAGTTGGATCAATTCCAAAGCTGCAAACAATCCAGCGGGTCCGGCTCCAATCACCAAAACCCTTTTTCCATTTTCTACAAAAGGTAGATTTTCTGAATTGTAAACAATCTGTTGTGCTTTTTCAGCTTCTGGCCCGATGGCAACTTTGAGATGAAACTTTTGTTGGCGTCCCCTGGCATCCAGACTTTTCCGTAAAACTTCTATCTTAATTTCAGACTTGTCCTTTACCTTAGCTTCTGCCAAAACTGCTTTTCTGAATAAAGCTTCATTGCCCATTACTTCAGCAGGAATTGTTATTTCCTGAATCTGAAATTGAGAATTTTCCATACTTTTTGGAAGGTATTTATCCTTCGATTTTTAAATTGAACCAAAATACCAAAACGAAAGATTGGTTTGATATTATTTCAAATTATCAAGCAAAACCTTTGTTCTGTTAATGAAATGCAAACTTAGGCATTTTCATGAATCACTACCTGATGAGGGACCGGCCCATGAATATTGTTTTGCTCAAATGCGATTTTGATTTGTTCCTGAACGCCAAAAAAAACATCCCAATAATCAGCCACGGTTGAAAATGGACGCACAGCCAAAGTAACCATGCCATCACCAATTTTTAAAATGTTAACACTGGGCGCAGGGCTTTTTAAAATCTTGGTGTTTTTATCCATACTTTCCAGTAAAACCCTTCTTACTTTTGAAATGTCTGTTCCAGGATCGACGGCAACCACAATATCTACACGCAAATTTCCATGCCTGCTATAGTTCACAATTGTGCCATTGCTCAATGCCCCATTTGGAATGATAACCGTTTTGTTTTCAGGAGTTAACATCACAGTATTGAAAATTTGAATTTCGGTAACTTCACCAAACTGGCCCTGGGCTTCAATCAAATCACCTGCTTTGTAGGGTTTGAAAACCAAGGTTAAAACACCACCCGCAAAGTTTGCCAATGAACCTTGTAAAGCCAGACCAACAGCTAAACCAGCGGCTCCCAATATGGCAACAAAAGAAGTGGTTTGAATGCCGATCATGCCAGCAACCGACACCAAAAGCATTACTTTTAATGAAACAGAAATCAGACTTGAAAGGAATGATTGCAATGAAATATCCAAGCCACGGCTGGCCATTCCTTTAGACAAAAGCTTTGTAAGCCAATTGGTAACCCAAAGTCCAATGATAAAAACGACAAGCGCTCCTCCTATTTTTGGGCCATAATAAAATGAAAGATTTATTATCTTATCCTGAAGTCCTTGAAATTGCTGATTCATAAAAGCGGAATTAATTTGGGCGAAAACTGAGTAAATTAGGCTAAAAATCAAAGTTTAATGATGTTAACAAGCGAAGTTTTTCCTAATCAACATTTTAGATTTAATAGAACCATTCAATAAGAATCTTAAAATCCAAACCAAAAAACTGGTTTGGTCAAATTCTGGACTATCTGATTTACAGATACTTATATTAAACTGTAAAATTTGTATATTTCGATCAGGCCCAAATCTATATTTTTGAATATTATATTTGACCAACTCTCTTTTAACCAAAACATTGAAATTTCCATTTGACATAAAATTAATTCTGGTATCGGCTTCTTTATTGACCGGCACTTTGAATGGGCCCGTTTTTGGGCAAGGCATTACTTTTGTGGATTCTGTTTTTTATGCCAGTCCATACAAACCCCAAGGGATAGATCAACCGGTACAAGATCAGCTTGATGCAGTCAACAACCAAAGTTTGACATCTGCCCAATCCATTCTATTTCACAATCATACAACGGATGATGTAAACCATTTCTACTCCCCTTCTGGTTTTGGAAGCACTTATTTTGAAAATGAAAAGTCATCCTATCCTTTTGCCATGCATAGTCTTATTTATGCCTTGGGTAGAAATCAGAACGCAACTGCTTTGGCAGCAAAGAGTTTTTTACAATTCAATGCCATTTATGATCTGGGTTCTGATCTAACTGATACTGTGGATCTTTTTCCTTCATTTACCCTTAAAGGACAGGTGCCCAAGTATTTTTATTTTGGTAAACACCTTGGTATATTGGATACAAGTTACCTTTCTAAAATGCGAAGGGCAATGAGCAAATGGACCCATGATGGCGCAACACCTACAGATCCTTTATTAAGAGGAAATCCATATTTTACAGGGCAAACTGGTTGCTGGGACCCAAGATGCAGAAACTCATGGGTGGATACCAGAAATACAGATAACCTAAAAGCCATGCGGGAAACTTCTGTTTATTTGTTTTCAGAAGAAATTGGGAATGAGACTATTAAGGATATTTATGCAAACAGATTAAGAAACCATGTAGGCGCCTTGTGGAATGTAGGTTTTAGTGAATGGGATTCGGAAAACTATCTTCCACATGCTATGGGTCCATTTTTTAATTTATTTTCCTTTACAAAAACACCACTTATTAAACAAACAGCAAAGGCTGGTTTAGACTGGTATTTTATGGCCTCGGCTATGAAATACTTTAACGGAATGGCTGCTGGTCCGACCAAAAGATTGAACAATTCGGCAAATATAAGGCTTGGAGGCAATTCATGTGATATGCCTTACTTATATTTTGGAGAACAAAAAGTTCCTGAAATTGAAATATTTGATAGGGATAGAGATGGGTATATTAATTTCCTTTCCCAGTACAGACCAGCTCAGGCCATATATCAATTGGCGTCAAAAAAGTTCAGACTTCCTGTAGAAATCAGAACGACAAAACCGCCTTATGGATCTTTTACACCAGGTGGTGCAAGTATTCCAGATGTTTGGGAAACCATGTATTATGGCAAAACATACCAAATGGGTTCAGCCATTTCTTTTGGGGCCGTTAATGATATGCGGCCATTTAAACTTGCAGCTTTTCATCCAGACCGTGGAGCCGATATTTTCTTTTCCAATACCACTGATAGTGATACCGTTTCGCATGCAAAATATGCGGGAGATCAGATTGGACAGTTTGAAAACATGATGGTCTTTTTGCATAAAAACGATACCCGAAAGTTCTTTTTTCAGATTCCCTTAGATCTTAATTTTGATACGGTTCAGGGCATTTGGTTTTTTCAATACGCCAAAACATGGATAGCAATCCGGCCATTGAATATCAAAGCCTTATCTGTAAATCCTTTAAATGGAATTTACGCAGGTCACAAAATGGTCCGAACAGTTTCAGGCCCTGGGCTTCTTTCCGGATTTGCTATGGAAGTGGTTGATGATGATGAATACCCGACTTATGAACAATTCAAAACCGAAGTTTTGGCCAGACCTTTTGATGCCAGCCATTTGCAGGATAGTTTGATGGTTAGAATGGAAAATAAAGATGGAAAGTTTTTAAAGATGTATCACAATTCAGCAAATCTAAGACCTTTGGTTTATCGAAATTCCAGTTCGGTAATTACTTTCACCAATGCCAATCAATTTAATGTTTATCAGTCTATTACACCACCCTCCTGCAAGTTGTTTAATGTCAATCACAATGGGCAGAATCTAAGTTTACAGTTTTCAGCCGTCGATTCAATTTGGGGACCGGTTTTTCAAAATTGGAAAAGTGGCAAAATGAAAATCCTGACCAACGATCACTATTTTGAAGGAAATTACAACCACGTTTCTGGTGAATATCTATGGAAAGAATTGCCGGCAAATGATGAGTTACGCAAAGGGAGAATAGTATTACTGGAAGTTTTGAAGGACAATCAAGTGGTTTTTAGCAACACAGATTCATCTCAAATCAATAATTTAACAGGCAGCCTTTCATTTCCATTTGGCGAAAGTGGTGGTTTCAATTTTCAAATCAGAATTAAGGATGAAGAAGGAAATGAGGCAATTAGCAATCCAATTTATCTAAATGTTACATCAAATGACTTCCTGGTAAAGAAAAATGACTTTGTACTTTACCCCAATCCAGCCAGTTCCATGCTTACAGTTTCTTTACCTGTCAATTATGGAGAGATTGAAATATTTAAAACGGATGGCATTTTGGTAAAAAAACAGAGCTGTTTGGAATTGAAAACCGAAATTGAACTTCATGACTTACCAGATGGTTTGTTTTGGGTAAAATGGAAAGGTTCAAATCAGAATCTGGTTAAAGCGTTTTTGAAAACGGCGGAATGAAATTCAAATTATGAATGATGAATTCTTGTTTAGCTTAAAATTAATTTTTAACCAAATCTATCTATAAATCTGAAATGCAAATAGTTAAAATGATAAAACCTGTAGTTTTCTTGGTCTTTTGTTTCCTTTTTGGTTTTGAAATTTTTGCCCAAAACATAGAAATTAAAGTTTCAGGAATTCCAATTTCAGTGAACGGCCAGGATTCAGTACCGGTTGGACTTTTTGGTGTGCATTCAACCACGCTTACCCCTCAGTTAGTTTCCGACTGGGGCATTGAAATGGTTCGGGGAATAGAAGCTGGACCAAGTGGAAGTCCTTCATTTCCAGGGAAAAATTCTGTTTTTCAGGCAGGCATTAAAATGACCATTGATTGCTATTATGACCGGTATCAACCTGCTTTATATCTAACAAATCGAAACGGTTGGAAAACCCAGCTGGAAAATCTGGCCACTACTTATGCCACCAATTCCCTGACTATGAGCCACAAGCCCATTATGGAATTCTGGAACGAACCTTTCCTGAACTGGGCATCAAAACCTGGTGCCAACTACGACAATCGTTGGTATGACACCAGCGATGCTGTGCAAGGTGGACCCGTTCGAAGGCCAGGATTTTCCGAACCTGAAAAGTTTCTGACCTGGAATCGAACCAAGTGGTTTGTGCAATTGAGCCCTGCAGTAAACGATCCGGTTAACTTTTATGTGCAGCTGGGCAATAATTGGACTGCCTTAAACAATCTTTCTGTTGGTCAGGAATTGCAAATTGGCAGCCGCCGATTTAAAGCCGTCCAGACCTGGTTGGCAAAAGATACCCATCAACTTTCGTACTATTCCTCGTTGGCAAATGCAGAAATATATGTCAAAATGTTCAAAGCCTATGCGACTAAAATCAAATCTATCAATCCTAATCTCAGGGTTTTAGCTGGCTGGGGCATGTCGTTTTCCAATGACAACTGGCAACCATGGCGCACCATTTACAAAACTACCGTTGACAGTTGTCACCAACTCATGGACGGCATTCACGAACACCATTATGGCGGTGATACCCGCTTTATGACAGGCGCTTACGAAGTTATTAACGCATACACCAATCAAAAGTACAGAAAGAAAATGCCCATCTTCAACACAGAAACCGGAGGCTTTACAGATCCGCAAATTCCAGGAGGGACAAGCCCGGGCAGGCCTTCAGATCCTTTGCTTAGAGACCGGGGAGCATTCCAATTTACTTTTCGTGAACTGGTTTTTAATTTAAGTCGCAGCCCAGATAAATTACAATCCAGAGCTGCTCATGAGGCACATTTTAACCAAGGAGATGGCATGGCTTTTTCACTTTTGCGTGATTTCAGAGGAAAGCTCATTTCAAGCACTTCCAGTTCAGATAACGCCTGGGTGGCCACTGCTTTAAATGGCAATCAGTTACTTGTGGCCATTTATAATGACCAAAATACTGCTCAAAATTTGGATTTAAAAATCAATGCACCAGCAGGTTACACATTTACTGGTGGTCAAAAACGTTGGGTGGAAGATTCTTCAGCTGGAAACACCATTGTTGGGCGCTATCAGGATTTTGTGGCAAACGGAACTGTCTGGGAACAAACCATAAACCTTGCTTTAAAATCAGGAACGGTTTTAAGATTTGATTTAACAGGAAATTTGCAAGCAAGTGTAATGGAGGTTTCCCAACATTTTGCCGATACCATTTTGGCGAAAGTTCCATCCTCTGGTAACTTGGTAAGCCAAATCAAAGTGCCTGGAAATCAATTGGTGGGTGTTCAATATGCACGCTTGAAACTCTATATCCGGAATCTTACGGCAGGATCCATAAGTTTTAATGGCAGCAGTTACCAGATTCCAACCAATGCTTTTTTTGCTTACATTCCTGTTGAAGTTTCAGCCATTTCTGAAAATAATAGCCTGGTTTTCAATTCAAATGGAACCGTTTATGACGTAAACATGGCTTCGCTGGAATTGATAAAGGGAGATATTGATTCTGCAATTGTTACTTCAAGCCAACAAGATAAAAAGGTCGAATCCAGACTATTTTCAATTTTTCCAAATCCAACAAAAGACAAAATATCTGTATTTTTTGATTCAGAAGCTGCTTCAGAGTCCTTACCATTCCAATGCATAGATGTTTTTGGAAGGGAGTTAAAATCAGGAAATTTGTTTTCCGGAACTGAATTAAATATATCAGATTGGTCAAATGGTATTTATCTTTTAAAGATTGGCAACAAAGTTTTTCGAATTTCGAAGGGATAAAGCCATAATATATAGTACTTTATAGTTTTTTAGCCTTACGATTTAATCCTATCCGAATGTTCCTTTAAAAACTTATCCCAACCTCCTGAAACTTCCTGCTGCCTTCCTCCCTGGTTAACATGGGTTATCGCAACGGCCAAAGCATCAGTCGCATCCAGCAAATAATTTTCAGGGGAAATATTTAACAATCGCACAACCATGGCCGCCACCTGCTCCTTGCTGGCATTTCCATTTCCTGTGACAGATTGTTTGATCTTTTTAGGCGCATATTCCACAATAGGAATTTGTCTTGAAATAGCTGCTGCCATGCTAACACCCTGGGCTCGACCAAGTTTTAAAGCTATCTGTATATTTTTTCCATAAAACGGTGATTCAATCGCCATTTCGTCAGGTAGATATTGCTCAATAAGTTGGGTTACTTTTTCAAAAATTTTAGCCAATCTGATCTCGTGGGCTTTAAATTTATCCAACTTTACAATGCCCATTTGAATGGCTGTAACCTTCTGACCAACCTGTTTTATAATGCCATAGCCAAACACCTGGGTACCTGGATCGATACCTAAAATAATTTTTTCAACAGGAAGTGCTTTAATTGCAGCTCGAATGGCCATAGAATTTATCCTTTTTGCTTTTTTAATTTGCCTTTTAACCGTCTATTTGATTGGACTTGTGTTTCTGACCATCAAAAACGACAAACAATTTGAAGCCCAGCAAAACTGGAGTTTTAAGTCCGAAAGACCTAAAATTTCTATATTAATTGCTTTAAGAAACGAAGAAAATAATCTTTTGAACCTTTTGAACCGATTGGCGAATCAGGATTATCCAAAAGAAAAATTTGAGATAATTTTGATCAACGACCATTCTGAGGATTCGTCCGAATTGGTTTTCAGTTCTTTTATCAGCGAAACTAAACTTGAAAACTTCATATGGTTAAACCTTGATAATGAAATATTTGGAAAGAAAAAAGGCATTGAGATAGGAATTAGTCAGGCTTCCGGCACTTTTCTCCTTTTTACAGATGGAGATTGTCAAATGTCAGAATCGTGGATTTCGGATATGATTATCTGCCAGCAAAATACAGACGCAGCTATGGTTTGTGGATCTGTGGAATTTACCCACAATGGATTTTTAGAAAAATGCCAGGCATTGGAATTTTCCAGTTTAATCGCTGTGGCGGCAAGTTCGATTGAAATCAAAAAACCCAGTCTTTGCAATGCTGCCAACCTTTTAGTTGAAACCAAATCGATGAAAGAGGCAGAAACTTTAAGAAAGGACCAAGACCTTGCCAGTGGTGACGATGTTTTTTTATTGCATGCCTTTGCAGAAATATCAAAAACCATAAGCTTTTGCAGGATACAAGGTGCTGAAATTCAAACCTCTCCCCTACCAGATTGGAAACATTTTAAAGCCCAAAGAATGCGCTGGGCAGGCAAATGGAAAAGTGGTTTTTCCGGTTCCAATAGATGGCTGGCAGTTTCAGTCTGGCTTTTTCACTTTTTCTTCCTTTCAGGTCTGTTTATGGCCTTTCCAAAGTTTGGATTGAATGGCTTTTTGGTAATTATTGGATTAAAAGCTGTAGTAGAAACGTTTTTCCTAAAACCTTTTGCCAGTGAAAAATCTTACAGTAAAAACATTGGAGAAATCTGGCTTATGCAAATTCCTTACAGCCTGTATGTTTTATATTTTGGTATAAGCATATTGCTATCAAATACTTACCATTGGAAAGGCAGAAATTACCGATATTAAAATTTTGACTGATTGGACAAAAAAGCGATACTTGCTTTGCCTTATCATGAAACACCAAACCAAAGAAAGATGAATATCAAAACCATGGCCGAATGGGCCGCAGAAGGAAAAAAGCCGGAAATACTATTTTGGGTCGGTTGTGCAGGTTCATTTGACGACCGCTACAAAAACGTAACCCTGGCCATTTGCAAGATATTGGATAAAGTTGGTATCAGCTTTGGGGTTTTGGCCACTGAAGAATCCTGTACAGGTGATCCTGCCAGAAGAGCTGGAAATGAGTTCCTTTTCCAGATGCAAGCATTAATGAACATTCAGGTTTTGGATGGGTATGAGGTAAAAAAAATCGTTACCGGCTGCCCACATTGTTTCAATACCATTAAAAATGAATATCCTGCTTTGGGTGGAAATTATGAAGTTTTACACCATTCTGAGTTGATTCAGGAATTGATCAATCAGGGAAAAATAAAATCCAAGGACGGTGCTTTTAAGGGGCAAAAAATAACCTATCACGATTCCTGTTATTTGGGAAGAGCAAATGAGGTATATGAAGCACCAAGAGCTGTTTTGGAAATTTTGGACGGGGCATTGGTTGAAATGAAGCGAAGCCGAAAAAACGGACTTTGCTGTGGCGCAGGAGGTGGCCAAATGTTTAAGGAAGCGGAGTCTGGAAAAAAAGAAGTTAATGTGGAGCGTATTGAAGAGGCATTGGAAACTGGCGCAACTGTGGTGGCAGCCGCCTGTCCATTTTGCATAACCATGTTAAGCGATGGTATAAAAGTGAAGGAGAAGGAAGCAGATGTGAAAGTCTATGATTTGGCCGAATTGATCGCTTCTACACTTTGATTTTTTGAGCTTTTTATTTGAAAGAGGCATAAAAAAGGATAAATTCATTCCATTTTTGGACATCAAAATTGAGCCCATTCTAATCCCTTTTCAAATTTCACTCAGAAAATTCAAACCTACTTTTAAAATAATTGTTTCTGCAACTCAATTGATAGGGATTGTATATAATTGATTTCCAGTAGCTTATTTTTTTACCAAAGTTTTTGGGAAGGTTTGGTTTGAAAAAGGACAAGAACGAACCAATAAAATTTAAATCTGAACTCTATATTTAGGCCCAAATAGCAATCGAAAGCAAAGGGAAATTAAAATGTCTCAGCGCTGAATTTAACCAAAACGTATATAATGAATCCGATCAAATTACTGACCGGGGTTCTTCTTTTTTTGAAAGTCACAACCAATCAGGCTCAAAATTATGAGGCCGATTTTCAGAAAAGAGTGAACCAAATCACAAACCGCCTGGCAGATACTGCTGCGATAAAAAGTATTTCCGGCTATTTTGGGCAGGAATTTGTTGGTCCTGGTTCAAGACCAGACCCTGAAAAACATGTTTGGCCTGTGTCTCTGGCACGCCTAAAAAAATATGGAAACGCGGATACGAGTGCCAATCGCTTGATTGTAAAGTACAAAGACAGATCGCCTTTTCACTTTACCTATGTCGGTATGGCAAGAATTATGAGTCAGTTTCCCTTGGCTACAAACATGGTCGCTCAAAAACAGACCTATCTGCAACAAGTTTGGAACAGGACTGATAGTTACAATCCATGGACAGGAGAAGGTACTGAAAATCATATCAGTATGAATAAAACCAGTGGGTATTTGTATGCACAAAATTCGCTTGGTAATGCAGCATTTCCAGAAGCGGCAAGCAGACTTTCAGAAACTAAGGAATGGATCAGATGGTTTTCCAAACAATTGTTCAAGATGGGGAATTCAGAGTGGAATTCAACTACTTATCAATCTTACAATCTGGTTGGATGGTTAAATTTGTATGATTTCGCAAATGATCCGGAAGTAAAAGATATGGCCAGGGCTGTTTTGGATTATTATGCCTGTGAAATTGCCCTCCATAGTGGTCAAGGATTGACTGCTGGTGCAGAATCCAGAGGAAATATTACTGCCTGGGGAAGTGGAGCAGATTATATTTCATGGATGTGGTTTGGATATCAGGGCCGCTTAATGGGGCCTGAATTTTGGTTGGGACAAGAATATTCTCAGGCCATGCATGTAGCATTAAGTAATTACAGACCTCCATTAATGGCAATTAAAATTGCCAGAAAGGAAATACCTCTGCCCGCAGTTTTCAAAAATAGCAAACCGGATTATGGACAAAATATTAGTTCTCAGGTAAAACAGTTTTTGTATGCCGACAAAGCATTTATCATGGGTTCAGCTATGATTCCTGTGGTAGGTTTTGCTGGAGGAAATTCACAATACTGTAATTGGAAATTGATTGGAAAAGTAAAACCAGGAAAAAGTATCAATCCCCAGGTGGTTTTGGGAGGCAGTCGCTTTTTTGCAGACAAAGATGGAAAAGCCAAAACACCATGGGATCAATATGTGCAACACGAAAATGTAGTAATTCAGTTGCATAAAATTCCATCAAACGCAGCTGAAATTGTCAATTCTGATACGCTTTTATATTCAACTCCAATTACTGGTTGGAAGGCAAAATGGCAAACTGATTTTGATTTCCGTTTCCCCAATGACAACGCCAGAAACAATCCTGTAGGATTTCGTAAGGGCTCCATTTCAAGAAACATAAGTTATCTAACCTATCCAAAAAATACCGCGGGTAGTGTACCAATCAATACTGTTTTTTTAAACAACATATTCTTCATTCAACTGGATAGTAGCTATTTAGCCATCAGAACAATTGCATTAAATCAGGCAAACACGCCTGGAGATGAAACATCTTTGAGGAAGTTCATTGAAGATTCTGCACCAATTGGAAATTTGTGCGGTTTGGTTGTTGAGGCTGCTAATTCAATTGATTACCCTTCATTTTCTGCCTTCCAGGATTCGGTTGTTTTAAAGACCAATCTGGATAAATCGGCCATGGCAAGCAATAAGATTACTTATAAGAATTTGAAAGGTAAACTATTAGAAGCCACATTTACAGAAAATGGTCCGGCCGATGCTGAACCTATTTATGATTGGGGTTTTGGACCAACCACTGCTCAATTGTATCAGACAACTCCTCCTTTTTTACAACCTCAATGGCTTGGCGGTGCTGGTAGGGGTAAAATCCCAACCTTATTGGTAAACGGAACCAATGTCGGCTATGACCAAAGCAATTGGCCAGTGTATGATGGTCCAGGTTTTTCTTTAAAAGAAAATGCCTTAACACTCACCAAAGATTCATCGGGCTTTACTGTCTATTACAAAGTAGATTACAATGGTCCACTTCCTATTTTCTCTAATGGAATTCTAACCAATAATCAGCCCATTATCGAAAGCAAAAGGCCGGAAATCCTTGAGTTATTTCCAAATCCAGCAGCCCACGAGGTAACAGCAAAGGCAAATGGCTTATTGGTAGGTGAGCATGTTGAGATTCTTATTTATTCTATAAAAGGAGATTTGGTTTGGAACAATAAGGACCAGGTGTATGCAAAGGAAGGTTTAAAAATTCCAGCGGATAATCTTAAAATTGGCACCTATCAGGTCGAAGTGCGGACAGACAAGAAAAATTTTAAGGGTCGGCTGATTCTTAACAAATAGTGGTTTTGACTTAATCCAAATCATATTCTGGTTTTCCTTTCCGGGCTTACGCTCAAATTTAAAAACCTAATCCTTATATTTGCGGCTTAGAAATCAGCATTTTAAGCAATGCCAAAAATAGGACCAATAGAACTTCCTGAATTTCCATTACTTCTGGCGCCAATGGAAGATGTGAGCGATCCACCTTTTAGGGCGGTTTGCAAGCAGCATGGTGCAGACTTGATGTACACTGAATTTATATCCTCCGAAGGGCTAATCCGGGATGCAGCTAAAAGTGTGCAAAAACTGGATATATTTGAATATGAGCGTCCTGTAGGCATTCAACTTTTTGGTTCTGATATTGAAAGCATGCGAAAATCGGCTGAAATCGCCACAGCTGCTTCGCCAGATTTAATAGATATTAACTATGGTTGTCCTGTAAAGCAGGTGGCTTGCAAAGGCGCTGGTGCAGCACTTCTTCAAGACATACCCAAAATGGTGATGATGACGGAAACTGTGGTAAAAGCTACGCACCTTCCTGTAACAGTAAAAACCAGATTGGGCTGGGACGACAACACGAAAAATATCCAGGAGGTTGCAGAACGCTTACAGGATATTGGGATTCAGGCGCTTACTATTCATGGGCGGACCAGAGTACAAATGTATAAAGGCGATGCCGACTGGACTTTGATCGGAAAAATTAAGGAAAACTCCAGAATCAGGATACCGATTTTTGGCAATGGGGACATAGATTCTCCAGAAAAAGCCTTGGAATATAAAAATAAATATGGCGTGGATGGCATCATGATTGGCCGTGCATCCATTGGCTATCCTTGGTTTTTTAATGAGGTAAAACATTTCTTAAAAACAGGAATGCATTTGCCCCCACCAGATATCAACCAGAGGGTTGAAGTCTGCAAACAACACCTGGAGTTTTCACTGCGATGGAAAGGTCCGGTGCTTGGTTTGATTGAAATGCGAAGACACTACACCAATTATTTTAAACACATCCCAGACTTTAAACCTTTTAGAATGAAGCTGGTAACATCAGATTCTTCTGATGAGGTTTTAAATACACTGGAAGACATCAGGCAACAATTTGCTTTGGTTCTGGCCTGATTGCATGACAAATACTTCTGCGGAAAACAAAAAACTCAGTATTCTTTTACTGGCGGCTACTTCTCTTATTTGGGGAACATCCTTTATTCTGATCAAAAAAGCCATTGTCGTTTTTGCACCACTTGAAGTAGGCGCATTACGCATATTTTATGCTTTTATCGCTTTTATTCCCATTTTTTGGGTCCATAGGAAAAAGATTGAATCCAAATTGTGGGCCTGGATTTTACTGGCTGGATTGATTGGCAGTCTGTTTCCGAGTTTGTTGTTTTCCTGGGCGGGGACAAAGATCCAAAGCTCACTCTCTGGAATGCTGAATGCTGTAACACCTTTGTTTACAGTCCTGGTTGGTTCGCTTTTTTTCAAACAAAAGTTTACAAGTCAGCAATGGATTGGAATAATGATTGGTCTTTGCGGGGCCATTGTTCTAGGTTTTATGAAACCTGGCGGTGCCATAGAAATCAATTGGTTTATTATGCCTGTGATTTTTGCTACTGTTCTGTATGCACTCAATGTCAATCTTTTAAAGATAAAGTTTGTTGGGATTCCACCTTTGATATTGTCTGCTTCCACCATTGTGGCAATTGGTCCATTTGCTACCATTATTTTATTTGGTTTTACAGATTTCAGCCATAAAATTCTGTACCACCCTGGAGCTCCTCAAGCAGCAGGTTATGTGGCAATACTTGGATTGTTTGGAACCGCACTGGCTTTGGTTCTATTCAATAGGTTGATTCAGATTTCTGGTCCATTGACCGCCAGTTCCGTAACTTACATAATGCCTGTTGTTTCTGTTTTGTGGGGTTTGGCTGATGGTGAACCATTTGGCATCGTACAAGGTTTGGGATTGCTGGGAATTTTGGCAGGGGTTTATATGGTGAATAGGAAGTGAGTTTGCGGCCCCGATAGTAATGAAAATCCTTTTGACCTTTTTGGCTTTGAAGAAGTAAAAAAGGTCAAAAGATTATAATGGATAGCGGGAATTGTCCGCCCTAAAAAAGCTCATTTAACCCATTTCCAAAACCAAATCATCCTGCTCAACCATAGATCCGGCTGGCAACCAGATTTTGCCAATTTTACCAGATTTGGTGGCAGTTACGACTGTTTCCATTTTCATGGCTTCAATCAGGAAAAGTGGTGTTCGCTCTTCAACAACTTGTCCTTCTTTTACCAGAACGGAACCGAGTTTGCCTTGCAATGGACTGCCAATCTGCCCTGGAAGACTTGCCTTTGCATTGGCCAAATTGCTTGGCTTAAAGCTTTTGTCTTTGATGAGTACCTGCCGCAATTGGCCGTTCAATTCAAAAATAACGTTGCGGTTTCCTTTGTCGTCAAACCTGGTGCTGGCTTCAAGAAGTCTGATAATCAATTTTTTACCGGGAGAAATTTCAACTGAGATCTCCTCCCCTTCCTCAAGCCCATAGAAAAAGGCCTTGGTTGGCAACTTCTCTACTATTCCATATTCAGACAAATGGCTAAAGTATTCTTCAAAAACTTTCGGATACATTTGGTAGCTCATAAAATTATTGAAGGATAGTTTGGTACCAAACTTCTCTTTAAATTGAGCAAATGCTTCTTCCATATCCAAAGGAGCCAGGCCGGAATTACTTCTGCCTTCCAATGGCTTCTGGCCTTTTAAAATTATGGCTTGCAGTTCCTTTGGAAATCCGTTTTCCGGGGTGCCGATTTCGCCTTTGAAAAACACCACAGAATTGAAATTGGGCTGCGCAGTGAGGCCGGAAAGGGAAGCAATGCACAAATCAATTGCATCAACTTTCGATTCAATTGCAGTTAAATAAGTAGCTGATTGTATGGATGATGTGTCATGCGTGTGCAAGTGAATGGGCAAGGAAATATTTTCCTCCAAACTGGAAATTAACAATTGTGCGGCTTGTGGTTTTAGCAAACCGGTCATGTCTTTGATGGCTAGAATATGAGCTCCGGCATCTTTAATTCTTTTTGCCAAATCCAGATAATAGGTCAGAGAGAATTTTTTCTGGTTTGGATCCTGCAAATCACCGGTATAACAAATGGCAGCCTCAGCCACGCCTCCTGTATATTTCCGAACAGAATCAATATTGAGTCTTTACTTTTTTCTTAAGATTAAATCTCTGACCTGTACAAACATTTTTTTGGGTTTATTGCTTAGGGTTGTTAGTGGCAAAAATATTGAATCCAACACAGGACTACTATGACTGGCAAGACCGCATCGGCTAACAAGCGTATTTGAAAAAAAAGGATATTGTGCTTAATTTGGGGTCGAATCACTACGCGGGAAATAAAATTGTAGAATGAAAATGAGTCACTTTGCAACCTTTTCTTAGCAAATACACCGGACGTTACAGGTAATACATTCTCCGTCAATCTTAGAAATATTTACAAGAATGACTTTTGAAATGTTATCTGTTTGGCTAACTTTGACCCGTGGCTGACAAATTCGTTCGTGACATCTTTTACTACAAGAACTATTATCTTGACTTCTTCGACAATCTGCGGCCAGAGGTTAAGAAAAAGTTCAACTGGACTTTACAGCTTATTTCGACTCTTGACCGTGTTCCAGAGAAATTTTTCAAACACATAACTGGCTCAACTGGACTTTACGAAATTAGAGTGGAGATCGGGTCGGACATATTTCGGGTCTTCAGTTTTTTCGACAAAGGAAAATTGGTGATATTGTTGAACGGTTTACAAAAGAAGACCCCAAAGACACCGAAAAATGAAATTGAATTAGCAGAACGATTAAAAAAACAATACTTCGATGAAAAAGGAAAATAAAAATCTTACTTCTTTTGCGGACCATTTAGACGACCAGTACGGCAAACCTGGGACAGCTATACGTGAGAAATATGAGGAAGAATTTGAGTCGTTCAAGCTCGGAGCAATGCTACAAGAACTCAGAAAAGCACAAGGGCTCACACAAGAACAGCTTGCTGTTAAATGTGGGACAACTAAGACATATATTTCACGAATAGAAAATAACGCAAGTGACATTCGACTTTCGACCTTGATGAGGATTATTCGGGAAGGCTTTGGTGGACACCTTAAGTTTTCTGTTGACATTTGACGGCAGTAATGAAGCACACACCCATAACATTGTATTTTTAAAAGCTTGAACAATCATTAATTTGAAAACAACATCCAACGCATAATATTTTAAGCCTGAAATATCTACAACAACATATCGTAGGTGGCCTAATATAAAGACAGTCCGTAATTTAGTTTCAAAAAAACTTGATGCTGAAAATAAATTGTCTCATTGAAAGCGTGACCTCAAAGATCAAAGTACCAATGAGTCAAAAAGGTGTTATTAATCCCTGATACAGCGAACACTTAAGCCTAAGTTTCTATCATTGTAAGTCAGTGCGGTTGGGTAAAAATGTCCAAAACCACTCCCCATGAAGTACCAGGCATTCCTATGGACGTACTCCGTAGAAGACCACCAGGCGGCAGAGTTGCCAATGCTGAAGTAAGTTCCAGTGAAATTACGGTCCCCGCCCGGAAGACCTGAAAAACCACTTTCGTTAGTTCCACCGAAAGTGTCGCCATTGTTTTTAGGTTGCCACAGGTTTGATACTGCTGCCATTTTTGCGGCTGCAAAATACGGACCACCAAGGTAGGTTTCTAATGTTGTCCAATCACCAGAACCGGGTACATGCCAACCAACCGGACACAGTTTTCTGCTGTCTGTAACCGCAAGCCAGTTGTACAATTTACCGTAGGTCGTATTGTTGACTGCTTCGTTGTTGTAAATGGCGTAGGCGCCGGTGTTTGCATTGTACCATGCACTGTCGCTCAGGCCAGTGGGTATTGCTGAGCCGTCACGGTATTTACTTGTTTTTAGGTTTTCGGCCATCCAGACTTGGGTGCCTATCTGAATCGTTTTGTAGGTATTGCCTTCCTGATCCGTCATGCTCCCATACGTTATTGATGTGGTAAAACTGGTTTGATAACCATATCCGGTGCCCGTTGAATTGGTTGCATACGAGCGAACATAATATTTTTTATTGGATTCAAGGCCACTCAGGCTGGAACCAAAATCACCAACCCCTGCTCCATTTTCCGTTTTTGAATTATAAATGTTCGGCTCCTGATTATTTCCATAACACACGCCTCGGGCTGTCACAGCTGAGCCACCGTCAGAGATGACTTTGCCACCACTTACAGCAGTGGTTTCCGTAATATTCGTAACCACATTGGTTGCTGCCAACACAGGAACCGTGCTCTCTTTTTTGGTTTCTTCTTTCTTGCAACTTGCAAAAAAGAAGAAGGTCATTATTGCTGCTCCAACTATGGGAACTAAATGAGGGCTTTTCATTTTTAGGTCTATTATTATGGTTTCAAAATTATTAAAAACTTTTTGAAAAAAAAACGAGGAATTCTACGCGTCTTTCTTATAATATTGTGTCTTTACTTTTTTATAAGATTAAATCTCCGACCTGTACAAACATTTTTTTTGGTTTATTGCTTAGGGTTGTTAGTGGCAAAAATATTGAATCCAACACAGGACTGCTATGACTGGCAAGACCGCATCGGCTAACAAGCGTATTTGAAAAAAAAGGATTTTGTGCTTAATTTGGAATTAAGGCACTACGCGGGAATTAAAATGGTAGAATGAAAATAAGTCACCTCACAACCTTTCATCTCAAATATACCGGGTGTTAGCCGCTGGTTTTTGACACAAAACTTATCCTGACATTTTAAATGAGCCAATTTGTGAAAAATATATCTTTGATCCATGGATGATAAAACAAGTTGGACACCTGGACCGGAAGATAACAAGTTGGGGCTTTCTGACAAAAATCTCATCAACGAATTGGAGGCCAAAGGAATTGCTGCTGCTGAACTTTTTATTTTTGGACTCGACAGCGATAATCCGATTTCAAGCCAAATCCTTTTAGAAATACATAAGATTGCCTTTTCTGAACTTTATGAATGGGCTGCCATGTGGCGGACCAATCAGGTTGTGGTTGGACAGTTAACTCCACCTGACCCAGTCCAGGTTTTACAATTCATGTATCAGTTTATTGACAATCTGAATTTCAAAGCTGGTATTGCGACAAATTTCCAAGATCATCTCGACACTTTGACGTTTGCTCATTATGAGTTTGTCCGAATACACTCTTTCAACAATGGCAACGGTAGGACAGGTCGAATTTTAATGAATCTTGTTGCTTTGAAGTTTGGTTACAGACCTCTTGAACTTTATCACCGGGAAGGCGATGATCGGAAAATTTATATTGACGCAATGAAATCGGCTGACAAAAGCGACTTCGGAACGCTAACGAATTTAATTGGTAAAGAACTGACTACCTTTTAATTCCTGCTCATTCAACAATGACAAAACAATCTCTTCTACTTTTGGCTTTGACACTTGTTGGTTTTCCAAGGACATTGTTGAAAAGATGGTATTGGTTAGCATTTGGGCCAAAAAACCTTTCTCTTTTAGTTGCGGATATTTATCGTAGAATTTCATTGTTAACAACAAGGGTAATTCCTTTTCAATCTAAATTCAAGCAAGCGATAATTGAGACTTTTTAATTATTAAACGACTGAAAAACAGCGGATAATAGGCGTGTTTGATAAAAAGAGATTTTGACCTTTATATGGGCTTGAGTCACTAACCGGGAAATTCAGTGGTAGATTGGAAAATAGGCACTGCGCAACCTTTCCGAACAAATATACCGGGCGTTTTTTTTAAAACCTTCAGTTTTTATTCCCCATCCAATTTCAACTTCCTCCAATTCCCCCAAACCAAATAGCCAAGGCAGGGAAGCAGCAGAAATATCCAATAAATCCACTCGCTCATCCAGGCTATATACACAGGAAAGGAGTTGATTTCCAGTGCCCAATAGATGTAAGCGATGTATAAAACCAAGGAGAATACTTCAGCAAAAAGGCTGATTTTACTTTGGCCTGTGGCAATTACAGCATTCAAAATGATGCTGGAAATGGACATCAGAATCATGGCCACAGAAACCACACGAATGGTTGGAATGCCGGCTGCAAAAAACTCTGCATTTTGCCCAAACAAACCCAGAAATAGTTCTGGAAAAAGATTGAGAACCAGGCAGAAAAACAAAGAAATGGAGACGGAAATAAATGAAATCCTTTTGATCAGTTTCCAGAAAACCATCTGCAAGCCCTGACCCAAAATATTGGAAACCATGCTATTGGTTGTGGCAGAAAAAGCCCAACTGATGGAACCAAAGATTCCAAAAACGTTGCGCATAGAGTTTGAAACCTGTAAAGCGGTTGAGCCCTGGTGTTCCAGCAAAATGAAAAAATATTCCCAGGTGGCTATGCTAAAAGCCTGTTGGAAAATGAGTGGGTAAGAAAAACGAAGAATTTCTTTGATGTACACAAAGTCCAGAATCATGTTACCAAACAATCCAAATCGCTTTGAAATGCCTTGCCTTTGGATAACCAAAAAGATAACAAACATGCCCAGGAACTCAGCGATTATAGAGGCATATGCAGCACCATTAAAACCCAAAGCAGGCAATCCAAAATTTCCGAAGATGAGGCTGTAATCAAAAAATACATTACTAAGTGCCTCTACAACAGTGCCCGCCACCAGTAACCGGCTTTGATTAATTCCAACCAAGAGAGCATTGCGCACCACCG
>JBIPOE010000146.1:0-3779 GCA_044379485.1 Catalimonadaceae bacterium
CACTCATTTTGTATGTCTCTAATTTTGCCATTTTTTCCCGTTTTTTTTAAGTTTTTTGTTCTCATAAAACGGTCAACTTATTTCAGGCTCTGACAAATTGGTTTAGAGTTATGAGTTAAATTCCATTCGGTACAAACACCTTCAACCCTAAATAAAAAGCTCTGCATTTTGAACAAAAAACTATCAACTCTAAACCTTGAACTCTAAACTCTAAACTATTTGCTTTTTTAATTTTGAACCGTACCATTTCCCTTCTTAATATCCGTACCAAGCCTTTGCAGATAAGCGATCAATGCTATCACTTCTTTGTCTGGCGCCACAGTTACTCCTTCTGATTTAAGGATAGCAGCTATGTCTTTGGCTTGTTTTTCACCCTGTGCCTGTGCTTCATTTTCAAAACCTGCTTCATATGGAACACCCACTGAGCGCATGGCATTGATTTTTCCTTTTAGATCTGAGTAATCAATGGTATTGGTAATCATCCATGGATAGGCTGGCATAATAGAACCAGGCGACATAGAAGTAGGCTCGTTCATGTGGTGGTAATGCCAGGAATGTGGATATTTTCCACCCAACCTATGTAAATCAGGCCCGGTTCGTTTTGAACCCCACAAGAAAGGGTGATCATAAGCAAACTCCCCCATTTTGGAATATTCGCCGTAACGTTCTGTTTCTGAGCGAAATGGCCTGACCAACTGGCTGTGGCAGCCTACGCAACCCTCTTTGATATACAAATCCCGACCTTCCAGCTCCAAAGCGGTATATGGTTTTACTGCTTCTATTCCCGCTTCTGTATTTTGAATTAAAAAAGTAGGAATCAATTCTGCTGCAGTGCCTATCAAAATTACTACCAAAGAGACCAACAACATTCGGATTGGTTTTCTTTCTATCACTCTGTGCCAGAATGAGTCCTCACCTTCAGGCACATATGCCGCAGCAAGTCCAGGTGCGGAGGCTTGTTCATCTGCCACCAGACTTCCAGCCAACATGGTTTTGGCCAGATTCCAGGTCATAACAATAACGCCTGCCAGATAAAATACACCACCAAAAGCCCTGAAAGCATGAAGCGGAATAATTTGTAAGGTAATTTCAAGAAAATTTGGGTATTGCAAAACGCCATCTTCACCAAATTCTTTCCACATCAAACCTTGGGTAAATCCTGAGAAATACATAGGCAAGGCGTAAAATAATATGCCCAGAGTGCCCAACCAAAAATGGACTCCGATTGCCTTTTTGGAATACATTTCCCTTTGATAAATTTTAGGAATGATGTAGTACAACATGGCGAAAGTGAGGAAACCATTCCAGCCCAAAGCACCAACATGCACGTGCGCTACTATCCAATCTGTAAAATGGGCAATGGCGTTTACATTTTTAAGTGAAAGAAGCGGACCTTCCAGAGTTGCCATTCCATAAGCCGTAATCCCAACAACCATAAACTTGAGAGTATCGTCATCTCTAACTTTGTCCCAGGCACCTCTTAATGTCAAAAGTCCATTAATCATACCACCCCAACTTGGCGCAATCAGCATAATGGAAAAAACCACACCCAGAGATTGGGCCCAATCTGGCAAAGTGCTGTACAACAAATGGTGAGGCCCAGCCCAGATGTAGATAAAAATCAAAGCCCAGAAATGGAGAATACTTAACCTGTAGGAGTAAACTGGGCGGTTCGACATTTTTGGCAGATAGTAATACATCAAACCCAAAAATGGTGTGGTTAAGAAAAATGCAACTGCATTGTGTCCGTACCACCATTGCACCAAAGCATCCTGAACACCTGCATAAAAAGAGTAACTTTTGAGAAAACTCACAGGCATTTCAAATGAGTTAACTATATGAAGAACAGCTACTGTAACAAACGTGGCTATGTAAAACCAAATGGCCACATATAAATGACGCTCTCTTCTTTTGAAAATGGTTCCAAACATGTTGATCCCAAAAACCACCCAAATCAAAGTAATGGCTATGTCGATTGGCCACTCTAATTCGGCATATTCTTTAGAAGTGGTAATGCCCAAAGGAAGTGAAATAGCAGCTGCCAGGATTATCAATTGCCAACCCCAAAAATGGATGGACGAAAGTGCATCGCTAAACATTCTGGCCTTGCAAAGCCTTTGAAGCGAGTGGTAAATTCCCATAAAAATGGCATTGCCTACAAAAGCAAAAATGACTGCATTGGTATGTAGGGGTCTTATTCTACCAAAAGAGATATACGGAATTCCAAAATTTAAGGATGGAAAAACAAGTTGAAACGCTATAAGCAAACCAACTGTCATGCCCACAATGCCAAAAATTATGGTTGCCAGTCCGAAATTCCTGACAATCTTGTTGTCGTAGGAAAAATTTTGAATTTCTATATTTTCACTCTGATTCATAAGACATTATTTCAAATTTTTAGGTTCGTTTGGATCTAAAATGCGCATACCGGGTGTAGTGGTATCATCAAACTGTCCAGTTTGATATGCCCAGAAAAAAGAGCCTAGAAATAGCACTCCGGTTATAAGGCTGAGACCGATGAGTAAAAAGATGATTGACATAATTGGATAGGCTTGTTTTAAGCCAGCCCAAAACAGGGCCTTGGGAAAAGCAGATTTTATGAGTGAAATGAGTATTTCAACTGATTCTTGTCAGAATTGTGAAGTTTGGACTTCCTGAAAATAGGTTTAGAAAAGTATGGATGACAGGTATTTGAATATATAAAATAATTTTAACTATCTTAAAGTCAAGTTGTTGATTTGGTTTTTCCAAAAATATTATTGACTAAAACAGTTGATGGTGTTTTGTTAATACATTATTTAATTTATATAAAGTTCAATAAGTAATTACAATTAATGTAATATTGCAGGATGAGCAAAATTTCATTACAAGTTAAAAATTATACCCCAGAAGCCCTGCATGGACTTCTTCGGAAAGACGGCAAATTTCAACAAGGAATTCGACTATTTGCCTGTTACCAAGTTGCACTGGGCAAAAAGCCCAAAGATCTTGAGAAACTTTACGATACATCTTTCAAGTCGATTTGCAATTGGGTGCATAAACTGAATGAAGGCGGAATTGACGCCCTCTTTGATAAAACAAAATCGGGCAGACCCAAGAGGCTAAAATCGAATCAACTATCTGAAATTAAGGAAATTGTATTAAATAAGATTCCGATAGATTTTGACATTAACAGTGCCACATGGACTGGTCCAATTCTAATTTCTTTGATTGAAAAACAATATGGGATTACATATAAGAAAGGTCAGATTTACAATATTTTAAATGGTCTTGGTCTAACATTTCAAAAAGGAAAAGGGATTTATCCTGAAACAATTGAGAGAACAGAAAAGGTAGAAACGTTAAAAAAAACTCCAATTAGAAAGGAGTAACGGTAGTGTAATTGTCTTTGAAGATGAGGCGAGCTTATCTAATACAGCAACAATTTCTTATGCCTGGGGAGAAAAAGGTAAGCAACCACAAATCAAACAAAAGCAAAGAAAACGAGAGCGGAAAACACTTTTTGGGTGTGTTGAGCCATTAACAGGAATTGTATTAACTGCTGAAAATGAGCGAGGTAATACAAGTTCATTTTTTAGTTTCCTAGTCAAAATTGTAAAATACTACAGAGAAAAAAAGGTTGTAGTTGTTTTAGATAATGTAAAATATCACCATGCCAAAAGGTTGAAACCCATTTTGGAGAAATATAAGGAAAGGATAGAATTGGTTTTTTTGCCAGCCTATTCCCCAGACTTAAATCCCATGGAAAGAATCTGGTGGTACATGAGAAAAAAAATAAC
>JBIPOE010000028.1:0-45997 GCA_044379485.1 Catalimonadaceae bacterium
ACTCATAACTCATAACTCATAACTCATAACTCATAACTCATAACTCATAACTCATAACTCATAACTCATAACTCATAACTCATAACTCATAACTCATAACTCATAACTCATAACTCATAACTCATAACTCATAAGGATATTGAAAAAAAGTAGCTTTCCAGATCTGATCATTTTTGAAAATGAGGATTTCTTTCTGATTAATAAACCTCCCCATACAGCAACACTGGATGAAAGGCATGATGACAAAGGGGAAAGTATGTTGAGAAAGGCAAAAGCATATTGGCCGGATGCTCAGGTTGGTCATCGTTTAGATAAGGAAACTTCAGGAGTTCTAATTTTTGCAAAACATCCGGACGCCTACCGACATATTTCTATGCAGTTTGAACATAGAGAAGTTACTAAAATATACCATGCCATTGTAGGTGGAATCCATGATTTTCAAGGAGTTCTGGTCAATTTGCCCATTTTAGCACTTAAAATTGGAGTTGTAAAAATTGATAAAACGGAAGGCAAACTTTCAGAAACAGTTTTTAATACAAAGGAAGTTTATAAGTCTCATTCCTTGATCGAATGCATCCCATTTACAGGAAGAATGCACCAAATCAGGATTCACCTTAAATGCCTTGAGGCGCCAATTGTTATGGACGAATTGTATGGTGGTCCCAAAATCTTTCTTTCGGATATAAAACGTAAGTTTAAACTTGCAAAAGAAACTGACGAACAGCCACTTATTTCAAGAGTGGCTCTTCATGCCAAAGCCTTAAATTTTGCTTTAATGAATGGTGAAAGACAAATGGTAGAAGCGCCCTACCCAAAGGACATGGAAGCACTTATCAAACAATTGGAAAAAAATAAGTAAACTAATTTAATCGTTAAAAGAATGACCATTTGAATGAAAAGGGAAAGTTTTAAAATTTTACCTTTCTTTTTTCAAAGCCCGTTAATGCTCCTACTTTTGCACTCGCCTATATTCCAGATTAAAAATACACCATGCAAATTTTTCAACAACAAGTTGCCAATACAGTAGCAGGATTTCTTTTGGATTGCCATGCAGTCAAATTTAATCTGAAAGAGCCATTTACCTGGGCTTCGGGCTGGAAATCACCCATTTATACGGATAATAGGGTGACGCTTTCCTATCCTCAGGTCCGTACGTATATTAAGAATCAACTTGTTTCATTGATTATCAATAATTTTCCAACTGTTGATTGTATTGCTGGAGTTGCTACCGGAGGAATTCCCCAAGGTGCAATGACTGCGGATGAAATAGGCGTTTCATTTGTTTATGTACGTGCAGAACCTAAGGGACATGGGCTTAAAAATCTGATTGAAGGTCATATTCAGGATGGGCAAAAAGTTGTAGTGGTGGAAGATTTAATTTCAACAGGTCGTAGTTCTTTAAGGGCAGTTGAAGCTTTGCAGGAAAACGGTGCAGATGTTTTGGGTATGGTTTCTGTTTTCACTTATGGTTTTCCGGAAGCATGGGATGCCTTTGAAAAAGCTGGAATCAAGTGTTTTCCACTAACCGATTATTTAAGTTTAATCTCAACGGCATTGCAAAAGGGTATTATTCAGGAAAAAGATGTTGCCGCTTTGGAGCAATGGCGAAGAGACCCAGCAGGTTGGAAGTTTTAGTTAATCAGATACTTAATGACGAGTTAAATTTATTTTTATCTAAAATCAAACCTTGGTTCCTTCTCTTGTTATTGTTTTTTTTATTGGATACCTTCTCATAATTTTTGAACACCAGGTACAAATAAACAAAACAGCTTCAGCACTTTGCACCGGAATAATTTGCTGGGTTATTCTATCAGTTGGGGGAACTTGTGTTGAAACCGACTATGTAAGTATTACTAAAGAATCTCATTCATTGCTGGATTCACTCTCTCATCACGTTTCCGGTATTTCAGAAATTCTCTTTTTTCTACTTGGTGCTATGACCATTGTAGAGGTAATTGATACCCACAATGGGTTCAGAATAATCACCAAAAGGATTAATGCAAGCAATTTGATTTCCCTTATTTGGGTGGTTTGTGGTCTTAGCTTTTTTCTTTCCGCTGTTCTCGACAATCTGACTACTACCATAGTGATGGTTTCTCTTTGCCGTAAGCTGGTCAGTCAAGTTAAGCCAAGGCTATACCTGGCTGCACTAATTGTAATAGCTGCAAACGCCGGAGGTGCATGGTCTCCGATAGGTGATGTAACCACTACTATGCTTTGGGTAAAAGGAAATGTATCTACTCAAAATTTGATATTTAAACTATTCATTCCCAGTTTGGTAAATATTCTGGTTCCTTTATTTCTGGTTTCAGCATTTCTAAAAAATGAAAAAATAGAACCACCCCAAAGCCAAAATAGTGTAGATAAAGTAGATGGAGAAATTGGCGTTTTAATTCTTGGATTGGGGGGCTTGCTCATGGTTCCCTTTTTTAAATCCTGGACTCACTTGCCTCCATACATGGGTATTTTGCTTGCTCTTGGTATCGTTTGGGCATCCACAGAATGGATACATAGAAAAAAAGGTCTGGATAAAAATCTATACACGCCCAGCCATGCACTTGCTAAAATTGATACGCCCAGTATTTTGTTCTTTTTAGGTATCCTATTGGCTGTCAGTGCATTAGAAACCGCCAGTGTTTTAAGCAACTTTTCTGGTTTTTTGGATAATTATTTAGGAAACAAAAACCTGATTGTTTTTTTAATTGGACTTTCCTCTGCCGTGGTTGATAATGTGCCACTGGTAGCCGCCTCTATGGCTATGTATAGTTTGGCTGAATTTCCTATGGACCACAATTTTTGGATTTTTCTCGCTTATGCAGCTGGTACAGGTGGCAGCATTTTGATTATTGGCTCAGCAGCTGGCGTTGCGGCTATGGGGATGGAAAAGATTGATTTTCTGTGGTATATGAAAAAAATATCCCTTCTCGCCCTCGCTGGTTATGTAGCAGGTAGTTTGTGCTATCTGACCCTTGCTTAAGCTTTTTAGTTAAAAAAAGCACAGAAATAGTACCAAGCCTTACATTTATTTGCAAGTTCCTTATTTTGAAAGGATTGTGATTTTGCTTTTCTTTGAGGCATACAATAAAATCAAACAATGAAATTATTTTTTACCCCTCTTGTTCTTTTTGCCATTTTTAATTTATCCTTCAATGAATCCCTTTTGTTTGCTCAAAATCAAACAATTTCAAACACAGCCGGAAACATCCAGCGTAAACCATTAAGTCAGCCAATAAAAAAGGTACAAAGGCCTGGAAATCAGGTTTTATCAGCCGCTAATGACAATTGTTCAGGTGCTGTGAATGTGCCATTAGGTGTTCAGGTTGCTGAAAATAATTTTGGTGCAACAGAGTCTTTTCCTGCAAATGAATGCAATGGAGCTACAGCAATATTTGCAAACGATGTGTGGTTTAAGTTTACATACGCAGACGCTATGGATACCTTAAAAGTAGTTCCAACGCCAAATGTACTAAACGATATTGTGGTCGAACTTTTTAGTGGATCTTGCCAAAATCCAAGCATTATTACGTGTTCAGATTTTTCAGAATCCAATAGTACAAATCAAACAGAAGGAATGTTACTTTCTGCTTTGGGCTTAAATGTAGGTGAAACATACTATTTCAGAGTTTTTGGATATAGCGCCATTGAATGCAACTTTTATGCATTGATAAAAACAGTCGCCGGACCTATTCCAACTCCTGCAAATGATGGTTGCACCGCAGCAACACTTTTAACTCCAGGAGTTTCCAGATCTGGTACTACCATAGGAGCTACTCAAAGTCTAATTCCTTGCAATGCCACTTCTAACACTGCCAATGATGTTTGGTATTCATTTACCAAAACGGCTACTTCTGATTCACTGGTAGTTACCCCTTTGGGATCAGAAAACTTTACAATAGAATTACGATCAAATTCTTGCACATCCGGAGCCACCATTTTTTGTGTTAACAATACTGGAAATGGACAGGCCGAAAAAATTGCACTTGGATCCCCACTGGTAAATGGTACAACTTATTTAGTAAGAGTCTATGGCGTAAATAGTTCGATTGGAGATTTTATCATTAGAATAAAAGTAGCTCCCTCCAATAACAATTGCACTGGGGCTATTACATTAAATCCTTCTGAAACCTGCACTTTTATAAATGGGACCACAGCGGATGCAAGCCAATCTTTACCAGCAATAACCTGTAACAATTCTACCGGAAATGCTGCTGATGATGTGTGGTACCGGTTCGACATGGTAGAAGGTTTGGATACAATTAGGGTTGCACCGAATGGCTTATTTGATCCGGTTATTGATTTGAGAGGCGGGACTTGCAGTAATTCAACTAATATTAGATGTGCGGATCAGGGGGGAGCCAATTTTACAGAGAAAATTTTTGTTGGTAACCTGCCAATTGGGAATACATATTTTGTTAGAATTTATGGTAAACAAGTTGGTTTTCAGGGTACTTTCAGAATTTGTCTAACCCTCGGTTCTTTACCTCCTCCTTCCAATGACAATTGCACAAATCCAATAGTTATCAGTGGTTCAGCTTTGATAAACGGCTCCAGTGCAAATGCTACCCAAACACTTCCCTCCCCAGGTTGTGGTGGTGCAGGTTCAACAATTTCAAATGATGTTTGGTTCCGATTTACGAAAACTACAAGTATTGACACCATTGCAGTGGACGGTTTGGGAGCATTAGATGCCTTGTTTGATGCAAGAACCAATATTTGCCCAGGCGGTGTTTTGTCTGCTTGCAATGATAAATCCGGAACTGGTTTGAAAAAAATGGATGTCAGCTTTCTGGTTGATGGAACCGTATATTTATTCAGAGTTTACGGTCGAAATGGAACCAGAGGAGATTTTACAATTCAATTAATAGATGCCAATACAGTTGTAACCCCTCCAGCAAACGATGAATGCTTTGACGCCATTCAATTAACTGTAGGTGGTGCTTGTGTAGGAACCTCGGCTACAAGTGCTGGCTCAACGGAAGATAGCAATGGTCTTCTGCCAGGAGTTTGCTCTGGCCCTAATCCAGGTATTGCAAAAGACGTTTGGTTCAAATTTACTGCAAATAGTACCAGAGCCATAGCACGCCTTGCTGCCGATGTTGGATTTGATGGAGCTATTCAGGTATTTTCAGGAAGTTGTTTTGGCCCAACCCAAATAGCCTGTTCTGATGCTTTTCCAGAAAGTAACGATCCTGATTTTCCTTCAATTGAAGATGCAGTTTTAACCAACCTAATTTCGGGTCAACAATATTTTGTAAGGGTATATGGCAAAAATGGAGCAACAGGGACTTTTTCAGTTTGTGTTTTTAATCCAAGCTGTAATTCAGTTGCCACAACTTTAGCCACAAATACAACAAGTATCCTTTCCAATGAAGCATTTACAACCACTGTTTCCGGAGTTACAGAAACTTATCAATATCAACTTTCTAATAATCAGACAGTATGGACCACTACTCCATCATTAAATGCACTTCAGGATACCATCATTGGAAGAGCTTCAGCAACCAACAGCTTTTTGTATGTTAGAATTTTAAGTCAAAACGGAGGCTGTTTCCCAGCTTTCTCCAATATTGTTCCGGTAAGTATTCGTTGTGCCACTCCTTTCACCAATGCACCTGGAAGCAACTTTATTTCAAAAATCACCTTGGGAACCATTGATAGAACTTCGACTACCAACCCTTTGGGCGGGAATGTTCAGGATTTTTCTCAATTATCAACTGGATTATGCCGTGGAAGTTCCTATCCACTAGGTATTTCAACCGGAAGTCCAAACACCTCCTTCAATAGATTGGCCTGGATAGATTTTAACCAGGATGGAGACTTTGCTGATCCTGGCGAGAATGTTTTAAATGGTGCTTATGTGGCAGGTGCTACGGTTTCAAATTCCATTACTATTCCTACAAATGCTTCGTTAGGAAGTTGCCGGTTACGAATAGCCTTGATCAACAATGGCGCCACCATTTCTTCAAATAGCCCATGCGCAACTGGTCCTTATCTTTCGGGAGAGCTAGAAGAATATACAGTGAACATTACTGAGTCTGGTATTCAAGCAGTTGCAGGTCCTGCTCAGACTATTTGCGGAAATACAGCAACACTGGCAGCAACAAACCCTGGAGTGGGCATAACTGGTTTATGGACAGTGGTTTCAGGAACAGGAAGCTTTGTGAATGTAAGCCAATTTAATACCTCAGTTAATGGCCTTTCATCAGGTGCAAATGTGTTCAAATGGACTATTACCACCCCATGCGGAACTTCCAATGCAAATGTCACCATTACTTCAAGCAATTTGGGTGCAAATGCAGGTACAGATCAATCCATTTGTGCAGCAACAACTAGTAACCTGGCTGCAACAGCTCCCACAGGAGGAACAGGTGCCTGGACTACTCTTTCGGGAGGTGGAACAGTTACCTCACCTGGAATTGCCAATTCCGGAGTCTCAAATCTTGGTCTTGGTATCAATGCTTTTATCTGGACGGTTACACCAACAGCTCCAGGCTGTCCGGTTGCGAAAGATACGGTTAGGATTACAAGGAAAAACGCCCCAAGTGCTGCGGTTGGAAGCAATCAAACGCTTTGTGCGAATTCAGGAAATTTATCAGCTACCTCGCCAGTTTCTGGAACAGGTGCCTGGTCATTGGTATCTGGTTCAGGGACAATTACAAATTCAAGTCTGGCAAATTCCGGAGTAACAGGTTTGGGATTTGGTGCTAATACTTTCCGATGGACAGTTAGCGATGCGCCTTGTACACCAGCAACAGCTAATATAGTTATTACCAATAATCTACCTGGAAAACCATTTGTTGGGCAAGATCAGGTAGTTTGTTCACCAGGATCTATTGTTAATCTGGTAGCATCCAATATTCAATCTGGTCTTTCAGGAATTTGGAGTGTGGTTTCAGGCTCTGGCTCAATTGGCACACCTCAGAATCCATTAACAATAGTAACAGGATTGGGGCCAAATCAAAATAAATTTGCATTCTCAATTTCTGTACCTGCTTGTAGTACAAGTGTTTCTGATACATTGAGCATTACGAGGGAAGTTAATCCGATAAATCTTGGAAAAGACACTCTGGTTTGCCAACCTGGGGTTAATACCTTTCCATTATCCGGACCTGCAGGCATGACTTCTTATACCTGGAGTAACAACCAAACTACCCCCCAAATAATAGTCAATGCAGGTGGAACTTATTCATTATCAGTGGTCTCACCATTGGCTTGTACTTTTAAAGATACTGTAATCGTATCTTTTTGTGTAAGTTCAGAAAATAGTATTTCTTCAATATCAAAAGTAAGGATTTTTCCAAACCCAACAATTGGGTCTTCTTCACTTGAACTTAGTAAATTCACAGGTAGAGAGCTAAGCCTTGAAATAATGGATATGAAGGGAGTTTTACTTGAAAAGTCGGAATTCAAGGTACAGGACGAAAATTCCTTAATTGAACTACCAGAAAATCTGCGAAGTGGTATTTATCATATTCGGATTTCTGGTTTGGACTTTCATCAAAATATAAAGTGGATAATTCAAAAATAACCATAAAAAAAGCCCTGAGAAAACAGGGCTTTTTTTATAACCGGAAATGGATTTGTGAATTAAAAATCTTTCCAGATAGGAGTATTAAATAAACTTTTTATTTCCTGGTGACTGTTTCGCATCATTTACAAAATCTTTTACCCTTTGTTCATGATCCTTCTGGCAAATCATAATAACACCATTTGATTCTGCAATTATCAGATTATCAACGCCTTCAACTACAACAAGCTTATCTTTTCCCACCCGAACAACTGTATTAAAAGTGTTGTACAACATCGCATTGGCATGAACAACATTTCCATTTTCATCCTTTTCCGCAATGTCATATAGTGATTTCCAGGTTCCAAGGTCACTCCAACCAAAATCTGCAAGCATAACATAAACATTATCAGCCTTTTCCATTATGCCGTTGTCAATAGAAATATTCTTGCATTGAGGGTAGGTATTGTTTATAAAGGCTTGCTCTGAATTGGAATAAAATTTTTCAGCACCTTCATGAAAAAGTTCATACAATTCGGTTTGATGCTTTTCAATCGCTGATAAAATCGAATTTACATTCCAAATAAAAATGCCTGCATTCCACACAAAATCACCACTCTCAAGGAATTTTTTTGCAATTTCAAGATGTGGTTTCTCTGTAAATGTTTTAACTTTTTGAATGGCGTTTTTACTTTCCAGGAACTGAATGTATCCATAACCTGTATCAGGTCTGGTTGGTTTCATGCCCAAGGTCAATAACTTATTTTCATTTTCTGTGGCTGCCAGTGCTTCCAAAATGACTTTTTCGAAAATATCTTCCCTAAGAATTACATGGTCAGCCGGGCAAACAACCAGATTTGCGTTAGGATTCTTTTTATGAATCTTGAATGCTGCATAAGCCACACAAGGTGCTGTATTTCTACCCATGGGCTCTAAAAGAATCTGATCGTCAGCCAAATATGGCAATTGTGTTTTTACAAGGTCATAATAATCCTTATTGGTAACAACAAGGATATTTTCAGGCGGGCAAACATTTCTATAACGTTCAGCCGTTTGCTGAATCATGGTTTTTCCTGTCCCAAGCACATCATGAAACTGTTTTGGAAAATTGGTGCGGCTAAACGGCCAGAATCTACTGCCAACGCCACCAGCCATTATTACCACATAGTTATTGGAATTCATTTATTAATGATTGAAAAAAGATAAGATTAAAAAAGTTCAAATTTTAATGTATAAGTTAAGTATTTAATTCAGGTAAATTATACCAGCTTGCGTATTCTGGATATCTTTTTGCTGTAATTTGAATAAGATCTTTCTGGGCATCACTAACTGGTTTTATTTTCCTTACTGGTGAACCTGCATATAAAAATCCAGGTTCCAGAATGGTGTTTTCCAAAACCAAAGAACCTGCTCCAACAATACAGCCAGTACCTATTATGCAATTATCCAGCAAAATAGATCCCATACCAATCAATACATCGTCTTCTATGGTGCAACCATGAATAATTGACTGATGTCCAACAGAAACTCTGTTACCAATTTTTGTGGAAGCTTTTTTGTATGAACAATGAATCATGGATTGGTCCTGAATATTACAATCGTTTCCAATTTCAATCGTATGTACATCGCCACGAATCACAACATTAAACCAAATAGAAGACCTATCGCCAATTTGTACATCACCAGTAATTGTTGCATTTGGCGCAACAAAACCATCAGCACCAATTTTTGGATGGATTCCGTTTACTGCTAATATTAAACCCAAAGCAAATTCGATTTTACCAGGTTACAAAGCGACTTAAATTACTTAACCCGCTCCATATATTCGCCGGTTTGGGTATTTACTTTTATTTTTTCCCCAATCTCAACAAACAATGGAATATTTATAGTAGCACCTGTTTCAATGGTAGCAGGCTTTAAGGTCCTGGTGGCTGTATCACCTCTCATCCCAGGTTCTGTATAGGTAACCTCAACTTCAACCGTATTTGGGAGTTCAGCCATAAGGGCAATTTGGTCATCAAAACTAATTTTGATATTCATGCCTTCTTTCAAAAATGCCTTTTGGGTGCCAAATAAAACGCCATCGAGTGGAATCTGATCAAAGGTTTCAGTATCCATACAAACATATGCATTGCCATCAGGATAAAGGTATTGCATTTCCTTTACTTCCACTCTTACCGGATAAATTTCCTCACCAGCCCTGAATCTGTTTTCCAGAAGTTTACCAGATTTGAGGTTTCTCATTTTTACCTGATAAAATGCCCTCAGGTTTCCTGGTGTCCGGTGTTCGTATTCCAAAACCTGTACCAGTTCATTGTTGTATCTTAAAAATTGACCTCTTGATAGGTCTGAGGTAGTTGCCATGAATATAAAAATAAATCTCCGACAAAAGTAGGTTTAATACGGGTATAATCAAGTATCAATTTGGTCAATTGGATTTGGATTTTTTCCTATAACGCAATTCTCAGACTATCAACTGAATATTGAAGGAATAGCTAAGAACTCCCATTTTTGGGACTAAGAAAATTAATAAAAAGGCAAAAAAAAGAGCCTCTGAAAAGAGGCTCTTTTTTTAAAATTTTGATCCAATGGTTTACAAAAACTTAACCCGATTGTCTTTAATGTTAAAGACTTCTTTCATGGCTTCGTTAATGTAATACTGGCCTCTTCCTTGATATTTTTGCTCAATCTGAGTTTTGTAAGATGAATAATCTTTTGTTTCAGGAGCTGGAGAGAAGTTGGTCATTTTTACAACGCCTACCCCATTATCACCTTTTATAGGCTTTGACATCACATTTAATTTTTGTCCCAAAGCAGCACCTACGGCAATCGGATCATATCCAAAGTCTCCAAAACTTGTTGCAGCTAAATTAATACCCATTGCAGTATTGTTAACCGCACCCTGGCCATAAGCTGTAGCAATTTCCTGAACTGTTTTTCCTTTGATTTTGGTCATGATCAATTCAGCTTTCTTTTGCTTAAGTACTTCGGCCTTAAGCTGATCTCTTACATCTTCCAATTTTGCATTTCCTTCAAATGATTGTTTGGTTTCAACTGCAACAACATATCTGTCGTTAAATTCCTGCAATTTTATGGATCCAATTTTGGTATCATCTGAGAAGGCCCATTGAACAATACCTCTTGCTTCTGCAATGTCATTTAGATAGGTACCGTTTTTCTGAATATTGGCAGCAGTCAATTTCTTAAGATTTGCATTTTTCTTAACTGCGGTATCAAATTCGGCTTGTGTATTTAAGGTACTTCTGAATTCGTTTGCCTGGCGGTAAATGGCATCTTTGGTGGCATCTCCAGCAGCAATATTTCTTGCAATATTGGCTACTTTGTATTTCAGATTTGTTTTTGGTTCAGTCACTTTAATAATATGAAATCCAAAATCAGTTTCAACTAAATCTGGAAGCAAGCCTTTTCCTGAATAGTCGAAAACGGCAGTTTCAAATGGTTTAACCATTCTTCCAGATCCAAACCAACCAAGATCTCCACCTTGAGAAGCTGTTCCATCAGTTCCAAACTGACGGGCCATTTCTTCAAAACTTTCTCCTTTTTTAATCCTGGCTAAAACCGCCTGAGCTCGTTTTTTGGCACCAGCTTTTGCTGTATCATCAGCGCTACTTGCTTTGAAAAGAATGTGGGATGCTTTTGCAAAATTGTCTCCTTCATTGGTTTTGTCAATCAACTTGTACAAGGTGTATGTTGTTCCAGATAAGAATGGTCCATAAACGCCTCCCTTATTCAATGAATCCAAATTGTTTGAAAGTTCTTTAGGCAAATCACTAATGTTCATTGATTTATAAACTTCTGATACATCTGATCTTGATTTTGCAAAAGCAGTATCGTTTTCAGCTGTTAGGAATTGTTCCTTTAACTCCCCCAGTTCTTTCTGGAAAAAGGCTGAATCATCCTTACTTGGCTGAATCATAAACTGAACATAATCCAAAGACCTGGTATCCTGTGCCTTATATTTAAACTGATTTGCTAAAAGGTAAGCACTAAGATCTGCGTCTTCCACTTTTACCAAAGAATCTGCAACAGAAGAAAATGGAACAAACACGTATTCAAAATCTGCTTTTGCAGTTTGACTTTCATATTCCCTTTTGGCTTCAGCAGTGGTTACATAATTGGTTTTTGTTAAAAGTGCCTCGTATTTAGTTCTGATTCTATCATCTGGCAACTTGGCCTCGAAATTGTACCAGGCCGCCTTTTGCTGAGGTTGTGCTTTGTCAATATTTCTAAGAAAATTTTCTACCAAAGATTTGTCAAAAACCTTTGTTTCCTGGTTTACGAAGGTTTGCTTAATGGCAGAGTGTACATTATTGCCTTGCACCATATCCACTTTCTCTTCATCAGAAATTACCAGACCAAGTTTTTCAGTTTCAGGTAAAAAAGATTTTTTGAAAATAATTTGGGTCCAGGCTTGCTCCCGGATGCTTTGCATTTCCTGTTCAGTTGGATTTTTACCTTGCTGAACAGAAAAATCGTATTCCAATTGGTTGATTTCTTTTTGAAGGTCTTCAAGACTTATGTCTTCGCCATTGATTTCGCCAACAATTTGTTTGTTGCCAAATAGGCTGGAACCAGGACCGATAAGGTCGCTTCCAACAATAAAAAGACCTAAGGAAACCGCAACAATACCCACTGCCAGGCCTGCTCGTTCTCTAATTTTGGTGATAATCGCCATTGTGTATAACTATTGTATATCTAGTCGAAAAAAGGAGTGCAAAGAAAATGGAAAGAAAATTGAATAGCAAGTCAAATCTTTAATCTGATATTCAGATCTTTAATCAAAAAAAACGAAATCTTATCCACAAATCTATTGAATATTTTGCGGATATTCAGGTTAAAATTTTGAAATTAAATCCAAAAACGAAATGATTTGTGTCAAACTTAAAAGTAATTATTCGTGGGCATATGCCCTTAAAGGAATGGATATCATATGGTTTGAACGTGTAAGCACACCATTCATTTTGGCTGGGACAAATTTTAATTTTTTTACCAACTCAATCATTTGATCATCAACATTATAACCAAATTTATGAACCACACTTGGGTTAACCACTGTGCTATCAAAATTTACCACAAAACTCAACATTACTTCGCCTTCCGCGTTTGCCTTAATTGAGCTTGAGTCAAATTTTATATTTTGCATAAAGTAAGTCACCAATTCTTCATCCGTTCCTTTAAAGCGAACTTCCTGGGTTTCCATAACGGCAAAGTTGTCTTTTCTTGGTTCCTCAGCTTTAGGGGTTTCATGGGCTATTTTTTTAACAGGTGCCTTTTTAACCAACTTTTTTGTGGCCTGCGCATTTGCAAAAGAAATTGTGCCAAATATGAATATTGCTGAAAAAATCTGTTTCATGCGATTTGTAATAATTTGAAGATGCAAGTTTAACAATCTTTTATCGGACATGGAATAGCCCCTCCTTTGGGTATTTTTTTTCCTTTGTGAACGCCAGTATTTCGGCATGAAGTGCCTAAAATCAGGCTAAACACAAGACAAAGACAGGTGGTAGAAAATAGAATTTTCCGACTAAGTGCTTTACAGTGAGATGTAAATGAATCTAAATACATGTTAGGAAAATAAAAAACAAGTACAAACAGTTTGCAAGGTTGGCAAATTTCTACCTTATATTTGCGGCATAATTTTTAAATAATTTAAAAAACAAAAAAAGAAAGAATATGAAATTCAATTTTCAAAGCCTTGCTTACCTATTAATTTCAGGCCTAATCGGGTTCACTTCATGTAAAAAGGATGATGAAACCAAACCAGCTCCTACTATTACAATCAATACAAACAACCTTGGTTCAAATCAAGAGTCAGGTTCTGCATTTGGAGGAGCAACCGTAAAAATCAATTTTACTGCTAAAGCAGATGAAGAGCTAAAATCAATTGAACCATTTATAGTTATTGGTGGTAATTCAACTTCTGAAGGAGCACAAACATCTGATTTTGATTCTAAAACCTCTTCTATAGAGGATTATGAATACAATGTTCCAACAACAGCGAGTGGTTCAATTACCATTAAATTTGTTGTAACTGACTCTAAAAATCAAAAAACAGAAAAATCATTTGTGATTAACATAACATCCTATTCTGCCAAACTTTTGGGTGCACAAACCAATGAGGCTGGTGCATATTTTTCAGCATCTACTGGATTAGTTTATAAATCAGCTGAAGCAAATGCGGCCGTTGATAAGGTTGATATTTCGTATGCATTCTTAGGTCTTGGTGGATCCACTTTATTGTCTTGGAATGCAAGAAAAGATGCAACAACAGGTTTAACTGCTGCTGTACCTGCCGCTGCTAGAAAAACTTATTTTGCAGTCTCAACATTAACTGCTGCTCAATTTACTGCCCTAAAATTACCTTCTGAAATTTCAGAAACGGTTTCAACTGCCAGTCCTGAGAAAATTAGCATTGAGGAGGGTAATGTTTATTCATTTTTAACACAAGATGGTAAAAAAGGCTTAATTCATATCCAAGCTCTTGCAACTGGTGTTTCTGGAAGTGCAACTGTTAATGTTAAATTTGCTCCATAAATCTTAATTTAAGTTTATAAAAAAACCCCGAAACTCTCGGGGTTTTTTTATGCCCTTTCACGTTCAAACATTGCTAAAGGTATCTATTCAATTTCTCACCTTAACAAACTTAAAACCTCTCTTACCCAAGGTTGCCAGGCCTTACTTTTCGATTTCAAAACAATGTCCGGAGATATTCCTTTTTCGTTAATCGGAGATTCTGGTAGTCTGTTGCTTAGGCCAATGGGATGAAATAAAATGAGATCAGAACAAGGTAAGGCAACATCTACAACTTCTTCAAAATCTGCAACGCCCCCCGTTTTTGCACCCGACACAATTACCGCTGAGCCAGACTTTGCGGTTAAAATAAAGTTTTCGGTGCTGCTTTTGCATTTTTCATTTACCAATAAAACTACTTTTTCAGGTCGTTTACCATTTGGCTCAGGAAGGATTGTATCATTTGGAACGAACCAGATTTTTCCCTCATTCGCTTTCATTTCTTTTACAAAGGCTTGAAATTCAGGATCTATTTCTACTTCTAAATCAGCTATTTGCTTTTGATAGTTGGACAGATTTGCGGGTGTGCAATAATATTTGGTTCCAAATTGTACAGCTGGTTTGGTTAAAATGAAAGGGTAAAAGGATTCAAAAACGGTAAGGTCGCCTCCTTCATTGTCACGCAAATCTAAAATCAATGTTTTTGCAGATTGAATTTTTTCCAGATTCTGCTTAATCAAACTGTCTATCAATGGTTTAACTCCTGAATTAATATTTTGCAATTGGATATAAAAAGTCTCTTTGTTCCATGATCTGAACTCCTGTGTCCATTTATATTTGGCTGAAACAAAGGATTCAACTGATTCTTTTTCTGCAGATTTAGGATAGATTTTATTCCAAACGGTTATTTTATCTATTTCCAAAATGTTTTTGTTCAGGTTAAAATCAGGAGTTTCCGGACTCTATGGTCAGATGTGTAAAATGTGCAAATCATTTTCCCCAAATCATTGGGGGAAAAATCCATTTTTACTTCACCTGGCTTCCAGTTTCTATTGATGGTACTTATTAAAAATGCCGAATAGCCTTTTCCATTTTTACATAATAAAACCTTGTAAAATGATTCGTAACTCTCCCAAATTCCAATAAACGGATCTAAAGGTCCAATTGAATCACAATATCTTTTTGCCCTTTCTTCTGTCAGATTTTCCCATCTGGGCGTCTTTTGGGCTTTTACTTTTTTAGGTTTAAAAACGTCTCCTGAGTACGATACCCCCAGATGTCCATCTCCAAACCAATTGAGATATTGCTGCAAAAGTGAAAAACAAGGTTTGGCTTGGGTGATTTGTGAAGATCTGTTTTTAAACGATTGCTTATGAGACAGATAAGATTCTTCAATTACGGAGTGAAGTAAAAAATAGGGATAGTTTTTTTCTATATGATTGCTCACTGAATCGAAATTCTCTTTGCAATCGCAGTCCTGCCTTTGGGCAAATAACCTTGATCCATTTGAAGAGATTACAATCCAAACCAGGATTAGAAACAGAAAATTCAGGAAGGAGCTTTTTGACTTTTTTTTCATAGAGAAACTCTTTGAGCCTAGTAATTTTGGATTTTTAGGAGGGAACATTCTTAAAATATTTGATTGCTACTTTTTTAAATTATCCTGGATATTTTAAAAAATCAAATAATTTCATCCGCCTTGGCGGATATTTAATGCACTTTTTGTTCTATAATAATTTCACCTCTACGAGGTTAAAAATGCAAAGACTTTTTAAGACAGGAAAACCTTGAGCCAAAAAAACCTTAACTTTAAACTCAGAACTTGAATCTTTTAACTCTCTAATTCTCAGCGGCTCTCAGCTCCCAGCTCTCTGTGGTAAAAAGACTCTAAACTCAGAACTTTAACCTCTAAACTACCCTCGCTTTTTCTTCAACAAATCTTCTATAAACACTCATAACAAAACCGATGGTCATCACCAAAATACCAATCCAAAGAATATTAATGCCTGGTTTTTCCACACCTTTCATTATAATCCAGTCGGTTTTTGAAGTTTCTACCGAAATGGTAAACGTTTGGTCTGTCGGATTAATTTCTGCCAGGGCAATTCTGGCACCTACATCTTCAACCACATCAGGCAAAATTCCTACCTGTTGGTTGCGAATCAGAAAAATAGGTTTTGCTGTAAATACCTGATTTTGATTGCCATATATTTTGATAACCGCTTCCACGGCTGCATCAGTTGGCCCAATTGAAGCCTGCATGGCTGGACTTAACTTTTGCACTTTTTCCAAAACGGCCACATGATCGGCAATAAAAAAGGTGTCGCCAGCATGCACAGTTACTGGTGCTGGTGTCGAATATTTTACTTCTTCATCCGGACTTGGAATGGAGGTAACGTGGGTATATAAGTCCTTTCCAAAAAACTTCATAATATCTGGTGAGGCTATCAAACCCATGTTTGGATTAACCTGAGCCCTTGGATACAATGTAAAAGTTTTGCCCAAAGTATCCTGATATTCAATCTGATAATATGTATTTTCAGGATAAAAATCAAGGGTATCACCGGGTTTTTTCCAATTGCCCGCAATCTCAAAGGAGTCAGTGAGTATGCCCAGGTGTGCCTCATCCGATTGCACCAAAATATCTTTATTTATAAAACCTAGTCCGTTTTTTAGCTCCAATCGCGGACCTTTATAATATATGGTGTAAGGTCCCATTTTCTGTGGCGTATGCCTCCACATCAAAATATTATCCCGGTTCATTTCCGTGGAAAAGTCTTTTCTATAAACGGAACCAGTTGTATTTAAGCTGATTACTTTGCTGTATCCAGCTGAAAATAAAATCCCTATTAAACAAAGAGCAACACCCAAATGTGCCAAAGCACCACCTGTCAAACTGGTTTTTGCTTGCCACAATCGTATGAGCATTTGAATATTGGCCACAGTTCCAAAAAGTGCCATGGCCAGAAAGAGAATCCATTTCCAGTCATCCATCCCAAAATAAATAATCAGTATGATGCTTAGGCCTAAGGCAATATTTAATGGTAAACCAAGGCTTTTGAAAACCGATTTTGTGCTTTCATTCTTCCAAAAGAAAAACTGACCGATTCCAGTTAAAACCGTTATGAACATAAAAAAAGCCATTTGCCACTGCGTGTAGTGCATAATTGGGTCAGCGGGCGGGGCGAGATTTACCTCAAACCCAAATGCTTTGGAAATGGCGTTATAAACCGGAATAGAAGTAGAAGCGAGAACCTGAAAAGAAGCCAGACATAAAACCAAAACACCAGAAGAAATCCAGAACTCTTTGGAATACAGTTCCATTTCCTTTTGACTGTGAGGCAAATGCTTCCAACGAATGCTAAGTAAAATAATAGAAATTACCGCGTAAACCAGCAAATACACCAGCAATTGTCCCGAAAGTCCAAGATCGGTAAATGAGTGAACAGAGGCATTCCCTAAAATGCCGCTTCGGGTTAAAAAAGTGGCATATAAAACCAATACAAAGCTGAGAATCACCAATATGAAAGCGCCACCCAATCCTGTTTTCCGACTTTGGAAAAGCATAAGCAGGTGAAGTGCGGCAACCAAAATCAGCCAGGGGATATAAACGGCATTTTCAACCGGATCCCAGTTCCAGTATCCACCAAAGTTTAAAGTTTCATAGGCCCAGTAGGCACCCATTGCAATACCAATTCCTAAAATACCAGCTGCTAAACTGGTCCATGCAATAGCTGGGCGGATCCATTCGGTATAGCGTTTGGTCCAAAGGCCGGCAATGGCAAAACAAAAAGGCACCAAAGTAAGCGCAAAACCAAGGAACAAGGTAGGTGGATGGATCACCATCCAATAGTTCTGAAGCAGTGGATTAAGACCACGGCCATCTTCCGGAATATAATTGGGATTAATAGCAAAAACTGGTGCATCTGGCTGAACCTCACGCAAAAGTATAAACGGAGAACTGCCTATTTTCCAATTCAGACCTGGAATAATAACACCTATCAACATGGAAACCAGGAACGCCTGGACCGAAAAATACACAATCCAGATCTGACTTCTCCACTTTGGAGCGGCATTGAAAAGGAAAAAACCAATAACTGTATGCCAAAAAATCCACAATAAAAAACTACCTTCCTGACCTTCCCAAAAGCAGGAAATCATATAATAAACAGGCAGTTGAGTGCTTGAGTGACTCCAGGCGTAGTGGTATTGAAACTGGTGGCTATAAATGATGTAGAAAAGGCTGCCGACAATTCCAAAAACTGAAAAAGCATGCACAAAAAATGCCCATTTTGAGGCTTTGTTGTAGGTTTGAAACTGCGGATGTTCAGGGTTTTGTGCAAAAAAAAGTGCATAAAGTCCGAATAAAGCAGAGATAAATGCAAGTATTACTGAGGCATGACCAAGCTGGCCGATTTCCATTTCTTGTAGTTTTGATGAAGAGGCAAAAGTAAGTCCGAAATCCAAGCAAAAGACTTGAATTATATTAATTTATACTTTTTGGTGTTTTGTTAAAAAACTGAGCATTAAGTGAGATTGTTTTTCACCCTTATTATTTGACTCTTTTTGAAGTAAATTCTTTGGTTTTTGAACAATCCCAAACAAAACTTATTTGCTAATAAGATATTTGCTCAACCCATTGTCATGTAAGGCTTTGGCTGCTTCCAAACTAAACCATTCTTCCCCATCGATCATGAGAGATTTTTTCTCCGTTACCAAACCAAGAGGCAAAAAGTCAACTTGCTTTTCCATGGCCAGACTTTGAATCCTGGCTTCATGTTCAATTGGGTAAGAAATCAAAACACGGCTTTGTCCTTCCCCAAACCAAAATGCATCTTTCCTGAAACCTTCTGTAGAGCAAACCTCAAAACCCAAACCAGAGTTTAAACTTGATTCGGCCAGAGCCAACCATAGTCCACCATCGCTTAGGTCATGACAGGAAGCGGGTAATCCTTGTTTAATCAGTTTTTTAACAAGTTTTTGTGTGGCCAATTCTTTGTCCAGATCAAAATAAGGTGCAGGTGAAGATTTTACTTTACAAAATGAATACAAATATTCGGAGCATGCAATGTCATCTGTCATCGGGCCCAACATGGCAATTTTATGACCTGGTTTTTTAAAGGCTATCGTTGTCGTTTTGTGCAAACCTTCCATTAAACCCAGCATGCCAATGGTTGGGGTTGGAAAAACGGGTCCATCATAACCCGATTGGTTGTAGAAACTCACATTCCCGCCTGTAACCGGTGTGTGAAATGCCTCGCAAGCCGTTTTCATACCCTTTATGGAATGCACAAATTGCCAATACACCTCAGGGTTGTATGGATTTCCAAAATTCAAACAATTGGTAATCGCAACCGGCTCACCACCAGTACAAACAATATTTCTTGCTGCTTCAGCCACGGCAATTGCACAACCTTTTTCCGGATCTGCGTGCACGTACCTTGAATTGCAATCTACAGTAATTACTATTGCTGTGTCTTTGGCCTCTTTTATAAGAACTACTGCAGCATCAGATGCTTCTGAGGCGGAAATATTTGCGGTACCAACCATGCTATCATATTGTCTGCTTACCCATTTTTTAGAGGCCAGATTTGGGTGTTCCAATAAAAAACCAGCTACTTCTTTACAGTTCGGTTGTGGAATAATTTGTGGATCAAACTTTTGATTTTCAGCATAATAAGCAGGTTCTTTCCATTCTCGGTGATAAATAGGTGCGCCTCCACCAAGCACAAGGTCTTCTGCGGGCACATCGGCAACCAATTCACCTTTCATATAAAAATGAAGTCGTTTGGTATCTGTAACTACCCCAATTTCAGCACATTGCAAATCCCACTTGTCAAAAATGGCCAGGACCTCTTCTTCTCTTCCGTTTTCAACCACGATCAACATGCGTTCCTGACTTTCGGAAAGTAAAATCTCAAAAGGCTGCATATTTTTCTGTCGGGTTGGAACTTTATCCAGCCAAATGTCCATTCCATGCTCGCCCTTGGCAGACATTTCGGAAGTTGAGCAAATAATTCCAGCTGCACCCATATCCTGAATGCCTATCACTGAACCACTTGCAATTACTTCCAGCGTTGCTTCCAGTAATAATTTTTCAGCAAATGGATCTCCAACCTGTACGGCTGGCAACTTTTCATTTGACTTTTCGGAAATATCTTCAGAAGCAAATGTTGCTCCATGTATTCCATCTTTTCCAGTTCTGGATCCAACAATATAAACCGTATTTCCAACGCCATAAGAAATAGCTTTAGCAGTTTTATTTACCTCAACTATTCCTGCAGAAAATGCATTCACCAATGGATTGGTATTATAGCAATCATCAAAAAACACTTCTCCGCCTACTGTTGGAATGCCAAATGCATTGCCATAATCGCCGATTCCTTTTACTACACCTTTGATCAAAAACTGGTTACGTTCTTTTTCGGGCATTCCGAATCGCAAAGAATTTAACTGTGCAATGGGCCTTGCACCCATCGTAAAAATATCCCGATTGATGCCACCAACCCCTGTTGCCGCACCTTGATATGGTTCCAGGGCGGAAGGATGGTTATGGCTTTCAATTTTAAAGGCAATTGCCAGACCCTGACCAATATCTACCAAACCTGCATTTTCCTCACCTGCCTTGGCAAGCATTCGCTCCGACTCTTTTGGAAGCGTTTTTAGCCAAACAATACTGTTTTTGTATGAGCAATGTTCTGACCACATTACTGAAAATATTGATAGTTCTGTGAAATTTGGTTTTCGGCCAAGAATCTCACAAACCTTATCATATTCTTCAGGCAAAAGGCCGAGTTTTTTAGCAGTTTCTACAGTCGGAAGCGCAATCGTATTCATAGCTTTGAAATGGAGGAACGCAAAACTATGAAAGTTCAGTTCTTACACACCAAATCCAATCTGAACAAAATTAGATTTTAAGACTTAAAGCATTTCTGGACTGATTATCCAAAATTCTTCCCCATCCATTTTAGACACAATTTTTTTCTGAATCGCAATTTCAGGAATCGCAATTTGGGTTTGATCAAACTTGGGATCAATCCACAAGTACTTAATTTTAAAGTGTTTAATGAATCGATTTTGTAGCTGACTTATATTTTTATCCTTTTGAAATATAGAATCTTTGGTTGAAAAAATATAAAAAGGATAGTTTTTTACCTGAGCTGATCTTTCAGTTTTTTGCCATGAATTGTCATTGAGCAAAGTTACCGTTGTGGAAAGCGCAGTTGCGTGTTCAAATAGCAAGGGAAACCCCGCCTGAACATGCAAGGGAAAAGGGTACATTTTTTTGGTAGTAAAATGGGCTGAGAATTTTTGTCCTTTGTCAGGTTGAATTGATTTTGATATTTCATCGTAAAAATCCTTTTCAAAGGGTAGTGACCTTTGAAATCTGATCGTTTTATAGCTCACAAGAATCAAAATAAAGGAAAGAACAATCCATTTAAACCTCGCTATTCCCAAAATGTCCAAAACACTTTTTTCCTTTACTTTTTCCTCAAAAAGAAATAAGACCAAAACCGGAAATAAGGCACAAGCGAAAAGTGTAAAAATCTGTTCAAAATCCAGGTGACCGGTATAAGTGTGGCCAATTCCGGCGAAACCACACAGGGTAAAAAGCACCAAAAATGAATAGAAAAAGTTCTTATTCAGGATTTTGACCTTCCAGTTCAGGAAAAATAATACCAAAAGAAAAATCAGCACTTCTCCTATTGAAACCAATTTTTGGTCTATTGGCCATAACATGCAGAAGATTTTTAGACTTGTCTTGGAAACAAAAAAGGGAATAATTAGTAAAATATTTTTCCAGGAAATAACCAAAGCTGAACCCAAAATAAAAACGCCCCAATAGTTGATGCCTAGATTGAAAACAGCCTCTCTAAAATACGAAAATGTTTCCGCAATCACCTGTAAAACGGAGAAATTCTTTATGGGAAAACTTTCGGATCCTTCGCTATTCGTGAATAAAATAAAAAGAAATGATAGTGCAAAAATGGCATAACCTATAAATATGTAATTAGGAATGGCATTCTTTAAATTCCTGAGATTATATAAAACATAAAACCCGGTTGAGGTAGCCAATAGCAGAAAATACAAGGTATTGGTCTGTGGTAATAAAAGCCCAAATGCCAAAACCAAAGGAGTATTATCTTTTAACAACCAAAATAAAATCAAAAGCGGAAAAAGCAATGAAATCTTCAAGCCTCCTAAATCCAAAAAACTATAAAGAAATACATCATTAAAAAGTAAAAGCTTTCCATTGGCAAAACACAAAGCAAGTCCAATGGCGGTTAAGGCATAAAATGGGATTTTTAAATTTTTACCTAAGGCAGCGATACCAAATCCGATAAGGGTTATAAAAAATACTGGAAGGATAAAACAAATGGCATATGTCTCTGTGATTGGAAGGATTTTACAAATACCTACAATTGCCCAAAGTTCAGTGAAATGATAGAGGTTAAACCGAAATAATTCTGGATAATAAATAGTTCCTGAGGCTACGGAAGTTTCGTTTCCAGAAAGGCCCATAGCCAGACTATTGCAGGCATAACTGATTATGTCAATGAATGGATATTTATTAAAGCTTTGTAAATCATATGAATAGGATTTTAAAAAATACCAGGAACTAAAAAGGAAAAGAACTAAGGGTAGTAGAAGATAGGATAGATCTGATTCTGGTTTTTTCTTTTCATTTTTGATTCGAGGAATAAAAAACAGCAACAAAAAGGGTATAAAACTTAACCATTGAACAGTAACACCTTTTGTAAAAACAACTGCCACCACCGATTCAAACAAAAAATAACCGAAGAGTAAGGAACAAAATAGCAGGAAAACGACACCTTTTTGATTTGTTTTCTTTTGGACCAGTTTTGCAGGCAAAAAACCAATGACTGCTAAAAGCAAAAAAATCAATAGATTACAACAAATTACCTGAAAAATCATGTAGAAAAGAGGGCGTATTTATTCAGCAAAACAATGCATTAGAATTTAAAAAAGGCAAAAAAAAACCTGGGGATAAAAATCACCAGGTTCAAAATCTAAACTTTTAAAATTACCCTTTTTTTGCCTGTTTTCTGGCCATTGCCTTTTCCTTCATCTCTTCTTTCATTTCCTGAAATTTGGTAAATTGCTCAGGACTAAGTACGCCTTTTGCATTGGAGAAATAGGCATCGTTTATTTCTTTCACTTTAGAAGCAATTTGTTTCTTATCACCACCAAAAGAAGCTCTGGCCTCTTCTATTTGCTTAAAACGGTCAAGATTTAAAACCTTAAATCGCTCAATTTGAGTGGTTTCCAGATTTAAATTCTTTGTCATTCTTTTGGTAAAAGCCTCAGCTCTTTCAACAGCCGATTTTTTTACTTTAGAAATCTGATCCTCTTGTGCCCAGCTCATTCCTACTGATATGATGAAGGCAAATACGATAACTACTACTTTTTTCATTTTTTTATTTGTAAAAATTTTCTCTCTGAGAGAATGCAATTAATAAAGGTTTATCCAACTCTAAAAATTTTTTTTGAAAATGGAAATGAACAATTGAATTACAATCTTTTAGCGAGTAAAACATGATCATATTTAAAACTGAATTTTACTCCTTCAACAGGTAAAAGGATTTCAAATTTGGATGATTTATTAGGCATGTTGGATTGAACCAGTCCAGCTATAATTTTCTCTTGAAACCAGGATGTTTTGCGTAAGTGTGGATTTTCCATTCTGTTTTTATTCAGATTGTTTTGTCCTTAAACAAAATTTTATGAGCCAATTTAATCTTTAACCCAGTGTTTCCTAAAAACACTTTTTCCATCAGATATTTCAACCAAATATGAACCAGAGGGAATTTTTGGTTTTGGTCTTACAGATAGAATGTTGTTTCTCCAAACCTGATTTTTAAGCGTTTCCAAAGTTCTGCCGTTAAGATCCATTATTTTTAAAGTAACCTTGTCAGACAATATCTCATTTCCTTTGTAAATAATCTGAAAATCAGAATTTGAAGGATTTGGATAAAGTCTTAATTCATTTCCACTTGCCTCCAATTCCTTTACAGAAGTATAAGTTAAATGAAATGAAACCGAATCTCCGGGTCGAAGATCAAACTGCAAAGAATCAGGCTCCATAATCACATTTTTTGCACCTCCAGTCACAGAATCAACGTTGGATAAATCAGCAATAATGCTTTTGATTATTCTAAAAGTAAGCGGCTCATTATACCAAGGTCCACTTAAGGTATCGGTTAATTTATAAGTAACGCTAAAAACATTTTGAGAAGAAAATACACTACCTACAAATTCAAGTTTTGGTTCCGCCCGTCTTTGAGTATGATATTTTACAGCATTTCCAAAGGGAGTAATCCATACCTTACTTTGACGTGCAATCATGCTGTCAAGATGTTCATTGAAGGTTGTTATCGGCAAATTATTGAATCCTCCATTCTCAATACCATGATAAAGTCCGGTAAAAATTCCTCCTTTTTTTTCGGTAGAATCCAGAATAACAGAAAGTTGCGCTGCGGTTGGTAGGTTTCCAGGGCCCATCACATAAGTCCCTATTTGCATATAAAATGCATTATAAAAAGGATTTGTAAAATCATTGTAACCCGTAAATCCTGTTGGACCTATTCCGGCTGATCTTCCTCCAAAATAGTATTTCTGAGCCAGGCGCCTTATTCTTTTATCTTGTACTGAACTGCCTCCTCCTCTACCAAAAGGATAGGCAATGGTCATTTTCCAGCCTTCTGGATAATAGCGCTGCCTCAAATTTTGATAAGAGTTGCCAAGCTCATTTTCAATTGTAAGAGAATCAGAATTGGCCATGTTTGGATGTGTAACACTATGGCTGCCAATTTCATGCCCAGCCGAAAAAGCAGAATCAACCCTAGGCCAACTTACATTTCCACACTGGCTTCCACCAGTGATTATGAAAAAAGTAGCTTTTAAATTTCTCTGGTTTAATGCCGGCAAGGCAAAATCGAATTGTCCTGGACAGTTGTCATCGAATGTAATACATGCAGCAGCTTTTTTATTTTGGGCCCAAGGTGTAATTCTATACAATCCTTCGATATTGGGTTGTGCATAAATAGAAAACGAAAAAAGAAAGACATGGCCTATCCATATCGTTAGTAAATTGAATTTCATATGGTTAAAAACGAATTGGTTAATTAAGCCTTAAAAGAAAGAAAAGCTTAATTACTTTCAAAATAAATCTAAGTCCAAGTATTAAATAATTGGAATGAAATATTCATTTGTCAATCAATTTTAAAAATGAAATTGATGATAAATTCTAATGCCAGGCAGCCAACCGATTTTTGAAATTTTTATAAATAGTCTGATCAATCAATAAAGAATCCGCCCTGCAAAGCGTGTTCAAAATAGAATAACAGTTTAAAAGCAAAAAAAAAGCCATCAATTTGAAGTTGATGACTTTAATGCTTTCGGAGTGAAAAGGTTATTTACCTTTCTTCTCATCAGAAACAGTTAATTTCTTTCTACCACGAGCACGTCTGCGAGTTATCACAGCTCGACCATTCGCGGTTGACATTCTGTGCCTGAAACCGTGCTTGTTTGTTCTTTTGCGCCTGCTTGGCTGATATGTCCTTTTCATGCTTCCTTCCCTTTTTGGGACCGCGAAATTACAAGAAAAATCAATTCCAGCTATTTTGGGACTAAATAATTTTAAAAAAAAGCGGCTTCCTCCGTAGTAAATTTCTTAAAAAAAGGTAAAAAGGCCCTTTAAGCCACTGATTAGCAGTTAAAAAATTCTATTTCATCTTTCCTTTTATTTATTAAAATAGACTCCTACTTTTGCGGTCCGATTTAGAGAACAATCTACTTCTACATTATATGTCTTCAAACAAAGGAAAAATAACACAGGTAATCGGTCCGGTTGTGGACGTTGCTTTCGATTCTGAAAATGCAAGGTTGCCAAAAATTCTAGATGCATTAGAAATCACCAAATCAAATGGACAAAAAATAGTCCTTGAATGTCAACAACACCTTGGTGAGGATAGAGTACGAACCATTGCCCTTGATTCAACGGAAGGTTTGTTAAGGGGAATGGAGGTTTTAGATTTAGGTACGCCAATATCTATGCCTACTGGTGATGATATAAAAGGTAGATTGTTTAATGTGGTAGGGGAAGCCATTGATGGAATTGCTCCACCAGCAGGAAAATCCAAACTTCCGATTCACAGAGCTGCTCCTAAATTTGAGGACCTTTCCACTTCTTCAGAAGTTTTATTTACAGGTATCAAAGTAATTGACCTTTTAGAGCCCTATGTAAAAGGAGGTAAAATTGGTTTGTTTGGAGGTGCTGGTGTTGGTAAAACTGTATTGATCATGGAATTGATCAATAACATCGCAAAAGCCTATGCAGGACTTTCCGTATTTGCTGGTGTTGGCGAAAGAACCCGTGAAGGAAATGACCTTCTTCGGGAAATGATTGAATCTAACGTTATTAAGTATGGTGATGCATTTAAGCACAGCATGGAAGAAGGCGGTTGGGATTTATCAAAAGTAGATCACGCTGAACTTGCCAATTCTCAGGCAACACTTATTTTCGGTCAAATGAATGAGCCTCCCGGAGCAAGAGCAAGGGTTGCCTTATCTGGTCTTACTGTGGCTGAGTATTTCAGAGATGGTGATGGAACTGGTCAGGGAAAAGACATCCTATTCTTTATCGATAACATCTTCAGATTTACACAAGCTGGTTCAGAGGTTTCGGCTCTTTTGGGTCGTATGCCATCAGCGGTAGGTTACCAACCAACACTTGCAAGTGAAATGGGTGCCATGCAAGAGCGAATTACTTCAACAAAAAGAGGTTCTATTACATCGGTTCAAGCGGTTTATGTTCCTGCTGATGACCTTACAGATCCAGCTCCGGCTACAACTTTTGCCCACTTGGATGCCACAACAGTATTAAGTAGGAAAATTGCCGAACTTGGAATTTATCCGGCTGTAGATCCTTTGGATTCAACATCCAGAATTTTGAATGAAGCTACCTTGGGTGCTGAACATTATGGTTGTGCACAAAGGGTTAAAATGATCCTTCAAAGATATAAAGAACTTCAGGATATCATCGCCATTCTTGGTATGGATGAACTTTCTGAAGAAGATAAACAAGTGGTTACCAGAGCAAGAAGGGTTCAAAGATTCCTTTCTCAACCTTTCCACGTAGCAGAGCAGTTTACAGGTTTGAAAGGAGTTTTGGTTGATATCAAAGATACCATCAAAGGTTTTAACATGATTATGGATGGTCAACTGGATCATTTTCCTGAAGCGGCTTTTAACTTGGTTGGAAGTATTGAAGACGCAATTGCCAAAGGCGAAAAACTATTGGCAGAAGCACGATAAAACTCATTTTTTGAATAAAACATTATGCAGGTAGATTTAATTACTCCTGACAAAAAGGCTTTCACAGGGGAAGCCTTTTCTGTTCTTTTACCAGGAATTTCTGGTTATTTTGAAATATTGGAGAACCATGCACCGTTAGTAGGCGCATTAAAGGAAGGAAACGTGAAAATTAAGACGAAAAGTGAAGAGTTTAACTTCGGAATTAGTTCAGGAGTTGTAGAGGTACTCCACAATAAAGTTTCACTTTTGGCCGATAGCCTTACATAAGCAGAGTTCTTTGTTTTTTTTCCAATTCCAAAAACAAAGCATTCCCTTACCTTAGCACTTTCAAAAAATGGAAAATCGAATTCAGGTAAAAATAGGTATGAATAATATGAAAAAGTTGTTTGTCAATTTGGCGGTTGCCATCGGGGTAGGATCCATTTTGGTTTCTTGCTCGCAAGGCGGCAAACCTACCAGCGTTAATCCAGGCGATAAAAGTACAGCTACTGGATTGGTTTATGGAAAAGATGACGGCGATGAAGGATTTATTGTTAAAGACTTCAAAGGTCAACCGCCAGCTCCTAACATGATTTACATAGAGGGTGGACGAACTGTTCTTGGATCCGGAGAAGAGGATGTGATGTTCACTCGGGATAACGTTGAGCGGACGGTTACCATTATGTCATTCTTTATGGATGAAACAGAAATTGCAAATATCCACTGGTTGGAATATATGCACTTTTTGCGTCAGGATTCCGGCCATAACCCGGATTTATATGCTCAAGCTATGCCCGATACAGCTGTTTGGGTAAAAGAATTATCATTTAATGATCCATACAGGGATCATTATTTGAGATATCCTGGATTTAGATATTATCCGGTTGTAGGGGTTACCTGGGATCAGGCAACTGATTATTGCAAATGGAGGAGTAATGTGGTTAATTATAAACTGGCACAGGATGCTGATATTGAGATATCTCAAACTGGATCAAATGGTAGAATTCCATTAGAATCTGGTGTAGTAGTTCCTGATTATAGATTACCTACCGAAGCTGAATGGGAATATGCAGCTCAGGCACTTATCGGAGTACAATATGGTGATGAGAACCAAACCAACAGAAGGCTTTATCCTTGGGATGGCCACTCTCTAAGAAATCCATACGGTCGTCAAATGGGTCAATTCCTTTGTAACTTTAAAAGGGGCAGAGGTGATTATGCTGGAATTGCTGGTAAGTTGAATGATGGGGCCATGATTACCGACCAGGTTTATGCATATCCACCAAATGATTATAACCTATATAACATGGCAGGAAATGTAAATGAATGGGTTATGGATGTTTACCGATCTCTGTCATTCCAAGATGTCGAAGACTTAAATCCTTTAAGAAGAAATGATTACAAAGATCCAACCAAAAATTATGATAAGGAAAACTCACTAATTGGAAACTTTGCGGTTGGAAATGAAAATCCATCCAGCATGGAAATTAGTAAGAAAAACAAACAGCCAAGGGTTTACAAAGGCGGCTCATGGGCTGATGCAGCATATTGGTGCTCACCAGGTAACAGAAGATTCTGGGCACAGGATTCAAGTAGTTCAACTATCGGATTCCGTTGTGCCATGATCCAGGCAGGTAGAAACTACTAGTTTATTTGATTTATACATCGAAGGCCGGTTCTTTTGAATCGGCCTTTTTTTTGTTTATTTCTTATCATGCTTTGACTCAAATAAAATGAAAAAGTTTTTCGACTTTTGACCCATGCGATTCGTACCATTTCTACTTCTTTTTTTCCATTCATTCTACTCTTTAGGTCAAGGTGTTGAAACCACTGAATTCATAAGTCAAAAAGAAAAAGAAGCACATACAACACTTTTTTCAACTCAATCTCCAAATTCAGGACAGAATTTTGATGTAAAACATTACCGTTGCGAGTGGGAAATAGACCCAAATGTCCGGTATATTAAGGGCAAAGTCAGAATAACATTTAAGTTGACTGCTGATACAGCAAGGCTACTCAAGTTAGATTTCTATTCTGGTCTAGGCGTTGATTCTGTTATTTTCCGAGGTCAAAAACAAAGTTTTGGCTTTCAGGGACAGGATATTTTCTGGATTAAAACCAACAGTACGGTCATTCAAAATCAAATTGATTCTGTTAGCATCCATTATAAAGGCATACCAAACAACTCTGGATTTGGTGCTTTTAACAAGCAATTTCATGCTGGTCAACCAATTATCTGGACCATGAGTTGCCCCTATGCCGCGAGAGATTGGTGGCCATGTAAACAAAGTCTGGACGATAAAGCCGATTCTATTGATTTGATTATTAGCACGCCTTCTCAATACCGGGCAGCAGGAAATGGACTGCTTGTTAGTGAGTTACAAGTTGGAAATAAAAAAATTTATCATTGGAAACATAAATACCCGATTGCTACTTATCTCGTTGCAACCGCTATTACGAATTACACAGCCTTTACCCAAAAAGTTCATCTGCCTTCTCAGGCACCCGGTGATTCCCTTCCCGTTGTCAATTTTGTGTATCCGGAAACATTAGGCTCAGCATTAACAGATACAAAAAAGGTATTGCCAATTCTTCAATTTTATGATTCGCTTGTGGCGCCATACCCATTTAGAAAAGAAAAATATGGCCATGCCCAGTTTGGTTGGGGAGGCGGAATGGAACACCAAACCATGAGTTTTATGACTGATTTTTCTTTCAGCTTACAAGCCCATGAACTGGCCCACCAATGGTTTGGGGACTTTATCACTTGCAGAAGTTGGAGAGATATTTGGCTTAATGAAGGCTGGGCAACCTATATGGCTGCTTTATCAGAAAAGCGATTTGCCACTTCCAATTTTACAACATGGCTCAATAGCAGCCAGAATACTGTAAAAGGCCAGGCAGGTGGCTCTGTTTGGGTTAATGATACAACTGATATCAACAGAGTTTTTGATTACCGATTGACCTATCTGAAAGGTGCTTTGGTTTTGCACATGCTCCGATGGGAAATTGGAGATGTTCCATTTTGGCAGGGCGTAAGAAATTATCAATCAGATGTTTCACTTGGGTTTGGCTTTGCAAGCACTCAAAATTTTATTCAACATTTAGAAACAGCCTCAGGAAAAAATTTAAGTGGCTTTTTGGCCGATTGGTTTATAGGGCAAGGGTATCCAAGTTATACAATTCAATTGTTGCGAAGTGGCCAAAGTATGAAATTGACGCTTAACCAAACCAGTTCGCATCCATCAGTTTCGTTTTTTGAGCAAAAGGTACCCATTCGATTCAGAGCTACAGGATTTGATACCACCATTGTGTTTCAAAATGAAAGTAATGGGCAGGTCTTTAATTTTACGCTTCCATTTTTTCCAACATCAAGCACCTTTGACCCGGAAAAATGGTTGATTGCAAAAGGGACTATTCAGTTAATAACTTCCACTGAAAGCCTGAGCAATTTACAAAATCAGGTTTCTGTTTTTCCCAATCCATTTACAAAAACCCTTCATGTATCAAATGAGTCTGAGAAAAACATCAATATTCAACTATTTAACAATCAGGGACAATTGCTGCGTTTTGAAAAAATCAATCCATTAATGCAGCAGAAAATAGAACTTAATGATCTGGCACCAGGTATTTACTTTATCAGAAATGAGCAAAATGGTTCGGTTTTTACAAGAAAGCTTGTGAAAGAATAGAGTTTCAGTTTACCTGGCCTTCACACATCTTTCCGATCTCCTCTATTTCCTTTGTGCTAAATCCAGCCAGGCTATCATCGGTGGGATATTTTCTAATGAGTTCATCCAAAACGCAATTGCAATAGTTTTCGGGTGCTTTTTTGTTTTGGCCTTTTGCCATTGAAATACAGGAATCTACAAATGCTTTCTGGGTTTTTTCCGGCCAGATTACTCTTGTGCTCATTTCCCTTCCCTGGCACTCAGCAACAATTTCCCCAAATTCCCCCATTTCCATATTTTCAAACTGGTTAGGGCTAGGGTATCTGTTAAGAACTGTCCGCAACACACAATCGCAATGTTTTTCCGTATCTATAAAACCGAATCTGTCAGCTGCCAACCTGCAATCCCGCCGAACCTTTTCTTTTTCTTTTTCTGTCCACTCCACTTTGCATGCGCCCAAAAAGATAAGGCTGAAAATAAAAATTGAAAGTTTTCTCATCTGTTCTATTGATAAATGGTTCTTGTTAAAATACTTCTTCCCAAAGTTATTGCATCTGTATATTCAAGTTCACCACCTATAGCCACTCCTCTGGCAATGGTGGAAATTTTAATTCCCTTATCAGATAATCTTTTACTCAAATAAAAGGATGTGGTATCGCCTTCCATGGTGGGACTAAGCGCAAGTATAACTTCTTTTATTTCTTCTCCTCCTGCTCTTTCCAAAAGTTTTGGGATATTCAATTCTTCAGGCCCAATGCCAGACATCGGAGAAATAATACCACCCAAAACATGGTACAAGCCATTGTATTGCAATGTATCTTCTATTGCCAACACATCACGGCTGTCTTCTACCACACAAAGCACAGATTGATCCCTTTTTGAATTGCCACAAATACTGCAAATCTCAGTTTCAGAAATGTGATTGCAATGTTGACAATATTTAGTTTTTGTTCTCAGATTTACCAATGCTGAGGCAAGATCAACCGTAGCCAACTCATCCGCTTTTAAAAGATGCAAGGCAAGCCGCATGGCAGTTTTCTTACCAATGCCCGGTAATTTGGCAATTTCTGTTACTGCATCCTCAACCAATTTGGTGGGAAAATTCATAAATCAAATTAGGCGTAAAACAGTTTATAATTCAATGACTTACAAAAAAAGGACTATTCTATTCTAATTCTAACTCTTCTAAAACTGGCTCCCCAGGCTCCGTAGGAGAGGCAGAACTTGTATCTTTTTTTGGAATTCTTGTTGGACAATATTGCAAAGGATATTTCTTTTTCGGGAAAAAACCCACTCTGATTCCAAGCGATTTGTCCCTGTAAACCTTTTCCATAAACAAACCAAAAACCGGCAAAGCTGTTTTGGAACCTTCTCCTTGCCTCAAGGATCTGAAGTGTACGCATCTTTCTTCTGCACCCACCCAAACCCCTCCAACAAGATCCTTGGTCAAACCCATAAACCAACCATCTGATTGGTTGGAAGATGTCCCCGTTTTTCCACCCATTTCATTGCCATAAAACACATTGAAACTAAACAATGCCTGTGCAGTGCCACCTGGTTCCTGAAGTGTTCCTTTCAGCATGTGTACCATCTTATATGCCGCTTCCTCACTCATCACCTTTTGGGTTTTAGGTACAAAGTTTCGAATCAAAATCCGGTTGTGGTCCTCAATCCTTCCTACAATCATAGGTTCATTCCAGAATCCATTGTTTAGGAAAGAACAATAGGCACTCACCATTTCAAAAACCGAAACATCGTTGCTACCCAAACCTATGGATGGCGTTGGTTTTAAAGGACTTGTAATGCCACATTTTTTGGCAAAATCGGCTACTTTTTGTTCGCCTAACAAATGTGTAAGCTGTGCTGCCACAGAATTGATGGACCGGCCCATGGCAAATCGCAAAGTCATATTGGTTCCCGTAAAATAGCCGGTAGCGTTGCCAGGCGCCCAGGTTTTATGCACTTTTACCCCTGCTGAATCTTCATCGTATTCATACTTCACATACCGGTCCTGAATTCTGGAGCAAGGATTGTATCCGTTTTCCATGGCAGCCCCGTAAACAAATGGTTTAAAGGTACTTCCTGGCTGGCGAACGGACTGCTCAACATGGTCATATTTAAAAAACTTGTAATCTATGCCGCCAATCCATGCCTTTATCTGGCCCCTGAAAGGATCCATAACCATAAAACCAGCGTGGAGAATTTTTTTGCAATATTTGAGCGAATCTATGGTGCTCATCATCACAGTATCTGGCCCTTTCCAGGAAAATAAAACCATCTTTTTAGGCAAATTCAGATATTTATTGATGGAGTCCGTTTCCTCTCCAAACCTGCGTTTCAGGCTTTTGTATGTGTCCGTTCTTTGCACCATCATTTCTATAAAGCCCTCAATTACATTGTGCTTTTCATCCCGCCATGGAATTTGGCCTCTCCAATGGTCGTCAAACCGGCGTTGCAAAGAGCGCATGTGTTCATGCACGGCCTCCTCCGCATGCTTTTGAAATCGGGTGTCAATGGTTAAATGAATTTTTAATCCATCGGTATAAATATCGTGCTCATTGCTGTCGGCCCAGGCGGTTAAAACTTTAGTTAAATAGGAACCGTAATAATCCAAAACACCATCAGGATGTGGCTCCTGCGTATAATTTAAAAGAATAGGAAGGGCGGACAAAGAATCGAATTCGGCAGCGCTTAAGAAATTGTATTTCCGCATTTGGGCCAAAACCGTATTTCTTCTTTTCAACGATTTCTCATAATTCTTTTTGGGGTTGTAGGTGGTGGTAGCCTTTAACATACCAATTAAAACGGCCGCTTCCTCAACCTTTAAGCGTCCCGGGCTGGTCTTAAAAAAGGTTTGCGCAGCCGTTCTGATTCCATACGAATTTGAGCCGAAATCCACTGTGTTCAAATACATTGTCATGATTTCCTGCTTGGTATAGTTGCGCTCAAGTTTGGTTGCAGTTATCCACTCCTTGGTCTTTTCCACCAGCGTTTTTAAGCCTGGAATATAGCTGAGAACCCCTTTCAGGTTTTCCTTTCTTCTGGTTTTATACAGATTTTTAGCCAATTGTTGGGTTATTGTACTTCCACCTCTTTTATCCCCTTTTGCCAGATAATACACAATGCCAAGTGTAGCACCCAAATCCACACCAGTGTGCTCCATAAAGGTTATATCCTCTGTAGCCAATAGTGCCTTCACCACAAATGGAGAAATGGACTTGTATTCGGTTGGACTCCGGTTCTCTCTGTAATATTTTCCAAGCAGCACCCCATCTGCCGAATATACTTCAGAAGCCAGGGCCATTTTGGGTTTTTCAAGCTCCGCCAGGCTGGGGCTTCGGCCAAAAAGCCAGAACAAATTCAGATCAACTGCCGAAAAATAAAACCAGACAAAGAAAATGCAAAGCGCAAAATTGCGCCAAAGCAGCTTTATGTAATAAGTAGGCGTGGCTGGTTTGGGCTTTGGAATGTAAAAAAAGGAAAGGATCCACTTCAGCAATTCCAGCAAAACCAGAAAACCCATCAGTAAAATACCATAAACCGTAAGGAGAAAATTCAGGACTTTGTCTTTCATGTACGGGTCTTAACCCATGTTTTTATCAAATGTAAAAAAGCCTTTTCAAAGTGTAAAAACCAAGCAAAGTAATATTTGCGGGCCTTTTCTTTTTAAAAGTGACCGCAATTTTAATCAATCCTTTTTTTCTGCCTCTCACAATTTGTATTTTTATTGTTTAGATAAAATGAAAACTAAGCCTCCCAAATCAAATTATCAATCAACCGAACACCTTCCACCCAAGCCGCAATGCACAAAGCTGGTGTTTTCTCTTTTCTCTTTTCAGGTAACACTTCAAATGAATCTGCATCCACCCATTCCAGATACTCTAATTTAATCTCAGGAAAACTGCTGAGAAAATGCATGGTCAATGTTTTTGTTTCCTCTAATGAACAATGGTTGGCCGCTTTCAAACCCATTTGAAGTCCTTCATATAAACGGGCGGCAACATCTTTTCCAGCATCAGATAACCTTTTGTTTCTGGAAGACATGGCCAGGCCACTGGTTTCCCTTAGGGTTGGGCACCTTACCAGCTCCAAATCAAAATCGAGGTCAAGTATAAGTTTTTTGATAACCGCCACCTGCTGCAAGTCCTTGGCACCAAAATAAGCCTTCGTCGGCTCAACAATATGGAAAAGGCGGGCAACCACAATGGCAACTCCTGAAAAATGACCAGGCCGCATTTCTCCCTCAAGCACTTTGGATAAACCACCAAATTCTATTTGAATATTGGGCTCCGTTTTATAAAACTCAGCGGAGGCTGGGGCATAAATCAGATCCACATATTCCTTTTCCAGAAGATCCTGGTCGGCTTGCAAATCTCTGGGATATTTTAAAAGGTCGTTTGCGTTGTTAAACTGGAGCGGATTTACAAAAATGCTGACCACAACAAAATCGTTTTCCTTCTTTGCCTGCCTCACCAATTCCAGGTGCCCTTCGTGCAAAGCGCCCATTGTGGGCACAAATCCTATGGTTTTCTTCGAAGTCTGGCATAAACTTACACAGTATTTTACAAATTCTTTTTCGCTGGATGTTTGCATGCTAATCGCTAATTTTTCAATCACTTAAGTTGATTCTACCCTGTGCTAACTTTACATACCTAATGGTAATATCACACAGCAATGCTAGGATGTTTATTGAATATTGCCTAAAATTTGTATAATTTTGCAGTTACGTTTTTAGCACCTCAAAAAATTCCTATGTCAAAACTTCGAATTCTCTATGCAGCAAGTGAAATAAATCCTTTCTTACAAACCTCCGAGGTAGCCGATTTTATAAGGCGAATTCCTCAGGTTATGCAAGAACAAGGAATGGAAATCAGAATTCTCGTTCCAAGATTCGGAACGATAAATGAAAGAAAAAATAGGCTACACGAGGTTGTAAGGTTATCAGGAATCAATATTTCGGTCGGTGATGAAGAAAAACCATTGGTTATCAAGGTTGCTTCCATCCCAAATGCAAAGCTTCAGGTTTATTTTATAGACAATGAAGATTATTTTCACCGCAAGTCGGTTTTTGTGGATTCCAACAACAAGTTCCATGCAGACAACGATGAGCGGGCCATTTTCTTTTGTAAAGGTGTTTTAGAAACTGTCCGCAAACTTGGATGGGCTCCAGACATCGTTCATTGCAACGATTGGATGACCAGCTTGATTCCAATGTACATGAAGACGACTTACAAAAACGATCCCATGTTCAAAAATGCAAAAGCTATTTTCTCTATTTACAACAATGCTTTCGAACACAAATTCGACCACGGCAGTATGATGGAAAAAGTAAAAATGCTGGACATTGAAGACAGCATGCTGAACAATTTGAAAACTGCAGATTTTGATGGTTTGATGAAAATCGCTGTTGAATATGCTGATGTTGTTTTGAAGCGTTCTGAGCCATACAGCGAAAAATTAAACCAGCTATTGGCAACCATTCCAAATGGAGACAACAAACGTCTGGCTGAAATCGACCACGAAAGTGCCGATTGGGAAGAAAACTATATGTCTATTTATCAGAATCTGGCAGGATAATCTTGAAATTGAAAAAAAATCTTTTGTGGCTGGTACCAATGTTGGTGCCGGCCCTTTTTTTTGTTGGATGCATAAGTCCAAACAACAAAGCTTTTGAGGCCCCACCCGACCTTACCGAAGCAAATACATCGTTTATAGATACCTTTTCCACCTATCTTGAAACCTACAGATTTGACAGTCTGAACACAACTGGCAGGCAATTGCTTTTGGCAGGAAATTATACGGACGAAAAGATTGGAACCATTAATAGCGAAAGTTTTTTTCAGCTTTTGCCGGAATCGTACCCATTAACATTTCCTGATAGCTTGGTTGATGGAATAAGTTTTGATTCTGCTATTATAACATTTCGGTATGATTACAACTATTACGTAGCCAGTGGCGAAGCTGGTAAAAACGAATTTGGTTTATATAGGCTCAAAGAAAATTTGAATGGCGATAAAAGCTATTTTGCAAATGCAAGTGCTGCAATCGCAGACGATGAAGCATATTTGAGCACCAAGGATGCAAAAAGAATAGGTCGGTTTACTTATATAGATGCGGCTAAACTGGGAAAGGAAATTTTTGAAAAATGGGCAGTGGAAAAAACCATTTCCAATGACAGGCAATTTTTAGATAAGTATTTGAAAGGATTTGCCTTTAAATCTCTGGAACAAAATTCAGGTTTAACCAGATTTGACCTGAAAGACAGTTCCGGATTTCCACCTGCCACATTTGTGATTTCTTATCGCAACACAGAAGATGGAATATCAGTTAGAAAGCAGCTCAAGTTCAGAACAAGCAGTTCTGTTCAATATTATACCATTAATCAGAATGTAGAAACCAAACCCTGGGCAAATATTCCAAGAAAAGCCCCCTTAGCGGCCTCACTCACTGGCAATGAATCCTTGGTGCAAGCTGGTGGAGGTTTTGCAACGAAAGCGACCATTCCCGGGATTTTTTCCTGGAAAGCCAATCAAACAAAAAAGATTAAAATTTTTAAGGCAGAATTGGAAATAAAACCCAATCTGGATTTAGGAACCACCACATTAGGCCCGCCAGATTTTTTGAGAATCAACATGCGGCCTGATTATTATATTCCAAACGAAGCAGATTTGGATAAAGTGATTTTCAACGATGCCAGAATTTTCTCTTTGCTTCAACAGAATATTGGATCGGTAGCCGCTGCCAAAAGGGTTCAATCTACCCAGATTTTCGCTTATGATTCTGAAAATAAAGTATATAAATGCAACATCACCAGACACATACAGGATATTATCGATGGTTTAAAAACCTCCTCTTCATTTAATTTATATTCAGCTGAATGGGGAAATACTTTTAACAGAATGTTTCTTCGCCAAGGCAATAATCAAAAAGAAGGATCTGTAAAACTTAGGATTTATTACTTTCCAATATAGATTAAAAATGGGTTCTTTGCTTGTTTAGAACCTATTTTCCTTTCCGGGTCGAAGCCTCAATGGCATCCCACATTTGATTGGGCACTGCCTGAAGCCAGTTAAATTCTCCTGCACCTTGCAGCCACTCGCCACCATCAAAGGTTACGATTTCACCATTCATAAAACCAGAGAAATCTGAAAGCAGGTAGGTCACCAGATTTACCAATTCTTCATGTTTACCCACTCTGCCAAGGGGAATCTTTTTGGCAGGATCCATTTTTGCAGCCAAATCAGGTGGAAATGCCTCTTTTGGAAAAAGCCTTGACCATGCCCCTTCAGTTGGAAAAGGCCCTGGCGCAATGGCATTGGTTCTGATGCCATACTTCGCCCACTCCACTGCCAGCGATCTGGTTAAAGCCACTACACCCGCCTTTGCAGTAGCCGAAGGGACCACAAAAGCAGAGCCTGTAGTTGCATACGTTGTTACAATATTGACAAATACACCTGCTTGTTTTTGGGAAATCCAATGTTTTCCGGCAGCCATTGTAGTGTTGATGGTTCCCTTCAAAACAATATCAATAATAGAAGAAAATGCATTGGCTGAAAGTCTTTCAGTAGGGGAAATGAAATTGCCGGCCGCATTGTTTATTACTCCGTGAAGACCACCGGTTGTTTCAACTATTTGTTGAATAGAGGCCTCAATTTTTTCTGAATCCCGCACATCTGCTGAAAAATAAAAGACTTTAGACCCAGTTTCTGTTTCCAACTTTTGGGCAGCAGATTTTAACTTCTCCTCATTTCTGCTCAAAATGGCAACTTTGGCACCTAGTTTTAGCAAACCTTCAGCCATGGATAGGCCAAGACCTGAGCCTCCTCCTGTAATGAGAAATGTTTTTTCTTTAAAAATTTCCGGTGAAAGCATTAGATTCATGGTCAATGGATTTTTAAGTGTAAAAGGCGTTGTTTATGCTTTTCTTAATTTTTCAACCTCATCCCAGTTGATTAATTTCATGAAAGCATCCAGATAATCAGCTCTTTTGTTTTGGTATTTTAGATAATAGGCATGTTCCCAGACATCGATGCCAAGGATTGGTTTTCCTTGTCTTATTCCTGCAACATTCATCAAAGGATTGTCTTGATTTGCTGTAGTTGTGGTAAACAACCCGCCATCTTTACCCTTACAAAGCCAGACCCAGCCAGAACCAAAACGCTCCATTGCCAGTTTTTTAAAATTAACCTCAAATCCTTCAATTGATTCGAAAGTGGTTATAAGTTCTATTTCCAGATCCACAGGCATTTTTACAGTACCTGGCTTTGCAAGCGTTTTCCACATCAAAGTATGGTTGAAATGACCACCTCCGTTATTTCGGATACTTGTGTTTTCATGGGCATATTTTGATAACAAGTCTTCAACTCCAGTATAGACATAGGAACCCTTGCTGATCTCAGCATTTAACTTTTCTACATAAGTTCCATGATGCTTTGAATAATGAATTTCTACCGTTCTGGCATCTATCATAGGTTCTAAGGCGTTATATGCATAAGGAAGTGGGGCAAGTTGAAAAGATCCGCCAACTGCCAAACTTTCAATTGTTTGAATAGGGTTCAATAAGCTGAGCCCTGCCAAACCTATTCCGGATTTAATAAATTCTCTTTTGTTCATTTTTAATGGTGAAAATGAGGTGGTAAATGTAAACTAAGCTGATGTACTTTAAGGGTGTGATGTTAGAAAAATCGTTAAATAGGCAAAAATTGAATTCACCGTTCCAGGTAAATTGAAGCCAAAACTGTATTTAAAACCGGCCATTTACCCATTTCTCATCCTTTCTACAAGCCGAAAAGCTGCTGGGCAGGTGATGGTATTTTTCCCTAAAAGATTTCCTCTTTCCCAACCTTCTTTGTTGTGTGTATGGGGAAAACTTCTGCAACTTTTGGGTCTAACTTCATACACCTGGCAAGTATTGTCCATATTTAAAAAGGGGCAGGGAATTTGAATCGGGACCAGGTCACCATCCTTGTCGGCTTTCAAATAGGTTTGTTCAAACTTGCTGATTTTCATCCCCAGAAAATCTGATATTCTGGAAACATCCGTTTTGGTAAAGATTGGGTGGGCGGTTTTGCAACAATTGCCACATTCCAGACAATCTATTTTGGCAAAGGTTTCTTCGTGCTGCTCTGTAATCCTATCTAAGTCAAGTTTTTTCTGGTTTAGTTTTTTTATGAAATTCTGATTGGCGCTTAAATTCTTTTTTGAATTGGCCAGCCAGTCCAATATAATTTGCTGACTTTCAGATTTTTCCTGTTTCATTGACCCGCAAAGTTTTCTCCTCCAACTTTTCCAAAATTTCAAAAAAACTGCCATCTGTCAAAGGCTTAGAAACATAGTCTATCACCTCTTCAAAACCTTTGGCTCTTTCTATATCACGCCAATCTATGCTGCTGCTCACCATAAAAATGGGTATATCTTTTTGCAACATTTTTTTATAACCGGAAAACCAAATCAGAAAATCCCAACCATCCATTACCGGCATATTGATGTCCAGTAAAAGCACATCAGGAAGTTTGGAGGTATCTTTTGAATTTTCAATAAAATAATTCATTGCCAACTCCCCATTCGAAAAGGTTAAAACCTGCTCGGCAAGGTCCAATTGTTGAATGGTCAGCTTTACGGCAAACTGATAAATGACGTCATCATCTATCACACAAAGCGATGGAATTTTTGGCATAAGTTGATTTTGAAATACAAACCTGAAACAAATAAAGCCACTTTTTCTCAAAACACCTTAGATGCTATATCTTACTATCTGCCTTTTGCGTAAATAATTTGCCGTTTCTCACTTTAGCTGTATGTTGTTGTTTGATTAGCAGGACTTTTATTTTCTGTAAAATTTAATGGCCATTACAAAACTTCCAAATAAAGCCCGCTTATACTTCCTCTGCCAGTTTTTTGGATGGGGTGGATATGGACTGGCAATGTCGGTATTTTACAGGTACAGCACAGGGCATGATCTAACATTGAATGAGAGTATTTCCATTTTTTCCCTTTGCCTTTTGGCCTTTGGCCTTACCCATGTTTTCAGAATTATTTTTAAACGAAATCTTTGGATAGAGTTTCCTTTGCCAAAACTGGTAATATTGGTTTTGGTGAGTAACCTACTGATGGCCACGGCTTATGCCTGCACAAATTTGGTAATAGACAGAGGACTAAACCTGGTTTCTGACCAATTGAACTGGAAAGAATGGCTGGTTTCAATGAGTATCCTGGTTGTCAATTCTATGACACTCTTTTTACTTTGGTCGGTCATTTATTTTGCCATAGCCTTTTTTAGTCGCTATCGAAAAGAAGAAATTGAAAGGTTGAAATGGGAAAATGCCTTAAAGGAATTTGAACTTAATAAACTTAAATCTCAACTCAATCCACATTTTGTGTTTAATGCCTTAAATGGAATTCGGGGTTTGGTGGACGAAGATCCTGTAAAGGCAAAATCGGCAATTACCATGCTTTCCAATATTTTGCGGAATTCTTTATTGTCAGATCGGGCCAGAACAATTCCCTTATCTGAAGAACTTAAAACTGTAAACGATTATCTGAATCTGGAAAAAATCAGATTTGAGGAACGATTACGATTCAGTTTAAATTTGGATCCACAAACGCTTGGTATTCATGTGCCCCCAATGATGATTCAAACTCTGGTGGAAAACGCCGTGAAACATGGTTTGTCAAAAAAAGTGGCTGGTGGTCAGATATCCATCAGTTCCAAATTGGATAAAAGCTTTGCAGAAATCAGGATAGACAATACCGGAAAGCTAAACGGAACAGATTCCGGAGGTTTTGGCATTGTGAACACTTTGCACAGACTTGAATTAATTTACAACATACCGAACTTGTTTTCAATAGTTCAAACAGACAAAGAAACAGTATCAGCCATCATAAAAATCCCCCTTTCAAAATGAGAACAATAATCGTAGATGACGAACGCCTTGCCCGGAATGAACTTCGTCGATTACTGGAAGCTTATCCACAAATCGAAATCATAGATGAGGCCACTAATGGCGAAGAAGCCATTGAGAAAATCAACCAGTTGCGTCCCGAGTTGGTTTTTCTGGATATACAAATGCCGGGAAAATCTGGATTTGAAGTCCTGGAAGCTTTGGATGACAGCATCGCTCCAGATGTTATTTTCACAACTGCCTATGATGAATATGCACTCAAAGCCTTTGATTTTGATGCCATTGACTATTTGTTAAAACCGATCGAAACCAACCGATTGGACCAGGCCATCAAAAAACTGGAAGAGGACCACAAAGCCGAAGGTGAAGGTGGCCCACAGCCAAAAGTATTTTCAGAAAACGACCAGGTGTTTGTAAAGGATGGCAACAAATATTATTTTATAAGATTGAGCACCGTTAGGTTATTTGAATCAATTGGCAACTATGTACGGATTTACTTCGACACCAGTAAGCCACTTATTCTTAGATCTTTAAATGCATTGGAAGAACGATTGGATCCCCAGATTTTCTTTCGGGCAAATAGAAAGCACATCATCAATCTTCGCATGGTGGAAACCATAGAACCCTATTTTTCAGGCGGAATTTTGGTAAAGCTGAAAGGCGGAGAAAAGATAGAAGTATCCCGTAGACAAGCGGTTAAGTTTAAAGATTTGCTGAGTTTGTAGGTATTTTGTTTTCTTGGCCCTTGCCAATTGCACAATTGAGTCAGTTTGTTCATTTAAACCCTTTGAAACTTTCATTGAATCCTGAAAGTTTAAAGGTGAGGTATGTGGTTAGTGAATAAGTCCTTTTTTTGCCAAAATGGTTTAATGCCAAATGATTAGAAGTTTAAACCCTTATCATTGCAACCTTTTTGATCCTGAATGCAACTTATAGACACCCATTGCCATGTTTTTGGCTCCCAATTTTCTGAAGATATAACTTCAGTTTTCGCAAGAGCAAAGGCTACGGGCGTGGCTTTTTCTCTTTTACCAAACATCGATGGTGAATCAATTCCTTTGGTTTGTGGGGTAATAGAAAATGAAAAATCCGCCAAACCCATGTGGGGCCTGCATCCTTGCCATGTTTTTGCCAATTGGAGGGAGGAACTTTCAAAAATAGAGCCCTTGTTTCAAACCCATCCTGCGGTTGCAGTTGGTGAAATTGGCCTGGATTTTTATTGGTCCAAAGAGTTTATAGATGAACAAAAAGATGCATTGGAGTTTCAATTAAATTGGGCTTTGGCCAAAAAACTTCCCGTTTCTTTGCACACCAGAGAAGCCAACACAGAAGCCATTGAAATAGTTAAACCTTTTGCAAGCCGTGGATTAAGAGGTGTATTTCATTGTTTTTCAGGCACTTTAGATCAGGGAAAAGAAATAACTGATTTTGGCTTTTGTTTGGGCATTGGCGGCAACATCACCTATAAAAAAAACCCACTTAAAGATTTTATTGGGTTGTTACCCTTAGAATCCATCGTTCTGGAAACCGATTCACCTTATTTAGCTCCGGTTCCATATCGGGGAAAACGAAATGAACCAGCCTATCTCATAGAAGTCGTTTATGAACTAGCCAATCTCTTTAAACTTTCGCCAGACGAAATATCAAAAACAACAAGCAAAACCGCCATTTCCTTGTTTAATTTGGACCCAGCTTAAAGAGTAGTCCTTTTTTTTATCATCAGATTTTTGACTTTTCGTTATAGTTATGTCAACTCATAAAACCATCCTGGTTAAAACCAGTTCCGATCCTAAAGCGGCATCGGTTATGCTTATTTATACCGGAGGCACACTTGGAATGGTTTTTAATGAGGATGCCCAAACCTTGGTTCCTTTCGATTTTGAGCAGATTTTGTCCCAAATTCCTGAGATCAATAAGTTTAATTTCAACCTTACTGTCACTTCTTTTCATAAGCTAATAGACTCAGCCAACATGCATCCAAGTCATTGGATTGCAATGGCTTCGTTAATTGAAGAGCATTATGATAACTTCCATGGATTTGTCATTATTCATGGGACGGATACTATGGCTTATTCTGCTTCAGCACTAAGTTATCTTCTTGAAGATCTGAATAAACCTGTCATTTTTACGGGAGCCCAATTGCCCATCGGTGCTGTCAGGACGGATGCCAGGGAAAACTTAATTACGGCCTTGGAAATAGCGGCAGCCCGTCGGGATGGAAAACCTGTAATTCCGGAGGTATGCATCTTTTTTAGCAACAAATTGTTAAGAGGCAATCGGGCGAAAAAGGTAGAAAGTGCACAATTCAGAGCCTTTGAAAGTAAAAACTATCCAGCCCTTGCCACATGCGGAATCAAAATCGACTATGATTTTAATGTCATAAAACCCTATCAGCCATATAGTAGGCTCAAGGTGTATAAAAAAATGAATAGCCACGTTACTATTTTGAAGCTCTTTCCAGGTATTTCAAAAGAAACGGTTGAAGCAATAATCAATATTGAAGGCTTAAGAGGTTTGGTCTTAGAAACATACGGATCCGGAAATGCGGAAACGAGCATCTGGTTTATTGATATTTTGCGCAAGGCAGTAAATTCCGGCATAATGATTTATAATGTGAGCCAATGCAATGGCGGAACTGTAACCCAGGGCCGGTATGAAACATCAAAACACCTTCAGGAAATTGGTGTTCTAAGCGGTGGCGATCTAACTACCGAAGCAGCCATTACAAAACTGATGTTTCTTTTGGCCAATCAGGAAAGTCCTACCGATGCAAAACGGTATTTGGTAAGGGCAATCAGAGGTGAAATGAGTTAAAATATACTGCCTAAAGGATATTCTATTCACTATAAATAAAAAAGACCCCTATAAAATAGAAGTCCTTTCACATGAAAAAAATCTCGCCTGAAATTGTTTTCGCTTGTTTTAAACGGGTGATTCGTTGTTGCTAAATATCAGGTCCTTGTAAAGTTCCCGACATTTTAATGTTTTAAATTCTGGTGTTGGAAGCTGGAAAAATCCATCCATTGGCCACCTCCACCTGCTGACCCACTAAATCCCTAAATTTTCTTAGAAATTTAGCAAAACGGTCAGCAGGCATGGTGATGATGGTTTCCTCCTTTGTTTGTAGATCTTCCAAAACAACCACGCCATGGTTATTTAGTTCTACATGTATTTTTTGAAGCTTTTTCATTATTAGTATTGTTTTTAATCAATTTGAAGCTCTAACTGATTCAAAATTTCGAACTGAATTTTCAGCATAACTTTGATTTCGTTTTTTGGAATTCTTTTCTTTCTTAGAACCAGAACTTAATTTTATTTGATTCCTTTCTCTACTTTTAAAAACAATAAGAGATGCTATTTCGTCCTTTAATATTTTATTTTCCTCTACCAGTAGTTCGTATGACTTTGATATTCTGTTAACTTCTTTATCCGCTTTTAATTTATCAGATAACAAGTATTCTTCAATAACTCTAACTCTTTGAAGATTCTTTTCGGCTTCAATTTTTTGATTAAAAATATAGAAAAGACAAATCATTGAAGATGAAAAGGCCAGAAATAAAATTCCGGAAACGGGAGAAAAAAGTTTATGGCCGAAAATCATATTCGTGTTGTTTAAAAGGAACAATACAAAGGTGACGTATTAGAAATAATATTTGATTAAATCAGCCTTAAATTGGAATTAAATTAAACTGAGTGCGAAGGCAGAAAAACAATAAATCGGGTTCCCTGCAGCAGTTTAGATTCAACCTTTATTTCCCCATTATGGATCTGTATTATTTTGTGAACTAATGACAAACCAATTCCATGGCCCCTTGAGGAGGTAGAATTTGACGCCCGGTAAAATGGTTGAAAAATATGGGGTAAATCGTTTTCAGGAATTCCTATGCCTTCATCTATAAAAGTTAGTGTATTCCCCTGTGCATCAGATTCAATTTTTAATTTCATCCAATGCTTTGGAGAGGCCGGATTCAAGTCATAAATGCAACATAATTTTCAAATATATCTAAAGGAGTTTTAAAGTCAAATCTTTTTCTGGGTCTGTTGTTAAGCTTGTACTCAACTGCCTGTAT
>JBIPOE010000202.1:0-3758 GCA_044379485.1 Catalimonadaceae bacterium
GTTTTTTCGGATTGAATCAAAACTACAACTTTGTTCTGATACTCTTGAAATGAGATTACTTTCAATTGAGATAATTCATTATCAATAGCACCAGTAACTGCAGCCATATCAGATTTGATTTTAGATTGGTTTGCCGTATGGATTTTCAAATCATCAGCAACAGTATCTATATCATTTCTAACTGTTTTTTCATTACTTTCAGCCGCTTTAATATTCAAGTCTAACTGTTCTTGTACTTGCTGTTGTTGTTCGAAAGCGTCAAAATTTGTTGAACTAAATTCTTTCCAAATGAATGTTTGTAAATGACTTTTTTGGTCCTTTTCAAATTGCTCTTTGGCAGTCTGAGAAAGCAACAATTGCCCTTCTAAATGGGATAATGAAATTTGATTTTTTTGTGCTAATGCTTTTGTTTCCCGAATTACTTTTTCTTGTTTATCCACTTCCAAAATCTGCAAATCAATAGCTTCTATTTCTTTAGATACATCAACAACTTGCATTGGATTTGGATGTTCTAAGGCACCGCATAATGGGCAGCTTTCGCCATCGTGTAAATTATGAGAAAATTGCGCTAATTCTTTTGCCACTAATAGCTTGTTTTTGGAAGCTTCTAATTCCTTTTTAGTTGTTTCTAAAATGCCACTTTTAGCTTCTAAATCAGCTGCCCAACTAGTAATTGAAAGTCCTAATGTTTTATAAGAATCCTTTGCGGATAATATTTTTTCAGAAGTGTTTTTAATATTTGTAATAGTGTCATCAATACTGTTTTGAAAGGCTCTATTTCGCAAAAACCATTTTCCTACGGCTAACAATATTGAAGTGTCGGTTTTTTTTGACTTTAACTCGGAAATCTCTTTTTGAACGGTTTCTAACTTATTTTTTTCCTCTAATTCTTTAGCCGTTAAAGCAATTATTAAATCGTTTCCTTTTTCAATATCAGACTGAAAAGATTTATTTTTAATTTTTAAGTTCAAGACCTTAGTAATAGATTCTAAATCGGAAACTTTATTTCTAGATGCTTCCAAATTATCAAATTTAGGTTGCAATACAAGCAATGCATTTTCGTTTGTTTCAATCGTTTCTTGAATTGTTTTAAAGCTATTTTCTGTGATAGAAAAGTCTGCTTTAGCATTTGCAAGTGCAGTAGTTGATTGGCTCAAAGTGAGAAGATTGGCACCGAAAACTTTTTCTACTTTTTCATATTCAGTTATTTCGGCTTGCAAGGCATCCATTTTGGGTTTCTCTACATTCAATGCAGAGAATACAGTTTTTCTATTTTCTAAATCTTCAAAATTGGTTTTTAAAGTATTTAAAGCTGCCAATTCTTCATCTGCTTTTTTCTGTACTTCCTTATTTGTTTCTAAAACTTTAGAAGCAATTTGCCATTCCTCCTCTTTTGAAAGAATAGTTTCTACGGAAATAGTTTCAAATCCAGAGAGCGCACCTTTTAATTGGTCTAAACTAGATTTGTTAGCTGCTTGTAAGTGACTTACTTTGACACTCAAATCAAATTTTTGCAGATGAAATATCTCTTTCATCATATCCGAACGGTCTTTACCTTTCAAATCCAGAAACTCCTTGAATTTCCCTTGAGGTATAATTATAGTTCTCCTGAAATTATCGTAGGAAAGACCAATTATTTCAGTTGCATCTACCGAAGTTAATGGAATCCATTTGTTATCTAACCATTCATAAGCAGAACGAGTTATTGTAGAAACATCTTCGAACTTTTGTTTGTTGCGACCCCAACTGGCGGTATATTTAAATTTCCGTTCTTCATAATTCAAAAACTCAAAATCAATTTCTGCTTTTAAAGATTTTAAATTTAGCATATTGTACGCACGTTTATCACGTGAGTTCAAACGTTCGGTTTCACCATACAATACAAACCCAATTGCTTCTAAAACAGACGATTTTCCAGAACCTACTGCTCCAAAAATTCCAAATAAACCAGCTTCTGTTAAAGCCGTAAAATCAATAGTTTGTTTCTTCTGATAGGAATACAACCCTTCAATACTTAATTTTAATGGTAACATATACGTTTGATTTTATTCGTTTTTATTGGATTCCCCTTGAACTTCTCTAAACAATTCTAGAATTTCTTCGTTTGGTTCTTGCTTGTACTTTGCAACAAAAAAGTCTTTGAATAAGCCCTGAATATCTTGGTCTAGATTGACTTTTGCAGCGTTATTTTCTTCCTCTGAAGCTGTTTTGTTAACTATAGGAATAATATGGATGATACCATCATGGCTTTCATAAATGCGTTTTAAATCTTGATTTGAAATAAAAGTATCGCTCACTAAAGTCAATTCCACTAAACTATACGGATTTGCCAACAGCCATTCCACGGTAGCATCAATATTTTCAAATCGCATGCGGTGCAATACACGCCCTGAAACTAGTGGAATATCTTTGTATTCAACCGCTTTATTAGGTTCCGCTTCAATAATAACTACTTTCTTATCTTGACCTGCTTCTGAAAAACTATAGGACAAAGGGCTGCTAGAATAAATTACAGGACTAGGATGACCACCAATATTTTGGAAACGATGCAAATGTCCTAAGGCTGTATATTGAATTTGATTGGGAATACAATCCGTATAGACAACATCAGCATTCCCAATACGCAATGGTTTTTCGCCTTCAGGTTCTTCTAAAATTGCTCCATCTCGTTGGAGCATATACAAATGGGTAGTCAAAATATTTACTCCTTTTGTGTCACAATAGGTATCGGCTAATTGTTTCCATGAATCGGCTAATACTTGGTTCAATTGTACTTCTTTATCGGCTGCACCTAGATAGGTTTTCAGACGAATTTCATTGGCATAAGGAGTGGCTATTATTCGTATTGGATAATCAAATTGAGGCAATTGAATTTCGAAAAAACCATTTTCTGATTGGGTTATTGCAAACCCATTTTCAATCACCATAGGAGGAATTGAAACATCTGGATTGCCAACAAATAAGATCCCGCATTCTCTAGCTAAGGGATCGGGAGCATCAATTCTGTCGGGACTATCATGATTTCCAGCAATAGCTATAACTGGTCTTTTTCCATTATTGGTTAGTCTTTTTAATGTTTTATAGAATAAATCTACGGCCTCTACAGGAGGATTAAAAGTGTCAAACAAATCTCCTGCTACTACAATTATATCAGCCTTTTGATTATCTGCAATTTCACAAATTTCATTTAAAACTAATCGTTGCTCTTCGATACGTGTAAAATGATCTAATTTTTTCCCTAAATGCCAATCTGCAGTATGTAATATTTTAATTCCCATATTTTTATATTTTAACCTACCAAGGTTTTATTTGTAAATAATAATCTAACACTAATTTTACTAAAGTAGTAGTTTCTGTTGCAACAGGTATCGTTTCGCAAAATTTTACTAATTGTTGTGCCAATAGTATAATTTTTTCTCTAGCTTCGATGTCTATTTGGCTCTTTATGTCATTTGGTCCTGCAAATTTCAATCTAAAATCCTCAAACAGATGCCGCTCTTCTGGCAAATAGAAAAAACGATGGTAGTCTAAAACATCCACATCGTAAAGAATTTGTTCTTCAAAGGTAGTTTTATTTGTTTTTAAAATTAATTTGCTTGTTTGTAATGCATATTCCTGACTGTGTCCGTTTTGTTTTAAAAAAGTAAAACATTCCCCTGCGCTTTGTGGCTCCCATAAATCATCTCCATTATTTTCACGCATACTATCATGAAATAAAATTGCATAATATGATTTTTCTATGTCTAGAGCTATTGCTT
>JBIPOE010000169.1:0-3714 GCA_044379485.1 Catalimonadaceae bacterium
CTGATGCAGTGGCAGTCGACCTTGTCGTTCAGAGCGTGCATCTTGCTCACGCACGTGACCTTGGCCAGGCGCGCCATATGCGCCTCAGCGTAGGCCTTGCCGCTCTCGGCGTACTGACGGCGAGGTTGCCTGCGGTACTCCGTCCGGCGCGTGGGGTCTATCAGCTTCTCGTCCCAAGCCGGGGCGGTGCACGGCAGGTCGTCCTCGAGCAGTCGGACTCGGAAAGCGCCTACGCGGGCCCAGACGCCCGCGACGAACATGTCGATGAACTCCGCGTACTCGCGGTCGCTTTTGAACTCTTCGCGCAGGAGCGGGCCCGCCCCTTGGAAGCTGGCCAGCGCGCGATCGACCATCTTACCGACGGCGTCACGAAGTTTCTCGTCGTCCTCCCAACGACGAGGGATGACCTCCGGCGCCGTGGAGGGCACGGAAGGCCGGGTCGCGGACCCGGGTTCGGGCGCCGTGGTCAGCGGCTCGATCGGGTTGTGCTGGCTGTTGTCGAGCGCGTCCGGGGCCGGCGCTGGTTGGCCGAGAAACGCCGAGCCCGGGAACGGGGCCGGGAGTTCGACGTCGGACCCGGCCGCGCGCGCCTCGGCTGCCGCCTTGATCGTGGAGGCGTTGAGGCCGACGTGGGCGCCGGTGGTCTTGCCCGGAGTCGGAGTCGCCGCCAGGGCCGGGGCGGCACGCGCCACGGCGGCCACCCGCCGCACCGCCGGCAGGCCGGCGCCGTCCACCATGCCGGAGAGTTGCCACATGTCCTCCCGCGATGCGCTCGGGCGCACCGCGGAGACGGTCGCCTTGCTGCGCGGCGCCTGGTGCGGGTCGAGGAAGATGTGCTGCCCGCCTCGCGACCCGACGAGCTGGCTCAGTGGGTGCGGCATGATACCCATTGTCTCGAAGAAGGACTCGCCGAAGAGCACCTCGTCCGAGGGCCACGAAGTCGGCACCAGAAACACGACGTTCTCGACCACGACGACGCCGAGTCCGATGCGCACCTCGACTGTAAGCACGATGCACGCGTCCACGTTGTAGACTGTGTCGCCGAACAGGAGCGCTTGCTCATAGTGCGCCGGCGGGGTAGACGTGGAGACGCCCAGGGCGTCGCAGACGTTGCGCGCGACGAGCGGCGACATGACGTTCGAGCACGCGCCGCTGTCCTCCAGAAACGTGTGGCATTGGTGGCGGGCTCGCGTGATGTGCAGGGCCGCCTTCTGCCCCCGCGCGCGAGCAGACTCGAGCGTCGCGAGGAAAGTGACGGTTACCTTGGAGTCGGATTGCCGGACGCGGCGGATGATGCCCGACGGGCGGACGGCCCGGATGGCCCCGGCTGCGGCCACGTGGGCCGCGCCGACGTCCCCGTCGTGGTAGGCCGCCTCGCCGTCCTCGACGGCCGCGACGCGACCGGGCCTGCCGCCACCGATGTACGCCCGCCACTGCGCCTCCGCCCTGTCCGCGTTGGCCGCGTCGAGGGACTCGACGGTGCGGCCCGGGCAGTTCCAGACCTTGAGCGGGGGATCCTGCGCGGGCGCGCCCCTCGCGCCGCGGCCCTTGGACCACGGCGCGTGTCCCTTCTCCCCGCAGGCGATGCAGGGGAACTTCATCGAGGCGATCGCACGGCCATCCAGGCCCGCCACGAGGCCGCCGGCCGCGGCGAACGCCGGCTGCGCTGCGGGCGCCCCGACGGGCCCCACGGCGGCCACGGCCTTGACATGCGCCCGCTTGTCGGCCTGCCCGATCGGAGTAGCGGCGGTCGCCACGGTACTGGCGTCCTCGAACTGCTTGATGTGGTCGTTCGTGACCTTGCCCAGGTAGCTGACGAGGAAGGCAGGGTCGGGGAACTCGAACGGCCACGACGACTTGTTGCGCTCGGCGGTGCCCTTGGCCCGCCCATACTCATCGAGGTCTGTGAAGTCGATCTTGGCCGCCAGCGTGCGCTCCCTGGCCGCCGTGGCGAACATGCTCGCGTACGCGGACGTGGCGCCGTTGGCCACGAACCGGCCGGCCGGACCGCCCTTCTCCCTGAAGGCGGTGAACCACATGTCGCAGACCTTGCGCGCCTTGGTCTTGTCCAGCGAGAGGTCGGCCACGTAGGCGGCGAGCCCGCCAGCGAACTCCTTGCCGACATCGCGCGCGATTTTGAGCTCGCATCGGTCCGCCCGGTCCTCGAATCGACCCGTGCCCGCCAGGTAGCCCGCCGCCTCCTCGGCTATCGCCTTGAAGACCGGGAGGCCCTCGGGGCTGTCGGACTCGATGCGCTGCTGCTGGCGCATGAGGTGCTCGAGGAGCTTCCCCATCGCCTCCGGTACCTCGTGGTCGAGGTCGACCGGGTCCAGCGACCCCTCCGCCGAGCGCTTCCTTTCGACCTCCAGCAGAGCGGTGGCCCAGGCCGGGGCGACGACTCCCGGCACCTGGCGGACGGTGCGAGCGAGCTTGACCACCGCCTGGTACACTGCGTCTCCCTGCTCCGGGCTGCCCGCCGACAACGCGCGGTGCATCGTCTGCGGCTGGATCGCCGCGATGTCGCACTTGCGCTTGTACGCGACGTAGCTCTGCTGGAACCCCTTGACCGTCGCCGGAGTGAGGTACCCCCCGGGGATAGTCGGCGCCTCCGGGGCCGCGGTCGAGACGATGGTCGCCGGGGCCGTCGCGGCCGGGGCAGCGGCCGAGGCGGCCTTCGGCTCGAGCATGCGGCCGACCAGGGCGATCATCGCGCGATCCCTATCCTCCCGCTCGGCCTTGTCCCGGCGATCCCGGTCCTCCCGTTCCTCACGCTCCTCGCGCCGACTCTGCTCCATCTGCTGCATCAACAGCATGACGGCGGACGTCGCGTCGGGGGGCTCCCCCGTCCGCGCGCGGCGCGTCGCGTCGGGGGGCTCCTCCGTCCGCGCGCGGACTGCCTCCCCCTCCTCGGTCCCCGCCTCGAGAGCCATCAGCTCCCCGACCAGGAACGCCTTGGTAACCCCGAGCCCCGTCGCCCGCACCCCTTGCTCCTTGGCGATCGCCTGCAGGTTGCGAAAGCGCATCGACTGGTAGCCCGCCTCCACGGTCGCGAGCCGGGCGGACTCCTCCTCGGCGGTGCGCTGACGGGCGGGCCCGGGGCCGAACGCCCCGGTACCCGCCTCGTCGCCTTCCGCGTCGGAGAACCTGTCGCCGGCCCTCGTCCGCTCCTCGTCGGACCCCTCCAGGGAGCCCATTCCCAGGCCTCGCGGCCCGCGGGGTGACGAACCCCGCCCTTAGCCGGCTGGCCGGGCGCAACCGCCCGTACCAACCTACCCTCCTACACCTGCCTCTACTGTGGAAGTCTCGAGACTGTTCCGCGGCAAAGGACCCCGTCGAGGCGCGGCGCTGCAGCGCCAGACGCGCCAAGAGAGAGCCCCCTGCACGTGGCTCGGTGTGCCTGTGTTATCTATTAGGGAATTGAAGGTCGCCGTGCGGCGAGGCCCGTTCGGGCCGTCGTCGACGGGTAAGGTGCCCGTTGAGGGCTTTGATATGGGTGAGAGATGTGTAGAACCTCGGAATCGCGGTCCGAGGCGGGGCCGGAAGAAAGGAGAAAGGACGCTCCACGTAACCGGAGCGGGCGCGGGTTACGACGCGCACCAACGGCAAGCCGTTGGTCAGTCGGCGAGACGGCTCTCGCCAACGGCGTCGGCCGGAACGTTCTGGACCGAGCGGCGACCATAAGCTGCGGTGGCAGCATCGGAACAGCAGCAGCAG
>JBIPOE010000147.1:0-3713 GCA_044379485.1 Catalimonadaceae bacterium
TAGTGGCTTAAAATTGAATACTTTAGCTACAACTACTTTTGAACTAAAAACTGAATACTGACTACTTTTGACTGATTACTTAAAGCTTTTGACTTTTTCAGCAAGCCCTAAATAGGTTAATAAGGTTGTGTTTTTTTAAATGCTTGATTTATTGAATTCTGAAGATTTTAATAGTTGTTAAAATTTAATTTTTAGAGATTCATTCCTCCTTTTAAAAGAGGCTTTTGAATTACTAAAAATCTGATTCAATTTATATCCCCAAAAATAGATGTTCAGCATTTAGCCCTAATTGTGCTTTTTTGCAACTTCGTTCGGGCATGAAAAAATATACTTTAGAATTAACGGTTTTCCTCAGTGGAGCCGTTGTGATGATGTTGGAACTGACAGGTTCCAGAATCCTGGCTCCTTTTGTGGGGACTTCAACTTTTATTTGGACTAGCCTTATTGGGGTTATTCTGGCCAGTTTAAGTTTTGGCTACTATGTAGGAGGCATTAAAGCGGATCAGGATCCAAGTCAAAAAAGGCTATCAACTATTCTTTTTATTGCAGGAGTCACCATCGGTTTGGCTGCATTATTAAACCAGACATTGCTTAGTTTTTTGAGCTACAGGATCTTATCAGTTAAACTTTTGGCATTGGTTTCCTCGGTTATTCTTTTTGGCTTACCAGCATTCTATTTGGGTATGGTTTCTCCACAGGCCGTACGTATTAGAATGTCAGACATTCAAACATCTGGTGCCACCATTGGAAGGCTCTATGCGCTTTCCTCTTTGGGAAGTATCATCGGCACTTTTGCTGTAGGTTTTTATCTAATGGCCTGGATTGGAAGCCGAAATATTATTTTTCTACTTTCCTGCCTTACTTTAATTCTTTCTTTACTTAACAGAAGAAATAGTGAGGTAATTGTGGCCTTTGCTGTTTTCGCCCTATCTCCTTTCATTCCTTCTTTTGGCAAAAACAAGTTGATTTCGGTTGAGGATACAGAATATAATGCTGTTCAGGTTCTGAATGATAAGGATCCTAAAGGCAATACAATTCAGGTGATGAAGGTTGGAAACGAGTATTCATCGGGTATGTTTTTAGATTCAGACTCTCTTGTTTTTCAGTATTCGCCATATTATAAACTCATGTTTTATTTTCACCCATCCCCCAAAAAGACTTTAATGATTGGGGGCGGTGCATATTCAGTTCCTAAATATTTTCAAAAGATATACCCAAATATTAAAATGGATGTAGTAGAAATAGATCCCGGCCTTACAAATATTGCCCAAAGAGACTTTAAATTTAATCCCGATGAATCTGTTAAACCGATTCATGCAGACGGCCGGATATTTATTAATCAAAATAAAACAAAGTATGATGTTATTTTAGGTGATGCTTATCGTTCTTTATTTAGTATTCCTTTTCACCTGGTTTCAAAGGAAGCTATGATAAAAATGAATGATTGCCTCAATGAAAACGGAGTTTTAATTATCAATATTCTTGGTGCAATGGAAGGTAAAAACGCTGAACTTTTCTATTCTTTTGTGAAAACATGCCAATCTGTTTATCCTGAAGTTAGGGCTTTTAAACCTTACAAGGAATCAAAAATGACTGATCTTCAAAATATTATGATTGTATGTAGAAAGAAAAAGGATAGTTTTACACCTTCAGTTCTTTCGTACCAAATGCAGGAAATGATTTCACACGAAATTGATGTTACCAAAATTGGCCAAAATGACGGATTTGTACTTACTGACGACTTTGCCCCAGTTGAGCACTTTGCAGATGAGATGCTTAGCAGTTATTTTTCTAAATGAACCAACAAAAACCAGAATATTTTAAACATCTGGATGGTGTAAGGACCATTGCGGTTCTAATGGTTGTTGTTCACCATTGGTATAAAGGAAGTTTTCATTATTTGCACTATGGGGGAGCCATGGGGGTTGGTCTTTTCTTCGTTTTATCTGGCTTCCTGATTACCAATATTTTATTAAAACAACAATTGGCTTTTCAATCGGGAAATTGGAAAACAAAACTATTAATTCTAAAAGTATTTTACATAAGGCGAACTCTTAGAATATTTCCCATATATTATTTATATGTATTGGTTTTGGTAATTTTTGGAGTAGGTCAGGCCAGGGAAATTTGGCCATGGCTTTTTGGATATGCCTATAACTTCTTATTGTTTTTTACAAACAACTGGTTTTCTGGTGAGGTAGAGCATTTGTGGTCCCTGGCCATTGAAGAACAATATTATTTGGTGTGGCCAGCCCTTTTACTTTTTTGCCCACCAAAATGGAACTTACACCTGGTAGTCATTTTTATAGGTTCAGCTATCATTACAAAAGGTCTGTTGTACCTCAATGAACCGGCCTCCCAATTCTCAAAATTCCCTGTTTGCCAATTTGATGGATTTGGATTTGGTTCCTTACTTGCTTTGGCCTGGCAACGGAAGATAAAAATACCTTACCCAGCCTTTTTCTTTTGTTTCTTTTGGGGGCTTAGCTTCTTTATGAAATGGAATGTGCTACATTTTCATGGAAAAAGTTTTTTAGGACAGACGTTGCCATTTTATTTTATTGGTTGTGCTTTCCTTATTTATATGGCTGCCAAAGGAATAGAAGGCCCTTTCTCATATTTTTTCAACAATTCAATTGTTATTTTTCTGGGAAAAATTTCTTATGGATTGTATTTGTATCACCTTTTTGTTCCTGGGGCTATTTACAGCATTTTTAAGTACTTTCACATTCAATTTTTCCCTTCTCCTTTTATGTGGTTTATTTATTCTTCAGTAACCTTAGGTATTTGTCTTTTTTCATGGTTTAGAATTGAACTCCCCATAAATCGGTGGAAGGACAAATTCAAATATATACCAAGTTTGTAAAAATCAGAACTAGTTGTAATATTCTCAAATATAAATTTTAGGAAATACTATTTTTTGCATATCATGCTACAAATCAATCACTTAAATTCAGAAATTATATTAAACCTTCAAGAAAGCAAAAAAGTTTTAAATGATTTTATTGCTGATTCTGAGCAAATCAATAATATTGCTTCTGCCGCTAAACTCATGGCAGATGCCATACAAAATGGGAAAAAGATAATAAGTTGTGGCAATGGCGGTTCACATTGTGATGCTATGCACTTTGCTGAAGAACTTTCGGGTAGATATAGAGAAAATAGAAAAGCATTAGCAGCAATCGCAATTTCTGATGCAAGCCACATTACCTGCGTGGGAAACGATTTTGGATTTGATTCTATTTTTTCCAGAATGGTTGAAGCCATTGGTCAACCGGGTGATATTCTGTTGGGAATCAGTACAAGTGGCAATAGCAAAAACATTATTAATGCTGTAGCGGCTGCCCGTTCAAGAGGAATGGTAGTTATATTGCTTACTGGAAAAGATGGTGGGAAACTGGCTGAAACTTCAGATATTGAAATTCGTGTTCCTCATTTTGGATATGCAGATCGAATTCAGGAAATTCACATTAAAGTAATTCATATCTTTATCATGTTAATAGAAAAGCAACTGGGATTGGCTTAAATTGAAAATTGAAAATTTTGAGTTTAAAGTTTAAAGTTCAAAGTTTATTATATTTAATAATTGGTTAATTCTACTTTAACAAATTAAAAAAGTTGTATATTAGACTGAAAGTTAGTAATTTAGCATTGTAAAAGAAAGGAAATTTATCGAGTAAAACAACACAGCCTAATATATAGCCCCCTATGCA
>JBIPOE010000190.1:0-3697 GCA_044379485.1 Catalimonadaceae bacterium
TACATCACAACTATAATTTTGATCAGCTACATGCACTATACTTTCATCTTTAGGTCGACAACTGACAGGACAATTTGGTAACATGTAGTTTGGATTTTTAGCACATTCACCAGTAGATGCCCATGAACTACAATTAACATTTTTATCTATTTCCACTGCAGTAAACTTTTCAATAATACTATAAAAACGTCCATCTATCGAATATTTACTCATTATTATTATATGAAAGAAATTTAAAATATTAATATAAAAATATATTTTTATATATTTTTATATTAATATAGCATGACTAGTTATGTTAATAAGAAAGATACACCGCGAACAATTATTATTGCAAATAATAAAAAACAAAAAGCAATAAAAAATTTATTATTAATGAGAGATGAAATGATTAAAACTAATACAGATAATAATTTAATTCAAACTTTTATAAATGAACAATATGCTATTATTAATAAAGAACATGAAGAACGAATAAATAAATATAATAAATCTAAAACAGAATCAAAAACTATTAAATCAAAAAAAGCAAAAGCAATTGAATTTATATTAAAAAATAAAGCAGTGCTGGAAGACAATGGTGTAAATAAAGATTATATAACATTATATGTTAATAAACAATATGAAGAAATCAATGAATATTATAGTAAAAACAATGATGATGAGGATACTGTTAATTTAGAAACAATTGATTTTATTGATTAATTTATATATAAATAAAAAAAAGTATTTAATATTAATGAATTACATAATTAAGAAAGTTAGTTATGAAATAACCAATACAATAATGATTACAAAAAATATAGTAGATAAAGAACTAATAGTATATGATAATTATATAAACCAAAATAATACAACTGAAATAACACATGAATCTTATTTACCACAATATACAAAATATAAAATAACTGCATATATTGGTAAAGGAACTACAGGACAGGTATATTTATTAGAATCAATAGATGATGGGAAACTTAAATATGTAATAAAAATATCAAATCGTGATTATTATGAACATTTAATAGATGAAATAAAATTAATTAAATATTATTTTACAAAACATAATATTACACATGTATCATATCCTATAAGTTGCGGGTTTTTTAAAAAACATAAAGTATTTGGTATTATATATCCATATTTCGGCTTTTATAGTTTGGAAAAAATAAAAACAATATCACATACTATAAGTGTTAATGATAGAATTAAATTAATTATTCAAATAATTAATCAATTAAAAAGTTTAACCAACGTAATACACTGTGATATAAAACCAGCTAATATAGTTATTGATATTGATACAAATACAGCAACAATTATAGATTTTGGTTTAATACAACCACATACTAGTAAATATGTTATATCTACTAGTTATATTACTTCCCCTGAGAGTTTATTAACATTAGATAAATATTATGATTGTGTAATTCATAATGATGATAAAGATTTATCTAAACATGATTATTTTGGATTATTTAGTATAGTAATACATTTATTTATAAAAATATCATATTGGAGCATTGTACAATTATATTTAGTTGATAAAAATTATACAAGTAGTGAATTACTTAAAAATAATACATATTATATATATGTTTATAATTGGTATAAATTTAATTATGAAACCAAATGTGAAATTAAAAATAAATCACTTTACAATGTAATTAATAAAATAGAATTTATTTATCCATCAATATTAGATAGAGAATTTACAAATTTTGATGATTTCTTTAATAAATATATAAAACCATCAATTTATGAATTTATTACTGATGAAGATATTATTAATTTTAAGAGTTTTATAGAATTATTAATAAAATTTGATCCAGTTAATAGACCATCATTTGATGAATTACTAAAACATCCATTTCTGATTATATCAGATGATTAAAATTTAAAATTAATATCAACTTTACTTGCCCATTCAAATCTTTTAATTAATACTTTAGTAAATAACTTTTCAGGTGGTATATCAAATTTTTTAATAAATGCAAAAATAATTCTTGGATCAATATAATTATTTTTAGATGTCCCAAGTGATACATTTTTCATTTTATTTTTAGTATCTTTTTTTAATTTTAATTGTTTAATCATTTTTTCTATTTTACGAGCTTTTTCATTATTTTTTTTTTCTAAATATTGTTTTTTTTTATTTTTCAGTTCTTTTAATTTATTATCTATTTTGGTTAATAAATTATCAAGTGATGTATTTGTTGATTTTTGATGATTACATAATAATGCAACAGCTGTATTAGCCTGATTAAACATTGCAATTAAATAATTTAATTTTTCATTTGGGTCCATTTGATTAATATGTTCTTCTTTAATTTTATCTAGTTCTCTTTGAAATAATACACTTGCATTATAGGTCCGCCATACTTTTGCAGTTAATCCTTTTAAAATAGAACTTAAATAATCATTTAAAATGGGTGATGTTATTAAATTAAATAAATCATCTTTCTTTACTTTATTTAATATAAATTCTTCTAGATTTTTATACACTTGGGAATGCACTGCTATTTTGCGACAATACCTAACTGAATCTTTCCCTAAGAAATCTAATCTAATTATATTATTTTCTAGCAGTGTTATATGTTCTACTCTTAATGATGTCACACCAACTGTATCTGCTTCTTCTTTAGTATCTTTTGACCCACCAACTCGTAATGCTAAATGGTCAATAAAATATAAACATGTTGCTAATTGTCTGTTTTTTGGATTGTTATCTGATAATTGTAATTCATAATCACTGCGTATAGAACTAACTTTCTTTTTTAATTGTCTTGCTAAATCAAATTTAGATTCATCTGATTTAGATTTGAAAAAAGAATCTAAACTAGTAAAAACATATTTATTTTTCCCAGTTATTTCTTCTTTCCAAGATGCTAACCATATAACTGTTTGGTCATGTATAACATCACCCCATTTATGGTCTGGTATATTAGGAATTGGGACTGTAGCATCTTTTGATATATTAATAGTTACATCTTCAGGCATTATACGTTTTTTTATTTTCCCAATTTTAGGATGGTTGCCTCTACCCAAAAATATACCAGGTGGTTCAATTTTATAATTACCAACTTGTTGTTGCACACCATCTATAATACAAAATTTATATGGTTCTTCTTTTGGGTCAATAATGTCTTTTTGTTTTTTTAGTAATAATTTTTTTTCTTTTTCCGTAATTAAATAATTTTTAATTAATGAAAAATCAATTTGGTCTAGGGTTAATTGTTTCATATTATCCGGTAATACTACTTTAAAATCTTTCCAAAAATTCTTTTTAAAATTATTATTCTGCATATATGGTGTATCAATAAATCTAGCAAACATTGTAGCATATTCTTCAGCATGTGGTGGTAATACTACATTATTATTATTTATAATAACAGGGGTATTATGTGGTATATATGCTGGCGGAAATAATGGTCCATTATGTTGTAATACTGTCCATTGTGGTTTTCCACCACCAAACATATTATTTATTTTCCAATGAATAGAATTACAACATATATTATTAGCAGTACATATAGTAGAACATTTTAATCTATTAGTATATTTATTTTTTAATAATTCTATTTTCATATTATATTAATAGATTACATTTTATATTGATAAATAATATAAATAAAAAACATTATTAATCACAATATATGTTGTGTTTTATCATACTAATTAAATATAAAAAATTGAAATT
>JBIPOE010000161.1:0-3677 GCA_044379485.1 Catalimonadaceae bacterium
CAACTGCTCAAATAACTCATTTTTCTTATAATAACGACTACTTGCAATGCCGTAAAAGTAACTTCATCGTTTTTAGTATAAGCCTCCAAAAGTAAAGTTTAAAAGAATTTTTCTATGTTTTACATTTTGAAGGGTAAATATAAATTGTAGCAGTGCACATTAAAATATAAAATAAATTTATTACAATTTTTAATAAATTTTTTTAACTCCGTATCTACTTTACGGAGTTCGATCATAATTTTGCTCCATAATCTAAAAAACAAAATATTATGAAACCAAATTATGAAAAAGAAACACTCGAAGAAGTGCTAACAGCAACCGAATCATTTGTATTCAAAAACCCAATTTCACAGCATACCCCAAACGAACACTTGGGTATTGAAAAAATCAGTTTAGAGGATGACTTCACCAGAATTGACTTTGTGTATATCGCACCAAAGAAATACAGTAATGGCGGCTGGATTCAAATAGATTCAGGATGTTATATTAGACCTATAGGTTCTGAAGTACGTTACAAAATGATTCGAGCTATCGATATTCCTATAGCTCCTACAAAGTACATATTTAAACGATGTGGAGAAGTCCATCATTTTTCGTTGCTTTTTCCAGCATTACCTAAAAGTGTAAAATTTATTGATATTATTGAAAGACTTGCCGAAGGGACATACTTTAATTTCTTTAAAGTAGCGTTGCAACATCAAGAACCAACTTTAATCAGAATCATAAACGAGAATTAAATATGAAAGCAGTTAAAAGAAATTTCTTAGAGGTTGATGAGAGCATTCGTTTAAACGAAATAAACAATTTTCAAGTAAGGAGGTATTTCAATCCAAGTCATTTCAATTTGGGGGATATATTAAATCTTCATTTTGATTATTCGGAAGGTCTTGATGCTGAATACATCCGCATAATAGCAGTATATATTGACACTTCAAAAAGCATGGAATCTTATGAAGGATTAGAGTTTACTGAGGAACTTAAGTTTCCTTTTCCTGAAGGTGGAATAACTAAAAAGAATGAACAATCTATTTCGTTGAAGTTAAAAGAAGATGCTAAATTACTCTGGAAAATTGGAATTCAAGTTTTCCCAAAACACGAAACCTTACTCCATTTATCAATTACATAATTACACAAAATGAAATCACAATTCAAATTGGGGCAAACCTATTGTGCAAAATTTAGACCAAAAGGAATAAATTTTAACGGTGAATACTATGTCGTTATACAAGAAGAAAGCTTCACAAAACGACTAGCCTTAATGGTTATTAACTCAAATATAAATTATGCTTCTGGTGCCATTATCGAACCAGAACAGCCAGAAATGGACTTGGAAAAAGTAGAAATTAAAGCTTCAGACTTGTTGAACGAAGAAATTACGATAATGGAGATAGATTTTAATGAATTGGTTACTTCCAAAGCCATAAGAATTATTGGAGAAGAGGAAGTAGTCAAATTTACCAGTGTTGGTGATGATTTGAAAGCAAATGTTGAATATGAAATTGAATCTCCGAGTTTTCGATTGATGGGTAACTTGTATTACGATTTTCACAATAAGGAAAAATTCGTTAAAAGCTAAATAATGAAAACAATTAAAAAACCACTATTTTATTATGGATTAGGAATAGCCCTTTCGCTATTATGTATTGGGTTTATCCATCTATTTAGATATATATCTGAAATCTATTTTTGTTATGCAGAATGTGATAATGTATTGGTTACTGCCTTGATAAGCGGATTACCATTTGGAGCCTTATTATGGATAGGATATACAATCAACAGTTTACCAAGAACCAAAAACATATACTTAATTGCAGTTCTTAAAGCATTCACTTACTACTGGATTGGATTTATAGCAGGACTAATTATTCTTGGCTTTAGCCAATTATATATTTTTGTTTTTAACGAACCCTATTACTATGCCACTTTAGAAAGTATAATTGCATTTGCATTACTTCTTGCAATTCCATTGGCTATATTGGTTCATATAATAAAAACATTAATCGATGAAAGTAACATAAAATCAATTGAACAATGAAAAAAGGTTTAAGGATTGCCAAATATTATTTACTAGGTATTTTTACCTCGGTACTTCTCGTAGTTTTCATCCATTTATACAGCTACCTCGTCGAGCCTTATTTTAGTTATGCCCAATGGGACAATATACTTCTAACAACATTAATTAGTGGCATTCCTTTTGGAATTGCTATCTGGGCTTTTTCCGAATTTGTCAAAAAATATAATTCCCAAAACTCAAACTCATGAACCTAAAAAACGTACTATTCAGTCTTGTTTTCCTTCTTTTTGTTAACAACACCTTTGCCGATTCACCGCTTACTGCTACACCGATTTATCTGGGATATATGGATATTCCTTTAATTAGGGAAGCGGATAAATCCGATGGAATTATTACAGAAGAGCAGCTCTACTTTCTCACCGAAAATCGCAACCCTATTGCCGTTAAGTTAGCCCTCATTAATAGTTTATGGTGGAAGTTTGAAGGGAAATCAAATGCTCCAACATATCTCAAATTCCTATTTGAACGAAAACCACAATTGAATTATACCAATTTCATTAACAAAGCTTCTGCTGAGGAGCTCATTTGTTATGCCTATCTCAAAGTGATAGATAATTATTTTGATGTAAAAACGGCTACGGTTTTTGCCAAACAAGCGATGCGGAAAGCACCAACATCCTACTCGATTCATTTAATAGGAACTTTGATAAGCGTGCATTCCTATTTATCAAAAAAAGAAAGCTGCAAAATATATACCTTTATGAACCAGGTTCGAACAAATAACAAGCTAAAAGTAGATATGAGAAAGAAAAGTACTGAGGCAGTTTATGGTTATATAGATAGTTATAAAGAGAGTTTTAAATAGCTTAGAATCATTTTTTTAATTTTTTATTATAAAATAATATGTTGAAAATAATAATTTGTTAAAATGTGGAAAACCGTAATAAGTATTGCAAACTAAATTTTAGTTTTGGATTTAATAAAATAATAATTTCTATGAAAGAGGTAAAAATAACTGCACTCAAAATTAAAAACTAGCGATTCAAGAGTACATTAATAGTATAAATTCAAATTTTGGATTTGTATTTTTCTAGGTTGTTATTTTTTGACTAAGTCAACATACATCTTTGCATAATTTTTTTTTTCTTTACAAAACAATTGAATTATTGGAATCTAATACGGATTTTACAATAGAATTAATAGAAGAATATGGTAATGACCCAAAGGATGATAGTAATGTTTTTTTTTTTAGAGTTTATAAAGGAATATTATAAAATTTTATAATATTCAATTGCTAATAAAAACAATACTGTATATTTATAAAATTATTATTTTTACCAGAAACGCAACAAAATTAAATGTCCGTAGATTTATCAGAAATATTAGTTGTTGGCGTTTCTACCAGAGCATTATTTAACCTTGAAGTTGAGAATGACATTTTTAAAACTCAAGGTATTGCTGCTTTTAGGGCCTATCAATTAGAAAAGGAAGAAGAACTATTAGTGCCTGGAACTGCTTTTTATTTGGTTAAAAGTTTATTAGAACTCAATAAAATTGCTAATAAAAAAATAGTAGAAGTGGTAATTATGTCTCGTAATAGTGCTGAAACAGGATTTAGAGTTTTAAATTCTATAGACAAACACCAACTTGAAATAACAAGAGT
>JBIPOE010000029.1:0-44804 GCA_044379485.1 Catalimonadaceae bacterium
CCTCAAAATTCAGGAAATAAAACGAACAGCAAAAGGTTTCCGAAACCAGGACAATTTCATCACTACAATTTACCTACATCTGGGTAAACTCAATTTTCATTTCCACTCAATGTAGCGAAGAACCAAAATAATATCTTGTTGAAAATAAAGGAAATTGAAAACTTAAAATCATTGAGCAACCTTATGCTTTCAAAATTAGCGACAATAGAAAATTAATAAATCAAATTAAATATGGCAGAACTACACGTTAGCAACAAAACCATCGGCAAACTGCTCAGCGATATGCAGGGCAAAAAATTCATCATTCCCGATTTCCAAAGACCTTATAAATGGGAAAAAGAAAAGTGTGAAACACTTTGGATTGACATAGTGAACTTCTTTGAAAACGAGTCGCCCACAACCGATTATTTCTTAGGAACCATTGTTACAGCCGAAAATGACGAGAAAAATCCTGAGGTAATAGATGGTCAACAGCGTCTAACCTCATTCTTTTTATTGCTTCGTGCATTTTATAAAAAGCTAGAAGCAATGCCCGTGGATGAGAATGTTTTAGGATTAAAAATGCAAGTTGGTCCATGTTTGTGGGATGTGGATGCTGTTTCTAAAAAAGTGAGTGATTTCACTAAAATTCATATTCACTCTGATGTAGCAACAGATGCTGATAATGAAACCTTTCACAATATTCTCAAAACAGGGGTAACCGAAAAGGATAAGGAAGATAATTACTCACTTAACTATGATTATTTTAAATACGCTTGTGATGAATATGCAAAGAACAAGCCCACAAAGTGGTACGACTTATGCGTAACTATATTAAACAGATGCATAATACTTCCTATTGAATGCAATACTCAAGAGACAGCGCTTACAATTTTTTCAACCCTTAATGATAGGGGATTGCCTTTGGCAGATTCCGACATTTTTAAAGCTCAAATTTACAAGAACTATAAAACTGAATCTGACAGAAAAAAATTTACCGAAAAGTGGAAGCAACTTACTGAAACTTGCAAGGATGCTAAAATGGAAATTGATGATGTTTTTAGATACTACACCCATATTTTAAGAGCAAAAACAAACGACAAGTCAAAGGAAGTTGGGTTGAGAAAATTTTATGCCCAAGACTCTTATGCCAGACTAAAGGAAAATGATTGTATTTCTGAAATAATCAATCTTGCTAATTTTTGGTGGTATATAACAATGTTTGAGAACCCAGCGGATTATCCTGATGAAAACGAGCCTTATGAAATAAGTGATTCAGCCTTTAGATATATTGACATTCTTATTAATTATGCAAATGACTACTGGAAGTATGTAACAAGTGTTTATTATTTCACAAATCGAGATAAAAAGAATTTCACAAATGATTTTGAAATATTTTTAAAACAACTGATTGCATATTTATATGTAAAGTTTATTGAGCAACCTACTGTAAACGCTATTAAAGATGACATTTATAGTGCTTGCATATCTGTAAGTAAAGGGAAAGGATTAGGGCTTGATTACGAGTTCCCTGAGGATTTAGTTGATAGCAGATTAGATCTGTATTCAAGTTCAAAAATTTCAAAGGGTTTGCTTTTACTTGATGCATACTTGCATCCAAAACAAAATACATTTATTAAAAGCAATGTGGAAATTGAACATATCTTCCCTAAAAAGTGGCAAAATACTAATTACAATGGTTGGGATGAAAAGGATGCAAAAGAGTATCTAGATAAATTTGGTAATAAGATTGTTTTTGAAAAGAGGTTAAACATACAAGCCGGAAATGGTTATTTCGGCAGGAAACAGGAAAAGTATTTAAAATCAGAAATAGCCCAAGTCATGGAGCTAGGAAATTATCATAAATCTGATTGGGGAAAAACTGATATAGAAAAACGTGAGGCTGAATTCAGAAAAAGAGTATATGCATTCTTTAAGGAACAGCTAAATTCTTAGAATGAATAATATGAAATTCACAGAAGAAAAATCAGAAAAGTTACAATGACAGAAACACACCGTATAGAGTACAAAAGGGAATTAACCAAAGAGTTGGATTTGGAGAAGGAAGTTGTTGCCTTTTTAAATTACCACGAAGGCGGTTTTATCTATATAGGCGTTGATAAAAATGCTTCAGTGGTGGGTGTTGATGATTTGGATGGAGATATGCTCAAAATTAAAGACCGGCTAAAATCTAATATTATGCCGAGTTGCATGGGTTTGTTTGATGTAAGTGCCGATGAAAAAGAAGGGAAAAGTCTGATTAAAATTACCGTAGCCAGTGGCTCAGAAAAGCCTTATTACAAACGCAAGTATGGCATGTCAGAAAAAGGTTGCTACATCCGTATGGGTACAGCTGCCGAGCCTATGCCTCAAAAAATGATTGATGAATTATTTGCTACTAGAACTCGTGATTCTATTGGTAAGATAAAAGCTGGCAGGCAGGATTTAACCTTTGAGCAGCTAAAAATTTATTACGAAAGCAAAGGCATAACCCTGAACAAACAATTTGCAAACAATCTGGAGCTGTTAACTGAGCTGGGGAAATATAATTATGTTGCCTATTTAATGGCAGATAACAATAGCACTTCTATTAAAGTAGCAAAATACAAAGGCTATAACAGGGTAGATTTAATTGAGAATGAAGAATATGGTTATTGCTCGTTAGTCAAAGCCACTAAAAATGTGTTGGATAAGCTGGAATTGGAAAATAAAACCATTACCAAAATAACCACAAAAGAACGTGCCGATAAAAGGCTTTGGTCACCTATTGCACTGAAAGAAGCTGTGCTAAACGCTTTTGTACATAACGACTATACCAACGAAGTACCTCCGAAATTTGAAATTTTTGACGATAGAATTGAAATCACTTCGTCAGGCGGTTTGCCTAATGGTTTGAGCCGTGGAGAGTTTTTTGAAGGCTTTTCGGTACCCCGTAATAAAGAACTGATGCGAATTTTTAAAGACATTGGCTTGGTAGAGCAGTTGGGATCGGGTGTACCGCGAATTTTAGAAAGTTATGGAAAAGAATGTTTTACTTTTTCAGATAACTTTCTTCGAATGACCTTTGTGAAAGAAGTTGATAAAACTACTGCTCAGTCTGGTCATCAAACTGGTGGTGCAATAGGTGGTACAATAGGTGGTACAATAGGTAGTACAATAGGTAGTGCAATAGAAGATTTAACAGATAGGCAAAAAGAAGTTTTAGAACTTATTAAAGGAGATAATAAACTATCTGTAAGAAAACTTGCTGAAAAACTAGATATTAATGTTTCTGCTGCTCATGGTCATTTAGAAATTCTTAAACAGAAAAGAATAATAGAAAGGGTTGGTGGTACGAGAGGATATTGGAGAATAATAATTGAACATTAAATGAAATTCACCGAAGAAAAATTAGAAAAGGCATTTACGGTATTGTTGGGGCAAGAAGGATTCCCTCACCATTTGGGAATTACGATTTCCCGAAAGCCAGACGAAGTATTGATAGAAGAAGACATACAAAACTTTTTATTAACGCAATACGCTGGGCATAGCATTACCGTAAATGAAATCAAATCCATTATTCTTCAACTCAAATCCCTTTCTTCTTCCGACCTATACGAGAGCAACAAAACATTTATTAAGATGCTTTCAGACGGTTTTATTCTCAAAAGAGAAGACCGCAATCAAAAGGACATCTACATTCAGCTCATCAATTATACAGGATTAAACAAACACCGCCAACCCGAAGCAGACGAGTTAATTTCTATTGCTGCTGAACCCGAAGAAGTTTATCCTGCTGACAACAACATTTACAAGTTTGTTAACCAATTAGAAATTCTTGGTTCAGAAAAACGAATACCTGATGGCATTGTGTATATCAATGGTTTGCCTTTGGTGGTATTTGAATTTAAATCTGCAATTCGTGAAGAAGCCACTATTTATGATGCTTTCAAGCAATTAACGGTTCGTTACCACAGAGACATTCCCGAACTGTTTAAATACAATGCCTTTTGCGTAATCAGCGATGGTGTTAATAACAAGTCAGGTTCTTTCTTTGCCCCCTATGAGTTTTTCTACGCCTGGCGAAGGGTAGCAGGTTTGGCAAAAGATGTGGACGGCATTGACAGTATGTTTACGCTCATTCAGGGAATGTTTAACAAAAACCGTTTGCGTGATATCATCCGCAACTTCATTTACATTCCAGATAGCTCAAAAAAGAACGAGAAAATTGTTTGTCGCTATCCGCAATACTATGCTGCAAGAGCCTTGTATGACAACATTAAGTTGGCCCAAAAGCCTGAAGGTAACGGAAAGGGTGGAACTTATTTTGGTGCTACGGGTTGCGGTAAAAGCTTTACAATGCTTTACCTCACACGATTGTTGATGAAAAGTGAATACTTTGAAAGTCCAACCATTGTTTTAATTACTGACCGCACCGATTTAGACGACCAACTTTCGGGGCAGTTTACCAATGCTAAAAATTTCATTGGGGACAACACAGTTGTAAGTGTGGAGAGCCGGGCAAATTTACGTGATTTGATACAAGGCCGACAAAGTGGCGGAGTTTTTTTAACCACTATTCATAAGTTTACCGAAGACACTCAACTACTCAGTGACAGGTCAAATGTGATTTGTATTTCTGACGAAGCACACAGAAGCCAAGTAAATCTTGACCAAAAAGTGAAAGTAACTGAGAAAGGCGTTACCAAAACTTATGGCTTTGCAAAATACTTACACGATTCATTACCCAATGCCACATTTGTTGGCTTTACAGGAACACCAATAGATGCAACGCTAGATGTGTTCGGAAAAGTGGTTGATGCCTATACAATGACAGAATCGGTGAAAGATGAAATCACGGTTAGAATTGTGTATGAAGGCAGAGCAGCCAAAGTGTTGTTGAATAATTCAAAACTCAAAGAGATTGAAGATTATTACGCCAAGTGTGCTGAAATTGGAAGCAACGAAAATCAGATTGAACAAAGCAAAAAAGAAATGGCACAGATGTATGCCATTATTGGCGACCCTGCCCGTTTAAAAGCAGTTGCCGAAGATTTTGTAAACCATTATGAAAAAAGAGTTTCGGAAGGTTCAACAGTAAAAGGCAAAGCAATGTTTGTTTGTAGCACTCGTGAAATTGCTTATGAGTTGTATAAAAACATCATTGAAATAAAACCCGAATGGAACGAAATACGAGCAGCCGAAGAAGGTGCAGAACTTACCGACAAAGACAAACGGGAACTGAAACCAATTGAACGCATCAAACTCATTGCGACCAGAGGACAAGACGACCCGAAAGAAATGTATGATTTGTTGGGAACAAAAGACCAACGCAAAGAACTTGACCGACAATTCAAAAACGAAAAATCGAATTTCAAAATTGCCATTGTGGTTGATATGTGGCTCACAGGTTTTGATGTGCCGTTCTTAGATAGCATTTACATTGACAAACCAATTCAGCGACACAATTTAATTCAAACCATATCACGAGTAAACCGAAAGTTTGAAGGTAAGAACAAAGGTTTGGTAGTAGATTATATAGGTATAAAAACACAAATGAATTTGGCGTTGAAGCAATACAGCGAAGGCGACAAAGATAATTTTGAAGACATTGCTGAATCCATAATCATTGTAAGAAATCATTTAGACCTTTTGGCAAAACTGTTTCACACGTTTGACAATTCAAAATATTTCAAAGGCACAACCATTCAGCAGTTAAATACATTGAATTTGGCTGCCGAATATGTGCAACAATCCAAAGAATTTGAAACCCGATTTATGGGCTTGGTAAAGCGATTGAAAGCCGCTTATGATATTTGTGCAGGTAGTGAACAATTAACCCAGTTAGAACGAGATTATACTCATTTCTATTTGGCAGTTCGTTCCATCGTTTTCAAACTTACCAAAGGCAATGCACCCGACACAGCACAGATGAACGCTAAAGTTCGGGAAATGATAAAAGAAGCGTTGCAAAGTGAAGGAGTTGAAGAAATTTTCAAACTCGGTGACGAAGCAGAAACCGAACAAGACATTTTTGATGAAGATTACTTGGCGAAGATTGATAAAATCAAATTGCCGAATACAAAAATCAAATTGCTTCAACAATTACTGGCTAAAGTGATTGCAGAAATAAAAAAAGTAAACCGGGTAAAAGGAATAGACTTTACCAAAAAAATGCAAGCACTTGTAGAACGCTACAATGACCGTGATGCAAACGACATTTTGAGAAGTGAGGTGTATGAAGAAATGGCAAGTGCCTTGACAGATTTGATTTGGGAAGTTCACAAAGAATTTTCAGCAGGTGACGCTTTGGGAATTGACTTCGAAGAAAAAGCATTTTACGACATACTGAAAGAACTTTGCATAAAATACGACTTCAAATATCCTGACGACAAAATGATTGAACTGGCAAAAGCTATCAAAGATATTGTGGCAGAACAAGCAAAATACCCTGACTGGAATAAACGAGATGATATAAAATCTGCTCTAAAAGTGGATTTAATACTATTATTAGATGAATTTGGTTATCCTCCTGTTACACACGACGATGCTTATAAAGAAATTTTTGACCAGGCAGAAAACTTTAAAAAGAATCAGAACTGATGAACCAACGCAGCAGTCACACACATTGCCAAGTCGCACAGCCATAAATTGTTCCACAGCTAATTTTACAACAAGACACAATAAAGTGAAGGGTTGTTGCACAATTAAAATTTTTTCAAAATTAGCAACACAGCTTGTTGCACATTTTTATTTTTTTAGAAATGTGCAACATGGTGGAGAACTTTAAAACTCCGCTGGGAGAAAGGATATTTTTATTTCAGCTCGTCCTATTCCGGATACCGCAGTTCTCTTCCAGAATCCAGCCACTTCAGAAATAAGCGTGTTTCTTCGACCGATAATTCCAGGGCCACAGCCAGGGGATAATCGAACAAGACCTTTACAAGCAGTTGTTCAATTTGGATTTTGACGAGGTAATGTGAGCGAGATATCTGGGATATAATATACTCTTATTTTATGCCCCTTAAGGGCTTTTAGGCTTGGTGTTTTTGCCTTTTATCCTCCCTAAGAGTAGACATTGAGGCGTCCGGGCCGTAAAGTTTTGGAATTGCAAAAGGTAAAATTCGCTGGTTATTTTACTCTCCCTCCCCGGCATCCTGCAAAATCTGTTTTTGTAATTTGGTCCCCAACCAGAAACCAGCTTTGGATTTCAGGTCTTCCAGAATGGGTTTTATGGAGGGAATTATCTTTTTTTCCTTTGCAAGAAGTAGAACACCAACCAGTCCAATAGTAGAGAGTCCTTCTGCCCTTGCCATCCGGGTTCCAAGTCTTTCATCCATTAAAATCAGATCACAATGAATTTCCAATGCAAGAGCAATGGCTTCCGATTCGCCCTCATCCAAATGTTGTTTGAGCTCGGTTGATTTTGCCTGATTTTCGGGATCCTGAATTTTTATCCAATCGGCTTGCTCATACTCTGAAATATCACGATCCATCAACCGGAGTTGAACTATTTCATTGTGAACAGCTGTAGGAATAATAATTTCTTTAAAAGCCAGCTTTAAAAGGTCAAGCTGTTTTAATAGTAAAAGATTAGCTACGGGTGAAGTGTCTGAAACGACAATCATAAAATCTTTTCAATAACCTTCAGGTCGTTTTGGTAATCGTCCGATCCGTAATGAATCGGAATATTTCTTTTAGACAATTCCATCTGAAATTTAATCCTATGCATATCAGCCAACTTACTTGCCTGACCAAGGGTAATGCGCTCTTCCTGAAAAAGAAGGATTGCTACTTTTAAAAGAATTTCAGAAGGAGAAACGCCAGATTGTTCTAAGATCGGATCAGGAATGGTGAATACCATAAAGCATATTGTTTGAACAAATTTACATAAAATATTTTGGGAATGGTTAAGTGTTTTTTTTCTTTTATGAGGCGTATGGACATGCATTGTGAGTGAAGGCTGGGATTTTCATTCTGGCCTCAGTAAAGTATTTCGCCCCTTCAGGGCTTTAGGTATTTGGTCTTTTGGACTAGCGAAGGGCTTCAACACGCCAAGGCGGTCACGGCCCTTCGTTAGGGAATTACGCCCTTTCAGGGCTAGTATTCAAATAATCAAAACTCTGCCATCAGTAAGGACATTTTTATTTCAGCCCATCTCATTCCGGATACCGCAATTCTCTTCCTGAATCCAGCCATTTCAGAAATAAGCGTGTTTCTTCAACTGATAATTCCAGGCTTATGGAATCACCGAAGGCTTTTTTTGCAAATGGCAGGCTTTGAATGCATTCCCTGAAATCTGCCAATGCAGATTCTGAAAATTTGACGGAGCGGCCAAGATATCTGATCTTTTTTGTTTCCATGTCTATATTACCCGGAATTGCCATTAGGAAATCTATTCCGAGTCTAAACTGCTTCAAATCAAAAACTTCGTCACCTTTTCTTCTGTATGCGTAGCGATGCTACGAATTTCGAATAAAAAGTGCTGATTTTTTGCACTTTAGCCTCTCATAACGAAGTCCTAACGACAAATCCAGGTTTAAAATAAGAAGCCCCGCCACACATGCAGCAGGGCTTCAATCCTCTAAATTTAGTTTACCAATACGGTTTTTGGCGGTACTTTTATGTTTCATATCCTTTTCTGAGGTCATCGTTTAAAAAATTTTCTATTACCTGCATCTGCGCTTTTTCCAGGGCCAGGGGCAGATCGAATAATACTTTTACAAGCAGTGGCTCCATTTGTGATTTCAACTGGTGAATTTTAAATGCCAGTTTTTGCATGTAGGTAGCGGTTTGTTCTTTGTTGATCCCTTCCCGCAGGGCAGCAAAGGCCGCTTCCATCTGTATAAGTTCATTGCTCATCTGGGTATTTAGTTTTACCAGTTCCTGTAGTTTTTTCGTAGCCTGTATCTGGCGCAATTCCAGCATTTGTAGACTGAATTTCAATCTCTCCCTTTTATATAACAACACCTCCTGAATGGCGCTGCGTTGTGCTTCTGTCATTTCAATAGTTTCCATTTTCTGTATCGTTTAATGAATGAGTGGTAATTTTTATGAAAACCCCGCCACAAAAAAGTGACGGGGTTTTTCCAATCCTTGCTCCAATCCTTTTGGTTAAGGGAAGGTGGCAAGTTTAACGTCCAGCAGGGCGATGTACTCATCCTGCTTCGTTATGGTGGCCTCGACTACTTCAAGGTCATGGGCAATTTCAACCAGGGCATACTGACCCTTGTCTTTGTTGCGTGACTCAAAGAGATACTGCTGGTATTCCAGCTTTTTGATACGGGCCTCCATATCATCCTTTGCATCGCCATCCACCAGGGCTGGAAATGCGACCTGTAAACCGGCAAGTTCTGCAGTGATCGAAGCGAGCCCACCTGTGATGGAACTTTTCGAGCTTGAAAAACTTTTAAGCCGGACATTGAGTGCGCCCTGTCGGACCACTGCTTTTTCCTTCTCTGCAAGAACCCCGTTCCTGAGAGCTTCGACCTCTGCTTTAAGCTGAAGGCCATTGATGAAAGATTGTAACATATAAACTTCGTTAGTTTGAAGTGATACAAAGGTAAAACAATAAAAATATATGATTCAAATAATTTTATACATATTTTTTACCAGTTATATTATATAAAAACAATAAAATTCTGATCAGAATTAAATTTTCTGAGCATAATTTATAATGAATTGATATTCTGTGGGTACAAGTTTTGCCATCAATATTTCAGGAAACGGACTGCGATAAAAAAAATTTAAATTCTTCTGAAATAATTTCAGTCTCAGCCTCAAGACGGGCAATTTTAATGCGGATTTTTGCCCTGGCCATGGGTCCGCAACGCCGCAATTCTGTTTTTTGACTGGCTTCTATGGCATTTATTTTTGCAGGAAGTGCCGGGTCGATCCCTGTTTTCAGAACCCGCCATTGTGCACAAACTTTTCGCAGCAACAAAAGGTGGCGATATCTTTCTTCCAATGTGGCCAGTTGATTTCGAAAAGATTGCAGTTGTTCCTGCTTTTTTTCGAGTCGCAGTTGCAGTTCGCTTTGAAAGCCCATGAATTTTTGTGGCGGTGAAACCAATGCACTGTAATCTGTTTCTGCATCGGCCAGAGTAAATACAAGCTCCAATTCCCGAAAAAGGGCATTGAGTTCCGGTGGGAGAACCTGGCGTCCTTCAAGTATAGAAAGATATGGGCGGGAAATGCCGGCAAACTGTGCCAGCTGCACCTGGGAAAGCCCACGGGCCTTCCGAAAGTCTTTGATCCATGACATAAAAAATCCTCTTTAGTTGAAGCTAAGTTAAGGAATATGGATGAAATATTTTTCTATCGGGGAAAAAATATATTGGTAACCTTTTATAAACTTAATTGGGTTGTTGCTTTTTTTAAATTTTTTCAAAATGTGCAACACACCTTGTTGCACATTTTTATTTTTTTGGGAATGTGCAACAAGGCCGAAGACTTTTTTTTAATAAAGAAATTGGCTTTAAATGGATTCTTTTTAATGAAACCAATCATTTACTTCCTTTAGGTTGTATTACCTAAGAGGCAAGCAAGGAAAAGCTGCCAAGATCAAGGAAAGAAAGCGTGTAGTAACAGCTTAATTTCTTTATAGTTAATAAACAGAAAAGGCCATGAAATTCATGGCCTTTTTGTTTATATTCAGCTAAAGATTACTTCATAAAGTTTGGCATCTTGCCTTGCATACCGCTCATTTTTTTCATCATTTTTCTCATTTCTTCAAATTGCTTCATCAGGTTGTTTACATCCTGAATGTTCTTCCCGCTTCCTGAGGCAATTCTTTTTCTGCGATTACCAACGATGACATCCGGATTGGCCCGTTCTTTTGGAGTCATGGATTGAATCATAGCAATGATTGGTTTGAAGGCATTGTCATCAATTTCAACATCTTTCATCATTTTGCTCACACCAGGAATCATTGAAATCACATCTTTGAAATTTCCCATTTTCTGGATCTGTTCAATTTGAGAAAGGAAATCATCAAAATCGAATTTGTTCTTCCTGATTTTCTGGTTGATACGTCTTGCCTCTTCCTCATCAAAAACCTGCTGGGCTCTTTCAACAAGTGAAATTACATCGCCCATTCCCAGAATCCTTTGAGCCATCCTGTCCGGATAGAACACATCAACCCCGTCCAGCTTTTCAGAAGTACCAATAAATTTTATAGGTTTCTCTACAACTGACCTAATTGATAGTGCAGCTCCACCTCTGGAATCGCCATCTAATTTGGTAAGAATAACACCATCAAAATCAATGCGTTCGTTAAATGCTTTGGCTGTATTTACTGCATCCTGACCTGTCATGGCATCCACCACGAACAAAGTTTCTGATGGATTGATTGCTTTTTTGATGGCTTCAATTTCAAGCATCATTTCTTCATCCACTGCAAGCCGGCCTGCAGTATCGACTACAACGACTTTCTTATTGTTTTGCCGGGCATATTCAATGCCTTTTAAGGCAATTTCAACCGGATTTTTGCTTTCCGGAAGGCTAAACACATCTACACCCGCTTGAGCACCAACCACTTTCAATTGCTCAATAGCCGCTGGTCGGTACACATCGCAAGCTACAAGTAAAACTTGTTTACCTTGTTTTTTCAACATGGCACCAAGTTTTCCTGTAAAGGTAGTTTTACCAGAACCTTGCAAACCAGACATCAGGATAACCGCCGGGTCTCCACGTAGATTCATATCCGCTTTGGCGCTTCCCATTAGCTTGGTTAACTCATCATAAACGATTTTGGTGAGTAACTCGCCTGGTTTAACAGCAATTATAACCTCCTGACCTAAAGCCTCTTTAAGAATATTTTCAGTAACAGATTTTGCAACTTTAAAATTTACGTCAGCATCAATCAGAACTTTTCTGATTTCTTTTACCGTGGATGCAACGTTGATATCGGTGATCCGCCCCTGACCTTTGAGCGTTTTAAATGCTTTGTCGAGTTTGGAACTTAAATTTTCGAACATGGTTTATGGTTTCCTTTTAAAAGGGGCGGCAAGATAGTAAATCAAGCCTTGGAATGAAATTGGTTTTAGAATTTGTTGCTGTCTTGTGGTAGACAAAATCTCATATATTATTAACCTGTTTTTATTTGGCGGATGAGTTCCCTTGGTTGTTCATTTTTAAAAAAAGCGGTACCCATTACAAAAATATCGGCACCCAACTTATTTAAAACGTGAATGTTCTCTCCTGATACTGCGCCATCCAACTCTATCTGAAAATTCAGATTTTGATCTATTCGGTATTTTGAAAGTTTTGAAATCTTTTGCTTTACAGAAGAAATAAAACTTTGCCCTCCAAAGCCTGGATTAACTGTCATCAGATTTACAAAATCAATTAAATCTGTAAGAGGTTCAACTGCCATTTCATGTGTGCCTGGATTAAGTGCTATTCCGGTTTTAACACCACGCTTTTTTATAACTTCCAGTGTCCTGTGGATTTGCAAACTGGCCTCCTGATGAACCGACAGTGCATGAATGCCAAAATCCATAAACCGCTCTATATATCTTTCGGGATTTATGATCATAAGATGCACATCCAGAGGCTTTTTGGCATATTTTGCCAAAATTTCCATTACAGGAAATCCAAATGAAATATTGGGCACAAATAGCCCGTCCATTACGTCGATATGAAACCAATCTGCCTGGCTTTCATTTACCAATTCGATTTCTTCTTTTAATTTTCCAAAATCAGCGGCCAGAATGGAGGGTGCAATAATCATAAAACCCTAAAATTCAGTAATTAAAATATTAAAATAGCTATTTCTTTTTACCTCCATTTGGTTTTAAAGAGGTCTCTATTTTTTTCAACAGCTCCTTGGTTTCTTTCATCTCCTCTCCTACTTTCTCACCAAGACTAATTGCCTTTTTTGCAACCACTTTTGCCTCAGCTTTTTTGTTATTTTTGAAGAGTAAAGCCGCGTAAGTATCTGCAATCATTGGGTTTTCAGGCTCTAATTTTGTTCCAGCCAAGGCCCATTTTTCTGCTGCTACAAGTTGAGTTTTGTTTGTTGAAGATTCGTAAATTCTCCAGGAAAATTCATTCAGTTGATTTGCATCTTTATTTCCAAACTTTGAAACATAGTTGGACATTCTTTCAAATGCAAGATCTTGGTTATCAGCCGCAAGGTTGATGCTTGTGTAAGCAATTATTTTTTCCCCACCTTCAAGTTTTAAACTTAGAATATTTTCCTTTATGGTTTCCCACTTTGAGTTATCCCCCGATCGGGAGGCATTTTGAATGGCTTCAAAGTAAACAGTTTGCATTTTTTTATTGACCGAATCCAATGAATATTTTTGTGCAAAAGCCTCCTTGTTTTCTTTAAAATTGATAAAAACCGGATTTTCCGGACTTTTTACAAAATCATATAGCATTCTCCAATTTGTGGCTTTTATCCAATCTGCTTTCTCCTGAGTTGCAAAATATGCATCAAACGCAGCCTTTTTTTCCGGTAAGTTCGATTCTGACAACTCATAAATATATGAATACGCATTTTTGAAATTACCTGGATCAGCGTTAAACTTTACCCCGAGACCAAGCAAATTTTTGTCTGGATTTAATGCAATTCTTCCCAGTTCAATAAATTCCTTTTCATCCCTGGCACCAACAGATCTATGCACCATTTCCCCATTGCCATCTATATACAAAAGAGAAGGATATGCCTGAACGCTGTATTTATTTGCTATTTCAATTCCCTCCCCTTTCTCCATATCAATTTTGGCGTTTATAAAATTTGTGTTGTAAAAATTTGCCACATCTGGCTTTGGAAACACAGTTTTTGCCATCCACTTGCAAGGACCGCACCAGGTGGTAAAGGCATCGATAAAAACAATTTTATTCTCCTTTTTGGCCTTGGCTTTGATTTCTTCAAAGGTTCCATGCTCAAATGTTATGCCAGTTTGGGCTTGAGAAAAAGTTTGATTTAACCCTAATAGGCTAAAAATCATAAGACTAAAAACAAAGGTTTTCATGAATTAATAAAGGTTTGAAATATTATAATGCCAAATCAACTAATTTTTTCCTGATCTCCTGCATTTAAATAATTAAAAAGGGCTTCAGTTCTGGTTTTACCAATTTCCGCCTCAATTTCTGGCTTGTCTGTTTCTAACACTTGTGTCAATGATTTGAATCTTTTATAAATAAAATCAATAGATTTTTTTCCCAAACCAGGTACTGAATCCAAAGCCATTTTTAAACTGGCTTTACTCCTTTTACTTCTATGGAAAGTAATGCCGAATCTATGTGCCTCATCTCTGGCTCTTTGCAGAATTTTTAAAGTTTCCGATTTTTTATCAAGATAAAGTGGATAAGAATCTTCAGGATAATAAAGTTCCTCCAAACGCTTCGCAATACCAATTATTGGAATTTGTCCATAAATCCCCAGATCTTTTAATGCATTGCAAGCTGAAGACAGTTGGCCTTTTCCTCCATCAATCAAAATCAAATCAGGAAGTGGTTGATTTTCTTCGATTTGCCTTTTATACCGTCGACTAACTACCTCGTACATGGTTGCAAAATCATCGGGACCCTCAACTGTTTTTACATTAAAATGCCGGTATTCCTTTTTCGCTGGCATGGCATCAATAAAACAAACCATTGCAGAAACAGGGTTTGTACCTTGAATATTAGAATTGTCAAAGCATTCTATTCGTTTTGGCTGCTTGCTGAGTCTCAAATCGCTTTGCATTTTATTCAATATGCGCTCAGTTCTGTTTTCTGACTGCGCTTCAATGGCCCTGGTTATTTTTTCCTTTTTGTGGAAAAGGACATTTTTAAGGGAGAGATCCAGCAATTTCTTTTTGTCTCCTCTTTGCGGAATGGTTACAGAAACTCCAGGAATTTCAAAATCAAGTTCAGCATTGGTTATCAATTCTTTGGCCTTACTTTCAAATATTTCTCGTGCGGAAACTATGGCATGACCAACCAATTCAGAATCCGATTCATTGAGCTTTCTTTTAAATTCAAATGTATGGGTTTGGCTAATTGCTCCCTCAGAAATACCCATAAAATTGATATAAACCTCCTCTTCATGGGCAACAATCGCAAAAACATCCACATCTTCCATATCCGGACTTACTATGATGGTATGACTTTGCCAGTTCTCAATTAACTCCAGTTTTTCCTTTGATATCTGCGCTTTTTCAAATTCAAGATTTTCGGCATAATCCTGCATTTTTTGTTTGAAGTATCGAACAGCAGGGCCGGTTTTTCCCTTTATAATTTGTCTGGCTTGTTCCACTTCTTCCAGGTATTCCGCTTCTTGTTGGAGGCCAACACAAGGGCCTTTGCAATTGCCCATGTGGAACTCCAAACAGACTTTAAACTTTTGTTTTTCAACACTTTCCTTTGAGAGGACTAAGTTACAGTTTCTAAAAGTAAATGTCTTTTTAAAAAGCTCCAGCAATGCCCGCATCATTCGAACGGAAGCAAAAGGTCCGTAATAGTTGCCCTTATTTTCGATGCGTCTTCTGGTGGGATAAATTTTGGGGAAACGTTCTGTTGTAATTATTAGATAAGGATACGTTTTATCATCCTTCAGATTGATGTTGTATCTGGGTTGATGCTGTTTGATCAGACTATTCTCCAGTAGCAGAGCATCGAATTCAGTATCCACCAGGGTAAATTCAATGTTTGCGATAAGCGAAACAAGTCTAGCTGTTTTCCGATCTGTAAATGTTTTATTAAAATAACTTGAGACCCTTTTTTTCAGGTTTTTGGCTTTACCAACGTAAATTAGTTCGCCCTCGGAATTAAAATATTTATATACACCAGGAAGATTTGGAAGATGGTTAAATTTCATTTGCCAGCCAACTTTTTGCCAGATATTTGAACTCTTTAATTAACATTTTGTACCAGAGTTTTGGAAAAAAAGTCATTCCATGGCAACTTTTTTAATTCTTCAAATATAGGTCCGCATGATATATCTCCAAATGAATCCTTTAAAATAAAGTTAAGATTACCTCTGAATGATCACCTGTTTCAAGGGATTTGGTGGATCAACTGAAGAGAAAAGTTTTATAATTTTTCAAGTATAAAATGACCAAGCCCAATTTAAATAATTGATCTACTTTTGCCAGTCATTAGATGCTGATTAATTCTCAATTTAAATCAAAAAAAGAAAATAGATGAAACAACTAATTTTCAAAACCCTGAATAGTCTTGGTTATGAACTTAGAAAAAAGGTGGCACCACAATTAAAGCCTAAACCACTTTACTACCAAACTGAACCATTTTTATCTATTACAAATCATGTTGGCGAGTTTACTATGACCAACCTGGATAGATTACAAGGTCTATTTTTGGGAGTTAACTATCTGGTAGACAATGGCATTGAAGGCGACTTTGTAGAATGTGGTGTTTGGAGGGGTGGCAGTTCAATGGCTGCAGCCTTAACTTTTATGAGCAAAAAGCAACCGAATAGAAAAATTTGGATGTATGACACTTATGAAGGTATGGCTGAAACAACTGAGCATGATTTAGATCCAAACGGATATCTGGCAGCGGACATAATTAAAAGGTCTGATAAAAGTAACCCCAGGTCAATTTTCTGTGTAGCCTCTTTTGAAGATGTGGAAGCCAACATGAAATCGACTGGCTACCCTATGGAAAATGTTAAATTTGTAAAAGGAAAAGTTGAGGATACGCTAAAATCTGATATTCCTGAAAAAATTGCCTTTTTAAGGCTTGATACTGACTACTATACATCTACCAAGGCGGAAATGGAAATTCTTTATGATAAGCTGGTACCAGGCGGAGTTTTAATTCTTGATGATTATGGACATTGGCAAGGTGCAAGAAAGGCAGTGGATGATTATTTTGAATTAAAAGGTAAAAAGCCTTTGTTTAGTTTCCTGGATTACGCGGGTGTAATTGCAATTAAGCCCCTGTAAAAAAGGAAATCAGATACAATTTTCCGGAAACAGTTTACTCTGGTGGGATGTACTTTCATTAATAAAATGTAAGGATTTAGAAAAAAAGAAATGGATCAAGTTTTAAAATCAAAGGCAGAAAGGTATTACGATAATTTTGTAGATCGATTATTAACTGACTATGTTCAATCTAATCCAAGAGCAGAAAAAGCCATAAAATTTTCTACCAAATGGTTACAGCTGGCCAATTGCAAAAATATTCTGGATATAGGTTGTGGAATTGGTTGGTCTTCTTCAGAGTTCTCAAGTCACTTGCCAAACTGTAAAGTAAGTGGTCTGGATTTGAGCCCATCGCTTATTGAAACTGCCAAACTTCTATTCGCAAAAACTTCTGGTGCAAAATTTTCTGTTACAGATATAACATCACCAGAGTTTAAGCCAGATCTAAAATACGATGGAATCATAATGCTTGATTTGTATGAACATATACCTCAAAAGGATAGAGCTGGATTTCATGCATCTGTGAAAAATTGTTTGGGAGATCAATTTGTTATTATATTAACCTGCCCGAGTGCTTCATTCCAAAATTTTCTCAGACAAAATAATCCTGAATTACTTCAACCTGTAGATGAGGATGTTTTAGAAGAAGATGCAAAACTTTTTGCAGATCATGTTGGTGCTGAGCTTATTTTATTTGAACCAATAAGTATCTGGCAAACAAATGATTACAATCATATCCTTATTTCTAAGAATAAAGATATGACAAAGGAAAATCCTGGTAAGGATATTATTCTTGAAAGCAGAGATTCAAAAATTTCAAGAGTATCAAAAACACAATTTAAACCAATTTTGAAAAAATTTGGAACTTCAACCTGGGCAAAAGCGCAATTCCCTTTTCTGATTTATCTGTCAAAAATTCTTAAAGGATAAATGCTATTTCTAAGGTAAATATTTTTTAAGCCCTTTTCAACCAGCCTGTTACACTCATTCTGCGTTTATGGGTGACCAATACTTCGTGTTCCATTTCATCGCTTTTGAAAAACACCATTTTCCCCTGAACCGGGTCTATTTTTTGCTGTCGGCCTTCTGAATGAATCAAAAGCTGGCCACCATCAGCCTCCAGCCAATCGGCATTGAGGTAGCTAATCATTGAAAACTGGCGCTTCGGATTGTTTTGAAACTGGTCGATGTGCTTTCTGTAGAAACTGCCATCTTCGTACAATGAATAGTGAAATTCATAATCAGTTATACTTGTATAGCAGTTGATGTTGAGGTATTTAACAAATTCATCAATCAAATCGAAAAAGCTGTTTTGGTGTTGGTTCTTGTTTTTTCTATCCAGCCAGTAAATGGAGTCGTTTCGGACAGTAGAATCTTTGTTAGGGTGATGGCCATTTCCTATTCCTGCAGCTTTTAATTGGTTGTTGGCCACAAGGTCAAGTAAATTTCCCTTGAGATGATTGGCCAGAATTTCATCCAGGAAATTGTCTGAAATGCCTATTTTATTTCGTATAAAGCTCTCTATCAGGACTTCGAAGTCTTCTTCCACTGGCGTTTGTTTGGCCTGAAAGTACAGACGGGTACAAGTGTAGGGTTAAAATTTTAAGAAATCTTAAATATTAAACCCAGATTGGTATTTAAGACTTCGTTATGAGAGGCTGAAAAGCAAAAAATCAGCACCTTTTGTCCCAGATTAAGCAATAGGATTTTAATGATTGATTTTCTATTGTGGAATTTTGGATTATCGGGTCACGCCTTAGCGTGATTCGTTCCATTCATAAGCCTATGGCTTGCATAACCAACTTATTGTCAGAAAGAAACAGGATTAATTTTGTGTATTATTAGAATGATTATTGAATTGGCCGGAGGCCAAAAAAAAGCCGGAACGTGGCGCAACCACCAGACCTATAAGCTCTTCGCAGCGCTTATAGGTTTTTTTCCAGGTTTATAACTGTATACCCAATCGGGCGAGGTTCCAGCCTCGTTCGGACTATTTCCAAGCCTCTGGCTTATTTATATTTAGACTTTTCCAGGCCCTTTGACTCGCAGACCAATGCCACAGTTGTAGTGGTTTGTCAATCTGCTTTTATCCTGTTTGGATGGGTCTATGTGCCGCCATAGCCGTCAACCTAAGATTTTACCATTGCTATTATGAAATGATATTTCGTCCCGATGGAGCAAATTCTAAAGTTTTTTTGCGCACTTTCTGGTTCGCCTTCGGATGAAAAAAGTATAAATCTCAGAAACCGACAATCAATTGTAAGGAAGCAACTTATGGGTTGAATTTTTTACTTTTTCAGGGGACCCTGTAAAAATTTTATACGGGAAAAAATCCATTACTTTTTATTCAATCGGTCAACTTCAGAAAGCAATGAAGCTCCACCAATCTGAAAAAGTTTGTCTTTTTGATAATCATATTGAAAGGCCAAAATGGGTTCTACGTCTAAATTTAAAATTCCATCCCTATTGGTGTCCTCACCAAAACTCAGAAGCATATCCCTTCCACCATTCACCTGTATGGCATTAAGAAAACCTGCATTTTTCCATGTCAGAATTCGAGTTTTTTTCTCCTGAAGGTCATACATATAAAAGTCATTCAAATCTTCACCTGTGATTTGACCGTCTTTGTTGCTGTCTTTTGAGGCACCCTGAAAAGAAATTAACGTACCGGCATCATCGTTCCATATATTTAAATGACTGCCAGAAAATGGTTTATCCAGAATTTTCCTGGAAGTATGGGTTTTATAGTCATGCAGCAACAGATTAAAAAAGCTATCCGATTCCGATGGTTGTGGAACTCCCTCCCATTCTCCTTCTCTTGCGTTATTCCCAATCTGGTAAAGGTAAATCTGGTTGTTGCTGTCCACCAAAATGGGTGAAGAAAAGCTGGTTTGGGGCTTTGTAACTTCAATCGGCTCCGACTCTCGCACATCCCTAACTGAACGACTCTTATCTAAACCAGTAAATGCTAAAATGAAATAGATAAAAGTACCTATCGCCACAATAGTAAAAATGAATGCTAAAACACGGGTGTTGTAGTTTTTAATCTTTTCAATGTCCACAAAATTGGTTTTTTATAATTGTAGGGCAATATAAAGCAAAAATTAAATAACAAAGTGCCTAATTAATTTTGAGGCTATGTCGCACAGATGAATGCCTTATTGGTTTGACATTTCGCTGAATTAAACTGTTTGGAAAGGTCTAGGTGCCGCCTGCATTGCTTATAACCTAAGCATTTTATCAATGCTAACATGAAAAAATATTCCCTCCCGATGGGACTTAAGAACTTTGGTTGATGCGAATCCTACCAATATTTAGCTCCTGCTGTCTGACATTTTAGCGAAGCGAATGTCAGACTACAGATAAAGCCGATTTGCAATCGGCGAAAAGCTTTTTAGATGCCAATCTTAAATTTTATTTGTATTGTATACCAGTTGCAGCAGGTATTGTTGAAAAAGAATATTTGTTAAGCAGCTGAATAGATTTTTATGGGACCAGAATTGGTTTGTAGGAACTTGCAATATTTTAAATATTTTCTAAACACGAAGTATTCGCGGTGCCGCCTTGGCGCCATTAGATAATTGCAAATCCGCCTAACCTATCGTCCGACATGCGCTTCGCTAACATGGCGGACAGCGGAGGTTTATAACTGTATACCCAATGGGGCGAGGTTCCAGCCTCATTCGGACTATTTCCAAGCCTCTGGCTTATTTATATTTAGACTTTTCAGGGCCCCTTGACTCGCAGACCAATGCCACATTTGTAGTGGTTTGTCAATCTGTTTTTACACCGTTTGGATGGGTCATAGCCGTCAAATCGCGACACATCGGATTCTGGCAGAAGGGTAATCAAAAACCAAATCAGGAAACTGAAATATACCAGCCTCCATTGTTGAATCCTTTTGGTTTTGGATTTTCAATGGGTGGAATCTGCTCAGTTTCTTGCTGATTTTCAGGAATTGCTTCCTCTTGAGGCTTTAAATAAGGACGGCCATTTTCCCATATCAGGTTATCCGGATGAATTACATTACGCTGTGCATCAAGCACATGTGGACCGTTGTACATCCAATACGGATAAGGAGGTTCTTTGTACACATAGTTGTCAGCTTTTGGCTTGAAGCTGGAGTCCACTTCGGATTGTTTGAGCTCTTTGCGCCAATATATCGCCGCCAAAGCACCGGCAAAAAGGCCCATCAGGTGGCCTTCCCAGGAAATATTGGGTTTGTAAGGCACGAGACCAGCGACCATGCCGCCGTATAAAAATGCCAGACCACCAGCGACAACCATGGTTTTTTGGCTGACTTTCGAAAAACCAGCCACCAACAAAAATCCTAAAAGTGCATAAACCCAACCAGAAGCGCCTATGACAGTTCCCGACCGGGCAAAACACCAGGTCCAGAACCCGGAGAGTGTAAAAGTGAATAGCATAGACTTCCAATATATTTTGGGAAACATATTGAAAATGAGGGTGCTGAAAAAGATAAAGGGAAGCAGATTGGAAAAAAGATGCAACCAATCGGCATGCAAAAAAGGGAAACTAAAAATGGAAAGCAGACGCACCGGCACCCGTGGTTTGAGCCCGTAGGTGGCAAGGGAAAGATGACTGCCAACTTCGAAGAGTTTGACCAAAATCATGAGGCCACCAAAAAACAGTGCAGGTAAAAGCGAAAAAATAAATCGCTTTTTTGGGGGCTGAATGTCTGATTTAGTTGATGTTGTAAAATTCATTTCCAGTCGGACACAAATTTAGGTTTCCGACTTCGAAAAATACACTCAATATTGAGGCCAAATTTTAAAGCATGCATATTGCGGTAGCAGGAAATATAGGCGCAGGTAAATCGACATTGGCCCAAAAGCTGGCCCAACATTATAAATGGGAGGTTTTTTATGAGTCGGTGGACGACAATCCGTATCTGGAAGATTTTTATGGGGATATGCAACAGTGGGCATTTCACCTCCAGGTTTATTTTTTGAGCAGCCGCATTAAGCAGGTGATGGATATACAGGCTGCCAAAAACACGATTATTCAGGATAGGACCATTTATGAAGATGCGGTCATTTTCGCCAAAAATCTGGCGGCTTCGGGACACATAAATCCAAGAGATTATATGAATTACCTCAATTTGTTTGATACCATGACTTCGTTTGTGAAGCCTCCTGATTTGCTTATTTATCTTCGGGCGGGCATGCCAACTTTGGTGGAACGCATCGAAAAGCGTGGCCGTGACTATGAAAACAACATAAAACTGGAGTATTTGCGAAAGCTTGGGGAAAGTTACGAGGAGTGGATTTCGACCTACACGAAGGGGAAATTGCTTATCATCAATGCTGACCAATTGGATTTTGTGGAAAGGCCAGAAGACCTGGGAAAGGTGATAGAAAAGGTTGATGGAGAATTGTTTGGGATTTTTTCTTAAAAGCCAGATCAAAGACTTAAGTCTTATTTTATACCTGAAAAATTCAAAAAATGACCTAAAGTATCTGGTGGTTTCTTTCGGTTATTTAAGACTCTAATTTTGGGGATTCGGAAAAAAACCAAAAACAATTTGAGATTCTTTTGGAAGAAAAAAGAAGACCGCTATATTTGCACTCCCAAATCGCCTCCTTAGCTCAGCTGGTAGAGCAACTGACTTGTAATCAGTAGGTCGTTGGTTCGATCCCGACAGGAGGCTCTCAACAGAAGGTCAGCAATTGCTGACCTTTTTTGGTTTTTACCGGGAATATAATTGGAAACATTTCAACAGGAGGCTCTTAACAGAAGGTCAGCAATCGCTGGCCTTTTTTGGTTTTTGAAGGTTTTGTTTCCTACAAGCCACTCCTATTTAAAATGGATCGCTAATTGGTCTGATCTCCATTGGTGGAGCAACATTTAACCTGTCATTTTACCACTCCACATTTTCAAAAGAAATACACATTTTTCATTTACTCAGTTCCATACTACCTCCAACCTCCGCCCAATGCTTTGTAGATGTTTATAGTTGCATGAAATTGTCGTTTTCGGGCTGATACCAATTCTAAACGGGATAATAAGGAATTGTGCTGAGCAAATAAAACTTCCAGGTAACTCGCTCTGCCTGTTTTGAATAGCTCTGTGGAAATTTCAATAGATTCGGTTAAGGCTGCAACCTCTTTGGTTTTACGGTCCTGGATTTGCTCCAAATTTTTAATGCTTGACAATTGGTTTGTAACTTCAACATAGCCGTTTAGGATCGTTTTCTGGTAGTTAAACATGGCCTCCATCTGACTGGCTTTCGCGTTGTTGAATTGTGCTTTTATAGCACTTCGGTTTAAGAGAGGGGTTGTAAGTCCTCCTAAAAAACTATAGGCTATTGATTTTGGCGCTGTAAAAAGAAATGAAGCGTTGAAAGATTGAAAACCCAATAAACCTGTAATGTTGAATGTGGGGTAAAAAGCAGCTCTTGCTGTGTTTAAATCAAATTTTGTCGCCAGTAATTCCAATTCAGCTTGTCGTATGTCGGGTCGGTTTACAAGCAATTGAGATGGAATACCTTCCTTTATCTGGGATGGCAACTGAATTGAAAAATTTGCTTTCTCACGAATGATGGGTTGCGGAAATCGGCCCAAAAGAAAATTTATCTTGTTTTCATTTTCAACAATGTTTTGCATGGTTTCAAATTCAAGGCTTTGAGAATTTAAAACCTGCCCTTCAAATTGCTTTACAGCCAGTTCATTTGCAGTACCTGCTTCTTTCTGAACTTTTATAATCTGAAGAGCTTCTTGTTGTAGTCTGATGGCTTCACGAATAATGTCTAACTCATTGTCCAGGGCAAGTAATTCATAATATGTGGTAACAACTTCTGAAACCAGATTGGTCACTACCAGATTTTTACCCTCCAAACTGCTCAAATACCTTGAGAAGGCTGCTTTCTTTTTGCTTCGCAATTTGCCCCAAATGTCAACTTCCCAACTGGTTTGGAGGCCTACAAAGTAATCCGGTAAATTTGTTGGAACCATTTTTCCCGGCGTAATTTCTGTGGTTCTGTTACCCGCATCATCCATGGTATAATATCCAAATTTACGTTGGAGATACGCAAAGTTTGAACTTACTGTTGGCAGCAAAGCCCCTTTACTCAACCGAAGGTCATTTCCTGCCATTTCGATTTTTTGCAAATTCATTAATACATCAAAGTTGGATTGAATGGCAGTGTCAATGAGTTGAATCAGGTTTTTATCTGCAAAAAAATCTTTCCACTTTATATTGGCTGAATTGCTGCTGTCTTTAGCTTCGGCAAAAGATGATGGCATTGATTTTCTGTCTGTTGTTTCAATGGACGGTGGTATGGATTTACAGCCCGAATACCCAATGCCAAATAACAAAAGGCCAAATCCTATATATTTTGTGAATGCGTTCATTTTTATTTAATCTCTTCTGTTAATGGGTTTTCTTCCTCATTTTCAATGAGCATATGCTTTTGACCAAAATTTGCGAAAATGAAATAGAGTCCTGGTATAAGGATTACTCCGAACACAGTTCCGAAAAGCATGCCTCCGGCAGCTGCTGTGCCAATAGTTCGATTACCTACTGCACCTGCGCCACTTGCAAAAACCAAAGGCAACAAGCCGGCAATAAATGCAAATGAGGTCATTAAAATGGGTCTCAATCTTACTGTCGCCCCTTCTATGGCGGCCTGAAATGGAGTTAGGCCTTCCATGTGTTTCTGGACAGCAAACTCCACAATCAAAACTGCATTTTTGCCCAGCAAACCGATAAGCATAACCATAGCTACCTGTGCATAAATGTTGTTTTCCAGGCCAAGGACTGCAAGCAGAAAAAAGGCGCCAAAAACCCCGGTAGGTAAGGAAAGAATAACCGGCAAAGGCAATACAAAACTTTCATATTGTGCAGCCAAAAGGAGATAAACAAATACCAGGCAAATCAGAAAAACGTAAATTGCCTGGTTGCCCGTAGCAACTTCATCTCTGGTTATACCAGCCCAGTCAATGTCATATCCTCTTGGCAGTTTTGTTTTGGCCACTTCCTGAATGGCAGCAATTGCCTCGCCACTACTTATCCCTTGGTTTGCTTCGCCATTTAGCTCGGCAGATGGGTACATGTTGTATCGGGTAAGCTGGTCAACACCATACACTTTTTCCATTCTCATAAATGAAGAAAGGCTTACCATTTCCCCATCTCTGTTTTTTACTGTTAATTTCAATAGGTCTCCAGGTTGTGCACGGTATTCCGGCAATGCCTGAACCATCACTTTGTACATTTGTCCGAATTTGATAAAGTTGGTTGCGTATTCGCTGCCCAAAAGGGTTTGCAAGGTGCCCATGGCATTGTCCACGGTTACGCCTTTTTGAGCGGCTTTATCTGTGTCAATATGAATCATATATTGTGGATAGCTGGCATCGAAAATCGTAAAAGCCGAGGCTATTTCAGGTCTTGCTTTGAGGTCTTCTATAAATTTATAAACGACCTTTTCCATTTTTTTGAAATCACCTTCACCCGTTTTGTTTAAAACCCGCAGCTCAAAACCACTTGCATTGCCATATCCTGGTACTGCTGGAGGAGGGAAAAACTCAATTTTTGCATCCTTGATATGACTGGTTTTTTCCTGTAACAATGCTATTATATCGTCAACCGATTGGCTCCGTTTTTCCCAGTCTATGAGGTTGATAAGGCAGGTACCATAGGTTGCCCCTGTACCATCGGACAAAATATTGGTTCCAGCCAGGGAAGAAACAGACTGTATAGCCTTAATTCCATTGCAGGACTTTTGAACCTCATTTACAACCGCCTTTGTTCTTTCAAGGGTTGAACCTGATGGTGTAGTAATGCTGGCATAAAATGTACCCTGGTCTTCGTTTGGTATAAATCCTGAAGGCAGAATTTTGCCTAAACCCCATGTGCCGATACAAAAGATTAAAAGGGCCAAAAAAGTAACAATTCGTCTGTTTACGATATAACCAAGGAGAATTTTGTAATGCTTAGAAAGTTTATTGTATTGGTTGTTGAATCCATGCAAAAAACTATTTAACCAGGTTTTCTTTTTCTCTTTTCCATGCGTGTTTCGAAGTAAAATGGCACACAAGGCAGGGGTTAATGTTAAGGCACTGATTCCGGAAAGGACAATAGATATTGCCATTGTTACAGAGAATTGGCGATAGAAAATACCTACCGGTCCACTCATAAAAGCAACCGGAATAAACACCGCTGCCATTACCAAAGTGATGGCAATTATGGCACCACTTATTTCTTTCATCGCCAATTCAGTTGCGGGTTTTGGCTCTAAATGATGCTCCTCCATTTTTGCATGGACAGCCTCCACAACCACAATGGCATTGTCAACCACAATTCCAATGGCCAAAACCAATGCAAAAAGGGTGATAAGGTTGATAGAAAATCCGAATAGCTGCATGAAGAAAAAGGTACCAACCAAGGAAACAGGAACTGCTATTGCTGGAATTAAAGTGGAACGAAAATCACCAAGGAAGATGAAAACCACCAGTGCAACCAATAAAAATGCTTCTATTAAAGTCCGGATTACTTCATGAACCGAGGCATCTAAAAATTTGGATACATCATAGCTCATTTCGTAGTCCATGCCGGAACTAAAAGTGTTCTGCTTAATTTCAGCCATTCGCTTTTTAATGTTTTCAATTACTTCGCTGGCGTTGGACCCTGGCAGTTGTTTTAGCATAATGGCAGCACAAGGCTTACCATTTAGCCGGGCTTCCACATCAAAATAAATAGTACCAAATTCCACATCTGCCACATCTTTTATTCGAAGTATCTGTCCATTGGCAGTTGACTTAATCGGGATGTTTTCAAATTGTTCTTTGGTATTGTACTTGCCTGTATATTTTACAACGTATTGCAAAGCCTGAACATTGGATTTATCGGAGCTTTCTCCAATTTTTCCTGGTGCGGCTTCTACATTTTGGGATGATAAAACCTCCAGTACATCATCTGTCGAAAGCTTGTAATTCAGAAGCTTGTCTGGTTTTAGCCAAACCCGCATGGCATATTCTTTTGCCCCCAGAATATCTGCATAACCCACACCTTTAACCCTTTTTAGTTCAGCTAAAATGTTGATATCCATAAAGTTGTAAAGGAACTTTTCTTCTAAAGTACTATCATTGCTATAAATGTTGAGATACATCAACATGGCATTTTCTTCTTTGGCTATTTTAACTCCGTTTCTTATAACTTCAGCTGGTAATTCACCCATCACAGCAGCCACTCTATTTTGCACATTTACTGCAGCAACATCAGGGTCAGTTCCAACCTCAAATAAAATCTGAACCACCCCGACTCCATCATTTCCGGCATCACTGCTCATATATTTCATACCAGGAACTCCGTTAATGGCACGTTCCAGGGGAACAATCGCTGCTTTGGTTACAGTTTCGGCATTTGCTCCTGTATATTCTATGGATACGTTTACTTCGGGTGGAGCAATACTTGGAAACTGGGTCATTGGCAATTGGGTAAGTGCCAGACCTCCCAACAAGGTTATCAGTAAGGAGATAACGATTGAAAGTACAGGTCTTTGTATAAATTTATTGAACATTTTTAGGCACTGTTATTTGGGATAAAACTTGCTGCATTGGGATAAAACCGGTTGAGATTTTTTCTCCTTCCTTCACGTTTTGAATGCCCTCATAAATAATTTTGTCAGTTCCGGAAAGCCCACTTTCTATGACGAATAGATGAGGCAAGCGTTGCTGAATGTCAATTTTTCTTTGCTTTACTGTATTGTTTGCATCTACCACGAACACATAAAATTTGTCCTGAATTTCAAATGTTGCCTTCTGAGGAATGAGTAAAGCATTTTTTAATTCGTTGGTCAACTGCACTTTACCGCTTGATCCATGTTTCAGTAGCAAATCAGGATTGGGAAATTTTGCCCTGAAAGCAATGTTGCCCGTATTTTTATCAAATTCTCCCTCAATGGTTTCTACCGTTCCTTTGTGTTTGTGTGCTTGACCGTTTGCCAGTATCAAAGTGATGCCATTTTTATGTCCATTTTGTTTCAGACCAGCATAACTTAAATACTCTTTTTCTGAAACATTGAAATATGCAAAGACTTCTTTGTTGTTTGAAAGTGTCGTTAGCAATGTTCCTTCATCTATAAGGCTGCCGGTTTTAAATGGAATTCGATTGATTGTTCCATCAAATGGGGCTTTAACCTCTGCAAGGGTAACATTAATCATTGCACTGGCCTCGGCTGCTTTGGCTTCTTCAATTCTTGCATTTGCAGCTTCTATTTCGGCCTGCGCTTTTTCAAATTCGATTTTGGAAACAATGTTTTTTTCAGAAAGCGTTTTTGCACTTTGAAGTTCGATTTCGGCTTTTTTGGCTTCAGCCATAGCGGTTTTTATCATGGCTCTGGCTTTCAAAAGTTCCTTTTGAAATTCCTGACTATTGATGCTGAAAAGGGTTTGACCTGCTTTTACCGGCTTTCCTTCATCCACATATATTTTTTCTATGTAGCCCTTGATTTTAGCCCTTATTTCCACATTTTGGAGAGAATGAATTTCGGCTACAAATTCACTTGTATATGTTGTATCCATTAAAATGGGATTGGTTACAGGAAATTTACCTGCTTCAGTTTTGTTTTCTTTCTGAGTTGTGCAGGCCGAAAAGCCTACAGCAATGCTTAATAGCAATACTATTCTGTTCATTTGATTGAATAAGTTGTTTGAAATGGAATGAAGAGGCGATGAGCTATTGGCTATTTGCAATCGCCAATGCTCTGCCTATGGCAAGTTGTTAAACGCAAATTGCCTGTTGAACTATGAATAGATTAGGCCTTTGGCGGCGGAGGCACAATTTCGGGGTGAAATTGAGAACTATATTGTTCTGTATAATTGCCTACATACAAAAGTTTGAGGTTGTATTTCAAAAACAAAACGCGTTTGAAACTAAAATGGTGCCAAACAAGAATTTCCTTTTTGAGATCTACACTACCGCCATCTTCACAATCGTTTTCGTCATGTTCCGCAAAAGCGTTGTTGATACTCAAAACTTTCTCAAGAATTATTTCAGCAACACTTTCTAAATCATTAAAACTTAAATCTTCGGGTATATAATCCGGGCGGGCATCCCTTGTGTCCACACTGAGGTTGAAGATGTGGATGGCCATGAATAACCAGACTAGCCGAAAGAAAATATGTTGCCTAAACGCTTGCATTTTCGGCCTGCAAGGTAGTAAAAAAATCTAAACCTTGAATTGAGTGGAATCTGGGCTATTTTTCTGAACTATGCCTAAGTGGGTTTGGTTTAAACCTTATTTCGTTTCCTTGTAATGATTTGTGGTCCGAGTTTGGGTTAAAGGCAGTTTCCCTAATATTCAAACACACCCAAATTGATTTTTACCACGCTTCACTTATACATTTTATGAACTGAAAGATCCGAAAATCACCTTTGTTTCATCGGATCAAAAAAACAACATAAAATGACCACAGCCACCAGCAACGGAATTTCCTATAACCTTGAATTTGTGTCGAAGACTACCGGAATAGAAAATATTGAATTGAATGAAAATAGGAAACCCAAGTACCTCCTTGAATATGAAACCAGAAATTTAGGTTTGGGTTTGTCATAAAGCTGCAATTCTCCAAAGGAAATGAGGCAACTGAAATGATTACAATGAAAGGAAATGAAAATACAACTGATGAAAACATAATGGTTAAAGCAGGCATCTTTTCATGGCCGGTTCCGGCAGAAAACCCAGTTGTTTTTGACGCAGAAGGCTTGAAAAAAGGAAGCGTAACACAGATTTTGAACCAACATGGAAATGTGGTTCAGGAATGGTCGCAAGACGGAAGCACCTCCATAGAACTTAATTTAAAGGGATCAGGGATATTTTTCCTGCGAACAAATCAGGCTGAAATTCCTTATTTAAGGCTTGTAAAACCGTAAACCAATCTTTAAACCCCGTTTCCTGGAGGCCTCAACCTGAATTTTTTGGGGCTTTTTGCGTTCTGGATCGAAAAAACAGTAGGCGTTTAGATGGAGAAGAAATATCCAAAAAACACAAAGCCTGGAAGGGACAATTGAATTTTATAATCTTTTAAAATTTATAACTTAAGACCAAAATTAAGAGAATGTTTAGACTTTAGAATTATTGCCTGAAAAAAATTAGTTAAGTTTGATATTTAATCGATAAGCGAGAAAAAAAATGATAATGTGCAATTCCAGACTTTTTTAGATAATCGTGGGCAAACGACAATGGATTTCTCCTAAACTCAAAAAAAATAAATACTGGCAAACCTTTAACTTTTTGCCTTTTATTGTTTTGCTGGCTTTTTTTTCATGCAAAAAAGAGGAAACCAAACCTACTCCTATTCCCTATGTTGAGCCTAAACCTATAAAATCCCCATTTGCCATTAAGTTGATCTATCCTATTGCTGACACCTTAAAACCTGAAATTGAGGTAAATCCTGGTGACATATTACAGCTTATCCTTCGATTTACTGCAGACGATAGAATTAATGTGATTGATCTAAAAATCCATGACAAACAAAATGGCGAAATAAGCTTAAACAATTATCCATTCACCCTCACTGGTTACGGATCAACTCCTCCAGAAAACATAAAATTACAAGGCTTCAATACTTACGATTTCTTGTTAAATTCGCAAATAAGAATACCAACTTATGCAAAGGATTCTATAATTCTAAGTGCAACCGCTATAAAAAACGATTTTTACTTCCGCTATTTTAAAATAAAATTTAAAATAAAAAACGAAATAGCCTTTAGAATTTTTAATTTCGAACTAAACGGTATTCCTTTTTCCGGAAATTCTATTGGTATATATGCAGGTGAGGGTGTAAAAGAATTTAGAGGTTATGTAAATTCTTTAAAGATATTGACAAGACTTAAAGCAGCCATATTGATTCAGGATCTAGAAATAAAAAGCAGAATTATTCCTATCACCAAAAATAAAAATGATGGATTTGAAATCTTAAAAGATAGATATGGAGAGCCTTTGGACAAGGCAGCATATAGTTTTTCATATAGTTTCGGTTATAGCAATTATAATGTAAATTATTTCCCCCTTACATCTTTGGAAATAAATAACCCAGCCATTAAAATTAAGATAACTGCATATTCAGAATCAGGCGATTCTACTTCCTTAATAGTTCCATTACATTCTGCTTATAAAGAATTGGTTAATGCTGGGCCTTTTAATTTGGGTGCTCCTCGGAACCATAACTTTGGCCAGTTTCTTTATACCAGCAACCCTAACCCTGTTGTTTCTGTTACCCCTAATCTAAGCTCTTACAGTAATGAAACCTTTTCAATTTTTGGCTTTTTTCATCAAAATGGACAAAGTAGGATTGGATCTCTTTCCTATTTATATCCAATTGCATCCTCGATTGGCTATTCAATTGGAAACAGCTTTTCCATCAAAAGGGGCAATTTCAGAAAGATATCACATGAATACAGTGCAATTGATGGAAACTACCTTGATACAGTAAATATAGATCAAACATTTCCTGAAGTTATTTCTGTGGAAAAAAATGATGTAATTTTGTTTGTAAGCCATAGTTTTAAACTCCAAAAAGGCGTTTTCAAAATTCACAACATTATTCCTGGTGATTCTGGTTTTGTTTCTCTTTCCTGTAAATATCAAAAACTATAATTCAATTATGGTTTCAAATTGGCTCTTGCTTTAAGCCATTTCCAAACTGATGTAAAATTGGTTTTCAAAACCAACTTGGTGTATAAAGCCCAAGCCAATCTCGGTTAATCAGGCCAATTACCAAATTATTAAATTGCCTTTAGATTTTAGATTTGCCTACAATCTATGCAATTCAGTTCCCGAAAACCCTATATCTTCGCAGCTTAATTTCTTGAAAGCAAAATAAAATTAATTGATAATGAGCTATATAGAGCAAATTGTTGGTCGTCAAATTTTCGATTCACGCGGAAACCCTACCGTAGAGGTAGATGTTTACACAGAAAATGGCATTATGGGAAGGGCTGCAGTTCCATCCGGAGCTTCAACTGGTAGCCACGAAGCAGTTGAACTGAGAGATGATGACAAAACCCGGTACATGGGCAAGTCGGTCAACCAGGCTGTTGACAATGTTAATACCGTTCTTTCAGATGCTTTGGAAGGTCTGGATGTTTTTGATCAGCAAGGTATTGATGAATACATGATCGAATTGGATGGCACAGAAAACAAAAGTAAATTAGGTGCAAATGCTATTTTGGGTGTGTCATTGGCAATTGCGAAGGCAGCGGCTCAGGAAGCAAATTTGCCATTATACAGATACATTGGCGGTGTAAATGCACATACCTTGCCAGTTCCGATGATGAACATCTTAAACGGTGGCAGCCATGCGGATAACTCAATTGATTTTCAGGAGTTTATGATCATGCCAGTAGGTGCTGAATCCTTTACCGAAGCACTTCGATGGGGATCAGAAATTTTCCATCATTTGAAAAATGTGTTAAAAAAAGCCGGTTATTCTACAAACGTGGGTGATGAAGGTGGTTTTGCACCAAATATCAAATCCAATGTTGAAGCTATTGAAATCGTATTAAAAGCCATTGAAACAGCGGGTTACAAACCAGGCGAGCAAGTAATGATTGCCATGGATGCCGCTGCTTCTGAATTTTATGATGCCGAAACAAAAACTTACCATTTTAAAAAATCAACAGGTGAAAAACTGAATGGAAATGAAATGGCTGCTTATTGGGCTGACTGGGTTTCTAAATATCCTATTGCCAGTATCGAAGACGGAATGGCTGAGGATGATTGGGCTGGATGGGCAGAATTGACCCGATTGACTGGTTCTAAGATCCAGTTGGTTGGGGATGATTTGTTTGTAACCAATGTAAACAGGCTTCAACAAGGAATCGATCAGAATATTGCCAACGCAATTCTGGTAAAAGTAAACCAAATAGGTACTTTATCTGAGACCATTGCAGCGGTTGATCTGGCACATCGCAACAAATACAAAAGTATAATGAGCCATAGAAGTGGTGAAACTGAAGATGTTACCATTGCTGATTTGGCAGTAGCTTTGAATACGGGTCAAATTAAAACTGGTTCAGCTTCCAGAACTGACAGGATTGCCAAATACAATCAATTGCTTCGAATTGAAGAGGAACTAGGTTCTTTGGCTTACTATCCTGGTAAGAAATTCTAGGCAAAATATACAAATAGAAAAGCCACAATCTCAACAGATTGTGGCTTTTTTATTGGATTATTTCTCAGAAGCTATAGCTACCGGGATTTTATAATATTTGGAATCACCACCAAGCTCAACGGTTTCTAGGACAGCGACATACACTCCGATTCTGGCTTTTCGGCCTTGTTCGGTTGTGCCATCCCATTTCCAGAATCCATCTTTTCCCAGCAAAGCAGTTTGGGCGATATTTTTAACCAAAAGTCCTTCCGCTGAATAAATCCGAAGCGTTCCCAACAAACCAGCCAGATCCAAATTGTAGTTAAAAGTAACAAAGTCCGTGTTTCCATCGCCATTTGGTGAAAAGGCTTTATGATCTACAAAAAAAGCAGAATTGGATTCAGCAATATTGGCAGTTTGAGAATTTTCATACCCAGGCGTGCCATAATCTGCATCTGAACTTGCTGATTGCCATGAGTTTGAATTATTCACTGGCAGAAGATTTGAAATTCGCTCCAGAGAAACACCTTTGGTTTCGTCCAGAATCTGGGCATGGATTTTATCTGAAAAGAAAAACTTTTGCCACTCTTGCTTGCCTGGCCCTAAAATCCGTACTGTACCAGAATCTGAGTTGAAAGATGGCATTCCAATTTCATAAAAATTCTCGCTTTTGCCTTTCGGATAGTCACGAAGCGTTAAAGCTTTGGAGTCCGTAAAAAGCGCAAATCCTCCTGGTGCAATTGGTATAGTTTCCAAAGATACTTGCTCTTCTTCGCTGTCCGTTGCCAGAATAACTTCCTTTAGATCCAGGTATTGATTAGACACATTTTTGATCTCCACATAATCGCTACCACCGGTTTTGGGGTCGAAGAGAATTTCATTCAAAATCCAGGAACTGGCATCTGCTTTTCCGGTTCTTACAGTGGAAATGGTAGTGCTATTAGTGGCATTTCCAGCACAATCATTGAGAATACCAATTGTTACGGTAACTGGTTCATTTACAATTAAATTTTTGTCAGCCTTGATGTATAAAACAGTAAAATCGCTGGAACTGATAAAGCGATCAACTACCTGAAAACCATTGGAAATGGAAATACTGGCATTGGCCATGGTGGTGCTGTCAAGCAATTCGTTCCATTTCAATTTGATCATATTGCTATCTGGAACAGTGGCCCTTACAAGGATTGGCGCATTTAAATCTGGTTTAACAGCCTTCACTGAATTTTCCATTCCTGGAGTTCCACCAACAGTGGAAGTGCTTATTGACCAGTTATTTAGTTCATCGCAAGGATTTGAAAAATCAATCATTTCCAATGACCAGCCCTGTGACCACTTCGAATACTCTGCATAATCAGAAGAATTGAAATGCAATTGATGCAACCAAAGACCATCAGAATTAAAAAGTGTAAGTTTATCACCTTCTGAATTTAAAGTAATGAACGGACTAAGGCCCAATACATTGATATTTGATACTCCTTCAAACTTAAGCAAACCGCTTGTTGATGTAAGAACCATGAATTCTTTTGGGCCAAGAAAAGATTGGGGTAGTTCTCCCTCACCACTTTCGTCCATAAGTCTTACTCCAGTTAAGTCTAACAATTGGTCAGTGTTGTTAAAAAGTTCAATGTACTCAGCCTTTGGCAATGTATTTTCAGGTGTATCATCGGCCTGAACCTCAGTAATTAACAAATCAAACTTTCCTGGTTTCTTGCCTTTTCCAATTGACAAAATTCTTTCTGTCATAATATTCCCTGCGCAATCTTTAATGTTGCTCAAAGTAAGGTTATACTTTCTGCCCAATTCAAAAGGGGTGGCAAAAGTTAAAATAATAGAAACCTGATCTGGATTTCGATTTCCAATAAATGCGATATTCAGTCCCGGAATTTTAAATGAATTGCTATCGGGGGCCAAAGCATTCAAAGGTTCAGAAAAGATCAGCAAAAGTTTGTTGGGTCCTGCAACTTCTACTTTAACAAGGCTCGGCGCATCCGTATCTTGTTTGTCAGAATTAATACTGTTTACAGCACCAGGAGTTCCCCCAATTCCTGCATTTGAAGCCAGCCAGTTACTTTTCCCACTGCAAGGTAGGTTGGGATTGATTTGCTCAAGTGAAAAACCACCATTTTGTTTGGAACTAGTTCCGTACCAGGAAATTGCATAATTTACAACATCAATTTCGTTACCCGCTATGTCAATTAATTTCACCTCAGCTCCATCGTTTGATAGCGTTGGCAAAGAAAGCCCAACGACCTGTCCAAAATCTTTAAACCGATAAGCACTATCTGTCTCACAAACTACTGTATAACTCTTGCCATCCAAAACAAATTCCGGAAAAACAACCGTTGTGCCATTCACATCAAGTGTGGCACCTTTAAGTTGTATGGGATTATCAGTGGTGTTGTAGATTTCCAGATATTCTACTGAAGGCAAGCCAAGAGAAGGCGTTTCATCAGCATATATCTCATTGATAACCAAATTTCTAGGCAACAGATCTTTTGCAGGCAGGCGAATAAATCTTTGAGTAAAACTTTGGGGATTGTTGTTGCCTTCACAGTCTCTAACTCCAGTCCAGGTGAGGTTACAATACTGGCCAACCTCAATATCATTTACAAATGTTATAACTATGCTTCTTTCATTGGGATTTCTGGTTTTTACCTGAATGATGTTGAGGCCAGGGATTGAAAAATTGGAAAAGGGTAATGATTCTTCATTGATAAATTCAGAAAAAACCAAACGAATTTCATTGCTTTTCACAACCACAATTGAATCCAGTTTTGGTGGTTGATTGTCCGGAATTGGAGAAAATATGCTGTTTTGGGCGCCTGGTGTCCCTCCTATACCTGCATCTGATGCCGACCAATTGAACCTGCCACTACATTTTAATTTTGGATTGATTTGCTCCAGTGAAAAACCGCCGTTTTGTTTGGCCGGACTTCTGTACCAAGACAGTTTGTAGTCAACAGCATCCACTTCATTGTCCTCAAAATCCTGAATAGAAATCCTGGTTCCTCCATTTGTAAGTGGTGAAATTGGCAAGCCGATGGTTGAACCAAAATTTGCAAACTTGATCGCACTATCCGGTTTACAGATGATTGCATAACTATCTCCATTGATCACATAATCAGGGAACGTATATCCATTGTCCCCAACCAAAATGCCAGCTCCTTTTAATTGGATCGGCTGATTGGTAGTATTATAAATCTCCAGATATTCCACCTTTGGCAAACCTAAAGAAGGAGTTTCATCTGCATATATTTCATTGATAACCAAAGCTCTGGAAGGAATTGGCGCTTGAGGAACAAAAACAAAATTTCGTGTTAAGGGCTGGTTGCCGATATTTCCTTCACAATCCTTAATGCCAGAGTAGGTCAATGTGTAGGTGACTCCACTTTGAATGGCTGTACTCAGATTTACCAAAATGCTTTTGTTGTTTGGTTGATTGCTCAAAACACTGGAAATGGTTAATCCTGGAATTGAAAAACTGGATGCAGGCACAACTTCTGCATTTAGTATTTCATTGAAAACCAAACGAATCTGATTGACATTTACAACTATTATTGAGTCCAGAACAGGAGCTTGCGTATCTGCAATTCCAGAAAAAATGCTGTTTTGAGTACCGGGGGTCCCTCCTATTCCAGCATTGGAAGCTGACCAATTGAACTTGCCACTGCATTTTAAATTTGGATTGATTTGCTCCAATGACCAACCACCGTTTTGCTTTGAGGTGCTGTTGTACCAACTTTGTGAAAAAGTAACTGCATCTATTTCATTTCCATTGATATCTTTAATAATCAGATTGGTACCTCCATTTGTAATTGCATCACCTGGAATAGAAATTCCAAGCGTAGGACCAAAGTTCGAAAATTTTCCTACACTATCTGACCTACATAAAATCAAATAGGCATTGGCATTTAAAACATAAGAAGGAAGCCGTAATTTCCTTGTGCCAATAAAAATACTATCTCCACCTAGTTGAATTGCCTGGTTTGTGGTATTCATGATTTCAATATATTCAACCAATGGCAATCCAAGGGATGGGGTCTCATCTGCATATATCTCATTAATAACCAAAGCTCTGGAAGATAAACTTCCTGGCAGCAGGTATAAAAAATCTTTATTGAGAGACGTAGAAATATTATTTCCCTCACAATCCTTAATGCCGGAATATGTCAATGTGTAGGTTACTCCACTTTGAATGGCTGTACTCAGATTTACCAAAATGCTTTTGTTGTTTGGTTGATTGCTCAAAACACTGGAGATGATCAAGCCAGGAATTGAAAAACTGGATGCCGGCACAACTTCTGCATTTAGTATTTCATTGAAAACCAAACGAATCTGATTGACATTTACAACTATTATTGAGTCCAGAACAGGAGCTTGCGTATCTGCAATTCCAGAAAAAATGCTGTTTTGAGTACCTGGTGTCCCTCCTATTCCTGCATTGGAAGCTGACCAATTGAACTTGCCACTGCATTTTAAATTTGGATTGATTTGCTCCAATGACCAACCACCGTTTTGCTTTGAGGTGCTGTTGTACCAGGTAGTTGTAAATGTAACTGCATCAATTTCAGAGTCATTTGCATTCGTTAACCGGATTGTTGAACCTGAATTTACTATAACTGGAATTGCTATGCCCAAGGCTGGACCGAAGCTTGAAAATTTGGCCACACTATCCGTTTTACATAAAGTAATATATGCATTGGCATTCAGTACATAGGCAGGCAAGGTCACATTGCTGGTAGCAACAGACAATTTCACTCCAAGTAATTGAATAGGCTGATTGGTTGAATTAAAAAGCTCCACAAATTCAACCAAAGGTAAACCCAAAGAAGGGGTTTCATCCGCATATATCTCATTGATTACCAAAGCTCTTGGTCCGATTGGCACTGGTTGAACAAATATAAAATCTTTATTGAGAGGCGTAGAAATATTATTTCCCTCACAATCCTTAATTCCAGAATATGTCAATGTGTAGGTTACTCCACTTTGAATGGCTGTACTTAGATTTATGAGAATGCTTTTGTTGTTGGGTTGATTGCTAAATACAGTTGCAATGGTCAGGCCGGGAATTGAAAAGTTGGAAGCAGAAACAAGCTCTGCATTCAAGATCTCATTGAAAACCAAACGAATCTGATTGGCATTTACAATTATTAATGAGTCCAGAACCGGGGCCTGCGTGTCTGCGATGCCAGAAAAAATGCTGTTTTGGGTACCTGGGGTCCCTCCTATTCCAGCATTGGAAGCTGACCAATTGAACTTACCACTGCATTTTAAATTTGGATTGATTTGCTCCAATGACCAACCACCGTTTTGCTTTGAGGTGCTGTTGTACCAGGAAAGGGCGTATGTAACCTGATCTAAAATATTTCCATTGTTATCTTTTATGGAAATGGTGGATCCAGTGTTGGTTAAAGCAGGTAAAGAAATACCCAGGGCGGGACCAAAACCAGAAAATTTAGAAACACTATCGGCCCTGCATAAAATCACAAAAGCATTTGAATTGAGCAAATAAGAAGGAAGTAACACTTTTGTATTTCCAACCTGGAGACTATCTCCACCCAATTGAATTGGATTTGAAGTTGCATTGAAAATTTCTATAAATTCAACAAGCGGAAGTCCGTTTGATGGGGTTTCATCTGCATATATTTCATTGATAACCAATGATCTTGCGGTGGCTTGTACTTCCACAACTACAGTTTTTACCTGGGGTGAATTCTGAATATTCCCAGCCAAATCTTTTGCCTGAATAACTGTAATGGTGTTTGTTCCTGAGGGTAGATTGGCAGAAAAGGTTAAACGAACTTTTGTAAAGTCTCCAGGAACTCTGCCTGATGAAGCAAGGGAAAGCGTTGGACTAATGCTAAACAACGAATTCGTTGAAGCAAAGGTCTCATCAATTGGCTCCGAAAATTGAAGTTCCACCTGATTGGGGGCTACCAAAGTTGCAGAACTTAATGTAGGCGGTGTAATATCAACCGCGTTAGTATTTTCTACTTTGATGTCATCAAAGTAGTGTTTGTTCCTATTGCTTTTTGTTGATTTTATCCAAACACCAATCCCTGAAGAAACAAAATTGGAATTGTCTGTTCCTGTACCAAACGAAATAAAATTGGCAGAAGTAATTTGTTCAAAAATCTCCCAATTACCAGTTGAACTTCGGGTTACCTTGATTTTTCCTTGATTATTTGAAGTCCCATTTACCAAGGTATTGGCTTGCGGAATTATTTCAGAAACTGTCCCGTTTTCTTTTTTAAATAAACCAATTCCATCACCAGTATTACCACCCATACGCACAAAAAATCCATTTTGAGCTTGTTCAATATTAAGGATATCAGTACTTAGCCAAAATTCTGCAAAATTTTGAGATGAAGGATTGAAATTAAGCCTAAAGAAAAACTCCCAGGAATTGAAGGTTTCGGTAGAAGCGGTTGCCAAATAAAAGTTAAGACTTGAGGCGTTTCCAATTGTACTTCTAAGCTGGCCACTACTCACAGTAAATGAATCGGTAAACCCTATCCAGCTTGGATTATTTGTAAAATCTCCGTCTGAGAAGTTATCAATGATCTGGGCATTAGAAAATTGACTTAAAAGGCAAAGTGCCCCGAAAAATAAAGCCCTTAATTTCTTTATCATAAATAGAATTATGTCGTTCTAAATGGCCTGGCAGGTGTAGAAATAAAAATTCCAACTCGCCAATATTGGCAAGTTCAGGCTTCAAACATCGAAATTTTTAGTTTAAATCCACCTATATAGGCGAATTAAAATTTAGATATGCTCAGGAGTTGGACTTGGCGTTTTGTTTTCCGGATGTTCTTCTTTCTTTTTGGGAAAAAGCAAGGAAGCCAATATACTGATAGCCAATATGGAAACTATAATTATCAGTGAATGGGTATTGGTAAAACCCGCCGCCTTCAGTTGATTGTGAGCCAACATCTTGGTTCCAATATAGGTTAGCAAAAGTGCCAGACCATAATTCAAATAATGAAAAATATGCAAAATGTTGGCAAGGAAAAAGAACATGGACCGAAGGCCAAGAATTGCAAAAATATTAGAAAAGAAAACTATATAAGGATCTTTGGTAACGGAAAAAACAGCAGGAACTGAGTCAACAGCAAAAATCAAATCTGTAAATTCAATAATCATTAAGACAACAAAAAGTGGTGTTGCCATCCACTTTCCATCTTTTTTAACGAAGAAATTTTCGCCGACATATCGGGGGAAAACTGGTAAAATTTTGGAAACCAGGCGAACAACCGGGTGTTTATCAGTCTCCATCTTTTCATCATCATCGCTTTCGAAGAACATTTTAATCCCGGTATAAGCAAGAAAAGCACCAAAAATATAAACGATCCACTCGAATTCCTGTATTAAGGCTGAACCGATAAATATGAATAAACAACGTAAAACAACAGCACCTAAAATTCCCCAGAAAAGGACTTTCTTGAAATATTTCTCTCTTACTCCAAAGGATGAAAAGACAAGAATCAATACAAATATATTGTCAACCGAAAGTGCATACTCAACCAAATAACCAGTAATAAATTCCAGAGACATATTGTCCCTATAGTTTTGCAGACTTTGTGCAAAGTCACCTGGTATCAAGTTTACATGGTCAGCAAATTTCTTATGTAGTAATTCAAGTTTTTCATAAGAGTCGATGCCATGTATGAGATCTCCTCTGGTATCTATTACCAGGTAGAATGCCATTGCACATAGAATCCACACGACAGACCAGGATGCAGCTTCTTTGAATTTAACAACATGGTTGCCTTTGCTGAAAACACCCAGATCCATGAAAATCATGAGGGCTATGAAGACCAGAAAGGACGAAAAGAATATAAGTTCGTTAGACATTAATTGGACCTGAAGTTATTTGGTCTGTCTGAAAGAGGGCAAATAAAGGGCATTTTTTTGTTATGGTTTTGCCATTGGTTAAATAAATTGAAAATAAGTTTTCGCCATACGGAGGAAAAAAAAAATGGTTTCACTTCTTTGAAAACTTTTTGAAATTTAGATAAATCAGGCTTAGAAATGTCTTTGGAAAAATCCAAAATTGCATCAATCCACCCAATCGGCAATAAATAAATTGGTATCGCGGCCTCCTCCATTGTTTCGGTTGCTGCTAAATACCAATTTTTTGCCATCCGGCGAAAACATGGGAAAGGCATTAAACATACTTTCCTGGGTAATTCTCTCTAATTCAGACCCATCCGCATTTATCATAAAAAGCTGAAAATCGTATCCTTTTTGACTGTGATGATTGCTGCTAAAAATAATTTTCTTGCCACTTGGATGAAAATATGGCGCCCAATTGGCCTTGCCAAGCTTGGTAACCTGCTTCAAATCTGAGCCATCAAGTTTACAGGTATAAATTTCCATGTTGGTTGGGGCCACCAAATTCTCTTTTAGAAGGTCGTTATATTCTTTTATTTCCTCTTCAGTTTTTGGCCTGGATGCTCTGAAAACCAATCGATTCCCATCCGGTGAAAAAAAAGCACCACCATCATATCCAAGGCCAGAAGTAATTTGCTTTTGATTTTTACCATCTATATCCATAAGCCAAAGTTCCAGATCGCCGCTTCTATCTGAAGTAAAAACGATTTTATCTCCTTTTGGTGAAATGGTAGCCTCGGCGTCATAGCCTTTGGAATTGGTAAGCTGTTGTTTAATTTTTCCTTTTTCGTCGGCAACAAAAATGTCAAACTCTGGATAAACTGCCCAAAGATATTTTTTGTCGGCTCTTGGTGCTGGTACTGGCGGACATTCCTTACTGGCCAGATGTGTGGAGGCATATAAAATGTCTTTGCCATTTGGCATATAATAAGAACAGGTAGTTCGACCTTCACCTGTGCTTAAAAGATGAGGCTGATAAGCAGTATCGCCATTTTGAGGCTCAAGGCTCATCCAATAAATCTGATCGCATTTTAAATTCCATTTTGGGTTGTTGGTTTGAAAAGATAGCTTTTTGCTATCCTGAGAAAAATAAGCTTCGGCATTATCACCACCAAATGAAATTTGTCTGAGATTTTTAAGGTGTTTTTCTTTGTCCTGACCATAAGAATAATCCGTTGAAAAACAGATGATTATAAGAAAATATATTTTATTCATTTAAAAAACTATGTCGCAAATTTGCAAACAGACTTGTTGAAATTAACATTTTTTTGAAATTTGGCAGCGAATAGGCAATGGAAGAATTCGAATATGCGGATTTTGTTTCTGAAGAGGTCACCGTACCTGACGAGAAATTAGGCAAATACAACTTGCCCTTTATTGTTTTTCCATTCGTGTTTCTTTTTATTTACATCATCAACTTTGGAACCAGGGGGTTTATTGAAGGCATTGATGAATTTTTTAGTGCCCAAAACCTGTTTTTGATTTTTACAATCGGTTTTCTTGTTCACGAATTGTTGCATTTTCTTGCCTGGCAGGCGTTTTCAGGATTTCCAATTCAAGAGTTCAGGATTGGAATCCGTTGGAATTCTATAACCCCTGTCATAGGTTGCCAAAGGCCAATGTCTTTGAATCCTTTCCGCTTTGGGCTTATTTTACCTTTTTTGGTTATGGGTGTTTTCCCTTTAGCGCTTGCCTTTTATTGGGGAAATACCTGGTTGCTTTTTGCAGGAACAATTTTTATGGCCTGGGCTTCGGCAGATTTGTTGATATTTATTTTAATATGGAAGGCTGACAAAAGGTCTTTTGTGGAAATGCACCGAACCAAACTAGGCAGCATAGTTTTTAATCCCAGAGAAAGTATTGGAGAAATGGTCTCCTGATATTTTCTAATGAAGAAACGTAAATGACTTTTACACAAACCAATAAACCACTTGTGCTGGCCTCCGGCTCGCCAAGAAGGAAGGAATTACTTACCACATTGGGTCTTCCATTTGAGGTTTTTGTTTCTGATGTGGATGAATCTTTCCCTGAAAGCCATACTCCAAAACTTGTTCCAGCACTCCTTTCTGAAAGAAAAGCAGCCGCAGTGCTCAAAGAAAAACCAGATTCCTTGATTCTGGCATCCGATACAGTGGTTGTTTTGGGTAATGAAATTTTAAACAAACCAATCGATAAGGCTGAGGCAAAAAAAATGCTTTTGTCACTTTCCGGAAAAACGCATTTTGTTTACACCGCATTTACTTTGAAACATGCGGAGGGAAGTTTAACAATAACCGACCGGGCAGATGTAAGCTTCAAATGGCTTAGCAATAATGAAATAGACTACTACATCAACAATGGCAAACCATTTGACAAGGCTGGTGCTTATGGTATTCAGGAATGGATTGGCCTGATAGCTGTTGAGCGGATTGAAGGATCTTATTTTACAGTAATGGGTTTGCCAACACATTTGGTTTGGCAGGAATTGGTAAAGGGGGGGTTTATAAATTAGCCAAACCCCAACTAAAAAAAATTGACGCTATTTGACATTTATCATATCGAATCCGATATCTCTGTTCTGCGAAATCAACATCCTGAGTAAACCTCCAAATTTATTATGGACTTAAAAGTTGAGAATTTCAACATCAGGGTTTGAAACTAATGAAAATTGAAGGAAATCAGGATTTGGTTAATGAGAAATTATCAATAATTCCAACTGGATTGGCCACGGGAATTTACTTCATAAAAATAATTGAAGGCAATAATATTATAATTCAAAAGATCCTAAAACTCTAAAAATCAGAAAGCCCCAAATAAAAAAGGCCTCCAATTTTGGAAGCCTTTTTTATTTGAAAAGATACTGGAAAAGTTCTGCCTGGTTAGTTCCCAAGCCAATTTGGATTATATCTAACTAAGCCAAACCTTCAGGATGACAATAGCAATCAGGATCGAAATGCCTGCCAAGGATATTTCTTTTTTGGATTTGGATGGCTGCGGATTAGAAAAACTTCCTTGAAATGTTTCTATCTTTTTTATCTGTTTAACCATAATTTCCTTTTTGAGACGACAAAGTTGAACTTAAAATCCTGACATACCATTTTTCTAATGTGAAGTTTAGGTTAAATAATTTGCTTTTGGTTTCATAAAAGGCGGATAGAATATCTAATTTTTGAAAACAGGATGAAACAACTGGATGAAAACCAGAAGCTTGTAGAAAAAGCTCTGCAAAAATGGAAACAGATTGACGCTCCAGGAGGAAATCAAAACCAATAAGGCCTTCAATTTGACCGATTACTCCTTTCTCAATCTCCAGCTCTCCTGCACCCTTTGGTTGTACAGTCTGATATTGTATATGCCGGCTGCAATACCCGAAATCCGCTCATTAAGTAGTGATTCTAGTCTTAGGATGGGGGCGTGGTTGCTATATATGAGTTTACCATCCATGCCCAACAGCTCCATTGGAAAAACTTCTTCTGCACCTAAAATTTTGGTTTGAAAGGAAATGAACCTCTCCCCTGGTTGGATTTGGATAAAGAGAAATTACCAAACGATTGTCACAGCCGCAATCCAGGAAGATCACTTTGGACGTCTCCTCAAATCCTTTTTGGTTGATTTGCACCAGTTTGTAGAAATAGCTTTTGTCAAAATCATTGTCTGTCAATTGATAGCTTTGGCCATCTTCAGAACGCAAAACCTTAAATCCGGCATTGTCTTTTTCGGAGGCAGTATTCCAGAAAAGCTCGGATTTTCCTTTAGCCGTTTTTCCGTTGAAAGAAATAAGCGAAACAGGAAGTGGCGTATTGACATCACCTGCAGTCCAATCTGAGAAAGAATTTATGCCGGTTTTGGTAATGTTATTAACCCGACGGCAAAAGAACAATATTTGGTTATGCAGCATATTTTATGTCTTTGTGATGGAAATATTTTTTAACTCTTTCAGGCTTGCTCACCAGTAGTTCCATATGATTTTGCACGTTTTCTT
>JBIPOE010000002.1:0-152137 GCA_044379485.1 Catalimonadaceae bacterium
CATTCTACCATTCAAAGCAGAAGTAAAACCAGTTCCAGTTACCACTTTGGAGCCTGTAGAAGCGGTTATGTTCCCTCCTCCGGCAGATATTGTGGGAACAAGAATATTAAATGTTGAGCTATCCGGTATATTGATAGGGGTTCCTCCTCCAATTCCTTGCAATGTCAACAATGAATTGCTGGTGATGCTTTGAACGGATCCGATAAATCCACCTTCGGTTGTGTAAAGAAGTGATCCACGGTTCAATTGTCCGGTGAAATTACTGCCATTTGTTCCCGTTATTGAAAAACCAGATTGAATTAACCTCCCCGTACCTGCCGCGGTAAGTGTGGGTTGGTTAAAGCTGTAATTTCCTACAATATTGAGAATGGCATTATTTCGTATAGTCAACTGCTTTGCAGAATGAAAAATATTTTTCACGTTTACAGAATCTCCGCTTTGCAATATCGGATTACCAATTCCTCCCCCATCGATTATAACGTTATGGCCGATATCATCAGGCCAGTTACCTGCTCCTGATGGGAAAACATTCCAATTACCAGCCTGTTTCCAATTGTTGTTTCCACCGCCGCCAGTCCATGAAAAGGTTGGGTCATCAGGTAATACACCACCAGTTTGACCAAGAATAAAGGTTTGAACCCCAGGCATTGTTGTAATGGAATTTCGTCGGATTTGGGTATTTGTCGGAACACCACCAGGTCCAACAAGGTCAGCCGCTAATTTAATCCAGAAAGAACCATTCCAACGAAAGAAAGAATATTTTGAATCATCTATGGTAGCATTAAAGTCGTTGCTCAATAGAGCTTCTGTCCAAATAGCAGATGTAGGGAATCCCCCGGTTCCGCGTACTTGATATATAAAGTTTGATCTCCGGTTGGAAGGAACATTTGGCACATTGGTTCCATTTGTAATACCGCCACCAGTATGGTTGAGTATTCCAATTTCAATTGAACCGCCAGAAACCGCTGCCGATGGAATAATGGTAACAGGACGATAAGCCTGAATTAAGCGGAAAGTTGAACCTGCAGGAACAGCAACAAGAGCACCTGGCGCCTTAAGGGTAATTTGGGTGCCCAAAACATATGAGGCAATCTCTCCTACAACCGTTCCGTCTGATAATGTTAAATTATATCCTACTAAAATTTGATCGTCAAAGTTGGTTCCGGTTCCGTTTATTGTAGTGGCTCCTAAGATTGCCGCATTTAAAGTTCCGTTTGCATTTCCGCTGAGAACATCATAGGGTGTTGAAGCTGTCGGCAATGGCCCGATTGGAAATGTAAGATTGGTTCCTGCAGGAATAATTCCCGTAGGCTCAAAAACAAATCTTGAACCTGTTCCCAGCATAATAAAGCGAAGTCGACCTATATTTGCTGGCAAAGTGGAAGTAGGGGTAACCACAGCACTTTCAAGTTTAAACACTTCACCATCAGCAATTTCAACGCCACCTGTAGTAAATGGACCTCCCCACGTGTATGCGTTTAAACGCACAGAACTTCCGATTCGTACTTGAATTGCCCTGTTCCATTCTCTGTTAAAGTTAATGGTTCCAAAGGCTTTGGTTGTATCAAAGTAAAGTGTTCCCAAAGAAGTTGTTGCGCCAGCTGCACCAATGGTTAAAGTTCCTGCAGGGTCTCCCAGAAGCTCACCTGTTCCAGTTACTGTTCCATTTAAAGCGAGGGTTGAAGCTGCCGCAGGGAAAATCAGTTTTTGGCCTGCAGAGTTGTTAAATATACCAGATACCGCTCCTGAAGCACCGGATCCATAGTTTTTGGTCGCTGCTCCAGTCAGTGTAAGATTTGCATACGTAGTTGAACGAACCGTTTGAGAACCAGATATACCGGAATAAGTTACTGTGATGCCTCCTGGTGTAAATGTACCTGAAGTTGAAGTCCAACCTCCGCCTGTAAAAGTTAAGGACCCAGACCCTGAAAGACTTACCGTACTTGTTCCATTCAATATGCCATCAATCACAACTGCAGATGAATTGAAGGTAAGTCCTCCTGCTCCATGGGTTACATTGCCATTTGCATTAAAGGCACCTGTTCCGGCAATGGTTAATCCTCCGGTTGAAGTATAATCTCCGTTTACTGTAAGTGTGCTATTTCCGGTTATGTTTAATAAAGCCGTTCCGGAAATGTTTCCGGGAATGGTGAGATTAAATGCACAATCGGTTGGAGCACCTATGGCAAGATCATTGCCAATGGTAGTACCAACACTTATAGTTTTTGTTCCTCCTGTAGCTGTTCCTAAATTATAATAGGCGGCTGCCCGCGTAGTTTGGGCCAAACCAGAAATATATCGGACAGTTGTTCCGATAGTACTTACATTAAAGTTTGTTACAGATGGACCTGCACCAGCAAAATTTACATTCAAAACGGAGGCCGTAGAATCATTGCTGAATGTTCCTGCTCCTGTAAGTGAAGTGTTTACTGTGAGGTTAATTTTATTGCTTAGAGTTCCAGCAACTGAAACCGCAATCATGGTTATAGCGCCTGCTCCTTGAATGGACCGGGTGCCGCCTATTGTGGTTCCACCAGAGGGGAAAGTTAAAGCTGCATTTGATCGTACAAATCCGGTTCCTGTAAAAGCAAGTGTACCTGTGCTGGAATTAAAATTTCCTCCTGTTTTGTTGATATTTCCGGAGAAAGTAAGAGCCGCTGTTCCAAAGTTTATCGTTCCATTGGTTTGAGCAAAGTGGTTGAATGAACAGGCATTGTTTCCAATAGCAACCGTACCATTTCCCGTATAACTAAATTGGTTATTAACCGTTAAGGCATTGGCTAAATTTTTTGTATTGCCGTTTTGAATAGTAAGATTGTAGTAGCCAGTAGCTCCATAGCCCTGAATGGTTTGAACCGCATTTATATTGTAAACAAAAGTACTTGTTTCACCATTAAATGTGCCGGAGTGGGTATTGTTTCCAGTAAAAGTTAAAGTACCGCTGCCTCCATTTATCGTTCCGGCTCCAGTCAAAGTTGTCCCATTAAAATTAAATCCATTCAAATCCAATGTTCCTGCCGAAACGTTGACAGTAGAGGCTATAACGTTTCCAGAAAAGGTTGCAGTTCCTGCTCCCGATTTTGTAAATGTGGTCACAGTTCCAGATAGGACCTGTTGGGCAGAAGCAGAATTATAAACAACCGCATTTCCTCCACTGGTTATGGACCCGGATGAAATAGTGGTAGGACAATTGAATGTTAAAGAAAAACCGTTTTGATTAATATTGGAGGAAGATGTAAAATCTGTGTTGACAGTCACAGCCGCCATCAGTCTTTTAGTTCCAGCACCGGAAAAAGTAAGGTTATTGTAGGTTGTGCCCCGAACATCCTGACCAGCAGCTGAATTGTAAACATAATTTATCGGGCTGCCTGTATTTGTACCAGAATGCGTATTATTTCCTGAAAGGGTTACAGAACCACCGCCAAAATTTATGGAACCAGCTCCAGACAAGTTAGTTCCGGATAGATCAAATGTTGAAAGGCCAAGAACACCGGCACTTACAGAAACGGCACCTGATGCAACAACGCTTCCTGCTAAGGTTGCGGTTCCCGCTCCAGACTTAGTAAAAGCACTATAGGTTCCTCCTTTTACTGATTGGGCACCATTTCCATTGTACACAAATGTGCCTCCGGAAATAGTGAGCGTTGAAACGGTGACATCACCACTAATATTCAATGTTCCATTGGTTTGGATGAATGAACCTGTTCCAGTTAGGCTTCCTGTGATTGTGAGGGTCTGATTTCCTAATGTTAAGGTTCCAGGTGCGTTTACAGTAACGGCTGTAAGGCTTGTATTGGTGAAATTGGCATTCACAACCGGAGTTCCCAGATTGATGATTGCCTGGTCGTTTTGACTGGCATTTTGATTGGGATAAGTGCTGGTACTTGGCCCAACTTTTGTCCAGTTGGTGGAGGTATTCCAATTGGTGTTGGTGGCACCCGTCCAGGTGAATGTTGTTTGTGCATACAATATTGCATGCCACAAAAACAAAGGGAGGGCAATGAAAATCCCTCTTCTAAAAAGTCGAAGTGAAAACATAAGTATTAAAAATTTGAATTGATGAAAAGATGAAAATGCAAAGTGTAAATTATTGGAAAAATGAAATTATTTAGTGCAAAATTACAATTAATTTTAAAAAAACAAATTTTTCCTCTTTATAAATAGATTTTTTCAAGTATAAATAGGAATAAAAAAGGCTTTACAGACTTCTGGGCCTTGTTTTTAGAAAGTCAAAAATGTTTGAAATAAATTTTGAATTGTCTAAATAAACGACAGTTCAGATACTCGTGTAAGGTTTGTTATTAAAAATTTCAAATGCAGTTTAAGCCTAAAACATGAATTTATTGCACAAAACTTAATTGACCGCCCTTTGCCAAATTTTCAATAAAATTTATACCTTCTGAAAACCAAGTTGACAAGGTAAAAACTTCCTTACCTTTTTTGAAATTCAACTTTTAACTCGGGATTTTTGCGTTATGACTTCGGAATACTTGCCCTGGAGCAAACGAAGATTTCCTAATGTATATTCAGGGATTATTTAAACGGGTAGATTTTCCTCGCTAATAATCCTGCTGGTAATAACCCGATTGTATTTAGCTATAAGGGAATTAATTTCTCTAATCAGGCTGGACAAAACTGAACCACCATTTACCACATAAAGCGATTTGATAGAAATGGTTAGGTCTTCGTAAATATCAATATCATCCCCCTTTTTTTCAGTAAAAGTCCCTTCTGGATTTTGGCCGGTTTGTTTGTTTCGCTCCAAATAAACTTCATTGAAAGAAAGGTTTGCCATTTTAAGTTCCGTTGCCCATTCCACAAAATTTACAATTTTAATTGCGTCTTTTAAAGGCCCTTCTGTGTCAAAATCGTTTTAAAGGTGGGCAAGTGTATAGGTTTCCGTAATAAAATTTTGGGCAGCAATGTTTTCCCCAAATTTGGTTATGGCATCCAAAACTATATGGCTGGCCGCTACAACGTCTTCTCTGTAGTGAATCGCAAGACTTTCCACATACATTTTAATGCCTGAAATGGCTTTGTCTCTCCGCTGGTCAAGTTTTTCTAATTTGGGACTTAAAGGACTTCCAGTTTCTTGTTGATAAATTTCGCTGAGCCCGGATTGAATTACATTCAGTTTTTTCAATTTTGAATCGAAGCCCAGTTTTTGCGGATTAAAAGGAAGAACAGATTTTGTTTAGTTCTTCGAAAAAGTCAAGTAACTCACTGTTGGAAAGGCGGGCCAGAGAAATGCTATTGATTATTTGATATTGATTGGAAAAATTGAGTTTCAAATAAACTCAGGACCAGGCAATCAAAATAAAAAAACTTTGTCTTTTCGTTAAATGCAGTTCATAATCATTAATTTAAGAATTTATTTCTTGTTCATAATTTTCTATTTTGAATTTCAAAGTTTCCAGTTTCTCATGTAAAGCCAAAGCAACGCCTTTATCCATCATATTCGGATTTTCCTTCTGACTAACTTCAATTTTGGCCAATGCCAATTCATTTTCATTTTTCAAAAAGGCGATGGCTGCTTCTGTTGCCAGAATCTGTGATTTAGGAATAATGGCTGAAGGTTTAAACAGGTTCCAATACTTTTCGGCTTCCTGTAAATAGGTTTTTCCATATGCATAAAAGAAAGCAACATCCACCCAAACAGAGTTCCGCATGCCCTCTGGAATCTGGTCTGCTTCATTTATGTATTGAAGCAAATGTTCTTCGGCTTTTTCTATGTTGCCAAGATCAAATGCAACCTGGTGCAAATAGTTGAGGATATATACACCAAATGGCTCATTGAGCCTTTCTGCCAATTTTCTGGATTCCAACAAATCAGCCATATTCAAACGTTTGGGACGAATTCCACTTGTGCTAGCCATCATAACTTTTAGCATCAAAAATTCAAATCTGGCCTTTTCACCTCCACCAAGTAAGCGTATCGTTCTGGCCCCGTCGGTATAAAATCCACCCATGTGAAAAGGCAAAGCAGTTACAATAAAAATGACAAAAGAAAGAAAAGCAACAACCTGAAAAAGCAAGGTTACAGTTTCAATAACAACCATGTTGGACGATTCAACACTGGAGAAAAACAGGTAAAATGACCAGGCTAGTACAGTCAAAATTAGGCTTGCAACAGGTCCTCCCAACACAAAAGTAGAGAATCTCCTAACCAGATTTTGAGTTCCAGTGGGCAGACAAATCACCATTCCTCCAGCGGTATTCACATTTGTATTCCATTTAAACTTCCAGGTTTCCTGCTCTTTTTCCCACATAAACGGCCCAATAACATACATTCTAAAATCAAAACCGACCCAAATGCCCGCAAAAGCGTGCCCTGCTTCATGTACCCCAACCACAAATAAAAAATTGGGAATAAAAAGAATTGCCTGAAGGACAACACTAAGCTTCGAATATCCCTTTGCCGTGGAAATGCCCAGTTTGCCCGCAAAGTATCCAGCCACCAAACACAACAACATTATGGCAATAAAGCCTAGTGTCTTCTTTGTTCTATTTTGCTTTTTATTTATGATAGATAAGGTGATAATTTAATAATTAAACGATGGTATTTGAACCTTTCAGGAAATAGAAAAATTTCTCAACAATGCTAAACCAAGGTGAACTCAAAGACTATTCATATTTTATGGATGGTACCTTTTAAAATGGTAAGCGGTCGATTTCCAAGGTTTTTATATTTCGGACTTTGAAATAGATTATAAATACAAAATTGCACCATTAGGAGTCTTGGAATTGTGTGTCCAAATTCACATATAGATTTGGTTATTTTAATGAAAAAATGTGCTCTTTGGTCATTGAACCTGTTTAAACTTATGAAGCTGCTGATTTTCAACTCTTTGTTTTTCTTTCAGACAATTTCTTTGTTTGCATTCAATGTCACTTTCAGGGTTGATATGTTTGGGGTCTCCGGATTTGCGACTCCGGAACTGAATGGCACTTTTAACAACTGGTGTGGAAATTGCACCACCATGGCAGATGCCAATGGGGATGGAATATGGGAAACAACGGTTGACATTAGTGCCGGCACATTCGAATACAAATTTTCAGCAGATAATTGGCTAAGTCAGGAAACCCTTACTCCAGGTTCAAGCTGTACCAACACTGCGTTTGGATTTACAAACCGGACTATAAGCATTTCAGGAAACACAGTTTTACCGGTGGTTTGCTGGAGTTCATGCTCGGCTTGCTCATATATTCCAGTAACCTTTCAGGTAAATCTGAAAGGAATTTTGGGCTTTACGGCTCCCAATGTAAGTGGCAATTTTAATGATTGGTGTGGCAACTGCAACCTGATGACAGACGCCAACGGAGATGGCATCTGGACCACTACCATAAATCTTTTACCCGGAACCTATGAGTATAAATTTTCTTACGACAACTGGGCTGGCGCTGAAAATTTAACACCAGGTAGTACATGTACAGTTACCAATAGTGGCTTCACAAACAGGGTATTAAATCTGAGTCAATCCATTACGCTACCTCCCGTTTGTTGGCAAACCTGCAATGCGGCAAGTGGTACACCTGTTATTCCAACAGTTTCAATAACCCAAACAACAGGTTCCAATCCAGGCTGTAAGGAAAGTGCAGTTGTTTTTACCGCTACGGTTGGAAATGCCTCTTCGACGCCTTATTATCAATGGAAAGTTAACGGGGCTTATGTGGGAAGTAACAGTCCTCTCTTTGAATCCAATAGTTTGATCAATGGTCAAATCATAACCTGCGAGGTAACCTGCAATTGCAATCAAACCAGTCCTGTGGTTTCCAATTCAATTGTGATTGGGATATTGCCTTTGGTAAACCCTGCCGTAACTATTTCAAACTCATTCATTGATCCCATTTGCGGTGGTGATCCCATTTCTTTTACCGCAATTCCAACCTTTGGGGGAAGTAATCCGGTTTATCAATGGAAGGTAAATGGAGTAAATGCCGGTTTGGATTCTAATAAATTAACCATAAATGGATTGAATGCCAATGCTACAATAAGTTGTATAATGACCTCAAATGCACCATGTCAGAGTAAACCCTGGAACCTGATCTGGTCTGATGAATTTACTGGAACTGCTTTGGATCTTGCAAAATGGAAACCTGAAATTGGTGGCGGTGGCTGGGGAAATAATGAGCTTCAATATTATACGAACAGCCCCAATAATGTATCTGTAAGCAATGGTCAACTTAAAATAACAGCCAGAAATACAGGTACGGGCAATCAGTTATACACTTCCGCCAGATTGATTACTAAAGGACTTTTCTCCACAAAATATGGAAAAGTAATTGGCCGGATGAAAATTCCAATTGGGCAAGGCTTCTGGCCAGCCTTTTGGATGTTGGGTGCCAATATTGACCAGGTATCATGGCCAAGGTGCGGTGAAATCGACATTATGGAGCATGTAAATGTTGAGCCAAAAATACATGGCACTTGCCATTGGTATAACAATGGAAGAGCATACTATGGTAAATCTTATGACCTGGATATTAACGCTTTCCACGATTATATTGTGGAATGGGATAGTTTAAGCATCCGGTTTTTTGTGGATGGGAATCAATATCACCAGCATTTTATTTCTGCATCTAACGGAAGTCTGGAAGAGTTTACAAAACCATTTTTTCTGTTGCTCAATGTGGCAGTTGGCGGACAATGGCCTGGTTCTCCCAATGGAACATCTATTTTCCCCGCCTCTATGGATGTAGATTATGTAAGAGTTTATCAACACGAAAGCCTTCCAATTGGTCAGGTTTTATCTAATTCAGTTTCATTGACTTTGAGTGGAATTAATCCTGTAACCCCAGACAATATAAGTGGCGATACAGCAGTGTGTGCAAATCAAACAGGCTTGGTATATTCTATTTCCTCCCGTCCAAACGAAACCTACACCTGGACTTTGCCTGGAACTTCTTCCATCCAATCGGGACAAGGAACAGCCTCTATTTCTGTCAATTGGCATACTAGCCCTGGAAAAATAAAAGTAAAAGCCAGCAATTTTTGTGGGGTTTCAGAAGAAAGGGAATTACAAGTGGGTATTAAAATCTGCACGTCAGTTTCAGGAAGTCAAAACTTTCCAGATGTCGGTATTTATCCCAATCCGGGCACCGGCGTTTTCAACCTTCATTCTGAGAAGATAAAAACTAAACTTAAAACCAGTGTTTACAACATTTTTGGGAAATTAATTTTACCAGAAACGGAGTTGGAGGGTTCGGGAACTTTTATGCTGAATTTAGAAAAAGAACCAGCTGGTGTGTATCTGGTGAAATTGCAGTCAGAAGGACTAAGTGATATTTTACCTGTTTTGAAAAAATAATTATTTCAAAATTGGTTATGGCTGTACACATTACTATACCCGTAATAAAATGGCATTATTTAGCTAATTAATAGTTTTTATCTATTCGGTCTTGTACATGAACAAGCAATATGGCTTTTAATCCCTTCTCTGAACTTCAATCTAAGCATGTTTTCAGATTGATAGGTTGCAGAATATGTAATCTCGAAAGGAAGTATTGAGCTATTAACAGCAAGCTGGGCTATTTTTATAAATACATTCTTTTCCATGGTTATTGATTTTAGTATCTATACCATCTAGTATGGAAAAGGTAAATATGTTTTTATGACAGTCCGCAATTCAGCCTATTCAAAAAAAAGCCTAGATTTGACCAAAAATAAATCATATGAATTTAACCTCATTCTTCGCCAAATATCCAGACGAAGCCAGTTGCATTCAAGCCTTTAAGGACAAGAAATTAGAAATAGGAGTTGTATGCAAAAAATGTTCTCACACAGAGCATTACTTCAGAAAAGGAGATCTTAAATTTGAATGTAAAAAGTGTCATTCCAGGCAAAGTATTCGCACAGGAACAGTTATGGAAAATTCCAATCTTCCTATCCGATATTGGATGATGTGCCTGGAGTTAATGACCCTGACAAAAAAGAGTTTTTCGGCACTTGAGATGCAAAGGTTAATAGGCCACAAACGCTATGAACCAATTTGGTATATGATGCATAAGATCAGACGAATAATGGGTAAACGGGATGAATTATATCAGCTAAGTGATCAAGTGGAAATGGATGAAGGATTTTTTGAACGAGTTGATAATAAAGAGGTTAAAGACGTAAAGAAGGATAGTCTTATAAATGAGGAAAAGAAACTAAAACGAGGAAGAGGTAGTGAACGGCAAACAAAAGTGCTGGTAATGGTTGAATCCAAGATGGTTGAAAATCCAAAAATGAATGGAAAACCAATAAAGAAAGTTGGCTATCTGAAAATGAAAGTAATGGAAGACCTCAAATCCGAAACCATTAAAAAGGAGGTTGAAAAAGATGTTGAAAAAACAACAGAAGTAACCACAGATGGCTATAGGGGATATGCGAAACTCAAAAGTGTTATATCAGCACATAAAGTAATAGTTGAGCCAGACAAAGCGAAGTCAGCAAAACTATTTCCCTGGGCAAACAGAACAATAAGCAATGCAAAAAAGATATTGATGGGAATCCATCACAATGCCATAAATGATAAGTTCATGCAAAACTACTTTGATGAGTTCTGCTATAAGTTTAATAGGCGGTATTTCGGGGAGAAGTTGTCGGAAAGGCTCGTTTTAGCGGCTTTACAAAACACTTGGTACTGATTACGGACTGTCATATATGTTTTTAAAGATTTGTGGTAAATGACCTGTTTTAAATGGAAAACAAAACGGGAGAGACTTTCTTCTGGGAAGCAAAATTGAACTTTACGCGTTCTGAATCACGGATATTTTCAAATTTTCTTGATGGATAAATTTGGGTCCTAAAGTAAGACTTGAAAACAGAAATGCAGATTTCTAGCTTTGGACTTTTTATAAATCCAACATTTATACCAGAAAGGTCCTTTGAAGTTTATTTTCGAAACCGCCAAAGACCTGTCAGGTGTTTTTTGGGTTTGTGTTTGTTTCCGGATGGTGCGGCCCCGATTGCAACGGAAATCCTTTTTTCTACAGCCAGACTTGCTTTGGGGTCTGATATTGAAAAAAGATTGAAGTGGAAAGCGGGAATTGTCCGCCCAAAATTGTTTGAATACTATTAGAAACTTGGCTGGCAGAATTAAAAGGATAGGAAGGTTTTCAGAATGAATTGCAGTTAGTGGCATCTTTTTGAACCCCGATGAGTCGTGACAAGCTGGGGATTTTTTGGTTTGAATCTGGAATAAATCGAAATAAGCCAGGCTGCCGGGTTGTAGAATAAAAATGATCCAATGATTGATCAAAAAGGATTTAAAATGAAAAAGGTTTGATTACTTGCCAGCCTTAAATCAGAAATGGATTCAATCGTAAAAAAATTCAAGTGGATAGACGCCCTGCGGGGATATGCCGTTCTGCTTGTTATGATGATTCATACAGGTGAGTTTTTTAAAGGCGGTACTTTTAGTCTTGGCTTTTTAACAGACAATGGGGCTTATGGGGTAACACTTTTTTTTGTGGCCAGTAGTTTTACATTGTTCAACTCCTACCAAACCCGGCACAGAATTGATGGGAAAAATGCCAATCTGTTTTTTCTGATCCGGCGGTTTTTCAGAATTGCCCCTTTGTACTACTTAGTTGGCCTGTACAGCATCATGCTTGGCCTGTTTTTTAAATCTTATTGGATTTCGGTTCCCTTAAACTATTTTAAAATCCTTGTCAACTTCCTCTTCCTGAATGGCCTATATTTTCCCGCCTTAAACAATATTCCAATTGGCGGATGGAGTATTGGCGTAGAAATGCTTTTTTACCTAAGCATTCCGTTTTTGTTTAAATGGATCCAAAATACCCGCAAGGCTGTTTTTCTTTTGATAGCTGCGCTTGTTTTTTCGGCCCTGGTGCAAATACTGATTCATCATTTTATTAGTCAAAATTCAGATTACACCTGGATTTCATTGAGGCAAACAGAATTGTATGTCTGGTTTCCAAACCAATTTCCGGTTTTTTGTTTTGGAATCGTTTTTTACTTCGTTTCAAAAACTGAAACCAAACTTGAAAACTGGTTCATATTGTTTGCAATTGGCTTGATCTTTTTGATTTTCTTAATGGACTTTAGCTATGAATTTCCAAAATGTTTGATTCAAAAAGAATACTTTCTGGCCCTGGCTTTTAGCCTTTTTGGTTTTTCATTGGCGCATACCAAATTCAGGATTTTGATAAATCCATTTGTAAAATTGGGCAAGGTCAGCTTTAGTGCCTACCTCATACATTTTTTTGTTATTGAACTGGTTGTTAGTGTATTCAAAACCTGTTTTGGCGCAGGATTGGGTAGCAACCTAAATTTTGGTGTGGTTTATGGATTAGTCGTTATTTCCACCTATTTCGTTTCATCACAAACGTATGGCATAGAGCAGTTTGGAATTCGGAAGGGAGAAGAGGTGATTAAATGGATTTTGGGGAGGCAAAAAGGAAAAGAAGAAAAATAGATTTCCATTAGATTTACCAGATGGAATATTATATATAATTCTAATCCTCAGGAAAATACCTCAAATCCACGGAAAAAAGCTCAGGAAATTTGGGGTGGATTCCCGCATAAAATTTCATAATTTCCCTCATATCTGCCTCCATATCTTCACCAGGCCAAATCACTTTTCCAATGCCCGCTGTTTTAGTTTTGTAGTCCAGGTACCCAAAGGCAATGGGAACGCCTGCCTTTTTGGCCACATGATAAAATCCGGTTTTCCATTGTTCCATTTTTTTTCTTGATCCTTCGGGTGTGACCAGGACTGCCAGTTCTTCATTTTCCTCAAACAAATGGACCATAGCATCTACATAAGAAATTGGCTCTGAGCGTTTATCTTTTGGCTTTCTGTCAATACCAATGGCACCAAGGGAAACCAACAAACCTCCTAAAAATCCTTTAGTCCACTCCTTTTTGATGGTAAACCTGACTGGCAATTCCATAACTTCAAAAGCCGCCCGGCATATCACAAAATCCCAGTTGCTGGTGTGTGGGGCCGCAACCATTACACAACGTTTGAAATCTGCTTTTAAATGCTGATCTACCTTCCAGCCAAAAACCCAAATGATGGCACGACCCCAAATTCTAAAGATCCACTTTTTCATATCAAACCACCGCTTTTAGGCTCAGGTCCAGACTTTTATAAGAATATGTCAGCGCCCCTACGGAAATAAAATCGACCCCGGTTTCTGCAATTCCGACAATGGTTTTTTCGGTTACGTTGCCACTGGCTTCTGTAATGGCACGACCATTAATCAGTTCGACAGCTGCTCTGGTGTTTTCCAAAGTAAAATTGTCTAACATTATAACATCCGCCAATCCAATGGAAAGCACCTCTTTCACCTCTTCCAGATTTCTGGTTTCGATTTCAATTTTCAAATCCAGGTTGTTGATTTTCAGGAATTCTCTGGCGGCATGTAGAGCTTTAGATATTCCACCTGCATAATCCACATGGTTGTCTTTGAGCATGATCATGTCATACAAAGCAAAGCGATGATTTTTTCCTCCACCAATCAAAACGGCCCATTTTTCAATCAAACGGCTATTGGGACTGGTTTTTCGGGTGTCCAAAAGTCTAGTTTTGGTATGGTTAATCAGGCTTTGGAGATGGTTGGTTTTGGTAGCCACACCGCTCATTCTTTGCATACAATTGAGCACCAGTCTTTCCGCACTGAGAATGGATCTGGCATTTCCGGTTACTTCAAAAGCCAGTTCTCCGGAATGGACTTTTTCGCCATCCTTTTTGAAAAATTTCAAGCGCAAGTTTGGATCAACCTTTTCAAAAATCAGTTTCGCCAATTCAAGGCCAGCAATAATGCCCTCATCCTTTATTTTAAGTATGGCCTGATTGGTTGCATCATTTGGTACTGCACTTAATGTGCTAAAATCTCCTGGCCCAATATCTTCAGCCAGGGCCTCAGAAATGAAATGATCAATTCTTTCTTTGGTAAGGTAAGGTGCTGCTATTGTCATTAAATTTTGGTGATAAGACCGGTTTTATCAAAAGCAGGGGCAAAAGTGTAATATGTTCCACTGCTTTCAAAACAATAGTTTTAATTGATTAATATCTAATTTTCAACATATTAATCTAAATTTTATAACAAAATAAATTCCAGCCTTGCTTTAAATGCACACATGTAAGTACCAATTGGGTTCTGAATGCTGGCTTCGAAATAAAAATCCAACCTTTGCAAAAGCCGATACACCTGTTGTGCATCGGACTAGTCAAAACATCCTGATCAAACACGAAAGCAATTATGAATAATAAGCTATTCCAATTCCATTGGTTCGATAAAACAATTGCCAAAACTTTGGAGCGATATGAAATTCAGGAACCCGTTTCCCAGCTTTGTCTGGAGCGGTCTGCGAGTTTGGCCCAGGCTGCATTTAAGACCACAGCAGCTATGATCATTCTGGCTGATTTTCAGAACTATAAGATAAAATCAAATCAAATTCTGGAATCGGAAGTTGTGGAAAAACTTTTCGATCTGGCACATTTGCTCAAAGAAGTTGAGCCAGAACTTTGGTGCAACTTTTCTTCTCAGGCATTTATTCAACAATCTGATCTTTGGAAGCCTGTTTTGGATTTTCACTTTTTTAGCTGCCAACCAATTGAAAATGAGACTGGAATAGTTTTAGGTTGGCTTTGCTTGTTCGACAAACAGCAAAGACTTGAAGATCCGCATTTGATGGCTACTTTAAAAACAATGGCCGACATGGTGATGGATGAATTGGAACTACGCATTCAAATTAAGCGTTCAACCAGACTCCAAAATGAGATTATTCACCTTGCGGCACATGATTTGAAAAATCCTTTGAGTGGAATTATGGGCATTACCGACCACATTAAAAGGCAAATCCATAATTCCGAACAACTGGATGAAATATGCGATTTAATTAAAGATTCATCTAAAAGAATGATGACCATTTTGGACGATATTCTCAAAAGCGGATATTTAGAAAATGGAAAAATTCAGCTAAAGGTAATGCCTCAGCGGTTTGGGGAAGTAATAGACCATGTAGTAAATGCCAACAAAGCTGCTGCTGACAAAAAGCGTCAACACATAGTCACCGAAATTATAAATGAGCCGTATGTGTTAATTGACAAGCCGAGAATGATAGAAGTGCTTGACAATCTGATTAATAATGCAATAAAATATGCACCCAAAGATTCTGAAATCCGCATTCGTGCCTGGGAAGAAAAGGGTGATGTTTTGTTTTCCATTTTTAATCCTGGCGTAGGGTTAAGTGAGGAGGATAAATCTAAAATTTTTCACAAATTTTCCAGACTCTCAGCAAAACCAACTGGAGGCGAAACCTCAACAGGACTTGGGTTATCGATTGTAAAAATGCTTGCGGAGCTACATGGCGGCAGTATTTCAGCAGAAAGCGATGGGCTTACACATGGGGTCCGGTTTATATTGCAAATACCAGCTTTGGCTCAGGTGGCCTGAGAAAAAGGAGAATTTGGCTTTACGTATTCATTATTTTCAAAATCTGGCCCCAATTTTCTTCCTTAAGCTTCTGTATATTAAACCCTTTGGGAAGTATATTTATTGAAATTCTAATTTCTCCATTTTGGTTTTTAAAAGGTGCCAATCGTTTTTCTTTTCCAGTCATATCAAACAATTTAAACGAATAGATTGACGTATTTTCAGGCAAACAGATGTGTATAAAAAGTTGGTTAAGAAGTTGAAATAGAAGAGAATTAGAGGATATTTTTTTCTTGTCGATGTTTAAGTGATATTCTTTTCCCTGGAATTTTTTCCAGGCTCATATATAACAGTATCTTTCAAAGCATCGGGCATATATTGCTGCGCTACCCAATTGCCTTCAAAATCGTGAGGATATTTGTAGCCCTGACCATAATTCAAATCTTTCATCAATTTGCTTGGCGCATTTCTCAAATGAAACGGAACTGGCAAATCTGGAAACGTTTTTACCAATTCCATTGCCTTTCCAATGGCCTTGTAGGCAGAATTACTTTTGGGCGAAGTGGCCAGGTAAATGACCACTTCTGAAAGAATGATCCTGGCTTCCGGCATGCCAATTACCGAACAGGATTGAAAACAGGTTTGAGCCAAAAGCAGGGCATTGGGGTTTACCAAACCAATGTCTTCTGCTGCAAAAATGAGCATTCGCCTGGCAATGAAGGTAATATCCTCACCTCCAGCCAGCATTCTGGCCACCCAATACAAGGCAGCATTTGGATCAGAGCCACGCATGGATTTGATAAAAGCCGAAATGATGTCATAGTGTTGTTCACCAGATTTGTCATAAGCCACCACCCTGTTTTGAACCAAACTTTCAATCAAAGCATTGGTAATGGATATTTTTTGGGCTGAATTCTGGCTATCAACTGCCATTTCCAGAAGATTCAAAAGTCGTCTTCCATCGCCGCCAGAATGCAGCATTAGGACTTCTTTTTCAACAATTTCAATATCCAGTTTTTGTAAAATGGCATCATCCCGCAATGCATGAGCCAATAAAAGACAAAGCGATTCCACCGAATGTTCCTTTAAAACCAAAACCTGGCATCTGGAAAGCAAGGCTCTGTTTACTTCAAAAGATGGATTTTCAGTGGTTGCGCCAATGAGTACAATTTGTCCGGCTTCAACAGCACCCAGCAATGCATCTTGTTGCGATTTGTTAAACCTATGAATTTCATCCAGAAACAAAGTTAGTTTACCTTCTGTTTTGGATCGTTCTATACATTCCCGAACTTCTTTTACGCCAGCCGAAATTGCTGATAAATGCACAAAAGGCAAATGCAGTTCTTTGGCCAAAACCTGAGCCAAGGTTGTTTTTCCAACACCTGGAGGACCCCAAAATATAATGGACGGTATTTTTTTACTTTCAAGCCAGGCCCTCAAAGGCTTGCCTGCACCAGTGATATGTTCCTGACCAAGAATCTGATCCAGATTTTGGGGCCTAATTCTTTCAGCGAGGGGCTTTTCCAATTAATTTTTCAGCTCTTCGCCTTTAATTAGTTTGTCTATTTTTTCTAGTACCTTGTCAAAGCATTGAACCGAAAGGGTACTAAATTTTTTTAAAATTTGGTCTTTCTGGATTGTAAATAATTTGTGGCTTTTTATCACTGATGGCTCTGGCAATATACCTAGTTCCAAATCATGGTCGGATATTGGGATTGAATATAAATCAACAAATTGATTACTAGTGATTACACAAACTACAACATCTTTAAAGTTTTCATTATATCCATTGTTGGAAACAATCAAAACAGGCCTTTTTTTCATACTACTTAAATCTGAAAAGGGAAAAGGGACCAAGACAATATCTCTTTGCTTATACTTCATCCCATTTACTTTCGCCTTTTTCAAAATACTGGTCTATAGATGATTTTAGCAAATCTTCAGTTGAATCACCTAAATAAAATTCGTGTCTATCCTTCAATAAAAATTGAATCAATTTATTGAATTTTTCCATGAATGCTTCGTCTTTCAAAAGATTGAGTTCCTCCTTCATTCTATTGTATTCTTCAATAGGGATTTCAATGGTCTTTTTCATAATCTGATTAGACTTAAAATTTTATTTTTAACTTATGATTTTAACAATGCAATTACTTTAAAACAATCGGCAACTTTGTTTGTAATCCAATTGTAATCAGCTTTTTGCAAGATTTCTTTAGGAAAAAGTTGAGAACCGATTCCAACACAGGTAACACCTGCTTTGAACCACTTTGTTAAACTTTCTTCTGTTGGTTCTACACCACCGGTTGGCATAATGCTCGTCCATGGAAAAGGCCCTTTTGCCGCTTCTACGAAAGCTGGCCCAAGAACAAATCCCGGAAAAACTTTCACTATTTCTGCACCCAATTCTTCTGCATAATTGATTTCCGTAAGTGTGGCCGTTCCAGGCAACCAGGCCACTTTTCTTCGGTTGCAAATTTTGGCCATATCTTCCTTCACGACTGGGGAAACGATAAAATTGGCACCCAATTGCATAAAAAGAGCGGCTGTTGCGCCATCTACCACCGTTCCTGCACCAAGTGCCAGATCAGGTAGTTCTTTATCCGCCCATTTTACCAGTTCGGCAAAGGTTTCATGAGCAAAATCGCCTCTGTTTGTAAACTCAAACACTCGGACACCTCCAGCGTAACATGCCTCAACTACACGTTTACACACCTGAATATCAGAATGATAAAAAACCGGAACCATTGGATGTGCAGATATTTTGTGATAGACCTGCAGACGGGTAAATTTTGCCATTTTCTTTTTTTTGAACGCTGGTTATGAGCAGCAAATTAACCTGTATTTTGGAAAATTCTCAGATTATAACAGAGATTTTTGAATCGCTGTTCCAATTATTGGATTGAGCCAATTCCTAAAAAGGACTTTCAATTATAATTTTACCGAAAGCTACAAATATTAAATCTGATCCTTTGCGCTACATTTGCAATCAATTACGAGCAAAAATCTGGTCTTGAATTTCCGCAAAAGTCTTTTTTATTCTATTTTGGTTTTTTCAACCATCTACTTTTTTTCTTGCAAAGATTTAATGGATGAAAGACCTGGCCCATCAATGGTGAGCACCTGGGATACAATCGTTTCCAGATTTAATTTCATCCTTCCCAATGACACATTGGTTTTGACTCACACCCTGGCAAGCAATTCAGAAAACAATTTAATTTATCATCAGGTTTCCAGATCACCTCTCGATTTCGTTGAGTTTTTTGGGCCGGATTCTGACTTTGTATTCACCCGCTCTTATCCGGTAAAAGGCAGATTTTTAGATAAAACTAAACTAAAAGAAGGCATATCAAAAAACATAAGACCAGGTCTTTATGAGTTTTCTTCCTGGGCAAAAGATGAAAATGGAGGCCTTTCTAACATTGAAAAATTCGAATTTCCAGTTGATGTAGTTGGTTACCCAGGTATGTTAGTTGATTCTCCGGCGAGTGGATATTTAAAAGTGAACAAATTGGTGGGTGAAACCTTTAAATTAAAAATCAGAGCATACGGATTCTTTCTCAAGGATTTAAGAACCCAATGGTACGATTCATTGAAAAAAGACTCCGCTTCAAAAACTGCAGTTTACCCAATTGGTGGAGGCAGAGATGGGTATGCCCTTGTAAAGCAAGATACTTTTCCGCCAGGACCAGGCAAACTTTTTTTTATGAAAGCAACCATAACCAGCGACTCAGGCAATGGTGCGCATTATTGGATTCCTTTTGAAAGAACAAGGCCGATAACCCAGTAAAATTGGATGCCAAATGGGGTTTTTCTTTTTGCAGATATTATTTTCCACTTAAAATTTTGAGGTTAAACAGGTTGCCGAAGGACAATTCTTTAGCTTTGTTTTAAAGCAAATCATTAGACAGATTTCATGATCTGGAAGTTTAGTATCATCATCTTTGGTTTTATTTCTTGTGGACAAATTGAAAAGGCATATTGTCAAAACCCGGGTGAACGCCACATTTTTCCTTCTTACTCTTTCAAAACCCATGCTGGATATATCATTCCACATAATGATTTATTAAAAGAAGTTTCCAAATCGGTTCCATTTGGCTTTCAGGCAGATATATCATGGTTAAACATGAGCCCAAAAGCATGGAAACAAACCAATTGCTTTGCCAGAACCGGATTTTCTTTACAACACTTTCAATTTAACAACCCTAAAGAACTAGGAAGTTCAAGCCAATTAATTGGTTTTTTAGAGCCCTTTTTATTGCGAAAAAATTTCTTTCAATGGTCTTTCAGGTTTGGGTTGGGTGCTACCTACTTAAGCAAAGTACATGATGAGGTTTCTAACCCTAGAAATCAATTTTTCAGTTCCCCTATCAGCTTTGTTGTCATGGCAGCCACTTCTGCAAAATTTGTTATTCATCCCAACTGGAGAGCTTCGCTTTCAGCCTATTACAACCACATTTCCAATGGCGGAATAAAAATGCCAAACAAGGGAATGAACTTTCCAACAATGGCAATCGGCCTGGATTATTTACCTTTTCAGGAAATTTTTCCTGTACCACCAAAACCCGAATCCGGACCATTTCCATGGAATATGTATTTGGAACTTGGCACATCACTTAAAAATACACCAGAAGATTGGGCCAATTTCAAAGGAACATTTCCTGTAATAAATGTAGCTGGCCTTTTAGAAAAGAAAATTTCGAACGTGCACGCTTTTTCATTAGGTTTGGAATTTACTGAGGATCAGTATTTAAGACAATATTTTTTATTTAAAAATCAGGATTTTGCCCATCAGCTTATAGGAGGTTTGTTTGGCCATGCTTTTCATTTGGGTAGGTTTAGAATTTCACAGCAGTATGGTATTTATCTTTTCAATCAAGACCCTGGAAAGCGATTTGCTTACCAACGCTATGGCATTCATTATGAGTTGTTTAAGAGGATTTCCATAGGTGGAACACTAAAGGCACATAGGCATGTTGCCGACATTTTTGACTTTCGGTTGGCATATAAAATGGGGTCAAAGAAAACTGGAACCTAAAGTTATAATGAAACAAACAGGAATCGTATTTAATCTGATTTTCAATCAATTCTGGTTCAAAACATCAATCTGGAAGAGCTTAGAAAAAAGGATTCCCTATTTTTGCCAGACAAAAATCCTGTTTGCAGAAAGAAGCGGGAATTGAAGTCTCAATTTTTTGAAGAAGATTTTATGGTTTTTAGCAAAGGGCATTTTCCTCACTTTAGGAATATGGTTTTTGTTTCAGGTGTTGAAACATAGGCAGATGTACAAAGAAGATTGCTCTGGGGCGAAGCGCTTTGATTTTCAGTCTTATGGCAAAATAAAAGATCCCAAAATAGATGAAAGTTCCGGCCTGGCTCTTGAAAATGACAGCCTTTTTTGGACCCATAACGATGATACTGACTCCACTTTGTATCTCATTTCCGCAAAGGGTAACTTAAAATCAAAATGGCCTATTCCATTTAAAAACAGAGATTGGGAGGAAGCCTGTAAAGACAAAAATCAAAACCTTTACATTGGAGATTTTGGAAACAACTTTGAACTTGACAGAAATCTTAGAATTTTAAAAGTAAACCCTAATAAAAGAAAAGTATTAGGGGAAATTAAGTTTGATTACCTGGATGAAAATGGTCAAAATGTTGAACATGATTGTGAGGCCATGGTGCATTGGGGCGATAGCTTATATCTTTTTACTAAATCCAAAACAGAAAGACTATCAATCGTTTATGCCATTCCAGACAAGCCTGGTTCATACAAAATCAGAGAAAAACAAAGGCTTTCAATTTACGGAGTAGTCACTGCGGCTGCGTTAAAACCAGATGGAAAGGAACTTGTTCTTTTGACTTATGGGAAACTTTATTTTTATTCGTTACCAAACTTGCTTTCAGTCAAAATTCCAGCAGCTGATTTTTGTTTTGCCTATTGGAATATGCGGCAATCTGAATCAATTTGTTATTGGAAACAAGATAGTATTTTACTAGGAAACGAACAAGGCAATTTATATTTGATGACCAGAAAATAATGAGCAACACATACGGTAAAGCATTCAAAATCACAACATTTGGCGAATCACATGGACCTGGAATTGGTGTTGTAATTGACGGTTGTCCTTCAGGTTTAGAAATAGATTTGGAACACATCCAATTGGAACTTGACAGAAGAAAACCAGGCCAAAGCAAACTTACCACACAAAGAAAGGAGCCAGATGCATTTCAAGTACTTTCCGGGATATTTGAAGGAAAATCAACAGGCACTCCCATCGCACTTTTTATTCCAAATGAAAACCAGAAAAGTCAGGATTACAGCCATATAGCCCATACATTCAGGCCGTCTCACGCTGATTTTACCTATCAGGAAAAATATGGAATCCGGGATTACAGAGGTGGCGGCCGAAGTTCTGCAAGAGAAACCGCAGCAAGGGTAGCATCAGGTGCCATTGCCAAACAAATTCTGGCCACGCAAGGCATTCGCATAGAAGCGTTTGTGAGTCAGGTTGGGCATATTAAACTTGAAAAAACCTATCAGGAACTCGACTTTTTGTTAACAGAAACCAATCCTGTTCGTTGTCCGGATCCGGAAACAGCTGAGCAAATGGCCCAACTTATTGATGCCATCAGGCTTGAGCGGGATACTATTGGAGGAATCGTTTCCTGCGTTTGTTTTGGTGTTCCGGTTGGTTTGGGAGAGCCAGTATTTGATAAACTGCATGCTGAATTGGGGAAAGCCATGCTAAGTATCAACGCCGCAAAGGGATTTCAGATTGGCTCTGGTTATCAATCAGTTGGCATGAAAGGATCAGAGCACAACGATGCTTTCTATACAGACAACGGAAAGGTAAAAACCAAAACCAACCATTCTGGCGGCATTCAAGGTGGAATTTCAAACGGGCAGGACATCACTTTTGATGTGGTTTTTAAACCAGTAGCCACCATCATGCAGGAACAGCAAAGTATTGACGATGAGGGAAACGAGGCAATTGTTTCTGGAAAAGGGCGTCATGATCCTTGTGTTCTTCCCAGAGCTGTTCCTATTGTGGATGCAATGGCCGCTTTGGTTTTGGTTGATTTTTGGTTGCGGAACAGGATGGTGAAATTGTAGAGAATTCACGTTTTCTAAAGGCTAAACTAACATTTTCAAAAAATGTCGGTAAATTTGAATTTTCAAATAATACAATTGTTATGGCAGGCTCTATACAATTCAATACTTCTATAAGCATCAACCAATTGGCTCTGCAATTGCGCAAACAACTCAGCATCAATGAAAGAACTAAACTGGTAAAACTGCTTCAAACTGAAGCTGATGAAAAAGAACCTGGCTCCGAGGAAATTTTAAATACATTACAAAAAGATTATAAAGCTTTACAAAATGGTACGCTCAAGACGAGACCTTTAAAAGATGTTTTGAATGAGCTTTAAAATTGAAGCCTCATATTCCTTTATAAAAGAGCTAAAAAGACTTTCAAAAAAGTATCCTTCATTAAAATCTGAACTTGATACTTTAGGTACTATTTTAGCAGAAAATCCTTCATTTGGCACTCCAATTGGAAAAGACTGTTTCAAGATTCGCTTAGCAATTAAAAGCAAAGGAAAAGGTAAAAGTGGCGGTGCAAGAGTAATTACCTGTGTTTTATTCGTTAAAAATTCGGTGATTTTACTCTCAATATACGACAAATCTGAAAGTGAAGATATTTCAGAAGCTGCTCTAAATAAAATACTTAAGGAAAATGACTTGATCTAATTCTGGCTTTTATTAAATGAAAAATAAAATCATCCTTATCACCGGAGGAAATTCAGGAATCGGCTTTGCCCTTGCCAAAGAATTCGGAAAACATGGAAGCAGAATTTGCATAACCGGAAGAGATATAGAAAGATTAGAAATGGCAAAGTTGGAGTTGGCCAATTTGGGAATCGAATGTATTGGAATTCAAGCCGATGCATCTTCTGAAACAGATCAGCGAAAGGCTGTAGCGCAAACCATTAATCACTATGGAAGTTTGGATGTGCTCATTAACAATGCTGGAATTTCTATGCGGGCACTTTTCAAAGATCTCGATTTGGAAGTGATCCGTAAAGTGATGGAAACCAACTTCTTTGGTACTGTTTATGCCACAAAAGCAGCCCTACCTTATATTTTAAAAAGCAAGGGAAGTATTGTGGGAATTTCCTCAATTGCAGGTTACAAAGGCTTGCCAGGTAGAACTGGCTACTCAGCCTCTAAATTTGCCATGATGGGATTTTTGGAATCACTTGAAATTGAATTACTTAAAAAAGGCGTACACGTTTTGGTTGCAAGCCCGGGATTTACTACCTCCAGAATTAGAGAAAACTCCCTTACCAAAAACGGTGATGCCCAGGGCGTTTCACCCAGAGAGGAAGCAAAAATGATGAGTTCCGAGGAGGTTGCTGCAGAAATTTATTTGGCAGTTAAAAATCGAAAGCGCTCCCTGATTATGACAGCTCAAGGGAAATTAACCGTTTGGCTGAATAAATTTTTTCCAGGATTTGTGAATGGGCTTGTGTATAAAACAATGGCCAAGGAACCTGATTCAGGTTTGGAATAGAGTCAAGTAGAATCCCAATCAATTGATTTCAAAACGTTCTACCAAGTTGCTCAAATGGAAATCTGGTAATTGCGCTTTTTAAACTAAATTTTATACTTGCAAGACAATCCAGAAAAGAATTCGGTATAAAATTCGGTTTTTTCAATTCACAAGAACGTCATACATCATTATAAAAAGTAATCATAGTGTAACTACTTTTTTCATATTCCTTTTCTCAATCCGGAATTTTGATATCCACCTGGGTTTCTCTTAAGAGAAATTGCTCTAAATTGCCGCCCTAAAATAGATCAAAAGCAAAGCCAAAAAAATGAGCCACCAGATCAGCAATACCATCTTGATGGTACGTCCTGTTGATTTTTCATTCAATGAAGAAACTGCCAAAGACAATGAATTTCAGCACAATCCAGGTGAAGGCAATGTCAACCAAAAAGCAAATGAGGAATTCGAAAAAGCTGTAAAACTATTAACCAAAGAAGGCGTTAGTGTTTTAGTTATAGAAAAGGAACCTGAATATCCTGCCATGCCGGATGCTGTTTTTCCAAATAATTGGTTTGCCACAGACGAAAATGGAAATATTCACGTTTTCCCAATGAAAACTGAAAATAGAAGGGCAGAAACAAAGCAATTAAAACAAGCTATTTCGTTGGTTGAAAGTGCTGGTTTTAAAGTAAATGACCAGATTATTTGGGAAGATGAATTTGAAAAAGGAGCGATTCTGGAAGGCACTGGAAGTTTAATTATCGACCGGATAAACAAAGTAGTTTTTGCTGCCATTTCTGAAAGAACCCAAAAAAGACCTGTTGAAATTTTTGCAGAAAAGCTTGGTTATGAACCCATTTTGTTTCAAACCAGAAGTTCAAAAGGCTTTCCATATTACCACACCAATGTTGTAATGAGCATTGGCGAAAAAATGGCCGTGGTTTGTCTGGATTGCATACCAAACAATATCGAAAAAACTATGGTTCAATTTAGCTTGGAGAGGACGCATACAGTGGTTACCATATCCAAGGAGCAACTGGAAGCTGGCTTTTGCGGAAATCTGCTTCAGGTAAAAGATAAAAAAGGAAAACCAGTAACGGTACTTTCCCAAACAGCTTTTAACAGTTTAACTGAAGCTCAAAAAGAAAAAATGAAACCTTTTGGAAAGCTATTGCCAATCGACATTCCGACCATAGAGTTTGTTGGTGGAGGTAGCATCCGTTGCATGATGGCTGAAATATTTTTGCCTAAAGCTTAAAATCAATCCCTTAAAATTAAAAAAACAAAATGCTTCAAATTCAGCAACTTAGAGAGGAAAAAGAAAGAGTAGTCCAAGGTCTCCAAAAAAAAAATGTAGCAAATGCTGCTGAGCAGGTTGAAAATGCCATTTCAATAGATACCGAAAGAAAGGAAATTCAATTGTTGCTCAACAAGTTGCAGGAAGAGGTCAATAAATTGTCTTCAGAAATTGGCGCTTTGTTAAAATCTGGCCAAAAGGAAAAAGGAGAGGAAATTAAAGCAATAGTTGCTAGTAAAAAGCTGGAAATCAAACAACTGGAGGAAAAGTCAACCGAACTGGAGGAAAAGTTGTACCAGGCCATGGTGGTATTGCCAAATGTTCCCCATGTTTCAGTTCCTTATGGAAAAACGCCTGAGGAAAATGAAATTGTGGAAACCTGGGGTGAGGCCAAAGATATGCCAGCAGGCAGCGTTCCACATTGGGATCTTATTGCCAAATACGACATCATTGACTTTGAAAACGGCAATAAAGTAAGTGGTGCTGGCTTTCCATTTTATAAAGGAAAAGGCGCAAAACTTCAGCGGGCTTTAATCAATTTCTTTTTGGATGAGGCTGAAAAAGCTGGTTACTATGAAATGCAACCACCAATTGTAATCAATAAAGAGTCGGGATATGGAACAGGACAGCTGCCTGATAAAGACGGCCAAATGTATCATATTCAGGATGATGGTCTGTATATGATTCCTACAGCAGAGGTGCCGATTACCAATTATTTCAGAGATACAATCCTAAAGGAAAGCGACCTGCCAAAGAAATGTGTGGGATACACGCCATGTTTTAGAAGGGAAGCTGGAAGCTGGGGCGCTCATGTTCGTGGACTTAACCGTTTGCACCAATTTGATAAAGTTGAAATTGTTCAAATAGCTAAGCCAGACCAGTCTTATGCCATTTTAGAGGATATGAGAAAGTATGTGCAGGGTCTGTTGGAAAAATTGAATTTGCCTTATCGTGTTTTGCGACTTTGCGGAGGCGATATGAGCCAAACCTCTGCTTTAACTTATGATATGGAAGTATATTCTGGTGCGCAAGGCAGATGGCTGGAGGTGAGTTCTGTAAGCAATTTCGAAACGTTTCAAAGCAACCGGCTGAAACTCAGGACCAAATCAGAGGAAACCAAAAAGACCTATTTACTTCATACGCTCAATGGTTCTGCTTTGGCTTTGCCTAGAATTGTAGCGGCACTTTTGGAAAACAACCAAACCTCCGAAGGTATTAAAATACCAGCAGCCCTTATTCCTTATACCAGGTTCGAGTGGATTAACTAGAGTTTGGGGAAAACTCTTTTAGTCAAAATAATTGACTGCAAAATTTTGAATTGGTAGTGATGTCCCAAAAGACCTTATTGGTTATTGGGTTGTTAAAAAATATCAGAAGATTAAAAAGCATACTGAAATAAATAGTTAACTATCAATATATTGGGCCTAATTTTAAAATATAAACACTTAAATTAGATCACCCCAAATAGCACCAGGAAAAAAGTTAATTTTTCGAAGTCCTTTAAAGAGAAATTTTGTTGACTTACCGTTTTAAATCACCCTACTTTTGACTTCCTTTTTTTCTTAACCAGTATTCAAGATATTTATAATGCCGTTCAATCTAATTGAAAACTTCGATACGTTTTTGCCTGAATTCTTTCAAAATCGCAATCCGACGTCCGTATTTCTGCTTACCGATCAAAAAGTAAAAAGACATTGTTTGCCTATACTCAAAAATGCGCTTCCAAAAGGAACCAATATCATTACTATTAGAACAGGAGAAGAGCACAAAACCCTGGAAACCTGCACTTTGGTTTGGAATGAATTGACAAAAAAAAATGCAGATAGAAAAGCACTTTTACTTAATCTGGGTGGCGGGGTAGTTGGTGATTTGGGAGGATTTGCTGCAGCCGTTTATAAAAGAGGAATTCCTTTTGTTCAAATTCCAACTACACTTTTAGCTATGGTAGATGCCAGTTTGGGTGGTAAAACCGGAGTTGATTTTGAAGGGTTCAAAAATCAGATTGGTGTTTTTTCTCAACCAGAAGATGTATGGGTTTTTCCAGAATTCCTAAAAACGCTACCTGAAACTGAACTTCTTTCTGGATTTGCAGAGGTGCTTAAACACGCTTTGATTTCAGATGCTGTTTCCTGGAATTTTTTAAGAAAAAGAGAATTAGAAAATCAAAATTGGAAGGAATTGATTCCAGCCTCACTTTCTGTAAAAGAAGCAATTGTGCAGGCGGATCCTTTTGAAAAAGGAGAAAGAAAAAAATTAAATGCAGGCCATACTTTGGGCCATGCTCTGGAAACCTATCTACTCAAAAAAGGAACACCAAAACCACATGGATATTGTGTAGCAGCTGGTTTGGTAATGGAAAGCAGCATAGCTGTTGAGCGTGGTCTTTTAGAAGAAAAAGAAATGTTTCAGATAGAAGAACTGGTTTATTCACTTTTCGGATCCATTCCAATTCAAAAATCAGAAATAAAAAACATTGTAAAACTGGCAGCACAAGACAAAAAGAATGAGGGCGGAAAAGTAAATTTATCCCTTGTTGGCCCCATCGGAACATGCCAGATAGATTGTTTTGTAAGTCAACAAGAGTTATTTAATGGAGTTTCATACTATTTGTAATTTCATATATCACTGAATTTCAATCTCATAAACCGAACAAGGAATAATCCATTTTTCGCTTTACCGTTTCAAATTTGTGCTTCTCCCTTCATTTTGATTAATTTGATGCTTATGAGGCAGATGCTTCCCAATAATTTTAAAATAAATATTTGCATATCAACTCTATAAAATGAGAAAAAACATAGTTGCCGGAAACTGGAAATCAAACAAAACCATCTCACAAGCCATCGAATTAGCCGAAGAGGTAAAAGCCCTTGCCAGCCAAATTAATACCGAGGCTGAAATCATTTTAGGCGCTCCAAGTCTTTATCTTTTGCCTTTGAAAAAAGTACTAGGTTCAGATTCAAAAGTGAAATTATCTGCTCAAAATGCTTCGTCTTATGAACAGGGTGCTTACACTGGTGAGATTTCTGCAGATCAATTGGCTTCGGCAGAAATACCATATGTTATTCTTGGCCATAGTGAGCGTAGGACGCTGTTTGGAGATACGGATGAAATTATTCAAACCAAAGTAAGACAGGCACTTAACTCTGGTTTAAAACCAATTTTTTGCTGCGGGGAGCCTTTGGAAATACGTCAGGCAGAAACCCAAAATGCATTGGTGAAGGTTCAGGTTGAAACTGCTTTATTTTCATTATCCGATGCTGAGCTTCGAAATGTAGTGATCGCATATGAACCAGTTTGGGCAATTGGAACAGGCTTAACCGCATCTGCCCAACAAGCACAGGATATGCACGCTTTCATCAGAGGCTTATTAACTGCTAAATATGGCCAAAGCACCGCCGATGAAATTTCTATTTTGTATGGGGGGAGTGTTAAGTCGTCCAATGCAGCAGAAATTTTTGGAATGGCAGATGTAGACGGTGGTTTGATTGGTGGTGCTTCGCTGGTAGCTGAAGAATTTATCAATATTGTAAAATGCGCCTGATAATCAGCGGTATCGGTTTTTTACTAGCCATCCTGTTTTCTCAACAAGCAGAGGCCCAAATGGCCTGGTGTCAATTAAAAGGTGCTGTTTATGTCGATACCAATCCCAGCAGAGTTCAATATCGTGTGTTCATAGATGATTCTGAATCCTTTGCGGATATGTTGGTTTTTAAAGCCAGTAATACTCTTTTTGCAGATAAGCCCGGACTTTGGTATTTTACTGAAGCCAGGGCTCAGGCAGCAGTAAGTATTTTAATTGTTAAAGACCGGTCTCAGGCAGATTTTTCTATTCATTTTGTTGATACAGAATCCTTTGCAGGTTGTCAATCAAGCAGATAAATCCAAAATTTAACAGATCAAATTATGAATTTTATTCAACTCAATGTCAGGTGCTCACCTGAATTTTCAGAAATTCTTGTAGCCGAATTGGCTGAATTGGAATTTGACTCCTTCGAAGAGAATAAGCAAGGTTTTTCCGCTTACATTGAAGAGGAAAAAATAGACTTTGATTTAACAAAATCCTTACTGGAGCAATATGCAGCCCTTACCTCATTGTCTTATGGCTTACAAAAAATAGCCAAAGAAAACTGGAACAAAACATGGGAAAGTAATTATGAACCAATCGTAATTGATGACCAGATTCTGATAAAAACACCATTTCACGAAATATCTGAGACTTACGCTCATGTAATTACCATAATTCCAAAAATGAGTTTTGGGACTGGTCATCATGCCACAACCAGTCAGATATTGGCCTTAATGTTGAAATATCCGCCATCAAACCAAACCGTAATTGATGCTGGATCTGGAACGGGAATATTGGCCATAATGGCTGAAAAATTAGGGGCTGTTCAGGTATTAGGATTTGACAACGATCCCTGGTGTATTGAAAACGGAAAGGAAAATTTTGGCCTAAACCATTGCCAGAAGTGTGAAATCGTTTTGGCATCTTCAATTGCTGAATTGAAAGCCGATCCAGTAAATGTAATTTTGGCCAATATCAACAAAAATGTAATTTTATCTGAGTTAGATTCTTACAATAAACACCTGGAAAACAATGGATTGCTCTTTCTTTCTGGTTTTTATTTAGAAGATGTTTATGACATCAATTCTTTGGCTCAAAGCAAAGGCTTGCGCTTAATTGACCAAACATCAAAAGACAATTGGGCTTGCCTTTTGTATAAAAAATCAAATTAAGACGCCACTACTGTTTGGTAAATCTTATTTTGCTGCCCAAAACCTTTTCAGAATAGAATCCATAGATCCTCATTTATGACACACAAGCTTCGATCTTTTTTTCTGCTTTTTGGCTTTTTGATTTTTAACATTGCCTGGGGCCAGGGGCCAGCACCTATTGGTGGAATGCCGACCAAATTTTCTGAAACCGAATCTGAATTTATTCAGCAGCTGGGTGAAATGATGCGTAAAACCAAAATGGTGGAAGTTGAAAAAACTGCAACTGATTTTGAGGAGTTATGGAACAGCGGCAAACTAAATCCGGAACAAAAGAAGGAAATGATTACCCTTTGCAACACCATGTTGCAGAAGAAATACAGGCCAACCCCCCATTTTGAAAAGGTTATGGATTTGATCATAATGGCGGCCACCAAAAGACAACTTGAGGCACAACCTTTATTAAAACTTTTGGAAACTACCAGAAAAGTAATGGGCAATTTTATGCCCAATCCGGCTTTTGCATATGTGGGCAATCTTTTCCTTTATTTCAAATATAACATGTTGTTTACCAATGGTTTTTACAAACTAAAAGTAAGCAAACCAGGAAAAATGACTTTTGATTGGGTAGGGCCAGACATTGCGGCTGATACGGGTGCACCAAAAGTGGATGAACAAGTATCCAACAAGGCATTTAACGATTGGGATAAGGAAACGGCACCCGTTGGAACCACGGATAACCAAATTGTAGAAACCAAGTATCAGGAAGTTCCGGTTGAATTACCGGAAATTGCAGGACCTGTCATTCAATTTGAACAGGTAAGCCTAAAGTTTGAATCCGGGTTTGATTCTACATCAGTAAAAAAAACCAACGGAACCTATATGATTGCCAACGGAACTTTTGTTGGAAATGAAGGGGTTATGTTTTGGGATGCAGCAGGCTTAAAAAGGACAGACGTATATGCGCAATTAAAAAAGTACAGTTTCAGAGTAAAGTATGCACAGATCCAGGCTGACAATGTATTACTATTCAATAAGAACAGGCTGGAAACCACGGTATTAGGCGCATTTGAGTGGAAATCAAAAAGAAAAACCACCTTTGATGAAGCTGTATATCCAAGGTTTAAATCCTATTACAACGAATCAAGATTTAAGGACATAAAGGATGAAGGCATCTTTTACCAGGGCGGTTTTTCTATGGAAGGTAAAAGGGTAAATAGCTCTTCCGTTTTTGGAGGAAAGGGAATCATTAAGTTAAAAAACAAGAACAATTGGGCAATCTCAATGCTCTCAAATCGTTTCGATTTTAACGATACTACCATAACCTCCAATGCTGCTTATGCCGTTTTGTATTATGGAAATGACTCAATTGTCCACCCATCAGTAAGAGTGGTTTACAATACAGTTAGAAGAGAGATAAGGTTTTACAAAGAAAAAGGTAAATTTAAAGATTGCCCATTTTTTGACTCGGGCCACAATATGGAAATCCTGACTGACCTTCTGGTTTGGGATATGGATAAATCCAACATTGATATGTATATACTCAATGCAAAAACCAAGGTTCCCGGACTTTTTGAATCTTTGGATTTTTTTACCAACAAACGGTTTTCTGATGTACAGGGTTTGTACAGTTTTCATCCATTGATGATGGTGCAGGGATACGCCAAAAAAATTGGTTCTGAAGAATTTAACCTTTTGGATATGGCCACAGATTTCAAACAAAATGTTAACGCCATTAAATCAGGAATGGCTTCCATAGCGGCCTCCGGATATATTGATTATGAAGAGAGGACCGGAAACATAAAAATCAAGGAAAAGCTATTTCGCTATACCAATGCTCAAAAAAATAAAAAGGATTACGATCAACTTTCAATTCCTTCTATTTCACCTTCAAGGTATAATGCCCAAATTTCTACAGACACCTCCGACATTACTATTTATGGAGTAGAAAGATTCTATCTATCTGATTCTATGAATGTTTATGTAGAACCAAGAGATAAAAAGGTAACCGTAAAAGGAAACAGAAATCTTGAGTTTAACGGAAAATTGAATGCAGGAAACTTTCTTGCTTATGGCGAAAAATTCAAATTCGATTACAACGAATATAAAGTTGAATTAGGCGCTATTGATTCCATGGATATTAAAACTAAAAACAAACAAAAGGATGGAAAACCAAGCTTTAACAGGATGTATGGTCAAGATAAAAATGCCAAAAATGGAGAGGACGCAAGAGGACATGGAACCCTCTTCATTAACATGCCAGACAACAAATCCTCCAAAAAATCTTTTCCAAGATATCCAATTTTTGATATCAAAACACCTTCATTTATATATTTTGACAAATTTGAGTACTTAAAAGGTAAGTATGACTCGGAAATATTCTTTAAAATTCCTCCATTTGAACAAGATAGTACAGCCAGTAAAAACCCGAAGGTATTAACATTTGCTGGTACTTTTCACTCAGATTCGATTTTTCCTGATTTTCCTGAAAAGCTAGTTCTTAGATCAGATAAATCTCTTGGTTTTATCCATAAAACGCCCGCCGACGGTTATACCCTTTATGGTTCAGATGCTAAGTTCTTTGGCACAATATCTATGGATTTTAAAGGCTTAAGAGGAAAAGGGGAAATAAAATACCTAAATGCCACAGTTTATTCTGAAGACTTTATTTTCTATCAGGATTCTGTAATTGCCAGAGGTAGAGCCGTTAAAATGGAACCAACAACCATTGCAGGAGTAGATTATCCGGATTGTATGATGGATTCTTATGCCATGAAATGGAATCCAAAAAAGAAAACAATGAATTTCATCAATGCGAAAGGAATGCCTTTTAAACTATATGAAAAAACGATTATGCTGGAAGGTTTGGTTTCCTTATCACCAAATGGTCTGGCCGGTAGAGGCTATATGCAGACAACCGGGGCAAGAGCTGAATCTGAAAGATATAAGTTTGGAAAAGATGCATTTACGGGTAGAAGAGCTTTTTTCGAGGTTAAATCTAAAAACCCAATTAAACCAGCTCTGGCATGTAGAAACGTAAAGTTCGAATTTTCTTTAAAGGATAGAAAAGCTGACTTCTCACCCGAAGTCAAAGGTTTCGCATCCAATGTATTTCCTTTTTGCCAGTATAAAACCTCTATACCTAAAGCAACCTGGTTTATCGATAAGAAACAGGTAACAATGAGCAAACCCGATAGCATTGATTTAAAATCTTCCTATTTTTATAGTACAAGATCGGATCAGGACTCATTATATTTTAATGCTGATGCTGCAATTTATGATATTGAAACTCACAATCTCAATATTTCAGGCATTCCTTATATACATACTGCTGATGCTGAAGTTAAACCAGATAGTGGGAGAGTTACCGTAACTGAAGGTGCAAATATGAAAACTTTGGCAAATGCTACTATTGTGGTAGATAGAACGAATAAATATCATACCCTAAAAAAGGCCAATATTAAAATATTAGGTAGAAATAAATTTGAGGGGGATGGTATTTATCAATATGTAAACTCTGTAAAAGATACTTTATATATTAAATTTAACGAATTTACTCAAGTAGATCCTTTGTTAGATAAGAAAAACAAAGTAGATACAGAAGAGCCATATACAATATCAGGTGGGGAAGTATCCGAAACCAAGCCGATTAAATTAGCAGAAGGTATTTTATTCAAAGGAAATGCCATTATGTCTGCACTTAAACCAAACCTTGAATTCGAAGGTCAAATCAAACTTGATTTGAAAAAGAATAAAAATGCGGGTTGGGTAAACTATAAAACCGATGGTGAAAGCAAAGAATTTGTTCTAAACGTGGCCAATGCTACAGACGAGGAGGGCCAACCACTTGTATCTGGATTATTGGTTGAAGATGGGAGCAATAAATTATATAGCAGCTTCTTAGGTCCAAAACACAATCCGGAAGACAAAAGCATTTTTCAAGCGACTGGTATTTTAAATTTTGTAGAAAAGAAGAGAGAGTTCCGAATTGGCTCACAGGATCGCTTTGATGAAAAAACTTATGAAGGTGGAATACTAACCTATAGTGATTCCCTTTCTAAAATTACCGTTTCTGGAAAACTTAGCTTTCAAGGCGTTGTGGATAAGGACTTTAATGTTACTTCTGCGGGTACCGGTAGCGGACTATTGGATAGTTCTAAATTTAATCTATCAGTTGCCCTTGCATTTGATTTTAACATTCCAGGAGCGGCTTGGAAAAATATGGGTACCACCTTGGCTGCACGCGTTACTGATATGGGAATGGTAGAAGCAATAGATGATAAAACTGCCCTATCCTATCGATTGGCGGATATGGCTGGTGATAAGTTAGGTAAAGAATACGAGAAGCAAAACCAAACCAAAAATGTTCCTATTTTTTCAGTTGTACCAAAATTCTCTAAAAGTCTATTCTTAAACGATGTAAATCTGGTCTGGAATCAAAAACAAAGGGCTTGGTACTCCATGGGTAAAATTGGTGTAAGCCATGTTCAAGGCACCAATGTAAATGGTAGAATGGAGGGCTATGTTGAAATTAAATATACAGATGGTTCACCTATTATAAATGTTTATCTGGAACCAAGCTCAGATAGCTGGTACTATATATCATATGATGATCTAAAGAGATTGGCCATTAGTTCAGCCCAGGACGACTTTAATACAGCCATAGAAGCTAAAGGAAAAGAAGGAAAAGAGGGGGCTTTTTTCTTTATAAAGGCTGAGAATTATGAAAAGAATAAATTCCTTAAAAATTTCAAGAAAAACTATTTGGGAATTGATGTTGGTGAAATTGTAGAGGAAAAACCAAAAACTCAGGAAAAAGATAAAATGGAGGCTGATGAGGAGGAAGATTTTGGAGATGAGGAGACAAAACCAGAACCCAAAAAGAAGAAAAAGGCCGATGACGAGGAAGAAGGTGCTGAAGAAGAGAAACCAGAACCTAAGAAAAAGAAAGTAGAAGAACCTGAGGAAGAAGGCTTTGGTAACGAGGAGAAAAAAGAAGAACCTAAGGAAGAAGAAGAAGAACCTAAGGAAGAAGGCTTTGGTGATGATGAGAAAAAGCCAGAACCAAAGAAAACTGAAGAAGAATCAACCGGAGAAGAATCAACAGAATCTGAAAAAGACAAGCCTAAAAAGAAAGAAAAGAAAAAGAAAAAAGAAGCCTCAGAAGAAGAACCTAAAAATGAAGAGGAACCTAAAAAAGAAGAAAAAAAGGAGGAAGATGGATTTTAGACAAATTGAAAATATCGTAGTTTTTGAAAAATCAGAAAACACATCTCTTTTTTTATAAAACCCTTTTTTTCAACTTTTTAATTCAAAAGACTATGGTTTTTTTTTCAGAAATAGAGAAAAAAAAGACTAATGATTTTCCTTTCAAATCTCATCGAAAGGAAAAAAATATGGAATAGAAAAAAATATCATTTAAAATTGTCAAAAATATTGCAAAGAATAGCATCAAATATATACGCATGAAAAATTCACTTTATTCTGTTTTAATAGCCGGAGTTTTCCTTTTGGCTGGTTGTGCAAAAGATGGTGATCCAGGACCATCAGGATCAAATGGGGTTAATGGCCAGCAAGGAAAAGACGGAGAAAAAGGCGCTCAAGGAGTGCAAGGAACCCCTGGAGTCACCGGGCTTCAAGGGCCAAAAGGAGATACCGGAGTTGGACCTCAAGGAATTCAAGGACCTCAAGGAATTCAAGGACCAGCGGGTAATACCATTTTATATGGTATAGCTACACCACCGCCTCCAACTTTGGGAGCAAATGGTGATTTTTACATCAACACTGCTACCAATTTTATCTATGGTCCCAAAGATGCGGGAACATGGCCTGCTGGTAAATCGATAGTTGGAGCAGCTGGTTCCAATGGAACAAACGGGACTAACGGAACAAATGGAAATTCCATTTTATATGGCACAGCTGCACCGACAACGGAGGGTGTAAATGGTGATTTTTATATAAACACTTCTACCAATTTTATTTATGGTCCCAAAGCTGCTGGGACATGGCCTGCTGGTACATCGTTAGTTGGACCTCAAGGACAGCAGGGTATTCAGGGACCAGCAGGAGGACCACAAGGACCAGCAGGAACCAATGGTACAAACGGCACCAACGGCACAGATGCAAATGTTAAAGTTTTCTTTTTCGATAATCAGCCGGGTTCTGCCTGGACAGGAACAATTGTAGGTATCGATTCATCGGCTAAATGGACATTAAGCTTAAATAACGCTGCCTTTACCCAGGCGTTTAAAGATACTGCTGGTGTATTTATTTATAAAAAAGGTGTCGATGGTGTAAGTCGGGTATTACCACTAATCAATGGCCAAAAACAAGAGACATTCGAAATGCCTTCTGGCAATACCAACATTGATGTGGTGGTAAACAGGTTTGATGACAAAGCTTTTGAAAGACCTTCTGTTGCAAGCTATAGAGTAGTTTTGGCATATAAGTCATTTATTAAACTTCATCCGGAAATTGATTGGAATAGTGAAAGGTCTGTAATGGCTGCATTGCTACCAAGAAACGGAAATTAATCTTCTTAATAATTTTCAAAAAACCCTTCAAACCGAAGGGTTTTTTTGTTTTGGACAAGTTTGCAAATTGGATCCACTCATTTCTGGACATATTTCCTAAAATTGGAATAGATTTATAATTTACAGCATATTGAAGCATGAAACGCATTGTGTCTTTTCTTGAAAAGGTCAGAGATTTTCTCTGGCTTAGTCGTAAGCGACTATCAGACAGGCAGTTTATGCTGTTATTAAGTATTTTGGTGGGCCTACTTTCTGGTGGAGCATCTATTATATTAAAGTCCTTCGTTTTTTTCCTTCACGAGTTTCTACATCATTTAAGTGCTTCTCAGATGTGGACCTATTCCATGGTATTAACGCCCATGGTTGGCATTTTTATAACGATTTTTCTAATACGGCTTCTTTGGCCGGACCAATTTAAAAAAGGCCTGGCTCCAGTTGTTCGTTCCATTAGAAATGATGGTGGAAAACTTCCTTTTTCTCAAACCTATAACCATATCATAACCAGCGGAATAACAGTGGGTTTCGGTGGCTCAGCAGGATTGGAGTCCCCAATTGTTTCTACAGGAGCGGCTATCGGTTCGAATTTTGCCGATTTTAACAATCTGAGAATAAAAGAAAGAACCCTTTTGCTGGCCTGTGGCATTGCAGCAGGTGTTAGTGCGGCCTTTAATGCTCCGATTGCTGGAGTCCTGTTTGCGGCTGAAGTTTTTCTTATAGAAATCAGTATTTCAGCCATTATTCCAATCATAATTGCCTCTGCTACAGGTGCTCTGCTTTCAAAAATTATATTGAAAGAATCCATCCTGCTTCATTTTACTATGCAGGAACCCTTTAGATCTGAAAACCTCCCTTTTTACATAATTCTAGGCATTTTGACTGGATTTATGTCACTTTGGTTTGCAAGAACATTTCATAAGCTTTCTGGTTGGTTTTCTGCAATCAGCAATCCATACAAAAGGGCATTCCTGGCATCCCTTTCACTTGGAATTCTGTTGCTTGTTTTTCCTTCTTTTTATGGTGAGGGATATGGATATATCAAGGATTTGGCCAGCTTTCATACCTACAAACTATTTGAAGGAAGCATTTTGGGCAATTTTATGGAGCGCAAAACATGGTTTTTTATTTCAGCAATAGTTCTCACTGCTTTGCTTAAGGTTTTAGCTACTTCCTTTACTATGGCAGGTGGTGGCAATGGTGGTCAATTTGCTCCTTCCCTTTTTATTGGCGCCAATACTGGTTTTGCATTTGCCATGATTTGTCATAAGCTTGGATTCATCTCAGTTTCTATCAGCAATTTTACCATTGTGGCCATGGCTGGAGTGCTTAGTGGTGTTTTTTATGCCCCAATGACAGGGATCTTCCTAATCGCTGAACTAACGGGAGGTTATGAACTCATGATTCCTCTTATGATTGTGTCAGCCCTTAGCTACACCGTAGTTAGACGATTTGAACCTATTAATATTGAACTGAGAAAAATCAGAGCTTTTGGAAAAAGTAAGGAAACCGAAGACCAAAAAATATTAAGTCGTTTGCAAATCAACCGAATGATGGAAACTGATTACAACCCTATACCGCCGGAAATGTCTATTGAGGCATTTGTAAAGGTTTTGGCAGTTTCTTCGCACAATACGTTTCCAGTAGTTGGAAATGAGGGCGAATTTTTAGGAATCGTGGTCTTTAGTAAAGTAAAAGAACTGGTTTTGAATCCACCTAAGGGTGAACATTTGACCATGTTCCAACTCATGTCAAAACCAAAAGCAACTATTCAGGTAGATGAAAATCCGCAAAGTATCATTGATAAATTTGAGCGAACCTTGTCTTTTCGGCTGCCTGTTTTAGATGGGAAACGCTACCTTGGATTTATTACTAAGGGAGTCTTACTTGGCGAATACCGAAAAGAGATTTTGGGTGAGAAATAAACAGTTTACACCTTAAAAACTGCTACTTTTCACATAATCCGCAGCAATAGAGGCACTTTGCAATGCAAGTGGAATTCCTCCACCCGGATGAACGGTTCCTCCACAGAAAAATAGATTTTTAACCTCTGTTGAAAAATTAGTATGCCGCAAAAAAGCAGCAAACTGGCTGTTGGAATTACTTCCATAAAGCGCCCCTCCAATTGCTCCGGTCCTGGATTCCAGAGTTCTTGGTTCTAATAGGGTTTCTACCTCAATTTCAGATTCTACATCAAAACCAAGCTCATGGCTTAATCTTTTCACAACTATTTGCCTCATTTCAGGAATCCATTTGTCCCAATCCTGACCTTCATTTGCTGGGGCATTCACCATCACAAACCAATTTTCACCAAACTTTGGGGCATCTTCGGGTCTTTCTTTGGAACTGATATTCAAGTATATGGTTGGCTCAACCGGCATTTCCTTTTTACCAAAAAGTGATTCAAATTCCGATTTATAGTCCTTGGAAAAAAAAATATTGTGTAAACCGGTTTGTTCTGACTTTCTTTTTATTCCCCAATACCAGATAATGGCAGACGTAGATTTTGGAAGTTTCAAATATCTTTCTCCAAGCCCCTGCATACCAAGCAGTTTACTATACGTTTGGCTTACATCTATAGCGGATACCACCACATTGGCATTTGAAAATCCGGTTTCAGTTTCAATTCCAATCACTTTACCATTTTCGGTTTTAATTTCTTTAACTTTAGCATTGAGATGAATGACAACACCCAGTGATTCCGCAAGTTGGGCAATGGATGCCGAAATTTGAATCATCCCGTTTTTAGGAAAAAAAGCCCCTATTCCGAATTCAAGATGTGGAATCATACTCATAATGGCTGGCGTTTGGTAGGGATCGGAGCCGTTGTAGGTAGCGTAGCGATTAAAAAGCTGAACTGTTTTTGGATTTTTGAAGTTTGATTCGTTATAGGCGTTAAGGTTGGTGCTCAGGCCTAAAGTATTGATTTTTAAGTATGCTTTAAATGCCTGTTTATTAAAAAACGTTGAAGATTTTCTCAAACATCGTTCTAAAAAAAGTTTTCCAACCGTTTCATATTTGAATTTGCCCCTTTCCAGATATTTTTTTACTACCTTTTTTTCTTCTCCAAGATGAAAATGAATTTCTTCCACCAACTTTTCTTTTTCTGCAGGCGCAATGAATCTTAATCCATCCGGATAAAAATACCGGCAAACTTCATCTAGCTTTTTAAATGGAAATTCTTCGGATTTTTTACCTGCAATCCAGAACAATTCTTCTACCAAATGAGGCATAGTGAACAATGAAGGTCCGGCATCAAACCTATATTTACCTAATTGAAATTCAGAGAGTTTTCCTCCAATATAAGAATTTGATTCATAGATTTCGACCTCAAATCCTTGTAAAGCAAGCCGTATAGAAACTGCCAATCCAGCTACTCCTGCCCCAATTACTATTGCTTTTTTTTTCTCCATTTCAGGTTTCAAATAGACACAAAAACAGACTGAATTGTTCAGCTTAATTTCCTGAAATTACTCAACAAATTGAAAAATAAGAAAAATTGCCAGATAAATTGGGCAACTATCATTCGAAAGGCCTTTCAATTGTATTATACTTGCGGTCCATTTCTGAGATTCACCTGATCAAATGTTAAATATTGTCTTGTTCGGACCTCCCGGCGCTGGGAAGGGCACACAATCAGCCAAACTTATAGACGCCTATCAGTTGGTTCACCTTTCTACAGGCGATTTGCTACGCTCAGAAATTGCTGGCGGAACCGAACTTGGCCTGAAAGCCAAAGGTTTGATGGATGCTGGCTTATTGGTTCCTGATGAAGTAGTTATCGGGATGATAGACAACAAACTGGCTCAAAACCCATCTGCCAAAGGTTTTATTTTTGACGGTTTCCCAAGAACTATCCCGCAAGCTCAAGCCTTGGATTCTTTGTTAACCAAACGCGGAACAGGAATTTCAGCCATGATTGCTCTGGAAGTGGAAGAAAATGAACTGATTAGCAGACTATTAATCAGAGGTCAGTCTTCAGGTAGGCCGGACGACCAAAATGAAGAATTAATTGCCAATCGGGTAAAAGAATACAATACCAAAACCGCACCGGTGGCTTCTTTTTACAAAGAGCAAAACAAATTTTTCTCTGTTTATGGTATTGGAGAGATTGAAGAGATTTTCACAAATCTTTGTACCATAATGGACAAATTGTAATTCGATTCAAATACAAACCATTTTTTGTAAAAATCCTTCCTTTCTCACGGACTGGATCGTGTATTAAATATACACGCAATCTGGTATGTTTCCTTACAGGCACAGATGCAAGTTACTTTTCAAAAACATATTGAAAAGCCAGTTATCATATTTGTACGCTAAAATATCGCCTCTCTGAACATCGGTTTGGGGGAAAATATGAGTACAAGCCAGTCATCAAAACCCTTATTGAATTTAACCCTACTTTATACAGTAGGGAATCTGGCTACAAGGCTTATTAATTTTGGCCTTGTTTTCGTCACCACTTTTTATCTAACCAAAGAAGAAGTTGGTGATTATGACCTATTTATAATTTCTCTTAGTCTTTTAACGCCTATTGCAACTATGCAGCTGGCGGAGTCAGCCCTTCGTTGGCTTATAGAAGATTCATCTCCGGAAAAGGCAAAAAAGGTATTTTCAAATATCCTGATTTTGCTGACCCTTTGCCTTTCCTTCATAGGTTTGATATTTGCTGGCCTAAAATATCTGGAATGGTATTCCAACGAATCCAAATTGTATGTATTGGTTTTTTTCCAGAGTTACTTCATTGTTTTTCAACAGATTGTAAGGGGAATAGGCAAAAACAAACTCTTTGTTGCCAGTAGTATTTTGTACTCATTTATTTATGCCATTCTTGCTGTTTCCAGTTTATACTTTACCAATACCAAAATAGATGGCTTGATTTGGGCAAATATTATCGGCTCCATTGTTACCTGCACCTACTTATTTTTTGCCGGTGGACTTTCGAAATATTTTTCCATTTCCACCTTTAGCCAAAGCTTTTCTTTATCTCTTCTAAAGTATTCTACACCTCTTATTCCCAATACATTAAGCTGGTGGGCAATATCCTCTGCAAACCGGTTTTTTATCCTGGCCTATTGTGGCAAAGCTGCCAATGGCATCTTTTCAATTTCACAGAAAATACCAACCATGCTTTTGATTTTTACCAGCATTTTTTATCAGGCCTGGCAAGAAAAATCTATCTCAATTGCATCCGATAAAAACTCTGGAAAATACCATGCTGAGGTGTTTGAATTATATATCCGGATTATGTTTACAATAACCATTGGCATTGTTGTAACAAGTAGAATCCTACTGAAATTGCTGGTAAGTCCTCAATTCTTCGAGTCCTGGAAATATACATCCTTGTTGCTACTTGGGGTAATTTTCAATTCATTATCCAGTTTTTTAGGCACAAGTTATTTGAATAAAAAAGACACAAGAGGGGCCATGTTCAGTAGTATCTGTGGTGGGGCCATTACAATATTTTCATCCTGGATCCTGATTCCAATTTATGGTTTATATGGTGCTGGCTTTGGCATCCTGTTTGGATATTTTATTGTGTTTGCCATTAGAAATTATGACGCCTACAAATTCTATGGAATCAAATTTCCATCGGGTTTGTTTTTAACCTTTCTTAGTTTGTTTTTTGTGTCTTCCTTGCTTAACTACCTGGAAAACATATATGTAGACGTTGCAAATATTTTGTTTTCAACAGCCATACTTTTTTGGTTGAATAAAAAATTAATCGTTGGTCTTCTTCAGAAAATGGGAGTAAGCCAATTAAAAACCTCAAATCCATAAATTTCATCTTATTGTGAAACTGTACATTTTTAGTCTTGTTAAATTGGTGGTTAGCTTTTTTAGCTTTCGGAAACCAATAGGATTCAAAAACCAAAAACCAAAAGCGGTTATCCTATTGGTTCCTATTCATGGAAACATTGGAGACCAGGCTCTTGGCCTTGCAGGAAGGCGATTTGTGGATGATAATTTTCCCGAATATGAAGTGGTTGAAGTGACCATGCCTGATTTGTTCCGTGAAATTTTTCCCTTGAAACGACATTTGAAAAAGGGCGACCTCGTTTTTGTGCAAGGTGGTGGAAGTATGGGCACCCGCTACATGATTGAAGAACTTTCCCGTTGGGTTATTTTTTCACAACTGAAGAATAATACCCGGATTTTATTTCCCCAATCCTCAAGTTTTGATTTAAAAAGTACCTGGGGAAAACGGTTTACCTCCTTTTCCCAATGGTTGTACAAAACCTATTCCAAAAACCTGATTATCTGCATCCGGGACAAATATTCGCTGGAGTTTATGCAGAAAAATTTTCCTGGGGTTAACTTCTATTTTTATCCCGATATCGTACTTTATCTGGATGAGTTTAAGTCAAACAAGGCCCGGTCAGGGGTTATGTATTGTTTGAGAGAGGACGTGGAAAGTCGTTTTAAACCAGAAGAAAGAAAAAAACTGATGTCTGAAATTGAAACCAAATTTGAAAACTGTGTCTCTTTTGCCACAACCATAGATGATACCTCCTTTACCATTGAAGAAGGAAGAAAGGAGGTCGAAAAACTAGTTGAACGACTTGGAGCTGCGGAATTGGTTATCACCGACCGGCTTCACGGGGTTATTTTGAGCTACATCAGCAATACACCGGTTATGGCTATCCCAACAGTTGACCACAAACTGACTGAGTTCTTCAATTGGATATCAAGTTCAAAACGGTCATTTCTCCTTGGGGAAAATCCGGATTTAAATATTGAATCCCGAATGAAAGCAATAGACTATTCCATTGACAATGAAAGCTTTAAAGAGTATTTTAAGCCTTTGGTAGCCGTAATCAAAAATCAAGTTTGATATGTTGTTTTCGCTTGTAATTCCCATTTATAATGTTGAAAAATACCTGGAACGCTGTGTCAATAGTGTGCTAAATCAGGATTTTCCTACAAGTGACTATGAGATTATTCTTGTAAACGATGGCACCAAAGACAATAGCCTTGCAATTGCCAAAAAATTTGAATCCGAAAACGGGCATATTAAAGTCATTTCTCAGGATAACAAGGGCTTAAGCGGGGCAAGAAATACCGGACTAAAACAGGCAACTGGAAAGTACGTTTGGTTTATTGACTCTGACGATAGCATTGTAAACAACTGCTTGAAAGGACTATATGAATTCATGGAAACAGGAAATCTGGATATTGCCCATATCGGCTTTACACATTATTTCAACAATGGCGCTGAAACAGTTTACCTTCCTAAATCGCATCCAGATGGTGTGGTTACGGGTGAAAAGTTTTTTAGTGAAATACAAACTGCTCCTACAGCATGGTCTTTTGTTCACAAGAGACAATACCTGACAGACAATCAATTAGAGTTTTTTGAAGGTATTATTCATGAGGATGAAGAATTTTTACCGAGGGCATTATTTTTTGCAAAACGGGTCCAAACCTATGAAAAGCAACTGTATGCCTATTTTGAAAATTCAAGTTCCATTATGGGCACAAAAAGTCTAAAATCCGATTTGAATAAATACATTGTCCTTCAAAATTTTAAAACCTTTATTGAAAACCATTCTTGCTCTGAATCCTTTATCAATGGATTGAATTTCAGAGCATTTATTATTTTTCAAACCATGCTTATGCCCTCCAATTTTTTGAAACATAAACCTCAGGACCAGGCTTTGATTTTGGAAAAATTGCAGCATTCGTATTTCTATCCGATAAAATGGAAAGGTGGATTTAACCCTAAATTTTTTCTATATAAAACACTGATGAACATTGACTTAAAATTTTACACAAGCTTGAGAAAGTTTATTAAATAGAAAAAAACATATATGAAGATTTTATACATCACCAATAAAATAAGTCCTGCGGGTGGCCTCGAAAGAGTGCTGGCTATCAAGACTAGCGCTTTGGCTGATGTATTTGGTCATGAGGTTCATATCGCTACGCTCAATCAGTTGGATGAACCTGTTTTTCATGATTTTAGCTCCAGGATAACCATGCACGATTTGGTTTTGCGCTCAGGTGCAATTTCTTATGGCCTGGGATATATTCGCGAAATTCAAAAACTCGTTTCTAAACTGAAACCAGATTTAATTGACGTATGCGATGACGGATTAAAGGCGTTTTTTCTACCCTTAATTCTAGGCAGAAAATATCCAATCGTTTATGAAAGGCATGTTTCAAAAACTATTGAATTCAACTCACTCAATACCAGTTTATTAAAAAAGATCATAGTTCAAATAAAATTTGAACTGATGGATTTTTTGGCAAAATATTTTACCCGTTTTGTGGTTTTAACCAATGGAAATGTGGAGGAATGGAATTTGCCTGATTTGGTGGTGATGCCCAATCCCTTAACTTTTTTTCCGGATAGGGTTTCCAATTTAAAAAGTAAAAAAGCAATTGCAGTTGGAAGGCATGCATTTCAAAAGGGATTCGATTTGCTTTTAAACGCCTGGAAACCAATTGCTTTGAAACATCCGGATTGGCAATTGGAAATTTATGGCAAGGAAGACAAAGAAATAGGCCTGAAAAAATTGGCAGAAAATCTCTACATTTCGGAGAAGGTCTCTTTTTTTGAACCCATAAAAAATATTGAGGAAAAATATCTGGAAAGCAGCTTTTACATTCTATCATCCAGATTTGAAGGATTCGGAATGGTTTTAACTGAAGCCATGGCTTGTGGAGTACCTTGTGTTTCATTCGATTGTCCTTGTGGCCCTGGTGATATCATCCAAAATGGAATTGATGGTCTTTTAATTTCTGATGGAAACATAGAAGAACTTACCAGAAGCATTTTGTATATGATTGAAAATGAGGAGACCAGAGAAAAAATGGGAAAAAAAGCCAGGCAAAATGCACTTCGGTTCTCTAAAGATGAAATAGTTATGCGTTGGGATGTTTTGTTTCGCTCTTTAACCAAATCTGAAGTTTAAAATGGGAGAAATAATACCAGCAATTTTATACCATAAAGTGTACTACAATGTTCTCTTGTTGGTGTTAGTATTGATGCTTCTCCACACGCTTACTTTGGAGCAAACCACCTCCAGAAGTATTGCTGCTATGAATTTTCTGGGTTATGTTTTGCTTTTTCTGGTGATGCTATTTATCGGTCTTCGGCCCAATGATTCTGTTTTTACGGATATGCCTTTGTATTCGGCAGTGTTTCAAAGCTATCAATTGGGTAAACCATTGGAAATTACAGAGGATAAGGGCTTTTTGATTTTGAATGAGTATTGCGCTGAACTGATGGGTCTGGAAGGCTACTATTTCACAGTGGCCTGTATTTATATTTTGCCACTTTTTATTGCCACAAAGCGCTGGTATGGAAAGTATTGGCCGTATGGTTTTGCCATGATTACCTTTTCCATTTCATTTTTTGCCTATGGAACCAACACCATCAGAAACGGAATGGCCACCTCGATTTTTATGCTTGCCATTTCATTTTATGACAGAAAGGTGGTGATGATTCTTTTGCTTTACCTCTGCACCTTTTTTCATAAAAGTCTGATGCTTCCAATTGCGGCTTTTACTGCTGCCAATATTTTCCCTAAGCCTCGGGTTTATCTTGCTTTTTGGATTGCATGTATTTTTCTATCGCTCATGTTTTCAGGATTTTGGGAAAGTCTTTTTGCCAATCTTGGTTTTGGAGATGAGCGCACAAGTTACCTTACAACAAAAGCTGACCCAAAGGAATTCAGAAGTGTGGGTTTCCGTTGGGATTTTTTGTTATACAGTTCCATGGGGGTAATTTCGGGTTGGTATTTCATTTTCAGGAAAAACTTTGAAGACAAATTTTACAACATTTTTTATAGTACTTACTTAATGGCCAATGGTTTCTGGATTCTTGTAATCAGGGCCAATTTCTCTGACAGGTTTTCATACCTTTCCTGGTTCATGCTGGGAAGTGTCATCATTTATCCCATTTGTGTAGAAACGTTAACCCAAAAACAAAACCGGGTGGCAAGCGGAATCATGTTTGGATATTTTGCCTTCACCTACCTTGTAAACTTCATTTATCTTAAATAATGCCATTGCTTTCCATCATAGTTCCTGTATTCAATGTAGAAAAGTATATTTCTACTTGCCTGCTTTCTATTCTGGAAAATGATTTGGATATAGTTGATTATGAGTTAATTGTGGTGGATGATGGAAGCCCGGACAAAAGCATGGAAATTGTCAGGACTTTGGCTGAAAAATGGGCCAACATTCAGATTTATACTCAAAAAAATACGGGGATAAGTGGAGCCAGAAATTCAGGTATCCGCCTGGCAAAAGGGAAATATATTTTATTTGTTGATTCTGATGATTGGCTTAAACCAAACTCCTTGAAAAAACTGGTTCAGCTATCTGAAAAGCACAATCTTGATATTCTTGAGTTTGGAATTGAAAAGGTTAACAACAACCTTGTGGTTCAAGGTCGGTTTACAATCAAGGCACAAACTGGTATATTTTCTGGAGTCGATTACTATAAAAAAGTACGATATGTAAATTCTGTTTTCAATAAAATCTATAGTCGGGATTTGGTTATCAACAACCAGATTTTTTTCATTGAAAAGATTTACGTTGAAGATTATGAATTGAATACCAGAGCCTTCCTGGTTGCAAAAAACGTGATGGGAATTCCGGATTTAATTTATCAATACCGGCAGTCGCCCAATTCCATAACCAGAACAAAAGATAAAGCCAAAAAATTGAAAATGATTGAGGACCATATCATAGTTTTGAAAGAGACCCATAAATTATTAAGTCACTCAAATTCACCAACCGAAATGGAATTTTTACATGAGCGTATTTCCTTTTTGGTTGTTTCTGTTTTCTTTTTGATGCTCAAAAATGGCTTTTCTTATCAGGAAATGAAATCCATGAAAATCCAACTCCTTGCCGATAATCTTTTTTTAATTTCCAGCCCGGTTCATCAAAAAGATAAAAACTTGTTCCGAAAGCTTTTGCTCAAAAACTTTTCCCTTCTGGCCATTCTTAATAAAGTATCTAAAAACCTGATTTCATAGATATGTCCTCAACCCGTAAATCAATTTGTTTTGTTGTTGCAGTTCCTATGACGGCCTCGGCTTTTCTTTTGAACCATTTTGAAGTCTTGTCCAGGGAGTTTGATATTTATCTTGTGGCGAATTTTGAAGGCGTAAACTCAAATTTAAAGGACAATCCAAATTTAAAAGCCATTCATAGCATAGGTATTCAGCGAGATATTTCAGTTTTGAAAGATTTCAAAAGTCTTCTTGAATTAAGGACTTATTTGAAAAAAATGAAATTTGACGCAGTGTTAACCGTAACACCAAAAGCTGGGTTGTTGGGCATACTGGCTGCGGCTCTAGGAGGAATAAAAAACAGAATTCACATTTTTACTGGTCAGGTTTGGCATACCAAATCAGGACTTTTCAAGTTGATTCTTATGAGTATTGATAAACTCATATTTAACCTTGCCTCAACAGTTTTGGTGGATGGCAAGGCCCAAAGAGAGTATCTGATAAAAAACGGAATTATTGATTCTTACAGATCTCAGGTTTTAGGAAACGGCTCAATTTCAGGTGTGGACACCCGAAGGTTTTTCCCCGATCAAAATCTGCGTGAAAGGTATAGAAACCAAATACACTACCAGGCCAAGGATTTGGTCTTCACATTTTTAGGCAGATTAAACGCCGATAAAGGAATTCTTGATCTTGCCCAAGCATTTGAAGAATTGCAAAAAAAATACAACAATGTCAGGCTTTTGTTGATTGGCTATGATGAGGAAAACCTGGTGCCTATGGTTAAGCAGATTGTGTCTAAAAACGACTTAGTCCATTACTTTGGGCCAACTACTGTTCCAAATGAGGCACTCCAAGCCGCAGATGTTTTTTGTTTACCCAGTTACAGAGAGGGCTTTGGTAGCAGCGTAATTGAGGCATCACTACTAGAACTTCCGGTGATTTGCAGCGACACTTATGGTTTAAAGGAAACCATTATAGAAAACGAAACCGGCTTGAGGCATAAAACGGGAGATTCCAATTCCATTTTGGTTCAGATGGAAAAAATGGTTTTGGATCCTTTGGCTAGATTAAAAATGGGTGAAGAAGGCCGCAAATATGTCATCAACAACTTTACGGCAGAATCTGTCTCTTTAGAATGGCTTTCCTTTTTTAGGAAAATTTTAATGCCATAAAATTTATTTATAAAGCATTGTTTTTCAAGTAGATTTCAGGATTTCCGCTCCACTTGCGACACAATCTTAACATTTAAATAACTAAGGGGATTGTAAATTTGGAACTTCATTATGGGGTTTTAAACTTATTAACTTTAATAACAAAACATACATGACAAAAAACTGTCATATATGTTCTTTATGAAATAATTTTTTTTAAATTTTAAATAATTGATTTTGAGCGGGTTATAAAATTTTAAATTAGAAAAATCCTATATTTTATAATTATTTTTTTATTTTCAATATTTTTTATACTTTTGCCACAGGAAATTGAATTTTTCAAATACAAATTTCGCCTTTATCAACCCACTTTATGATTAAAATTTACATTTCAAAAACAGAGAACAATAAATCAAAGTCCATCCCATTGGCTATTGCCAACAGGAATTCAGGAACTGATTTTTTCACACCCATGCAATCAGGTTACAAACCCGAATGCAATTCATATTTAAATAAATTCAGCAAAAGCCTTCTAAATATTATTTAAACACACCATTTTCAACTTTTTACATCCTCATTCTTTTTCACCTCTATACACAATCTATAAAGCTATGACCATCTATGGAACCACCATCAATGTTGAATCTATATTTAGAAACAAGATTCTTGGAAATTTAGTGCAAATAGTGACTAATTTGTACCGTATCATTTTTATAAAAATGGGGCGGCTTAATATGAAAGGAATAGGCTATTTGCCAAGGTGGGTTATATTAACCATCGATATGACAATCGTTTCATTGTCAGGTCTTTTTACCTATTTTTTATTGGAAAACTCAGGAACTCACTACATTGATAAGTCTTCATTCTTTGTTGCTTCTCTTATCTATTTGGGTATTCATTTGATATTTTTCAGGGTATTTGAAATCTATTCAGGGATTGTAAGACATTCCTCTATGATAGATGTAATGAAGATTTTTGTTTCTCAGTTTTTTTGCTTTTTGGTATTAATGCTGATTAACTCCTTTTTCGTACTCAAATCACACGAAACTTTATATCTGACAGCTGGTTTATTAATCAACAATTTATTTACTGGAGTAGGTCTATTTTCTTATCGCATTGTAATTAAACACGTCTTTATCAATTATATAGGCGTAAAAAGAAAGAAGGACCTGATTAATACAATTATAGTAGGCACCAATTCAAACGCCATTTCTATGGCAAATGCTTTAAATGCGGATAATCCAAAAAAATTCCGGGTAGTTGGTTTCCTTGATAAATCAGATGCTTCAACTTCAAAAAAGATCTTGAATCAGCCAATCTATAGTTTGAATGATAGTTTTGAACTAATGGTAAGCGAAAGAAATGCTGGTGCCATTATCATTTCAGATGAATCTATCAACCAAAAAGAAAAGGAAGATATTATCGAAAAGGCCTTGAGGGAGCAAATGGAAGTGTATAAAGTTTCCATGATATCTAATTGGAATAATCAAAGAGAAGTTTCTTCCAGTATTAAAAAATATAAAATTGAGGACCTTTTAGAAAGAAATCCAATCATTCTTGACACACATTCTCTTTCAGAAGATCTTAATAATAAGACCATTATGGTCACTGGAGCAGCTGGTTCCATAGGAAGCGAAATTGTTCGCCAGGCATTGAAGTTTAACCCTTTAAAAGTTGTTCTTATTGATCAGGCCGAAACGCCAATGCACTCTCTTTCATTGGAGGTTATGGAATCGTTTCCGGATTCGGATATTATTACAGTAATGGCGGATATCAGAAATAAGGATGTGATGCGCTCTGTTTTTTCTGAATACCAACCCGATATGGTGTACCATGCTGCAGCTTACAAACATGTTCCCATGATGGAAAACAATCCTTCGCAAGCCATTTTTACAAACATAATGGGCACTAAGAATCTGGCTGATTTGGCTGTAGAATTTGAGGTGAAAAAGTTTGTAATGGTTTCAACGGACAAAGCCGTTAATCCCAGCAACGTAATGGGTGCCAGTAAAAGAATTGCAGAAAAATATGTACAATCACTTCAAAACCATTTGTTTAGATTAAACAGACTTACAACCAGATTTATTACAACCAGATTTGGAAACGTACTTGGGTCAAATGGTTCAGTTGTGCCTCTTTTTACCAAGCAAATTGAAATGGGCGGACCAATCACCATTACACATCCAGACATCATCCGATATTTTATGACCATTCCTGAGGCTTGTCAGTTGGTTTTAGAGGCTGGCACTATGGGCAATGGTGGTGAGATTTTTATCTTTGATATGGGCAAACCAGTCAAAATTCTTGATTTGGCAACCAAAATGATAAAGTTGGCTGGACTTACTCCTGAGAAAGATGTAAAAATTGAATTTACAGGTTTGAGACCAGGCGAAAAATTGTTTGAAGAACTTTTGAATGATACTTCAAAAACGCTTCCAACTCATCATGAGAAGATTGCAATTTTTCAGGATCAGATTGAAGAATACAATTATATCAATGGAAATATCCACGAGCTTATCACTTTGGGCAATTCTTACAGCACTTATGACATGGTAAAAAAGATGAAATTCATCTTGCCTGAGTTTAAAAGCATGAATTCTACTTACCAAAAAATGGATGAACCAGCCTTAAAACAAGCAAGTTAAGCTTTTAATCAATCGGAAACCTGCAAGACCAGACCTTGGAAAAACCATTCAAAATCGATGGTTTTCTCACAGGTCTGGTCTTGTGCTTAAAATGGGTTTCAATTCTGTGAAAAGCTAAGGCAAATTTGAAACTTTGGGAAAATCCTGAATACATTCAATAATAATGAACAGTTGAAACTGCTAAAGCCTCAGGTAAACCAATTTTCAACTGTCAGATTTGAAAATGCGAAACGAGAACAATTCAACAGCCAATCCAAAACCCGACGATAATCTTCTTTTGAAGGAAATACTTGAAAAGTATTTGTCCCATTGGAAGCTTTTTATTTTAAGTCTGATTTTTTTTATTGGCCTTGCCTTTTTGTATCTCAGATACACCGTTCCACAATATAAAGCGGTTATTTCCTTGCTAATCAAGGATGAAAGAAAGGGTGGAGATGTGGTAAATGAACTTTCGGCTTTTTCAGATCTTGGGGCTTTAACCAATATAAAAACCACCGTTGACAATGAAATTGAAATCCTCAAATCCAGAAAGCTAATTGAGCAGACCGTTTTAAACCTGATGCTCAATGTAAACTATATAAATCTGGGCAGGTTTAAATCAGATCCCTTGTACAAGCACAAAGATTTTGATGTTTTATTTTCAAATTTTGACAATACCTTTTTTACTAAAGAATGGTTTTTTATAGTTCAGGCCAAGACGGATTCCACCTATTTATTATTGGAAGGCGAAAAATTAAAAGAGATAAAATACGGGCAACTCATTAATAACCAGTACTGTAATTTCAAAATTGTTAAAAACTTTAACAACTTCTTCAAAAACGAACTGGTTCCAATTAAGGTTAAAGTGCACATCCAACCTGTCAGAGATGTGGTCGATAGTTATAAATCCAGACTAAATATTTCGCTGCTCAACAAAAACACAAGTGCTGTTGAAATTACCCTGGTAGATAATGTAAAAGAGCGGTCCGAGGATGTATTGAACACGCTTTATAAAATTTACAACCAAAATGAGTTGGATGAAAAAAATCAAATTTCAGCCAACACTTCAAAATTTATAAGAGAAAGGCTTAATCTTTTAAACCTTTCATTGGAAGGGGTAGAAAAAGAATCCGAAACCTATAAAAGACAAAACAGTGTTACGGATATAAAGTCGGAAGCGGATATCTATCTTGAAAACTCCAGTACATTTCAGAAAAATGTGATGGATACAGAAATCCAACTAAAAGTGGTGCAGTCACTTTTGGAGTTTGTAAGGACCAACAACAAATTTAACCTGATGCCCAATAACATCATTGTTGCTGAAGGTAATTTCAAGGATCAGGTAGCGCAATACAATCAACTTATACTCGAAAGAAACCGACTTTTGATTTCAGCAAAGCCGGGAAACCCCATTATAATGAATCTGGATGCTGAGATCAATGTGTTAAACTCAAACATGCAAACCAGTCTTCAAAATATTAAGATTAATCTGGAGATAAAAAAGAAAGACCTTGAGAGGCAAACCTCTATGGTTAAAAACAAAATTTCTCAAATTCCAACCCAGGAAAGAGAGGTTCGTGTTTTGGCCAGGCAACAACAGATTAAGGAAGCCTTGTATTTGTATTTGCTTCAAAAAGGAGAAGAAATTGCAATTTCTCTTGCTGTTACAGCCCCGAATGCAAAACAAATTGACGAAGCGGTGGCATCTAAAAACCCCATTTCTCCAAATAGACAAGTGGTTTGGTTGGCTGCTTTTTTACTTGGAATCGTAGTTCCCTTTCTTGGAATCTATATTCAGGATCTTGTTGATACAAAAGTTAAAGAAAGAAAAGATTTGGAGTCACGGTTTAAAGCGCCATTTCTGGGAGATGTGCCTAAATCATTGTCAAAAGGTGATAAATTAAGTCCTGGTAGCCGATCAAGTTTGGCAGAAGCACTACGGATTATCAGAACGAATCTTGAATTTATGGTATCAAAAGTTCCTAAAGGAACAGCAAAAACCATATTTGTAACCTCCACAATACCAAAAGAAGGAAAAACCTTTATTTCCATTAACCTTTCCAAAACCATAGCTTTCACAGGGAAAAAAGTATTGTTGATTGGCATGGACCTGCGAAATCCGAAACTTCACAAATATTTTGAACTGCCAAGCCAGGAGGGTGTTACGGATTATTTAATTTCTCAAAACACCAAAATTGATTCCTATATGGTCAAGCTTGATGGTTATGAAAACATGTATGTGTTGCCTTCAGGTTCTATTCCACCAAACCCTGCCGAAATTTTGTTGACCGATAAACTGGCATCAATGTTTGAAGACCTGAAAAGTCGCTTTGATTATATTATTGTAGATACGGTGCCTTCAAGTATTGTTACAGATACCTTCTTATTGGCAAAATTTGCAGATACTTTTATCTATGTAGTGAGAGCCAATTACTTAGATAAAAGAAAACTGTACTTTTTGGACAATTATATCGAAGGTGGAAAACTTGAAAATGTTGGGTTAGTATTGAATTGCACCAACAACAACCTAAGCTATGGCTATGGCCAGGACATAGAAAAGAAGTCTATTTTCCAAAGGTTAAGATATTAACAAAGAAAAAAATCAGGCGTCCAATTCCTGATTGACCAATGTTCGATTCTTTAAAAAGGTAACGATTACTTCCAGGGCCTTGTCAAAGCTGTGGTTGTTGGGAATGATAATATCGGCCTCCGTTTTGAATGGGCGGATGAAGCGATCGAAAGTTGGAGCCACATGGTTTTCGTAGCGATATAAAACGTCATCCATTTCATAGCCCCGCTCCTGTCCGTCTCTTTTTATCCTTCGTTTTAATTTGATATGTTCCTCAGCATCAATAAAGATTTTGAGGTCGAACTGCTTTCTGATTTCAGGAAAATAAAAAACAAAAATCCCTTCTATCACAATTACTGGTGCAGGGTCAAACTGCAGCATTTTGGGCACCTGATTGGGATTGTTAAACGTGTATTCCTTTTTGGTAACCACTTTTCCATTTCGTAGAGCCTGAACATCCTGAATAAAATGCAAATGGTCAATACTTTCCGGCAAATCGAAGTTTTCAAATCCCTTATCATCCTTAGGTTGCAGGTGCCGGTCGTGATAATAATTGTCCTGAGAAAGCAAGCAAATTTCCTGGCTGGAAAAAGAATGCATCAACTTCTTAATAAAAAGTGTCTTACCTGAGGCGCTTCCGCCTGTAATTCCAACCATGAAAGGCTTAGTGGCCATTTGAAGATTCAATTTGAAGTGTCAAAAAAAGGTCTATTTCCAAACTTAACGAAATCTGTTTCCAATTTACTTTAAACCAATGCAGATTTATATTGAATATCATGGAGTTGGGCATAAAAACCATTTTGAGCCAAAAGACTTTCGTGCGTCCCTCTTTCCGTTATTCCCCCTTTATCCATCACCAAAATCTGATTTGCTTTTTGTATGGTGGACAAACGATGGGCAATAACAATTGAGGTTCTACCATTCATAATTTTCTCAACGGCAGATTGTATCAATTCTTCGGTTTCGGTATCAACCGAACTTGTGGCTTCATCCAAAATCAAAATTTGTGGATCATACACCATTGCCCGAACAAAAGAAATAAGCTGCCTCTGGCCAACCGAAAGGGTATTTCCACGCTCCATAACCTCATAATTGAAACCACCAGGCAGATTCTCAATAAACCGCGTAGCGCCAACCAAATCGGATGCAGCTTTGATTTGATCATCAGAAATATCCTTACTGCCCAAAGTAATATTATCCCGAATGCTTCCATTAAAAAGAAAAACGTCCTGCAAAACAAGGCCAATATGTTTCCGCAAAAACGACAAGGAAAAATCTTCAATCTTTTGACCATCAAGCCAAATCTGACCCTTTTGATATTCATAAAAACGGGTAATCAGATTGATGGTGGATGATTTTCCAGATCCGGTAGCCCCAACCAATGCAATAGATTGCCCAGCCTTAGCTTCAAAGGAAATGTTTTTAAGTACAAATTGCTCTTCCTGATAAGCAAACCAAACAGAATCAAACCTGAGATCGCCCTTCAGTGTAACATCTTGAAGCTTACCATTGTCCTCAACCTTATCTGGATGATCCAACAATTTTAGAATTCTTTCCGTACTAACCAAACCAAGTTGCAAAGTATTAAAACGGTCTGCGATGGTGCGTATTGGCCTGAAAAACATAGCGATATACATGATAAAAGCAGTCAGCATCCCGAGTGTAACTTCATCTTTTATAGCACCTTGCGCTCCGTACCAAACCAAAAGACCAGTGCCAATAGCCGAAATGACCTCCGCAACCGGAAAATAAATGGAGTAGTACAAAACCGAACGAATGTTTGCTCTTCTGTGCTCCGCATTTATGGCTTTGAACTTTTCCATTTCCTGCTTTTCGGCTCCAAAAATCTGAACAATGCTCATTCCGGTAATGTGCTCCTGAACAAATGAATTCAAATTGGCAACCGCAGAACGGACCTCATTAAAAGTTACCTTTATCCTTTCTTTAAAAATATACGTACTAAACAGCAAAAATGGCAACATCGAAAGGCTGATCAGGGTCAGTTTCCAATCGATGTAAAACATGTAGGCCAGAATAAAAACCAACTGCAAAACATCACCTGCCATAGCTGCCAATCCTTCACTAAAAACATCGGCAATGGTCTCTATATCAGATATGTTTCGGGTAACCAAACGACCAATTTGTGTTGTATCAAAAAAGCGAACCTTCAGGCTTAATATGTGCTCATAAAGTTTGATTCTAATGTCCCGGATGATGGTTTGGCCTATCCAGGTGCTTAAATAGTTTTGATAATAGGTGGCCAAAGCCTGGGTTAAAAGCAAGGCAAACATCCAGATTACCATTATCTGAAGACCTTTCCAGTCACCGGTGGCTACATTTTTATCAATGGCAAACTGAATTAGAATTGGTCTTAAAGGTGCCAAAAAACCAAGACTGAGGGTTAAGAAAATAAGGAAGAAAAAGGAGCCGCGATAGGGTTTAATGAAAGGAAAAAGCCTTTTAAGCGTTTTGCTGTCATATATTTTTCCACTGGCTTCTGCCTTATTATCCATGATATGGCAGCAAAAATAGGATTATCCTTTAGAGGAACCTAAATTGGCTTTAAGGAAAGTTTGGAAAAGAAGGGAAGAGTAATGACTTTTTGCTACTTCTCCCCAACCCCAACATACTGGCCACCAATTGGGATTGGGCTTAAATACTTTTCCAAAAAATGAAATGCCTTGAAAAATCCACCTCTTGGAAAAAAGAGGGTGAAATGATTTTTAACATTTTTAAAGCCTGTTTTTGAAAGAAGTGATTTGGCGTAGGCAGGTTTTAACAGCACCGCATCTTCATCAAAAGGACAGGTATTTACCATGTGCATGGTAACGGGATTGTGTGGGTTATGCTCAACGATAAATATTTTGCCTCCTGGTTTTAAAACTCTAAGCGCCTCTTTCATAAGCCCTTCATGCAGCTCAAAACGGATATGGTGCATAACAGTAGCTACCAAAATAACATCAAACTGATTGTCAGAAAACGGAATTTGGCTACCATCATAAGCCAAAACCTCTGCATTAGGTATCTTTTTGGCTGCTGCTTCTTCAATGCTCAACTCTGAAACATCTATTCCTTTCAACCTGGATTCTGGAAAATACTGGCTGAAATAGGTCAAACATGTACCGTCTCCTGCCCCCAAATCCAAAATATGGCCAACAGCTTGATGCTGATAATATTCCCGAAGCCATTTTACCTTAAATTCGGAAAAATACTGGCTATCGGCCCCAGTTAGCTTTATGTTGTCATTGTGAATTTGCCGGTAATCCGTGGCAAACTGATCAAAATTGTCAAATGAATTCTCAGTTGGTTTTTCCTGGCTCATTGCGGTTAGAATCTTTAGGAATGAAAAAGCCGGCTTTGTAAACCGGCTTTATAAAAATCTTTAAAATAAATTTAAACGCTCGCTGTATAAGAAATCAAATCAACAAGTTTGCTGCTATAGCCCCACTCGTTGTCATACCAGCTGATCACTTTTACAAAAGTTGGGCTCAATTGAATTCCAGCTTTTGCATCAAAAATCGAAGTTCGGGCATCTCCTAAGAAATCTGTTGAAACAACATCATCTTCTGTATATCCCAAAATACCTTTCAACTCACCTTCAGAGGCAGCTTTCATGGCTTTTTTAATTTCTTCGTAGCTGGTTTCTTTTTGAAGTCTAACCGTTAAATCAACTACAGAAACATCCGGAGTTGGCACTCTCAATGACATACCAGTTAGTTTTCCTTTCAAATCAGGGATAACCAAACCTACTGCTTTTGCAGCACCTGTTGAAGAAGGAATGATGTTTTGATACGCACCTCTACCACCTCTCCAATCTTTGGCAGAAGGACCGTCAACCGTTTTCTGTGTAGCTGTAACAGCATGAACAGTAGTCATTAAGCCTTCCAAAATACCAAAATTGTCATGTAAAACCTTGGCGAGTGGCGCCAAACAATTTGTAGTGCAACTTGCATTTGAAATAACAGTCATGGACGAATCAAATTTCTTGTGATTCACGCCCATTACGAATGTAGGTACATCATCACTTTTTGCAGGAGCAGAGATCACAACCCGCTTTGCGCCAGCTGCAATGTGCTTGGAAGCAGATTCTTTATCTAAAAACAAACCAGTCGATTCAACTATATATTCTGCAGAAACTTCATTCCATTTCAAGTTGGCAGGATCTCTTTCTGCTGTAACACGAATGGTTTTGCCGTTTACGATAAGTTGACCATCTTTTACATCGACAGTTCCCTTAAAAAGACCATGGGTTGAATCATATTTCAACATGTAGGCCATATAATCCACTTCGATGAGGTCATTAATCCCAACCACTTCGATGTTAGGATTCTGAGAAGCAGCACGAAAAACAAGTCGGCCAATTCGGCCAAAACCGTTAATTCCTATTTTGATAGTTGACATTTGCTTTGAATGTAAGGATTTTATAATTTCAAAATCGGGTGCAAAACTACCAAAAGACCAGGCCAAAACAAATTCTAAATGAAAAGTAAAAAAATATTGATAATGAACGACTTATCTTTTTTTTAAATATTTTGTTGGATTTAAAATGTAAACCCCTACTTTTGCGGTCCCAAATCGAAAATGGTCCGTTCGTCTAGGGGTTAGGACACGTCCCTTTCACGGATGAAACACGGGTTCGATTCCCGTACGGACTACAACAGAAAGCTGCTCTTAAGGCAGCTTTCTTTGTTTTATGCCTGTTTACCTTTACGTGCTTGAAAGCGTTTCTTCCAAAATATTTTATGTTGGAATGACTACAAATCTGGAAATTAGATTGTTGGAACACAATTCAGGAAAATCGAAATTTACAAAAGGCCACTTGCCTTGGAAAATAGTTTACTATGAACAAGTTAATGATTTCAAAGAAGGTAGAATTCGGGAAAAATATCTAAAATCAAACGCTGGAAAATCCTTTCTTAAGAATAGCTTATAAAAAGTAAAAAACCTCAGGAAGCCCTCTTGATTTTTTCAAACTTCTCTTTGTTTTTTGCCAGAATTTCCTCCAGGCTCAAATTTTTATCTCCCGGTTTAAAAAAGCTTTTTTCTATTTCTTCCTTTTGGCTTGGACTCAAATTATCAATAAGCCCTAAACCCTTTAAATCATTGGTTTTTTGCGCTTTCATATTCAATTAAGAGTTTTTTACTTTTACAAACATAGGCAGTTATTGACCTGATTAGATTGTCTTTTGTCAAAACAAATATCACAATTAATTTCCGTTTTTGAAAGGATTCACCAAAAATCTTGAACCTTTGTTCGTTTCTAAATTCGTCAAAATTCATCTCTCTGATTTGCCCAAATGGATCTTTGAAAACACTTTCGATTTCAATGGCCTCAATTCCTCGGGAAGCATTATCATGATTGATATGTCTAAGATTTGCCCAATCCCATTCAAATTCAAGAAGATGGTCCATGGGAACAATTTTAAACAAATTTTCCCAAAACTATTTTCATTTAATTCGCACCCATCATTTCAAAAAAAATGCGTCTATTGCAAGGCAAAAAAATTATTGTAGGGATTTGTGGGGGAATTGCTGCTTATAAAATATTAACGCTCATTCGGTTATTAAAAAAGGCAGGTGCAGAAGTAAAAGTTATCATGACGCCTTCTGCGGTTGATTTTATTGGAAAATTGACCCCAGCTACACTTTCAGAGGAAGAAATTTATTTGGAAATGTTCAATACTTCAACCGGAGTTTGGACCAACCATGTGGAATTGGGCCTTTGGGCTGACTTGTTTTTAATTGCTCCGGCAACGGCTGGTACGATATCAAAAATGACTAGTGGCCAAGGTGACAATTTATTGATTACTACATATTTGTCTGCCCGTTGTCCTGTTTTTGTTGCACCCGCAATGGATTTGGACATGTGGATTCATCCTGCAACTCAAGCAAATATCCAGACTTTGCAAAAACACAAAGTCACCATCATTGAACCTGGAACAGGGCAATTGGCCAGTGGTTTGGAGGGAAAAGGAAGAATGGAAGAACCGGAGCAAATATTTTCTACAATCAATTCGTTCTTTGAAAAAAGCCAGGATTTGAAAGGTAAGAAAGTTTTGATCACCCTTGGGCCAACTATAGAGGCAATTGATCCTGTTCGGTTTATATCCAACCATTCAACTGGAAAAATGGGGGCTGAAATTTCTCAAAAACTTGTCGAAAGAGGGGCTGATGTTTTTATTGTTTCCGGACCCATAAAAGCAAACGTAAATCTTCCAAAAGAGGCAACTGTAATCAAAGTTCAATCAGCAGAAGAAATGTACATCGCTTCATCTGACTTGTTTGAAACTGCGGATATTACCATTCTTTCAGCTGCAGTGGCAGATTATAGGCCAGAAAAAGCTGAAAGTCAGAAAATTAAAAAGAAAGAAGACAACCTGGAAATTAAGCTGGTGAAGACCAAAGATATCGCTGCAGCTTTGGGAAAAAGAAAAAAGAAAGGCCAGTTTCTATTAGGATTTGCATTGGAAACTCAAAATGAAGTCGAAAATGCAAAATCTAAAATAGAGCGTAAAAATCTGGATGCCATCGTTTTAAATTCAATGAATGACCCAGGCGCTGGCTTCGGATTTGATACCAATAAAATAATGATTATTGATAGACAAGGCAAGGAGTTTACCTTTGAAACCAAAAGCAAAAAAGAAGTTGCAAATGATATTGTGGAATATGTGGTTCAGAATCTTCCAAAGAATTAGTTTTATTTTTTTATTCCTTTTAGCCAATGGCCTGAATACCAGCGCACAAGAGCTAATTTGTGATGTACAAATTAATGCCCAAGGCGTACAAAGCGTGGATCAAAGGGTGCTCACGGATATGAAAAGGGCCATTAAGGATTTTATGAGTCAACGGCGATGGACCAATGATGAATTCAAAGTTGAGGAAAGGATTAAGTGTACAATTTTTCTTACCCTTTCAGGAACAGTTGGAAATTATACAGCTCAGGCCCAAATAATTGCATCACGGCCTGTTTATGGAACTACATATGAGACAAGGCTAATCAATTTTTTGGATCAGGATTGGGGCTTTCAATATGTAGAAGGCCAACCACTTGATTTTCAACAAGGCAACTTTACATCCAATCTCACTTCTTTGCTGGCATATTATGCCTACATAATAATTGGCCTGGATTATGATTCCTTTTCAAAACTTGGCGGAAAAAATTATTACAACCTGGCACAACAAATTGGCCAAAGTGCAACACAAGGGGGTTTGAAGGGTTGGAGCCAGTTTGATGGAACCAACACAAGATATTTTTATCTGGAAAATCTTATGTCTCAGCAGTTTGCAGCTTACAGGGAAGCTATGTATTCCTACTATAGAAAAGGCCTGGACAACTATGCTGAAAAACCAGAGGAAACCCGGGTTCTTTTGCTTGATGCTTTGCGAAAGTTAAAAATAGTTTTTGACCAAAGACCTACTTCTATCTTGATAAAAAGTATATTGGAAATGAAGAGAGACGAATTTATGAATGTTTTAAAGGAGGCAACAAAACCCGAACAAAAACAAGAAGCATTTTTAATTCTTAGCCAAATTGACCCACCAAAAATTGAAGAATACCAAAAGTTAACGAAATAGGACCCAAAATTTGAAATGGTTTTGAAAAAAAAAAACGACCCAAAAACCATCCGATCCTGGTGCCTGTACGATTGGGCAAATTCAGTTTATTCCTTAATTATAACCTCAACCCTCTTTCCGGTTTATTATGGAATAGTAGCTAAAAACGAAACAGGCGGTAATTCTGTTTCTTTTTTTGGAATTGAAATACTCAACTCAGCCTTGTTCTCATTTGCTATTTCCTTTTCATTTCTTGTTTCTGCTTTGCTGAGTCCCTTTTTGAGTGCGGTTGCAGATTTGACCGGATATCGAAGACGATTTTTATTGGGATTTTGTTTAATAGGTTCTTTGGCCTGTGCGGCACTTTTTGGCTTTGGAAGATCCAATCTGGAGTTTGGAATTTTGACTTTTATCTTGGCAGCAGTAGGATACAGCTCAAGTATCGTTTTTTACAATTCCTTTTTACCAAATATTGCCAGTCCTGATAAATATGCAGCAGTGAGTGCAAGAGGATTTTCGCTTGGCTATGCCGGCTCGGTTCTTTTGCTTTTGTTGATTCTGACTCCAGTTTTTTTGCCAAATATTGCTATTTTTCAAGGAATTACTTTTGAAAAAATATGCAGAATTGGATTTGTTTTAACAGGTATTTGGTGGTTCAGTTTTGGTTTTATATCAGTTTCAGGCTTACCAAAATCTGAAAAAGAAATAGGGTTCCATTTCAAATTTAAGGCCGTTTTAGAACGCCTAAAAGTTGCAATGGAAACGGTTAAAATTGTAAAAGGATTAAACTGGTTTCTGCTAGGTTTCTTTTTTATCAATACCGGGGTTCAAACTGTAATGTATATGGCAGCAATTTTTGGGGATATTGAATTGCATCTTTCCTCAGATAAACTCATTCTTACCATTTTAATATTACAATTGGTAGCCATTTTTGGAGCATATTTATTTTCTAAGATTTCAGAAAAAACCACCGACGCAACTACATTGATACTTGCCTGTTTGCTTTGGATTGTAGTTTGTTTTGCTGCCTTTTTTGTTCAAACGGATATGCAATTTTTTGGTGTGGCCGCTTTGGTAGGTTTGGTTATGGGGGGCAGCCAATCGATGTTAAGAAGCACTTTTACCCACTTCCTCCCAAACCAGGAACATGGAAAATCAGCTATGTATGGCCTTTATGATTTGCTGGATAAGTTTTCCATCGTTTTAGGAACTTTGGTTTTTGGCCTAACCAACCAGCTTCTTGGCAACATGCGGGCATCGGCTTTGGCTTTGATAATTTTCTTTGTTTTTGGAGCAATTTTTATTAAAAAAATGGCCAAAACTTAAAAAGTAAAGTCACCCAATTACAATAGATATTTTTCTAAACAATTTAAAACCAGGGCATAACCCAATCCAAAATAAACAAAACCAGACCAAGAATCAGAATACAGGAAAAGAAAAAAAGGTTGAAAATCCCAAATATTTTTATTTCCGTTTTCTTTGAGAACCCGTTGCGAAGTAAAATCCGTTTCTGAACTGAATAAGTAAAATACAAGCTAGCCACCAGACAGAATAATAATAAAGAAATCCTGATGTTGGAATTTGAGAAAATTCCCTCCAAAAAGGGAAGCGTTTCATTTCCTTGTGCATAAATTAGCTTCTCTAAAAATGAAACTGCACCATAAAAGATGGCAGAAACAAAGAAGACAATCTCTATTGAAATTAAAATTGGGTAAAGTCTGATTTCAACGATATCATTTCTCTTTATCTCCTTTTCAAGTGCTTTTCCATAAAACCTCAATTGGGCTTCTTCATTCTCTAGTAAATCAAGTCCCTCATTTTCAGCATCTAAAAGCAATTTTGATATTTCGTCTCTGGTTTTTATAACATCCAACAAATGTTGCGCCTGTCGAAGTCGGCTTCTGTTTTCAATCCACCGGATAAGAAATGGGACCAGCAAACCAAGTGCGGGAACCAGAATTGGGAGATAATTTGGAGAATTCAATGGGAACTTTCTTTCAAGTAAGGCTCAAATTTACATGTCTTTAATTTTTCCAAATTCTTTTTATAATATATTCCAAATTTGCAGCGTTAAAAAGGAACACCTTTTTCCAATTTATGCTTACAACAAAAGCAATCCGGTTTATCTGGATGGGCCTTGTCTCTTTTTTCGTTTTCATCACCTTATGGACCTTTGCTGTCTCATCGGATTTACTTGGCCTTTTTGGTGGAATTCCCGGAACTGAAAATCTGGCAAATCCAAAATCTGAACTAGCCTCGGAAGTTTATACTTCAGATGGGGTTCTATTGGGTAAATACTTTAAGGAAAACAGATCCCCAACTCCTTTTGATGAACTTTCTCCCAACCTCTTAAAAGCTCTTTTTGCCACAGAAGACATTCGTTTTGAGCAACATAGTGGCATCGACATGAAAGGCACACTCGCTATCCTTTGGTACATGATCCGGCTTGACAGACGTGGATCCAGTACATTGACTCAGCAATTGGCCAAAAATCTTTTTTCTACCAGAAGTGAATTATATGAAGGTAGTCTTTCTGCAATTCCTGGTTTCAGAACCTTGATTATTAAAACAAAGGAATGGATTACAGCTGTCCGATTGGAAAGGACCTACACCAAACAGGAAATCCTCACCATGTATTTAAATACTGTTCATTTTGGTTCCAATGCTTTTGGAATTAAAACTGCCGCCCGAACTTTTTTTAACACCTCTCCTGACAAATTAAGCCTTGAACAAAGCGCTATGCTTGTTGGTGTGTTGAAAGCACCGACCTTATATTCACCAGTTTACAATCCAAAAAGAGCTTTAATCAGAAGAAATACAGTGATTGAGCAGATGTACAAATACAACTATCTAACTGAGGCTGAAGCTGAATCCCTAAAACTTAAACCCATAGATATTGGTCAGTACCAGGTTGAAAACCACAATGAAGGAATTGGAACTTATTTCAGAACCGAACTTAAAAAAGATTTGCAGCATTTTTGTAAAGAACGAGGTTATGATTTGTATGCTGACGGTTTAAAAATTTATACAACTATCGATTCCCGCATGCAGAAATATGCAGAGGAGGCACTGGACAGTCACATGCGATATCAGCAAGCCATATTTTTTAAATACTGGAAAGGTAAAAGTCCATGGGTAGATGAAAACGGAGTCGAAATAAAGGACTTTATAAAAAATGCAGCCAGACGAACATCCCTTTTTCAGTCCTATAAACAGCAATACAATGGCAATGAGGATTCAGCAATTCTTGCTTTTAAACGACCATTGAAAACATCTCTTTTTAGTTGGAATGGAGGAAAAGATACCATAATTAGCCCTTGGGATTCAATTGCTTATACCAAACACTTTCTGCATAGTGGCATGATGAGTATGGATCCATTTACAGGAAACATAAAAGCCTGGGTGGGAGGAATTAATTACAAATATTTTAAGTATGACCATGTAAGACAAGGTAAACGACAACCGGGATCTTCTTTTAAACCAATTGTTTATGCAACAGCTATGGACAACGGATTTACCCCTTGTACCGAAATGGTTGATGCGCCTACTACGTTTTACAATGAGGAAACCAATACCTACTGGACGCCTAAAAACTCCGATGGAAAATATTCAGGTGAAAGAATGACCTTGAGAAAGGCTATGGCCCAATCCATCAACTCAGTAGCTGCCCAGGTTATGAAAAAACTAGGCGCAGATCGGGTGGTGGAATATGCGAAAAAATTGGGAATTTCCAGTCCATTGGACCCTGTGCCTGCCCTCTGTTTAGGAGCCAGTGATGTTTCAGTTTTTGAATTGGTTTCTGCATATTCAACATTTGTTGCAGGTGGAACCTGGACAAAACCATATTACATTGTTAAAATTATGGATAAAAATGGCAACCAATTGGCCGCTTTTAATCCGGAAAAAAAGGAGGTAATCTCTGAAGAAACCGCTTACATGATGGTGCACATGCTTCAAGGCGCCACAAGGGAAAGAAACGGAACGGCACTTGGTTTGCATAGATTAGGGAAAACCCTGGTCGGCAATGAAGTTGGAGGTAAAACAGGTACAACATCCAATTATTCAGATGGTTGGTTTATCGGAATCACAAAACAATTGGTTACCGGAATTTGGGTTGGTGGTGAGGATAGAAGCATCCACTTTCGGTCATTTCATTTGGGCCAAGGCTCAAAAATGGCCATGCCGATCTGGAGTTATTATATGGATAAAGTCTATGCAGATACAAAATTAGGGATCATAAAAGGTCCATTCAAACGCCCGGCAAACTTATCTGTAGATCTAACCTGCTCAGGTAGAAGTCCGGTAAATGCTTTGGACGATTCAACAGTTATTCAAAAACCCAGCAATCAGGATAGAAACAACATTGATGACTAAAGAAGCTTTACTTATTGTTGATGTTCAGTATGATTTTCTGGAAGGAGGCTCATTGGCCGTCCCAAATGGAAATGATGTCATTCCTGAAATTTTGAGAATCGCCCCAAATTTTGAAACAATCATTCTGACCCAGGATTGGCACCCACCAGGTCATAAAAGTTTTGCTTCAAGTCATATTGAAAAAAAACCCTTTGATCAAATTGAATGGCATGGAAAAACTGAAACATTGTGGCCAGACCATTGTGTTCAAAATACAAAAGGGGCTGAAATCCATCCAAAAATTTTAGCATTAAATCCTTCGCTGATAGTTCAAAAAGGTACTGATTTAGAAATAGATAGCTATTCTGCCTTTTTTGACAATGATAGGAAAAAGAAAACCGGTCTGGATGGTTGGCTGAAAGAGAATGAAATACAAAAACTTACAATTTGTGGTTTAGCGACTGATTTTTGTGTGAAATTTACTGCGTTGGATGCCTTGGATTTGGGGTATAAGGTTTCTGTATTTGCCATGGCTTGCAAGGCTGTTAATTTTTCCGATGAGCCTATTGCATTTCAGGAAATGGAAAAAAGTGGCGCAATACCTATTTTAAGGTTTGAATGAAATAAATCGAAAAACAAATGGATAAATCACCAAGGATTCTAAAAGTAATTTGAATCAATAAAGCTCAAATAACTTTTAGCCCTATTCAAATCAAGTTCGAAAAGGAAAATGCTAAAATTCTATTTAATTTGCATTTCTAAGGGAACTTAGGGATAAGTTTAAAATCAACTTTAAGCTTTTCCAAATGAGAAAAAATTGGTGTCCAAGTAAGTATAAATTTCAATCATTTAAATTCAGTCAAGACATATAAATTATATTTTTAATTCATGACCATTCAGGAAAAGATTATTAAAACCATTAGAGATAATAAAATCTCAACCACCGAGGTGGCTGACGTTTTAGGAAAAAAGGGTCACATTCGAGGACCATTGCCAGTTACGGAGGGTTTACATAAAGTGGGATTGGTAGAATTTGTTTATGCCTGGAATGAAAGCAACTGGGAGGTTCATGAGCAACTTCAGTTTATCAATGAAGGGAGAATGGTCTTTGTACATGGAATGAATTGCAACGAAAAGGCCATTTTTGGCGATCTTGTTGCAAAATATGTCTTGCTTTACAAAAGGGCAGAAGCCATTATTGTTAATGGTTTTATGCGTGATATTCACACCTTGAAAAAGGAAAAATATCCCATTTGGTGTACAGGATATACCCCGATAGGATGTACAAATGTTAAAAATGATGTCCTTCCACCAGAAAGTGAATTGAAGACCCTACGGGATTTGTATCAGGATTCCATATTTGTGGCCGACGATACCGGTGTGGTGCTGATCACCAAAGAGCAACAAAACGAAGAGTTCATAAAAAAGCTTGATTTTATTGAGCTTCAGGAAGACGTTTGGTTTTTCTGTATGGATACCCACAAAATGTCCACTTATGAAGTGGTTTGTCAGAAAAAATATTTAAGCGAAAAGGGGTTAATTAATACTGAAAAGTTAGTTGAGCTATCTTCGTTTTCTACAGCAAAATAGTCAATGGAGTTATCGGTTGTAGTAACCATTTACAATGCCGAGAAAAGTCTTCCCGAAATGACGGAAAGACTCCAAAAGGTTTGTTCTCAACTCACCAATGATTTTGAAATCATCTATGTAGAAGACCGGAGTCCAGACAGGAGTTGGCAGGTGTTGACCCAGCTCGCGAAAGAAAACGCGAAGGTTAAATGCCTAAGATTCAGTAGAAATTTTGGCCAACACACCGCAATTTCTGCTGGTCTTCATCGGGCAAAAGGTGCATTTGTTGTGATGATGGATGGGGATTTGCAGGATGAACCAGAAACCATTTTAAGCCTCTATTCCCAAATCAAAAAGGGGGAAAATCAAATAATATATGTACGGCGTATGGATAGAAAGGACTCTGCGTCTAAAAAAATATCGTCCAGGCTTTTTAATTTTGTTTTCTCAAAACTATCGGGTATTAACTCAGATCCATCCATTGGAACTTTTAGAATCATGACAGCAAAAGTTGTAGAGAGCTTTTGCAGATTCCCTGAAGTGAACAAATATATTGGGGGAGTTTTCTATTGGATGAATTTCCATCCAGGATATCTGGAGGCTGAACACAAGGAAAGGAAATACGGCAAATCGAATTACACCTTAATAAAAATGATTCGGTTGGCCACCAATGGCATTGTTAGCTTTTCAAACAAGCCTTTGACTCTTTCCATATATTTTGGTTTTTTCTGTGCACTTGTTTCCTTCTTGTTGGGATCCTTTTTTCTGGTCAGAAAAATTATTTTCGACATTTCCATAACCGGTTATTCCTCCATCATCGTTTCCATTTATTTTTTAAGTGGTATTGTCTTGATGGTTTTGGGCATCATAGGAAAATATATTGCTATGATCTATGAACAAAGCAGAGCAAGGCCTGAATATTTAGTAGAAGAGGCTTTAAATTTTTAAAATGACAAATCAAGAAAAACAGGCAACCATCGACCGATACAATGAGCGACTAAAAGCCCATGGATACAATCCAAAATCTTTGGGTTGGGGCGAAAAAGATAGAGCAGCTCTTCGATTTGAGATCCTCAGTTCTTTGTGGGATTTTGAGGGAAAAAAAGTATTGGATTTTGGCTGTGGCTTTGGCGATCTGGGAAACTTTATTTCAAAAAAGTATAATCAATTTGAATATATTGGTGTGGATATCAACGAAAACCTGGTAGCAACTGGAAAAGAAATGTATCCAAATGCAGATTTAAGGGTAGGAGATTTATTAAAAGGAGAGTTTACCGAACCTGTTGATTTCGTATTGTCATCCGGAGTTTTCAATCATAAACTTTCAGATAATGTCAAGTTTATCGAATCCTGCTTTGAGCAGTTCAACCAAATAGCGACTAAGGGAATTGCGGTCAATTTCCTTTCAGACAAAGTTGATTTTCAGTACGAATATACCTATCATACCAATCCAGCCTGGGCCCTCGATTTGGCATATAAATTCTCAAAACGTGTAGTACTCAGAAATGACTATATGCCATTTGAGTTTACTATTTTCATTTTTAAAGACGAAGAAATTAATCCTGACTACACGGTTTACAAGGATTATCAGCAATTTATATGAGTGCACCCGTTCTTGTTTTGGCAGGAGGAGCCTGGCAGGTTCCCATCATTCAATTTTTAAAAGGAAAGGGGCACCCTGTTTTTGTGGTGGACCCTTACACAACTTCCCCTGGAGTAAAAATAGCGGACGGACAGATTGTAGCCGATGTTAGGGATCTGGAGTCAATCAAATTGGCTTTAAGCAATTTCGAGATTAAAAACTGGGCATTTGTCGTTTCCGATCAATCGGACGTTGCTATGCTCAACGTAGCCAATATTTCTTCCTTTCTGGGATTACCAGGAAACGACCCAGAAGTAGTGCTCCTGTTTACCAATAAGTTTAAAATGAGGGAATTCGCCTCCCAAATTGGGGTTCCGGTTCCAAAGTTCGAAACCATTAAGGATTTGGAGGAATTAATTGGTTTTTTAGAAAAGGTAAAAAGGCCGGTAATGTTAAAACCTGCTGATTCCCAATCCAGTAGGGGTATTTTCAAACTTGGTCCTTCAGATTCTAAGGCAACACTGGAAACAGCCTTTAATGATTGCAAGGCCCAAACTCCTTTGGATTATGTTTTAGTTGAAGAGTTTTTTGAAGGCATAGAACTGACTGTAGAAGGATTTTGCAACCAGGGAAAACATAGATCCATTGCTATCTCAAAAAAGAAACATTTCCGGGTAGGAATAGCTTCAGATCTTTGCTATCCTGCTGATATTGAGGAAGAAATTCTGCAAAAAATTGCCAAGGCCAACGATCTTTTTGTAGAGAAATCGGGCCTTTCTTTTGGAATAACCCATGCAGAATATCTTGTGGATCTAAAAACAGGTGATTTTATTCTGGTTGAAATTGCCTGCAGAGGTGGCGGTAGCCTGATTTCTTCTCATATCGCTCCCTGGGTTTCTGGCTGGCCTTCTTATGAATTTTTGTATAAAAGCCTATTGGGTGAAGCGGTTGAAGTAAAAAACCGCCCTCTTCTACATCGATCGGCCATTCTACATTTTTTTGAGTTTCCAAATGGGACCGTTCAAAGTATAGAAGGTGTGGAAAAAATAAGGGAGTTTAAGCAGGTGCTGAGGTTTCAATTGGATTTTGAAGTTGGAACCAAAATACAATCTGCCTCGGACGATAGAAGTCGACAAGGCTTCGTGATTTTACTAACTGAAAATCAAGAAGAACTGAATCAACTTTTGGCGAGAATAAATGAAATGCTTAAGGTTTCCATACTCTAATTTACAATGCAGTATTCCTCACATTTTCACAAAATCAAACCTTCTGCATCTATGCAGGCTGGTTTGTTGGAAGATGCACATTTGTATTCTAATCTGGCTATTGGCGTCTCCGATCTTCCACCACCCACTCAGCTTCAAAGCCTGATAGAAGATTTTGCAAAGCAAAACTATTTGCCTTATGTAGCCTCCAAAGGTTCTAAAAAGGCACGCACAAACCTTAGCAATATCATTTTCAGAAATGAAGACGTTGATCCGGATGAAGTTGTTTTGGTAAATGGAGCCAAATGGGGGCTTCATCTTGCCCTTATGGGAATTTTGAATCCTGGAGATCATGTAATACTAATGGAGCCTTACTGGTTAAGCTATCCCGAAATGATTTCTCTTCAGTATGCCCACTTTATCTCCTGGAAACCAACAGTTTCAGTCTCAGGAGAACTCAGCTTTCATTTGGATTCTCTTTTAGCATTATTAGAAACACATAAGCCAAAAGTTTTAATTTTAAACAATCCCAATAACCCTTCAGGAATGTTATTTTCAAAGGAATTTGTGGATAAGGTTGCCCAAATTTTACATCAAAATGGGGCCTGGCTCATTATTGACGAGGTTTATAAAGACTTGTTATTCTCAAGAGCCGATGAAAAAGAATTTTATTCCAAAGGTGAAAATATCATCCGGATAGGGTCTTTTTCTAAAAGTATAGCATCTCCAGGATTGCGGCTTGGATACATTCAGGCCAAACAGGAATTTATTTCCTTTTTGGACAAGATGAACCAACACATGCAAACCTGTGTTACCGGCTTGTCGCATTTTGTGATGGAAAATCTTGATAAGCAGGTTTATCTGGATTATGTATCCTATTCTTCTGCTATATTTCATAACCGATATTTAGTTCTGGAATCCAGTTTGAAGGGCAGCAAATTCAAGCATTTAAAAGGCAGCGCTTCTTTTTATGCTTTGGTTAATTTTTCTTCTTTTGCAGCCTCTGGAGAAGATGCCTGCAAAAAACTCCTTTCAGAATACAAAATACTGGCCACTCCGGGTGGAGCCTATGGCCAATCCTTTTCTGAATATGTTAGGGTTTGTCTAACTGTGGATGAAAAAAAATTGAAGGAAATTTTTGAAGTTTTAATTGCAAAATCATGAAAATTTTTGACTGCCATTCTCATATCACCAACGGATTTTCAAATTATCATCTAGATGTGGTGGCTAAAATGGTTATCTTTAATTCTTTTGAAGATTATGATTTAAATGTCTCCAAAGTTGCTACCCAGGATGCGATTGCCATCATTTTAGATTTCAGGCATAACTTCCAACGAATGAAAGAGCTGGTAGTTACAAAAAAAGTAAATGCGATAAAAATCCATAGTCGAATTCTGAAAATTGAAGAATCAGAACTTGATTTAATACTTGAGCACATTTCTGAATTAAACACCAAGCTACCAATTATTTACGATGCATTTTATTTTGGGCCAGAGCTAAATAATCAACCTTCGCTTCGGCATTTGACCACTATAGCAAAAGAATTTCCTGAAAATCCGATAGTAGTTGCCCACTGTGGCGGACACAAAGTTTTGGAATATTTCTACCATCTCAGACCTTTGCCAAACATCTATTACGATTTGTCATTCAGTCTCGGATATTTGAAAACCACATCTGCCTATTTAGATCTTCAAAATCTGATTAGATTTACAGATAAAAAGAAGATATTGTTTGGAAGTGATTTTCCTTTTTCCGATCCTGTAATTCAGTTTCAAAACTTTAAACAAATAGCCACCGACCTTTCGCTTAACGATCAGGAGATGGGCTATATTTTACTCGATAACGCAAATTTGATTTATAAAAAACAGAATGGATAAAAGTATAAACATTCCTTTTAACAAACCGTATCTGACTGGAAAAGAGGCCCACTATTTATATCAGGCTGTTTTATCAGGAAAAATCAGTGGAGATGGCCTTTTTACCAAAAAATGCCACCAGTTTTTTGAATCAAAATATGGTTTTCAAAAGGTTTTGCTCACTACCTCTTGTACAGACGCCTTAGAACTTTCAGCATTGTTGCTCAATATTCAACCAGGTGATGAGGTTATTTTACCTTCTTATACTTTCGTTTCAACAGCCAATGCATTTGCCTTAAGGGGCGCCATGCTTCGGTTTGTGGACAGCCGTCCAGACCATCCTGGTATAGATGAAGAAAAAATTGCTGAGGTCATTAACGAAAAAACAAAAGTCATAGTGCCCGTTCATTATGCTGGCGTGGCTTCTGATATGGATAAAATAAACGACCTGGCCAAAAAACACAACCTTGCTGTGGTTGAAGATGCTGCACAAGCCATTGATGCCTACTATTTTGGAAAAAACGGTAAAACCCCATTGGGCGCCTGTGGTGATTTGGGTTGTTTTTCTTTTCATGAAACAAAAAATATTATGGCAGGTGAAGGAGGTATGATTGCTTTAAACCAGGAAAAATATCACGGAAGAGCAGAAATACTGAGAGAAAAAGGGACCAATCGATCTTCCTTTTTTCGGGGTGAAGTAGATAAATACAGCTGGGTGGATATAGGCTCAAGTTTTTTACCGAGCGATATCATAGCAGCGTTTTTATATGCTCAATTGGAAAATCTGGAAGACATTCAATTGAAAAGATTGGCCATTTGGGAGCGCTATTTCACCAATCTGGAAAATCTTGAAAAGGAAGGACATCTGAAAAGGCCATTTACGCCAGATTATTCCTCAAAAAACGGTCATATGTTTTATGTGGTTTGCAATAGCCTTGAGGAAAGGACGGATCTGGTTAATTACCTAAAGGAAAGAGGAATATACTCTGTTTTCCACTATCTGAGTCTTCACTCGGCCCCATATTTTATTGTCAATCACGATGGAAGGCCCTTGTCGGAATCCGATAGGTACACTGATTGTCTTTTGCGTCTTCCCTTATTCTATGAATTGAGCCTTCAGCAAATAGATGAAATTAGTGAAGCCATAGAATCCTATTTCAGGAACAGATAATACAAGGAAATCAAATTTGGCTTTCCAATATGCGGATGCCCTCCTCAAAGCTGTGAGGTTGATAACCAAGTTGGGATACAGCTTTAGAAATATCGAAACCTGTTCTTGGCGGTCTTTTTGCTGGTTGTGAAAAGGTTGCTGCTGATGCTTTAACAATTAAGTTCTTATCAAGGCCAAAATAATCAGCGGTTAAATTTGCCATAGCAAATGGGGTTAAAAAATCCTTCCCGGAAATATTAAAAATACCTGTTGCACCCTTCTCTGCAATTAAAATACAGCCTTGGGCCAGGTCTTCTGCCAGAGTTGGAGTTCTAAATTGATCATCTACTACCTGAATAGTTTTTCCTTGTTCCAGGCTTGCTTTTACCCAAAGAATTATGTTAGTCCTGCTAAGACCAGGCGAAATGCCGTAAACCAAAACTGTTCTTGCAATAGCCCACCTACAGGTGGCAGCTTGAACAACTATTTCTGCATCTAATTTGCTTTGACCATAAATACTTATCGGATTAGGAACTCCATCCTCTGTATATGGTCCTTCTTTTCCATCAAAAATAAAATCAGTTGAAAGATGAATGAGGTGGCAATTTATTTGGTTACAAGAATTAACAACATTTCTAGTCGCATCAACATTTACTATTTGGCATTTTTCAGGATTCAGCTCGCATTCGTCCACATTCGTCATAGCAGCAGAATGAATAACCACATCCGGTTTAAACGACCAAACACATTGATTCAAATCCGAAGGCTTTGTAATGTCACAAGATTCATATCTAACATTAAAAGGAAGGTCTAAAATTCGGCAAGGGCCTTGGCCAGAGGCTAAAATTTTATGATTAGAGGTGCCAAGAAGGGCAACCAGTTTTTGACCCAAAAGTCCGTTAGAACCGGTAATAAAAATCTTCATATTACATACTTAGGAAAAAAATACGAAGCAAACAAACATAATATAAATAATAAAGGCCCAATAATCCATGAGCAAATAAGACTAATGAAAGAATTACTTGCCTAAAATCAAAATTCTTATTTACCTGAAAAGAAAAATATGGTAATATAAATACGATTGAGAGTTTATTAACAATAGGAGTTTGCCATATCAAATTTGGGTACATGCCTCCATTCAAATAATCTATTATAGTAAAGGATAAAGTATAACCAACAAAGACCAATACAAAAGAAAAAACTAATTTATAGTCCTTAGCAAAATCTTTTATATAAAACAAAAGGAATAACACTCCAACTAGGTAGCCCTCAAAAATAATTCGAATATGGTTTACGATACTACCATGAAGAAAAAAGGGCTGAAATTTCATACCAAAAGTCTTCAAATATGAAGGCGTATAATATCTCAAGTAAAAACTTTGACCAACTATACAAAAAGTTAAAAACGTAGAAAACTGAATTGCCCTTAATAATTTTTGGCTTAATCCATATTTCAAAAACGTGTAAAAAGGAACTGCAGGTATAAAACAAAAAACAAAGCTTGGCTTGGTTAATATAAGTAATACTGAAATTAAATACGCGTATTTAAGGTATTTGGTATTATCATCCTCTAAAAATTTGAAGAAATAAAGCACAAGGGCATATGCTATTGGAATTGATAATGACATCGTACCGTTATGAAAATAATTCATACTGATAGTCTCTGTCATAACGAATTTAGAAAAAATAGGTATCGGAATTGCAAACTGTAGGAGTACCAACAAGATACTCATTAAGAAGTTCATCTCAGTCTTAAATACTTCTTTAATTATCCGTATGGAAAAGTAGTAGGTAAAAAACTGCGCCCCTGAAAAAATAATAAAACCAGCAAATAATTTGAAGGAATAACTTGAAGAAAAAAGGGAAAAAACCTTTATAGCTACAAAAAACATCGGGTGAGCTGGAAAATGCTCTGCTGTAGAAAGGCCATCTGCAAACTTAATATGATCAACTAAATCCGGTTTATCTACCTTAAAATATAATAAAAGTATTGCATATGGTAAAACAGAAAGCAAAAAATAGATTGGATACGCTATTCTTTTGCTTGGAATTACCCGAAAAAAGTTAAATATTTTTCTCATTCCGATTCATTTTGTTTTTTTCTTTTTGTAATGCCTGAAATAGAAATTCTCCAATAATCTGTGCCCCTTTAGGGGTAAAATGGATGTAATCCTTTCCTGCGAGAGCTGGATTTGAATTTGCCCAGGCTTGGATGGAATTTGCCCCACCCATAACTTCATATAAATCCCAAAAAGCCGAATTTGTGCGCTCTGCAGCATTTTTTTGAGCTAATCTTATCGAATTAATACTCTCATAACTTTCCCAAAAGCCATTATTTCTTTTAGCCATATCCGAAACACCAACTACCAAAACCTGAATTCCGGGCCGTGATTTTTTTATAGTTTGAATAACTTTTGTCAAACTGGATTCATACCATGAAAAAGAATTGGCTTCATAAGGAACCACATTGATTCCAAATTGAAGGATAACCAATCTCACACCCAATCGTTTTATTTGTTCCTGTAAAAAGGTTGGATTGATTTTTAACAATTCCAGTCCAGAACTTCCTCTTAATGGGATATTATCTACAGCCACCCCTGAATTACAATCAAGGCAGACCCCATAAAAATCATTTCTTAAATCCGACTCAATAAATAGATTTAATTTTTTCTTTTTTGTTAAGGTATTAAAATCAATAATTCTCAAACTGTCATTTTGATTTATTTCCTTTTGGATATTTTCTTTTTCGTCAAAATTAAGGCTTAAAACAACTTTGGATTTTGAATTTCTAAGCATGATAGTGGCCTTTTCATAAAAATTGGCCCTTTTAAATCCTCCACTATTTAGAGAAAAAGAAAGCGAGTTTTTTGTTAGTTGTTGGTTATAAAGACTGTCTTGACTTAAGCGAAAAATGGAATGTAATACAGAATAATTCCTATGACCAAGGGGTACTGGTTTCCCATAAATTATATATTTATCTATTGGATTTTTAGCTTTGATTTCAATAGAAAACCTGGATCTACTTTCTTCATAAAACGGTAGCAAACCAGGTCCACACCCTCCAAATCTTTGTTGTAATCTTTGCCTTATATACCCAGAAACCCTATCACCCTCAATTTGTGAATCACCAAAGTGCAAAACCCTTATCAACTTCTTTTTATATGTCAAGCTGTCAAGCTCAGCAAAAAATGGAAATAAAATACTCGTGTCTCCTGCCGGATATTGAATACCCGAAGAGGAGTCTATGTGAAACACAAGGTCTGGAAGAGGCCTTCCAATATTTGTATCTACAGTTTTATTTGAAGAAAATTCGTTTTCAATAATTGAATCAGATTTAATAAGACGCTCTGTTTCAAATTGTAAATTTTGAAGGTTCAACTTTGTCTTTTCTTTAATCGCTTTAGTTTTTTTTGAAAGAACAAATTCCTCCGGATAAAAAACCTTTACCGGAAAGCCTAATATAGTAAAATCGTTTGGAACTATTAAATGAAAGCCAGAAAGAGCTAACAATACCAAAAGTAGAAATAACAGTATTTGAATTGGCTTCATCAATTTAGGAGGCAAAAGTAGAAAAACTAACCGGATTCCATTGAGTTCTTGCATTTTTGCATCTTGGTTAAAATATTAAAATGAAATCAGATCTGGCAAAAAAGGTAGATATCAGAAACAAATCGGCAAGTTTTGAATTCGAATTGTTGGATAAATATACGGCTGGCATTATGCTAACTGGCACTGAAATTAAGTCAATCAGAATGCAAAAAGTAAATGCTCAGGATAGTTTTTGTCAATTTAAAGGGGAGGAATTGTATTTAGTTAACTTAAACATTTCACACTATGCACAAGGTACTTATAATAACCATGCATTAAAACGGGAAAGAAAATTACTTCTAAAAAAGGCTGAATTAAGAAAATTACAAGGAAAACTTGAAGAGAAAGGACTAACTATTGTTTTAACCAGACTTTTTATAAACGATGCGGGTTTATGCAAAGTGGAAATCGCATTGGCCAGAGGAAAAAAAATTCACGATAAAAGGGATACAATAAAGGAACGAGACTTACAAAGGGAATTGAGAAGAGATGGGTAAGTCATTATTATTCGGTTTAATTTCTTTTTTCTGCTTTCAATATTTATGTATTGGCCAAAATTCACTTTTACTTTGGAATGAGTCGTCCAAACTGGCGAAAGAAAAAAAATGGAACCAAATAATTGAGAAAATTAAGCCTCACATATTTCCTGCCCCAAATGACACTCTTGCGCCCTGGTTGATTCAGCTATATGCACATTCATGTTTTCAAAACGGGGATAAAGTATCTGCTTTTGTTTCTGCCAATCGGGTATTAAATGAATATTCAAAATGGCGCCATATCGAAGAACCATATTTCCTCCTGGGACAAATCGCATATAAAAACAGAACCATAAAACTGGCTGGTCAATATTGGGTAAACTTATCGCCAAAATTTGAGACCTCCTTAATCTCCTTCATAAATAAAAATCCATTTTCCTATTCAAAAGATAGCATTAATAATTTACGCAACGATTCGGCTTTTAAAGAAACCATGTTCCTTAAGGTTTTATCGCAACAAACTCAGATAGCCTCTGGCAATAAAAACAACAAAGCTCTTAGGTTGGGTATAGTCCTTCCATTTGATCTTCATTCAAAAATAAATACGATAGAGGACAACCCAATCTTTGATTTCTACAGGGGTATTTCACTTGCCTTTGAAGTTTTGGCTGCTTCGGATTCAGCTATCGAAATGTATACTTTTGATTTCAAAAACTCTATAAAAGAATTAAACCTACTTATCAAAAACCAGTCCTTTTCAGGCTTAAACCTAATTTTAGGCCCGATAAAATTCACAATGCTTCCACAAATGGAAACATTGTCGAATGAACTAAAAACCCCAATTATTAATCCACTTTCATACCAAAACTTTGATTCCCCAAATTCCTATTTACATGCCCAGCAACCATCGTTTTCAACAATATCTTCAGCAGCCTTTGAGTTCGTTTCTAAATTAACCATAGGGAGAAAAGCGGGAATAATTTTTGGCCCCGAAAAAAACGACTCCTTACTTGCTGATTCCTATAAAAAAGTACTGTTAAAAATGGGTAGAGAGCTTGTTCTTTTTAAAAAGGTAGGAAAAAACTCAGCGGCCAACCTTACCAAATTTCTTGTTGAATCAGGCCTGGATTCCACTTCTCATCTTTTTATAGCAAATAATGAAGCCTTGGTAAGGTTACAACTTCCGGGTGCATATAGCTGGACCAAAGCAAAATATCCTGTGGTCGTGTTCGGGAAATGGATTGAAAGTCCAACTGCTGATTTTGGGGAATATAAGCGACTTCCTTTTTATTTTATTGGATCAGATCTTCCAGATTATGAACATTCACAATTTAAAAACTGGAAGGAAAGTTATATTTTAAAATGGGGCCTCCCTCCAAATTGGATTGCCTGGAAAGGATTTGATTTGGTGTTTTCGTTTACCAAAAAGTGGTATAATTCAAATAATTCTGTATTTTCAAAAGAAGACCTGCTTAATCCAATAAAAAGTGAGCTATTTGGGACATACCAATTTTCTAAATTAGAATTGGATAACCAATATGTCCCAATCTATAAGGTTGAAGATCACTTTTTTCAAAAAGTTTGGCCAGAATAAATCTACCGCCAATTTCTAAATTATTAAACTATTAAATATCAAACAGATAAAAAATGCCTTCTTTGAGAGATAATGGAAAAAATTGAAATTTATCCTTTTCCGAAAGTGAGCCATATAAACACTAAAAAACGAACTCATTTTATTTTTCGAAATCTCAGAACCATTTTTGCGGCATGATAGAATTCTTAAAGGAGGCATTAGATTTCTTCCTTCACCTTGATAAGCACCTTAACGCAATTGTAGCAGAGTACGGAACGCTTACTTATGTAATACTTTTTTTAATAGTTTTTGTTGAAACAGGTTTGGTTATTATGCCTTTGTTGCCCGGCGATTCTCTTTTATTTGCTGTAGGTGCTTTGGCGGCTTCGGCGACAGAGGGTCAAGGCATTAACATTGCATTTGTGATTCCTCTTCTAATCTTTGCCGCCTTATTGGGAGACAATGTCAACTATTTTGTAGGCAAAACCTTTGGGGCCCAAATTGCAAAACGGGAAAAAATATTGTTTTTTAAACGAGAGTACCTTGTAAAAACCGAGGCCTATTATGCGAAACATGGTGGACAAACAGTAATAATGGCCCGGTTCATCCCAATAATTAGGACATTGGCTCCTTTTGTAGCTGGAGCTGGGAGTATGAATTATAGTAAGTACATATTCTATTGTATAGTTGGTGCGCTTGTTTGGGTCATTGGAATTACAATGCTGGGTTACCTTTTTGGCAATATTCCGATTATTAAGGAAAATTTTGAAATTGTTGTTCTTGCAATAATTGGCTTTTCCGTGTTGCCTATTTTTATTCAAATGTTTAAGAAGAAGGACTAATTCTTTAAATCAGTCCAAAATAGCTTATCCAATTTTTACTTTTGTTAAAATCATCTTTTTTATATTGCCACATTATTAATTAATGAAAGTTGTAATTCTTGCTGGTGGACTTGGCACACGCCTTTCCGAAGAAACCGATTTAAGGCCAAAGCCAATGGTGGAAATTGGTGGAAAACCTATTCTATGGCACATTATGAAAACATATTCCACCTTTGGCTTCAATGAGTTTGTCGTTTGCTTGGGCTATAAGGGATATTTTATTAAGGAATACTTTGCCAACTATTTTTTACATCAGACAGATGTAACTATTGATATGGCTAGTAATGCAATGGAATTTCATAAATCATCTTCCGAAAACTGGAAAATTTCTTTAATAGATACTGGTAAAGATAGCATGACTGGTGGTCGAATTAAACGAATTCAGCCTTATATTGGGAATGAACCTTTTATGTTGACTTATGGAGATGGAGTTGCAGATATTGATGTTTCCAAATTAGTCCGTTTTCATAAAAGCCATGGCAAAATGCTAACCGTCACCTCTATTCAACCTTCAGGTAGATTTGGCGCCCTCGAATTGGATGAAAAAACTAATCTTGTTTCATCATTTTATGAAAAACCAAAGGGCGATGGAATTTGGATTAACGGAGGATACTTTGTTTGTCAGCCAGAGGTGTTTGATTACATCAAAAAAGGTGATTCCACAATCTGGGAGCAGGAACCTCTTCAAAATCTGGCTTCTGAGGGCCAATTAATGGGTTTTAAACATGAGGGTTTTTGGAGCCCAATGGACACACTAAAAGACAAACAGGACTTAAATGAATTGTGGAACACAGGAAAGGCCAAATGGAAAATCTGGTAACTGGAATGGATCTTTTTGGCAATCTATTTAAAGGTAAAAAAGTTTTAGTCACTGGCGATAGTGGCTTTAAGGGTTCCTGGATGTGCATCTGGCTCAACGCATTAGGTGCTGATGTTTATGGCTATTCGCTTCCCGTTAAAACCGAAAAAGATAATTTTGCAGCAACAGGTTTAGGAGGAAAAATTCATCATCAGGATGGTGATATCCGTGATCTTGAATCCATGAAAGCTTTTTTCAAAAAAGTCAATCCTGATATTGTTTTTCACCTTGCTGCTCAACCCTTGGTTTTGCAATCGTATGCCGATCCTGTAGAAACCTTTTCTACCAATATGATGGGTACAGTGCATTTCTTTGAATGTGTAAGAGCAACGCCATCCATAAAAGTTGCAGTAAATATTAGTAGCGATAAATGCTATGACAATAAAGAATGGGTTTGGGGATACAGAGAAAATGACCCAATGGGTGGAAAAGATCCATATTCTGCTTCAAAAGGTTGTGCTGAATTGATTTTCAGCTCATATGCCAGCTCATTTTTTCAAAACTCAAATTGTGCACTTGCCTCAGGTAGGGCTGGAAACGTAATTGGAGGAGGTGATTGGGCAGAAAACAGAATTATTCCTGATGCCTTTAGAGCAATAATAAACAAGGAACCACTTTCGGTTAGAAATCCATTTGCAACCAGACCATGGCAATTTGTTTTGGAGCCAGTTTATGGCTATATGAAATTGGCTGAAAAAATGTGGTTAAATCCGTCTGAATTTAGCGGAGGTTGGAATTTTGGTCCACTTGACAACAACAATTACTCAGTTGGTGAATTGCTGGCACAAGTTCAAACTCATGTAACTGGATTAGAAATTCATTCTCCGGAATTACTTGAAAAACCGCATGAGGCGCACCTATTAAAATTAGATATTTCAAAAGCAGTTGCCATGTTAAAATGGAAACCGCTTCTCAATTTTGAACAAACTGTGGAAATCACAGTTCAAGGATATCTGGATGAAATTGAAAAGAAAAAAGATCTTTTCGAGGCCAGAATCAGACAAATCGAACATTATACAAGTTTTATTCATTCAAACGTATCCAATTTTATTTCTGCATGACGGAACAACTTACAAAACCAGAGCAGATCAAAGCTGAAATTCACCAATTGGTGAAAGAGTATTATGATCTTACCCATGGTGCTAAAAAACATATTGCTGGTCAAGACTTTATACCTGTAAGCGGTAAGGTATTTGATCATACTGAAATGCAAAATATTGTGGACTCAGCCTTGGATGCATGGTTCACAACGGGTCGTTTCAATTCAAAATTCGAAAGAGAACTTTCAAAATTTATTGGTGTTAAATTTGCATTAACTGTAAACTCTGGATCATCTGCAAATCTTGTTGCCATTTCCGGACTTTGTGCTCCTGAATGGGGAGAAAGAGCCATTAAACCTGGTGATGAAGTTATTACGGTAGCAGCGTCGTTTCCAACTACAATAAATCCGCTTTTAAGTTATGGAGCGGTTCCTGTATTTGTTGATGTAGATGCAGAAACGCATAATATTGATGTTCAGTACCTTGAACAAGCCAGAAGCGAAAAAACCAAAGCAGTTGTTATTGCGCATTCTTTAGGAAATCCTTTTGACTTAAGAACAGTAAAAGATTTCTGCGATAAATATGGCTATTGGCTCATGGAAGATTGCTGTGATGCATTAGGAGCAACTTATGAAGGAAAACATGTTGGTACTTTTGGCCATGTTGCCACATTAAGTTTTTATCCTGCTCACCACATTACTATGGGTGAAGGAGGAGCCGTTTATACAAATGATGTAAAGCTAAAAACTATCATGGAAAGCTATCGTGATTGGGGTCGGGATTGTTATTGTGAGCCAGGAAAGGACAATACTTGTAAAAAACGTTTTGAATGGCAACTGGGTGATTTACCTTATGGTTATGACCACAAGTACATTTATTCAAGATTGGGTTTTAATTTGAAAATAACAGATATGCAGGCTGCTCTAGGTTTGGCCCAATTGGCTAAGCTCAAAGGTTTTATCGAGCATAGAAGACACAACTACAGAAAGATAACTGAAGGTTTAAAGGATCTAAGTCACAAAATTCACCTTCCTGTACCTACTCCAAATTCTGAGCCATCATGGTTTGGATATTTAATAACACTGAAACCAGAAGCAGGAATCTCCAGAAAAGATTTCCTGGATAAACTTCAGGAAAACAAAATAGCTACGCGATTGCTATTTGCTGGAGACCTTAGAAAACAGCCTTATTTCCAGGATGTTCCATATAGAACCATTGGAGACCTTCCAAACACAGCTGTAGTTTTAAATGACAGTTTTTGGATAGGCGTTACACCAATGATAGACGATACCATGATAGATTATATGGTCGATGTTTTTCATAAAATATTGAAATAGAGAATGAAATTTGGCTTTCATTCTAACCAGGTTATATCTGAAGATATTGCTCTAATAATAAATTCGGAACTGGATTGGGAAAGATTTAGGGATAAAACAGTTTTAATATCTGGTGCCAATGGGTTTTTACCAGCGTATATGGTTTATTGCCTACTATCTGTTTCACGAATGAATAATCTAAATACCAGTGTAATTGCTCTGGTAAGAAATAAAGAAAGGGGAGAAAAGAGATTTATTGATTTTTTAGCCTATTCTAATTTTAAATTAATTGTTCAGGATGTATGTGAACCTATCCTCGTTAATGAGCCTGTTCATTTCATAGTTCATGCCGCCAGTCAGGCAAGCCCTAAATTTTATGGAATTGACCCTGTTGGGACATTAAAAGCAAATGTTACCGGAACATTAAATTTGCTCCAGCTTGCATCTGAAAAAAAAGTGGAGCGATTCCTGTACTTTAGTTCTAGTGAGGTATATGGATCTTTACCACCGGAAAAAATACCTACAAAAGAATCTGACTACGGATATATTGATCCTACCAATGTTAGGGCATGCTATGCAGAATCCAAAAGAATGGGTGAAACAATTTCTGTAAGTTGGATGCACCAGTATAAGATACCTATTGTAATCGTAAGGCCTTTCCATACATATGGTCCCGGTATGGATCTGAATGATGGCAGGGTATATGCCGATTTTATCTCCAACATGGTGAATTCCAATGATATAACAATGAAAAGTGATGGATCGGCTATTCGAGCTTTTTGTTATATTTCTGATGCAGTAATTGCTTTTTTTAAAGTATTGTTGAAAGGAGAAGCAGGACAGGCATATAATGTTGGGAATGATGAATGTGAAACAAGTATCATCGATTTAGCAGAAAAGCTTATTACTTTGCAACCATCAAAAAATTTAAAAGTGAAAAGGTTTGAAGAACAAAGTTCAAGCTATATGAAGAGTCTGGTTTCCAGAAATGCGCCAGATATTTCAAAAATAAAAAGTTTGAATTGGATTCCCATTGTCAATATAGAAAACGGATTTTCTCGTACCATAAAAAGTTACAAATGAATTTAAACTCCATAAAAGATAAGTTTGAAAACAAGCAAATAGATAAGTGGAATTATATCGATGCAATGTATGCGCAGCATGAGATTCTATTTGATTATTGCGATTTTATTAAAAACACAAACATTTCAAAAATTGAAATAGTAGATGGTGATGTAATCATGACCTTTAGAGATTCCGGTGTTAAACTTATTTGCACCAGAAATGATAAAAGACTTGCTCCATTCGAAACATTAAATTTTGGTGGGTATGAAGCAGAAGAGCTTCAAATGCAAAAAGACCTGATTGACCCTGGTTTTACCATTTTAGATATTGGTGGAAATTATGGTTGGTATGCTATTCATATGGCAAAGTGTTTTCCAACATCCACCATTTACTCTTTTGAACCAATCCCTAACACTTTCGATTATTTAGTTAAAAACTTATCTTTAAACGAGATAAAAAATGTTTCAGCTCAGCTTTTGGGGCTTTCTGATTCAGAAGGAAGTTTTGTTTTTTACTATGATCCTTCCCTTTCAGTAAACGCAAGTTTAAAAAATCTTACGGATAAAGAATCTGTAGAAGGAGTTAATTGTAAAGTTAGCACTTTAGATATTTGGTCTGCCAACAAAGCAAAAATAGATTTTATCAAATGTGATGTGGAAGGTGCTGAATTACTCGTATTTAAGGGGGCAATCGAAACTATTAAAAGGGACAAACCAATAGTATTTTCAGAAATGCTTAGGAAATGGACCTCAAAGTTTGATTATCACCCAAACGAAATTATTCATTTATTTAAGTCTCTAGGATACTCACCATATGTAATTAGCGATAGATCAATCAAACCTTTTACTTTAGTGGACGAAAATACAATCGAGACTAATTTTATTTTCCTTCACGACCAGGAGCATAAAGGAAAAATTGAAAAGTTCTCCCTATCTTAGGGAAAATTGTTGGGCCAAACAATGAATAATGATAGGAATGAAAGCGAGTGATTACATTGCAAATTTTATTAAAAGCAAAGGCATTTCTTCAGTCTTTGAATTGTCCGGTGGAATGATAACACACTTGCTGGATTCTTTGGAATCCGTTGGAGGGGTCAATATAGTAACTATGCACCACGAGCAAGGAGCCTCATTTGCTGCGGATGGTTATGGAAGAATTACTGGTAAACCAGGGATAGCTCTTGCAACCAGCGGACCTGGTGCCACAAATCTTCTTACTGGTATTGCATCCTGCCATTTTGATTCTTCACCAGGAATCTTTATTACTGGTCAAGTAAATATTCATGAACAAAAAGGGAATAGGCCGATTCGTCAATTGGGATTTCAGGAAACAGATATCGTAACTATGGCCTTGCCTATTACTAAAGCTTGCTTTTCCATTACTGATGCAAACCAGCTACCCCAGGTTCTGGAGGACGCCTATTTTTTATCCACAACAGGTAGGCCAGGCCCGGTTTTGATCGATATCCCAATGAATATTCAAAGGGACCAGATAACAAAATTTGAGGTTCAAAATAAATATTCAGAAAAATCCGAAGATAATCAATCACTCCAATTAGACCAATTAGCCAAGGTTATCCTTGAATCAAAAAAACCGTTGATTCTTGCAGGACGTGGGATTAGGGCAAGTGAAACCTTAGAAGAGTTTCATCAATTTATCGATTTGGTTAAAATACCGGTTGTTACTTCCCTTTTAGGACTAGATGTTGTTTCTTATGATCAACCACTTAGAGTAGGTTTTATAGGGTCTTATGGAAATCGTTGGGCAAATCTTGCTATTGGAGAAGCTGATGTAATTATAGTATTGGGGAGCCGCCTTGATATTCGGCAAACTGGTGCAGATGTTACGTTTTTTGAAAAAGACAAGACCATATTTCATGTGGATTGTGAAAAGGGGGAAATAAACAATAGGCTTTCTAAATCAATCCCGATTAACTGCGATTTAGGTCAATTTTTCAAGACATTTCTTACGAAATTTGAAAATGAAGCATTTGCTTTAAAAATCGAGTGGATGGATGAATTAAGTGAGCTTAAGAAAGCCAATAGTGATTTATTGGAGTTAAGTGGATTGCCAGGAATAAATCCTAATAACTTTATTCACATGTTATCTAAAGCATCAAACCTGTCATCATCTTTTACGGCAGATGTTGGTAACCACCAAATGTGGTCTGCCCAATCGCTGGAGTTATCAAAAAATCAGGTCTTTATTACCTCTGGTGGAATGGGAGCCATGGGGCATGCTCTTCCTGCGGCAATTGGTATCTATTTTGCAAACCGAAAACCAAATGTAGTTATTGCAGGCGATGGAGGGTTTCAACTTAATATCCAGGAATTGCAAACGATTTTTCGAAATAATATACCAATTAAAATGGTAGTCATGAATAATAAAAACCTAGGAATGATTCGGCAGTTCCAGGATAGCTATTTTGATTCACGATACCAATCTACTTTTTGGGGCTACAGTCCTCCGGATTTTGAAAAAGTGGCAAAAGCATATGAAATTCAAGCATTCACAATTTCTAAAACAGAAGAAATTGAAGAAGGGTTGAGGTTAATGTGGTCAGAACCTGAAAAGCCATTTCTACTTCAGGTAATGATTGACTCTTACGCCAATGCATATCCAAAAATAGCCTTTGGCAAGCCGTTAACGGAAATGGAGCCAAATTTTAAACCCTTAGATATGGAGGGTACTTAAGAATTTTAAATAATGAAAACAAAGAAATTCATAAGTGTCATAACTCCTTGTTACAACGAGGAGCTGAATGTCAATTTAATATATTCAAAGGTTAAGGAAGTATTTGATAATCTGCCAGAATATAATTATGAGCACATTTTTATTGACAATTGCTCAAAGGATAACACCGTTTCAATTCTAAAGGAAATCTGTAAAAATGATAGCAATGCGAAGTTAATTGTGAACACAAGAAACTTTGGTTGGATGAGATCGCCATATTATGCTCTTTTACAATCCTCCGGGGATGCCACAATTTTAATTGTCGCCGATTTGCAGGACCCTCCAGAAATGATTAATAAATTTTTAGAAAAATGGGAGCAAGGATACAAAGTTGTTATTGGAGTGAAAGCACAGGCAGAAGAATCAAAGCTTATGTTTGTAATCCGTTCAGCTTACTACAATCTTATTAATAAATTATCTGATACTGAACTAATTAAAAACTTCACTGGCTACGGTTTATATGACAAAATTGTAATTGACATTTTGAAATCTTTGGACGATCCTTATCCATATTTCAGAGGATTAATTTCTGATATTGGATATGAAATTTTTAAGTTTCCATATACCCAGCCTACAAGAAAGCGAGGAATTTCTACTTCAAATTTTTATGCATTGTATGATGTTGGAATCTTAGGTATTACTAATCATTCCAAAATGCCATTAAGGCTTGCAACTTTTATTGGATTTGTAATGTCTCTTTGCAGCCTTAGTATTGCTTTTATTTATTTCATTTATAAGCTTGTACGGTGGGATTGGTTTAGCGCAGGTCAGGCACCCCTTGTAATTGGATTATTCTTTTTTTCCTCCGTTCAACTTTTTTTTATAGGAATCGTTGGAGAATACATAGGATCAATTCATACACAGGTCTTAAAAAGGCCTTTGGTAATAGAAAAAGAAAGGATAAACTTTTAACTTTTTTTGAAAGATTTTACAACTCCTCAAAAGCTATTGTTTTGGCTTCTTGGGGTTCTCATTTTTGTTAGCATAATTCCTTTTCTATGGTTGGCATTTTATAATCACCCTTCCGCGGACGATTACATTTGTACAGTTCCAGCCATGAAATGGAATCCAATTACTATGACTCTTGGTTGGTATTATAGTTGGAGCAGCAGATATACAGCTGCCTTTTTATTGTCCATAAATCCTCTTGTTTACAAATGGTTGCTTGGCTATCAGCTAAATACTTGGTTACTTTTGGTATTACTTTGTACTGGATTTTATTATTGGTTTAAGACAACCACAATGCTGCCGTTGAAGTATCTTTGGGTGGTTAGCCTAATGGCTTTATCAGTCTATGTCTGTTCCGTTCCATCGGTTGTGGAGGCCTTTTATTATTTTGGAGGTGCTATTTGCTATCAACCTGCCAATGCCATGATGTTGGTTTTAATGAGTTGGTGGATTAACAAAAAGCCAGTTGACAAATGGAGTAATCTTTCTTTTTCTTCCTTCTTACGGGTTTTTGTACAAGGATTACTACTTTTTCTCATAGCAGGAAGCAATGAAATGGCAATGATGTTTGGTTTGGCAATTACGGGCAGCGTTTGGTTTTACCTACTTCTTAAAGATAGAACTTCAAATTTAGGCATGAGTTTGCTATTACTTGCATCAATTTTTTCTACCTGCCTGGTACTATTTTCACCCGCAACTAAATTTAGAATGCAGGCAAGCAGCAGTTTAAAAAGGACATTTAGTGAAGTTTTAAATAATTCAATTTCAGGCTATTTCGAAAGTGTTTTTTCTTGGCTTTCAAACCCGTGTTTTTTTCTTTTATTGCTTTTTGTGTGGTGGCTTCCAATTTCAAAAAAGGTCCCACAATTAAAAAGGCATTATTTGATTTCTTTAAGTTTGACATCCTTGATCTTGTCTTTTTTTTGCTTTATACCCTCTTTTTTAGGCGAAGGGGTTGTTCAAGGAAGAACTGCAAATGCATTAATTTTTAATTTCCTGATATTGTATATGGTCAATGTTGCTTTTTGGAAGCAATTTCTTGTCCTACAGAATTTTAATCCTTTTCCATTTTTTGGAAAGAAACTCTTTGTTCCTTTATTGGGACTTATTGCCATCAGTTTATATTTTTCTAACAATTTTGTTCAGGCTTTTACTGATTTAAAATCTGGGGATGCAAAAGAATTTGATTTAGAAAGAAAAATGAGGGCAGAATTGGTAGAAAACACTCCAGGGGATAGTGTTTGGGTTAAACCGCTATATAATAAGCCAAAAACCATCTTCTTTGGAGATATTGGCATTTATCCAGAGCCTTGGTACGACAATTTTTATGCGCAGTATCACGGGAAAAAATTTATCTCCTTGATTAATAAAAAGCCCTGAGGCAACTTATTTCATTTGAATAATCTAGGCCTAATTCTTTTCGTTTTTCTTCAATTCCTTACTTTACCAAATTCTTTTTTCCCTAATAAAAGGATGGAGGTACACTAATTTTCTAACCGCTTTTTGCAAAATTCAAAAATATAACCAGATTTGACCTGTCATATAATTTCGAATTTATGTTCAAAGCCTTATCGCCCAATATTTTAGTTTCCGATGTGGAACAGTCTATTGCATTTTATTCTTTGCTGGGTTTTGAAAAACTAACTCAAGTTCCGGAACATGGAAAACCGCAATGGGCTATGTTAAAAGCCAATGAGGTAAACATCATGATTCAGGACAAAAAATCTGCAGAAGGAGACCTGCCGTTTAGATATACAAATGGCCAGAATGCTGGAATTTTGCTTTATATGGATGTTGAAAATGTAGAAGAACTTAGGACCAAAATTGATGGAAAAGCCTTGATTATCAAAGATATTCACTCTACCTTTTATGGCACCAACGAACTCATCATTGCAGACCCTGACAATTATCTATTAATATTCGCTGAAGACAAAAAATAACATCATGAAAAAAATTTATTCAATCATTACATTTTGCCTTGTATTTCATGTTACATCCATAGCGCAAAACAAATTTACACCAGAGGATATCTGGAAACTAGGCATGGTCTCTGACCCCCAGGTTGCACCAGATGGAAAATCACTTCTTTTTGGGATAAAGTATACAGACCTATCTGAAAACAAGGGAAGTAATGATTTGTACATAACCAGCGTTGAAGGAAATGGACATATCAAAATAACAAACTCAACTTCTTCAGAATTTAATGCCAGATGGCGACCAGATGGAAAAAAGATCGGTTTTTTATTGGCCGATGGTGGCGCACCTCAACTTTATGAAATTAATCCGGATGGAACGGGATTGGAAAAAATTTCAGCTGCAGCTGGTGGTATTGAAGGTTTTGAGTATGCCCCTAAAGGCGATAGAATCCTTTTTTACAAATCTGTACAAATTCAAAAACCTGACGCAAACCTTTACAAAGATTTGCCTAAAGCAAGTGGAAAAGTCTATGATGGTCTTATGTACAGGCATTGGACTGATTGGGCTGATGGAAGTTTCAACCATGTATTTTACCAAAACTATTCGTTGGGAGAATTGATAGACCAACCAGTGGACTTGATGGCTGGCGAGGCTTTTGATGCGCCGTTAAAACCTATGGGTGGAATAGAGCAAATTACCTGGAGCCCTGATGGAAAATCAATTGCTTACACTTGCCGTAAAAAAAATGGAACAGCTGAAGCATTGAGTACCAACAGCGATATTTATTTGTACGATTTAGAAACTAAAACAACACGAAATCTTTCATTGGGGATGCTGGGCTATGATGTTGAACCAAGATTTTCACCCGACGGAAAGAAAATAGCTTGGCAATCCATGGAGCGAGAAGGCTATGAAGCTGACAAAAACAGATTGATGGTTAAAGACTTAAGCAACGGGACCATTATTGATGCTAGCAAAGATTTTGATATTGCTATTGAATCTCTGGTTTGGAGTAGCAATAGTCAACTTATCTATTTCCAGGTTCAAACGCAAGGTACCGTCCAGATTTATGAATGGGATTCAAAAAAACCATTAAACAAATCTATAGAGGCCATTACAAAAGGTCAGTTTAACTATACGTCAATCGGTCTGTTCAGAAATGCAAAATCCGACTATATAATTGGAACCAAACAAAATATGAATGGACCCAATGAAATTTGGAAACTGGATCCAGTTGAGGAAAAGGAATATCAATTAACAAAAGTAAATGAGGAGTTTCTGGCGGGATTCAAGCTTTGTAAAATTGAAAAGAAAATGGTAAAAGCCACTGATGGTAAGGAAATTCTGACCTGGGTAGTTTACCCACCAGACTTCAATCCTTCCATTACTTATCCGGCAGTTTTGTTTTGCCAGGGAGGGCCACAATCTATGGTCGGTCAAAGTTTTTCTACGAGATGGAACTTTCAGTTAATGGCAAGTCAGGGATATGTAATGGTTTTACCAAATCGGAGAGGTTTACCAGGATTTGGCCAGGAGTGGAATGAGCAGATTTCAGGAAAATGGGGTGACCAGGCCATGAAGGACTTGCTTTCAGTCTCAGATTGGATGGCAAATGAACCCTATATTGACAAAAACAAACTAGCTGCAGTTGGTGCGAGCTTTGGAGGTTATTCTGTGTATTGGTTAGCGGGAAATCATCAAAAAAGATTTAAAGCTTTGATAGCGCATTGCGGCGTATTCAACCTGGAAAGCATGTATGGATCTACAGAGGAAACCTGGTTTAGTCAATGGGATATGAAAGGTCCGTACTGGCAGGAACCAAAGCCTGAAAGCTATACCAAATTTTCTCCACATCTATTTGTAAAAAACTGGGATACACCACTTTTAGTAATCCACAACGATAAAGATTTTAGAGTTCCATTATCTGAAGGTCTGCAAGCATTTACAGCTGCACAAGTAAAAAATGTGCCAAGTAGATTCCTTTATTTTCCAGATGAAGGCCACTGGGTGCTGAAACCCCAAAATTCCGTTTTATGGAATCGGGTCTTTTTTGACTGGCTAGGTAAACATCTAAAGTAAAGCCCTTTACATTTAAATTTTTAGATTTAGGAAAAACTGGCACAATTACTGTCCTTATAAATTCTTGTATATACAATGAATATTCTTTTTAAATACTTAAGGGCACAAGTTTCACTAATAATAATTGCCCTATTTCTGGCAGCTATTAATCAGGTTTTTTCCATGTTGGACCCATTTCTGGTTGGAAAAATTGTAGATACATATCTAACCAAATTCAATCAATACTCAAAAGATGAGTTCCTGTGGGGAGCAGGAAAATTGCTTTTGGGGATAATTGGGGTAGCTTTTATTTCAAGAATTGCCAAAAACTTCCAGGATTATTATGTAAATGTTATTACCCAACGCATAGGAGCAAAGATCTATTCAGACGGTCTTTCTCATTCTCTTGAATTGCCATATCATGTATTTGAAAATCAACGTAGTGGCACTACTTTAACCATTTTACAGAAAGTCAGAACTGATGTTGAAAAGCTAATAAATGCCTCAGTTAATATAATATTTACAGCGACGGTTGCTATTTCTTTTGTCTGCTTTTATGCCATTCGTGTTCATTGGGCAATCATTCCGTTGTATGCGTCGACAATTCCTTTACTTGGTTCGGTTGTCTATTTTTTGGGTGGTCGGATTAAAAAAATCCAAAAGAAATTAGTGGCTCAGTCAACAGAATTAGCTGGTTCGACCGTAGAATCTTTAAGAAATATCGAGCTAATAAAAGCCTTGGGTCTTAGCCAGCAAGAAATAATCAGACTTAATAAAACGACCGACAAAATCCTGGATCTGGAACTTGAAAAAGTAAAATACCTACGAATGCTAAGTTTTGCTCAAGGCACAATGGTCAATCTTTTGCGGACAGGCATCATGTTTAGCTTGTTATTTTTGGTCTTTAACCAGAAGATCACTCCAGGCCAGTTCATGACTCTTATTTTTTACTCGTTTGCCATTTTCAATCCGCTTCAGGAAATGGGAAATATAATCAACATTTTTAGAGAAAGCCAGGCCAGTTTGGAAAATTTTGCCTTGATTATGAATACCAAAAAAGAGACGATACCCACAAATGCGAAAGAAATAAAGAAGATACAACACATTACATTAAAGGATGTTACATTTAAATATGATGGCTCCAGACAAGACGCTGTTGAAAAAATTAACATCCAAATGAATCAAGGAGAAACTGTAGCATTTGTTGGTCCTTCTGGTTCTGGAAAATCAACCTTAATAAAGCTTTTAGTAGGACTTTACAGACCTAATGACGGTTCAGTTTCGTTTAACGGAACATCGATTGAAAACCTGGATTTGGAACAATTGCGAAGTCAACTTGGCCTTGTTACCCAGGAAACCCATTTGTTTGCTGGAACCATTCGGGAAAATTTATTATTTGTTAACCCAAATGCATCTGATGAAGAACTTTGGGATGTGTTAAAAAAGGCCTCATGCGACAACTTAATGAGCAGAGCCCAAAATGGATTGGATTCACATATTGGAGAAGGAGGCGTAAAAGTGTCTGGTGGAGAAAAACAAAGACTTGCCATCGCAAGATCACTTTTGAGAAATCCCAAAATGCTAATTTTTGATGAAGCCACCTCTGCCCTGGATTCACTAACAGAAGAAGATATTATCCAGACCATTAAACAGATAAGCGGAAATAAGGAACATTTGATTGTTATGGTGGCACACAGATTGTCAACCATAATGCACGCAGATCGGATTTTTGTGATGGAACATGGGAAAGTTCTGGAACAAGGCAATCACCATGAACTTCTGGAAATGAAGGGCTTATATTCGGCTATGTGGAGACAGCAAATTGGTGAACGAAGGGGCAAATAGAGAAAGCACTTTTAAAACTGACATCCTAAATAGGAATTTATAGATCTCAGATTTATAAAAACCTTCAAAAACCAATCACTTTAAAATACACATTTCCTAAAAAAGTGAATAATTCAAAGAATCTAAAGCAGAGATAATTTGTAACAGGCAAATTGCCTGCTTACTTTGCACCATATTTTTAGCATTAAAGACTTCTAGGATTAATATTCAATCCAATTCATGAAATTTAGAAATACAAAGGGCCTTACATTGGCCTTTCTTTTTTGTCTCAACTTAAATTTTGTCACAAAGGCACAGGTTGAAGGCATTAGTATAGTTTCTGCCGAAAACTATTATCTCGACAAAGATTATCGAAATGCATTAATAGGTTTTGAAGATTATCTATCAACCGTTCAGTTTGAAAAGGATGTTTCCTTTAAAGCAGGTATCTGTGCATGCCGTTTGGGCATTGGAAAGAGAGCAATCCAACATATTATTTCAGCGAAAAAAGCAGGAAAGAAAGACAATTACATCCCTTTTTGGTTGGGAAGAGCGTATCACCTTGATGAACAATGGGACTCAGCCTACAAGTACTTAAATGAATATCTCGAAGTTTTTCCAATTGATAAATCCTTTAAGAAAGATGCTGACAAATATATAGCCCAGGTGGAAGTGGCAAAAAATATGATGCCAAAGACTCTTCAACCCTTGGTGATTGAAAATATGGGGAATGGCATAAACTCAGTTTATTCAGAGTTTCATCCTTTATTAACCAGAGATGGAAAAATGATGGTTTTTACAGGGCGAAAAAAAGGATACCCGGAAGAAAAAATATTAGACGATGGTGAATACAAAGAGAAAATATTCTCCTCCAGAAAATTGGCAGATGGCACATGGAGCAAAGGTATACCCATTAGATTGATAGAAGGCCGAAACAAGGATCTGGATTTCAACCTTGTGCAGTTTTTGGACAACGACACAAAACTATTATTGTATAAAATTAGCGGTGAAGATGCAAAACTGTATGTTTCAGAATATGTGAACGATGGATGGAAACCACCATATTTGATTCCTATTGAGCCAGATCCAACGTTTTTTACAGGAGATATTGTTTTTTCAGAGGATTTAAAAACTGTCGTTTTTACCACCAATGGAAATACCAACTCCTTCCAAAACGACTTATATACAAGCACATACAATGACAAAACAGAAAAATGGTCAACTCCAGTATTCCTAAGTAAAAATGTAAATACCCAAGAGGATGAAGCTGCCCCATTCTTTATTGATCCCAAAACGTTGATTTTTAGTTCAAAGTCCGCAAATGGTTTAGGCGATTATGATTTGTATAAAACCACTTGGGATGAAAACCTTAAAATCTGGGGCAAACCAGAAAATATGGGCTTTCCTTACAACACTCCCAACAATGATTTTTACTTTTTCATTCAAAAGGACCAACCAGATGTACATTATTTTTCATCAGTCAGAGGTACCACAAAAGGTCAATCTGATATTTATAAAGTAACAAAAACCGGAATTGTAACAGGGGCAGGAATAATTAAAGATGAAACCGGAGCGCCTGTAATTTCAGGTGAAGTATATTTTGATGATCCTGAAAACTATCAGAATGTCGTTGTAAAAACGGATGCTCAAGGCAAATTCAACACAAGTTTTGTAGCTGGTCAAACATATTTGATCCGAATAAAAACCAAAGAAAAATTAAATCTGGAGGGTACTTTAGTTGTTTCTTTTCCTGCCAACCTAAATCAAATGACTAACCTGGTTATCCAATTGATTCCAAAGGAAGTTGCTCAAAAAGAAGTTGAAGCAGACACAGCTCCTGGAGAGTAAAAAAAAGATCTAATATTCTGGTTTAACATCAGATTCAAAGATTTTGATTCTTTAAAATGGATTGCTTAAAAAATCAATTCAAAAATGCTGCCTTCGCCAACAATACTATGGACCTGAATGTTGCCTTTGTGCAGTAACATTATTTGTTTACAAAGACTTAATCCTATGCCACTTCCGCTTTTTTAGTTGAGAAAAAGGGAATGAAAATCTTTTCTATCAACTCAGGTTCAATGCCTTGACCATTGTCGGCTACCCGAGTTAATAAGCGGTTATTTTTGTTAAAAGCAGACAAAACGATTTTGGCCTTTTCTCTGTCCTTTACTGCCTCAGTTGCGTTAACCAAAAGATTGATCATTACCTGTTCCACAAGATTCAAATCCAGATTACCCATTAATTTTGGCTCTTTTAAAATCACATCAAGCTCTATAGATTTCTGATCCAGAGTGGGTTGCATTAGAGTTATTAAATTTTCGAAACCATCTCTGATATAAACTTCCTCCAGATTTGGTTTCAATATTTTATTGAGACTCCGATAGGTTTCCGCAAATTTCAGGAGACCCTCACTTCGCCTTTATATCGTTTACAATCCAAGCTCCAAATCTGCTTTTTCATCATTTCTATCATTCTCATTTCCAGTGACAATTTTTTTCAAAGTGGCGGCCAGGGAGGAAATAGGCGCAACAGAGTTCATGATTTCATGGGTCATTACAGAAAGTAATTTTTGCCAAGCCCTTGCCTCTGTTTCATCCAAAGCAGAGATTCAGAACTCCTGACCCCAAATCAGATTATGAGGTAGTTATGTGAATGCGTTCTGAAACTGGAATTTAATTAATTTTGGGCATATGCAGCTTCAACTACCTATTTTCCCAGCAGAGACCACATTGGTCAGCAATTGTGTTGGGGTTTATGAGCCAAATGGATTGGTTCAATATATTGTCAATGGAATGCCAGTTTACAGGCACAGCAAAGAAGACTATCAAGCGTTTTGATTTATTTTTTGCAATCTTATTTGGTCAGGGTTTGTGCAGGAAGACAGAGATTCGGAAGTCATTTCATGTAACCATAGATTATATAAACCGAGCCTGGCGCTGACTGTAACGCTTCATGGCCTGTCAACACCCAGATTTAATAAAGCGGTTGAATCAATCTTGGAAACGATAAACCAATCAAACACGATTTTTCCTGAAACTAACCTCCAAATGATATTCAAATAAATATGATTCCAGTTTGCGTGGGGTCTGGAGTTCTGAATTTCAGGCCTAAGCAAAAGTCTGACTGCAGTAAGTACATCCTGATCGTCGTCCACAACCAAAATACGGGATTCTTTTAATTTCATTCTGGAAATTTAATTTTACAACCTAAGGACTCAACATTTGCTAATTCAGGCCTGTGAGATGACTATCGGCAAAAGAACTTGATAGATTATGTTTTTAAATTGAGATTAAAAAGGTTATCTTTCAAACGTAGAGAATTGTGAAGCGGGATAACTGCCTTTTGATTTTAAAAAGGAATTCAATTATGATTATTTAACCATCTATTCTTTTCAAAAAATATGCTTAGTCAAAAACAAAACATCCTTGCCCAAATCCGATCCATTTTGGTTAACAAATTGGAGGTAATTCATAAAGCAATGGAAGAAGCCCAACTTGCAGCTAACCAGGAAGAAAAAAGTTCAGCTGGAGACAAATATGAAACCGGTCGTGCAATGAGCCAAAATCTCAGGGATTTAAACGCAAGGCAATTTGAAGAAGCCAAACTTGCCTTGGTTGCTTTTGAAAAAGCGGCACAAATTCATGAATATAAGGCTGGTGAATCGGGGGCTTTAATTAAAACTGCTGAATTTCTATATTTTCTTGGGCCTGGATTGGGTAAAGTTTCTATTCCCGATGGTACAGAAGTAATTTCACTTTCTCCCATTGCGCCTTTAGGGAAATTATTTTTAGGAAAAAAGAAAGGTCAAACCATTGATTTTCAGAAAAGAAAAATAGAAATTCTGGAGATAGGCTAAAAGATTCCAATTAAATCATAGCATTCAAAACCGAATCGGTTTGAATAGATCTAATGCAATGGCAGTCGCTGGTTTTCCTGCAATCACTACAATCTTTTTTAATGACCATCGTTCTGGAATTTGATCCAATAGGCGCCCATCTGCCTGGGTGAATTGGCCTCATCGGGGCAAATAAACCAATTGCTCTTTTTCCCAAAGCGGAAGCAATGTGAAGTGGTCCTGTGCTGGCTGCTATCAAAACATCACAAGATTGAATAAAACCAATGAACTGTCTCAAATCCATTTTTCCTGTTAGATCTATAAGTTCCGGAAAGTCATTTGCCCATGATCTGATTTGTTTTCCCTCCTCTTCAGTTCCAGATAAAAAGACCTGATATTGAGCACTTTGAAATAGTTTGTTGAGAAGATTTCCAAAATTTTCAAGGCCCCATTCCCTGGCTGAACCTTTTGACTTTGGGTGAATAATCACTTTTATTTTATTGGGATCAAGATTTTCTTTCCAAGTCTGAGCCATTTCTATTTTTGGTTGAAAACCAGAAAGTTTAATCAGGTCTTCAAACCTTATTGTTTGTTCCCCTGTAATAGGTTTTATGAGTAGAATGTTGAGGATAGCCTCATGAAAGTCAGAGTTTTTGCGGGATAAACTTGATAAAATATTGCAGGTAAACCAATGGAAAAGCCGGTTTCTGGTGCCGAGCCTGTTTGGAATTTTTATGCTTTTGGCGTGATTGGCAATTTCCTTATTTGGAAAAAGGTGGATAATTAAATCAATCTGGTTTTGATTGCTTTGTAAACCCAAAAAATCACTAACGTCCACAAAATGATCTACATAGACACAAGATTCAATTAAGATTTTGGTATATGTTTTTCCTAAAAAGTAAATGATGCAGTTTGGATACATCTGTTTCAAGAATCCGGCAACCGGAAGCGAAAGCATAACATCTCCAATGTTATCGGTACGGCTTAGAAGAATTTTTTTACCCGAAAAATCCTTAGCCATTTTTAATTAATTCATTTAGTTTTTTATACTTTAAATACGCTCCATATGCCGATATATAGGCAATCTGAAAACCAGAAATACCATCTAAAAACCCAAATCTAAAAAAATATACATTCAGAAATTTAACAACCGGACTGAAAATCAATTGCAATATTGAAGACGGTTTTCCTCTCTCAAATAAAACTTTCGCCGAAATTGCTGAAAAGTAACGCACCTGTTTATAATGTTCTTCCAGATCATAATAGCTGTAGTGCAAAATATTGCCGGCAATTACTGGGTTATTTGACTTTGGATTAAACATTTCAAAACGATCATGAGGATTATAACCAGACCATGTTCCCAATCTGCTATCCCATAGGCGCAGTTTCCTATCAGGATACCATCCACAATGCCTAACCCAATGGCCACAATAATTGGTTAGGCGATTCATATAATACCCTGAATGAGACCAGTTTGTCTTTATTTTTTTTATCTCTTCAATTAATACATCATCACAACACTCATCTGCATCCAGACTCAATATATGAGGAAATTTGGCATGAGTAATGGCCCAGTTTTTTTGTTCAATATGGCCTTCAAATGCATGCTGAACAAAACGTGCACCATATTGTTTGGCAATTTGCTCTGTTTTGTCCTTGCTAAAAGAATCCACCACGACAATATCATCTGCAATGTCAAGAACTGATTCCAGGCATCTGCCTAAATTTTTTTCTTCATTGAAGGTAATAATGACTATACTTAACTTGATCAAATGGACTGTTTTAGAGATGCTTACAAAAGCTAAGGAAATAAATTAAAGAGATTATTTTGCTTCAAAAAAATGCCTGCCTTTTTACAAATGAAATCAAATTTTCATTTCAAAAAGCAGGCAAATTTCAATTTGATTAACTTATCATGTCGAAAAAGCAGATTTGTCCTAAAGTTTTAAGACAATCGCTTTTTTAATTCCTCATCCAAAGCCGATAAAAAATCTTCAGTATTGAGGTAATGCTCTCCAAGTTTTACTTTGTTTCCGTGGATGCAAACGGCAAGATCTTTGGTCATTTTTCCTGATTCTACAACATCAACACAAACTTTTTCGAGTGTTTGTGTGAAGTGAATCAGTTCCTGATTGCCATCCAATTTGCCACGGAATTCTAAACCTCTGGTCCAGGCAAAAATGCTGGCTATTGGGTTAGTACTTGTTGATTTACCGGCCTGATGGTCTCTGTAATGTCGGGTTACAGTTCCATGGGCAGCTTCAGCTTCCATTGTTTTTCCATCTGGTGTGATCAAAACTGAGGTCATAAGTCCCAATGAACCGAAGCCTTGGGCAACAGTGTCAGACTGAACGTCGCCATCATAGTTTTTACAGGCCCAAACGAAATTTCCATTCCATTTCAACGCTGAGGCAACCATATCATCAATCAAACGATGCTCGTAAACGATGCCGGCAGCCTCAAATTTCGATTTATAATCACTTTGATAAATTTCCTCAAAAATATCTTTAAAACGACCATCATACTTTTTCAAAATGGTGTTTTTGGTACTCAAATATAAAGGCCATCCCTTAGAAAGGGCTTGATTAAAGCAGGAATGGGCAAATCCTTTTATAGATTCATCAGTGTTGTACATTGCCAATGCTACACCATCCCCTTTAAAGTTAAAAACCTCGTGCTGAATTACTTCTCCGTTTTCACCTTCAAATTTGATGGTTAGTTTTCCTTTTCCTTTGGTCACAAAATCTGTGGCTCTATATTGATCCCCAAAGGCATGGCGACCGATGCAGATCGGGGCGGTCCAGTTTGGAACAAGGCGTGGAACATTGCTGCAAACGATGGGCTCGCGGAAAACGGTACCATCTAAAATATTACGGATGGTTCCATTTGGACTTTTCCACATTTGCTTCAGATTGAACTCTTTAACCCTTGCCTCATCTGGCGTAATTGTGGCGCATTTGATACCCACACCATATAAACGAATTGCATTTGCAGCATCTATTGTTACCTGGTCATTGGTTTCATCCCTGTATTCCATACCCAGATCATAATATTTGATATCAAGATCCAGATATGGCAAAATCAGCTTGTCCTTAATAAATTTCCAAATGATCCTGGTCATTTCATCGCCGTCCAGCTCTACGACTGGATTGGCAACTTTAATTTTTTGCATGATTAAAAATTATTGATAAAATCGATAATGTTGGCAAAGCAAAAGAAAGCAATTCATAAATGAAAGTGCTTTTAGTGCTTTCTTGATAAATGCAGGTTTTTAAAGACCTTGTTTTGTAGCAAAAAACCTCAACTTATTTGCTTTTGGCCACTTTTACCACTTCCCCAATCTTAAGTGCGGCATCTTCCTTTTGGTTTAAAGAAAGGAAATCATCTATTTTCATACCAAACTTTTGGGCGATTTTGTAGGCTGTATCTCCTGTTTTTACCTCATATGGCTCGGAGTTTTCTACATTTTGTGCAGGTACAGAAACTTTAATGGATTCTGTTTTTGGACCAGATCTGGAAACTCTGATTTTCTGACCAGGATTCAAAATTCGGTTACTGCCTGAATTCCAAGTATACAAACTGTCTAATGGTCTTTTATAATGCCTGCTGATTTTATACCAGGTCATTCCCTGGGTTACCATTATTTCTCCATTTTCTTCTTTTGGCATTTCTACCACCGCAGGAGTTATAGATTCTGGTTTGGTTGGAACAATAAGTTCGTTTCCAAGATTAGAATTTGTGGAAGCTATGGCCACTGGTTCCGGTTTATTTACAGCAACTGTTTTTGCAGTTGGTTCAGAAACAATTTCTATTTCAACATCTTCTGATTCTTTTTGCTCTGACTTGGTTTCCGCTATTTCTTCCTTCAAAGTATCGTTTCCGAGGACAGCTTTCGCCTGATTTTCAATTTGTTTCAGTTCAACCGGAGCTGGATTATTTACTTTAAGAGTAGTTGGTTCTGCTACTTTTGGTTTTGTAGCTATCATTTCCATTTTAGGAATTTCAGGAACTGGCTCATATTTAATTGGTTCATCATCTGGGCGGGAATGTCTCAGCCATAAAACACGACCTGGTTTTAACTTTTCAGGTCTGGGCATTTTATTTTTGGCCATTACAGAACTTAATTTCAAACCATATTTTTGAGCTACCTCCCAGAGAGTTTCACCTCTTTGCACCGTATGGAAAGGTATTTTTGATTTTTTCTTTTTATGATCAGTGTAATAAACTTCACCCGTCACAATTGGGTCAAATACCCGCAAGTCGTTGTATTCCAGAAATTCATCACGGCTAATGCCAGCCAAAAGGGCTAGCTTGGCGGAATTGTCACCTGCTTTTGCCTGAATGGCTTTTATTCCATTCCATTCAAAAAAGACAGGTATTTCTGATTTTCCGTTGGCTAAAACTACAGGCTCAGGTTGGGTTACGGGCTTTTCGATCAAACCAAAGAAGATCTTTTCTCTCCATGGCTCCAGTTTTTCAATTGGTGGCGCTGCTTTTACATACACCGGAGAATCAAAGGTTTGGCCATCTTCTGGTTTTAAAGGCAAGATAACTGTATAATCTCTATCTCCTGGCACATAACCTCTAAGGATCCATCGATTATAGAATTGAAGTTGTTCTACGGGATATTTGGTTTCGTTGGCCAATTGTTCCAAAGATTTGTTTTCGCATTCTCCATACTCCAGCACCCGAAGATTTGGCGTAGCAGTATTTCTATATAAGTGTGGTTCAAAGGCTATTTTATGTGCAATAAATTTAAGGATATACCAATGCGTATTTTCATCAATATCAAGGCTTTTCGTCCCTATATTGGTTGGATCAATTAATGTTTTTGCACCACCCAAGCCTGCATAGTAGGCTAAGAGTGAATAAGGCCAGTTTTGCATATAATTGTTGTGGCGCATCAAATATTTGGCAGCTGATCGGGAAGAAGAAACTATGTTCATCCTTTCGTCAATTTCTTCATCTACTCTCAAACCCATTTCGGTTGCAGTTTCTTTTTTAAACTGCCAGTAACCTACAGCATTTGAGGAGGAAACCTGGTAAGAAACCAAACTCGACTCCTGAATAACTAAGTATTTAAAATCCTCAGGCAGACCTTCTTCTGTAAAAATTCTTTCAACAATTGGTAAATAGGCATCTGCCCGATCGACCATTTGGCGGAAGTATTTGTTGTTGCCTGTCAATTTACTCACATAGCCTGCAAGAGTTGGTTTTGCACCTTCTCTAATGTTTAATTCTACATCGGCCATCATCAGTTTATCGGGAATCTGCACCTGAACCTGAGCGAATGCATTTTGTATGGACAGTGCCATAAAAAATGCTAAAGAGCTGTTAATGAGTTTCAAAACGTTGGTTGATTAATCTTTTGATAGAACAAAGGTCGTACAAAGCATTGAATAGTAGTGCTGTAAGTTTGTCGAAATGCTTACATGGAATTTTAGGTTATTTTTCTTGAAGACAATTTGGTATGAAAAAATCTGCTAAAACGGAAATGAGCAAATGGCCAGGAAGCCAATGCATTTTCTATTTCAATCGAAGTACCCAACGATCCGGATGAACTGGAGTAAGCAAATTTCGGGTGGGATTGATTCATATGACAGGGATAGAAATGGAAACCCTTTTTTAAGCTTTGGCTTTTGCAAAGCTTAAAAAAGCCCCGATGAATCGGGATTCGGCTACGTTACAATTGGAACGGATAACTTGCCCCTATTTATCGGGAGCCCGTTAAGCCGCCCAAATCCAAATATTTCATGTTTTAAGAATTAGTTTCTCCCTTTCTGTTCCACCAATAGTAAAAAGGCAAACCAGTGGCCATGAGCAAAAGACCCATGCCAGATTCGAAAGGTCTTTCAATTATAGAATTGATGACAAGGCCCAGGCAAAAAAGGATAAACACAGCTGGAACCACCGGATAACCAGGTACTTTGAAGCTACGATAGGCCAAAGGTTCTTTGACTCGCAAAACAAAAACGCCCGCTGCGCCAAGGCCATAAAAAATAAAGGCAGCAAAAATGAGCATATCGGTAAGCTGGTCGAAACTGCCTGAAAAAACCAAAACTGAAGCCCAGACCGCCTGAATGAGCAAGGCATAAGTGGGCACGTTGTAAACCGAATGGACATGGGCTGCTTTTTTGAAAAACAGTCCGTCACGGGCCATGGCAAAATAAACTCTTGCTGCCCCCATGAGCGTGTTGTTTGTGGTACCAAAAGTGGCGACCATGATTACCACAATAACTAAACTGCTTCCAACAGGCCCAAGAAAAGATTGAATAACGGCAATGGCTGAAATGGTATTTCCCTCAGCGTGAATCGACTGGAAAGCCTCAACAGGAAGCACATATAAATAAGCAATGTTGATGCTCACATATAGCAACATAACAAAACCCACACCACCGGCTAAGGCCAAAGGAATATTTTTGTATGGATTTTTAATTTCTCCAGCGAGAAAACCAAGATTGTTCCAGCCTTCATAGGCCCAAAAAGCGGACATCATGCCAAGAAAAATTGCACCCATGGACAAGCCTCTATTTGAGGACTCTGGCATTTGAAAATGGGAAAAGCTGCCATTACCCATGGTGAAACACATAATGGTAATTCCTATAATACAGATGATTACAGAACTGGTGAGTACATTACTCACTTTTTCTCCCTGATGGACCCCTAGTAAATTGATGCCTGTAACAATCCAGATAACAAAAACGGAAAGAAGTTTGATAGAAAGATTGCCAATGCCCAGAAATTGAATTTCGGGCAAGCCACCAAGCGTGTTGACAGATTCTGCAAAAACGTAAGCTACCGAGGCAGCTGTAGCAGATTGAACAACCGTAAAAGCTGTCCAGCCGTACAAAAAGGCAAGCGGGCGACCGAAGATTTTTTTGAAATACACATATTGGCCACCAGGTTCTGCAATTTGACTGGCAACCTCGGCATTGGTTAATGCACCAAACCAGGAAACCAATCCTGCCAAAACCCAACAGGCAATGATGAGCCAGGCTGAACCCAGATCTGTGGACATTGGGGCCACCTTTTTAAAAACACCTGAACCGACCATAGCCGAAACAACCAACAAGAATGCTGTGCCAATGCCCATTCTCTGTATCAATCCACTTTCGTGTTTTTCGTAGGTTTCCTTTTCCATTGTTTATTTAAGAGCTGGCAAAAAACAAAATAATTGGCACCACAGCGTTTTTAAAAATATTTTGTTTTTCTAATGGAATTAGGATTCGATTTATGCAGATTAAAGCCAATAAATAGCAGGCACCATTTTTTAGGTCTTCATTTTTTTCTTTTTTGCCGCAGGAAACAATATGTTGTTTAAAATCAATCTGTAACCTGGAGAATTTGGGTGAAGTTTTAAGTCTGTTGGTTCTTCTTCCACCTGGTGTTGATAATCTTCGGGATCATGGCCGCCGTAAAATGTCCAGGTGCCTTTTCCCACCGTGCCGTGGATGTATTTGGTTTCGCCAATCGATTTGTTTTCGCCCATTACTAAAACTTCAGGTTTCACCAATCTGCTTTTAAACCCTGTGGTTTGGCCCATAAATCCCTTAATGGTTTGGGTATGATTTTGGGTTAACATGCAAGGAACAGGATCCCATTTTGCTGAAAATTGAAATAGTTTAAAATAATCGTTCTTTTCAGTTAACCCACGTTCCATGGGATCATTATCAATATTAGAATATTCGTATTCAAATTGATTTTGAGAAACTTTGAAATTTCGAAAAGCAAAGCAATTGCTGTAATTTAGCTTATTCTGGGCACTAAAATCTTGTGCGTCACCATCATAAAATTCACCTACAATGTCTAAACCATCAGCGGAAAGTGCAATGTCATACGTATCGGTCGCAGAGCACATGGCAAACAAAAAGCCTCCGCCTGCTACGTATTCCCGCATTTTTTTAACCACCGCCAACTTCAATTGTGAAACTTTTGAATAGCCATATTTTCTGGCAACGGATTCGTATTCAGCCACTTGTTTTTTATACCAATCTCTTTGGGCATAGCTAAAAAACTTACCATATTGTCCAGTGAAATCTTCGTGGTGGAGGTGCAACCAATCATACTTGGCCAACAAACCATCCATAATTTCTGTATCGAAAACTACGGTATATGGAATTTCGGCGTATGTTAATACCAGAGTAACTGCATCATCCCAGGGCAATTTACTTTTCGGGGAATAAACTGCAATTTTGGGCGGCTTTTGAAGCTTCATAATTTCCATATTCACATCTGCCCCCTGGATCTGGCTTTGAATCTGTCCATAGGCAGGATCTGAAATTACTTCATACGAAACACCCCTAATTACACACTCATTTTCAATGGCAGGTATCGACTGGCAAGCGAAACTTCCTCCCCTGTAATTTAAAAGCCATTCCACTTCAATGTCCTTATTTAATGTCCAATAGGCAATTCCATAAGCCTTTAAGTGATTTTTCTGACTCTCATCCATCGGAATCAAAAGCGTATTTGCCTGACTTTTGAAACCAAAAAATAATAGAAAAAAGGAGAAAAGGAAAACTTGATTCTTGCTTGCTTTTAAATACATGATCTGCCAGTAGTTTGGAACTGCAATTTCTAACCATTTTTTGATTTGACAGGTTAAATTTTCTTAACTGATATTTTAATCGATTTAGAAAATGGAACTTGAAAAAACGGATCATCCTTTTACCTTTGACAAATGTTAATTTTTGGTTTATGGTTTTCTTTTTAATCGGATTGCCTGGTTGCGGCAAAAGTACACTTGGAAAGAAATTTGCCCATGTGCTCAAACATCCGTTTTATGACCTCGACCATTTGATAGAGGCTGGTGAAAACTCAACAATTTCCGAACTTTTCCTACACCATGGTGAACAAAAATTCAGGGAATTGGAGCACAAATATCTTCGTGAAACTATGGGTTTGGAAAAAGCAGTTGTAGCAACGGGCGGAGGAACACCTTGCTTTTTCAACAATATGCAAGTGATTAACGAACTGGGTTTGAGCATATTTTTAGATGTGTCGCCCAAAGAAATAGCACACCGCTTATCAGAAAATGGAATTGCAAAACGACCAATGCTAAAGGGAAAAAGCAGGGAGGAAATTTGCATTACTTTGGAGCATATCAGGCACATCAGACTTACGTTTTATGAACAAAGTCATATTACCATATCAAATCCGGATATTAAGTTTAGTGAAAAATTATTATTGGATTTTTTAAAATAGAAAGTGAATAAAACAATTGACACTGTAGTTTTTCAAAACCAAGTTCTTAGTTTTGAAACTAAATTAAAAATCCTACTTGTTGAAAATAAACAATCCAATCTTGAACATTAAGGAAACCTATTCAGTTATGTTAGATTCGGAATTAAAGAGGATTCCGAAAACTTCAATGTATATCATTAAAATTAAAGGGAAAGCCAAGATTCCGGATTATATCCAACTGAGGGACGACACTTTTGTTCTTGTGGCTTATTTCAGAGCAGACCGGGAGTTGAAAAATCTGGATAGATATGGTTTAGAAGGAAAAGAAATGGAGCTTTCTGCCTTGATTGCTGAATTGCCTTTTGGAAAATTACAAAAGCTAGAGTTTTGACCACCAAGGATTTGAATCTGGACTCCATAGTTTCCTTCGAAAATGGAAATATTTTTCAGGATGACAATACACTGGTTTTGTCCGATTTCAACCTGAACGTAGATAAAGGCGAATTTTTATACCTGCTTGGCCAAACCGGAAGTGGAAAAAGCTCCCTTTTAAAAACTCTGTATGCAGATTTGCCACTTAAATCAGGCACAGCGACAGTCGCGGGTTTTTCTCTACCCATTGCCAGAAAGGATATTCCTGCCCTAAGAAGAAAACTAGGCATTATTTTTCAGGATTTTCAATTATTGCCCGATCGGACAGTTTTTGAAAACCTTAGTTTTGTACTTAAATCAACTGGCTGGAAGGACAAACAAAAAATAAGAAATCGGATTTCAGAAGTTCTGATGAGAGTTGGAGTAGAGTTTGCTTCCAATAAAATGCCTCACCAGATTTCTGGTGGTGAACAGCAACGTGTTGCCATAGCCAGAGCTATTTTAAATGAACCTGTTTTGATTATTGCCGATGAACCCACAGGAAATCTGGATCCCGAAACTGGCGAAGGGATTTTGGAAATATTTCAAAAAATCAACCAGTTTGGCACTGCTATCATTTTTGCAACTCACAATTTGCAGTTGGTGAAACAATTTCCTGCACACACTATTGTTTGCAAAAATGGCAAATTACAGGACTCCAGATTAAAAGAATAGATTTCTTTGCTGGTATTCCTTTTCTTATCAAAGCTACTTTATTGTCAATAGAATTTAGGATGTAAAATTCTATTATTCGAAATCTTATATCAAAAGAAATTAAGATTTTTTGAAGCCATTTTCCTTAACAAAACAGAACATCTATACCGCCCATCGTGGTATGCTTCAAACAGGTCATCCAATTGATTCACTACTTCCGAAATCCCCATTTCATCGGCCCAAAGAAGCAAACCTTTTGGATAATTTACACCTTTGGTCATGGCCATATCTATGTCAGCAACCGAGGCTATATTATAATGACATGCTTCCGCGGCCTCATTAATTAACATTACCAAAATGCGGTTGAAAATCATTTTCCCCAATTCAGGATCTTCACTTGGACTGGGTTTAATAGCCTCATTTTCATACATATAATAGCCTTTTCCAGATTTTCTACCCAGATATCCTGCTTCCATCAGCCGCTTTTGAGTGAACGAGGGCATATATCGCGGATCGTAAAAAAAGGATTGAAAAACCGTTTCTGTAACAGTGTAATTAATATCGTTGCCAATAAAATCCATCAACTCAAAAGGCCCCATTGGGAAACCACCGAAGGTTTTCATAGCCCAATCAATAGTGGCAAAATCAGCTAACCCTTCATCATAAATTCGCAATGCTTCCCCATAAAATGGTCGGGCTACCCTATTTACAATAAAGCCAGGTGTGTCCTTTGCCAAAACGGTAATTTTGCCCCAATTTTTAATTGTTTTTTGAGCTTCAAAAACCGTATTTTCATTAGTCTGAACAGCAGGAATAATTTCAACCAACTTCATTACAGGAGCTGGGTTAAAAAAGTGAATGCCTATAAACCGCTCCGGATTTTTGCAAACGGATGCAAGAGAAGCAATAGATAATGAGGAAGTATTGGAAGCCAAAATGCAGGAAGAAGAAACTATATTTTCCAAATCCTGAAAAACAGCAGTTTTTGCTTCTTTCTGCTCGATAATGGCTTCAATTACCAATTCGCAATTTGAAAACTCGCTTAGGTTTTTAGCGATAATGAGCCTTGAAAGCACTTCATTGGCTTTTTCCTGTTCTAGTTTTCCTTTTGAAACCAGAACTTGTAGCGACTTTTCGATTTTTCCTTTTGCTGTTTCCAGAGATTTGGAAAAACTATCAAACACTAAAACTTCGCAACCTGAAAAAGCAGCGACCTGGGCTATACCCAAACCCATTGTTCCAGCTCCAATAACACCTATTGTCTTCATTTTCCTTTAAATGTAGGTTTCCTTTTTTCAACAAAAGCGGTTATGCCTTCTCGGCAATCTTCTGATTCACTGGCCTCTATCTGCAACCTGGACTCGGCTTCCAGTTGTCTTTCAAGATTATTGCTCAAAGATTCGTTAAATGCCTTTTTGGTTAGCGCCAATCCGTATGTAGGCATTTGGGCAAGTTTTTCGCTTATGGTTTGAACGACTTTTTCAAACTCTTCTACTGGAACTGCTTTGTAAATCATGCCCATTTTTTCGGCTTCTATTGCTGAAACTTTATCACCAAGCATAGCCAACGCCAAGGCTTTTTGGAATCCCACCAAACGAGGCAAAAAGAAAGTACCTCCGCTATCCGGAATTAAACCGATGGCACTGAAAGCCTGAATGAAAGAAGCAGCCTCTGAGGCCAAAACAATGTCGCAAGCAAGGGCAATATTGGCCCCTGCACCAGCAGCCACTCCGTTAACAGCAGCCACAACCGGCTTTTCCAAATTCCTGATTGCAAGTATAATTGGATTGTAATGTTCCTCTAAAATGGACTTAAAACCTGGATTAAGGTCAGGTGAAGTTACTTCAACTAAATCCTGGCCAGCGCAAAATGCTTTGCCTTCTCCTGTAATCACCACAACCCGAATGTTGCCATCTTCCTGACAATCCTTAAGGGCTGCCTGACAGGCAAAGGCCATTTCTTTGTTAAAACTGTTATAGGATTTTGGCCTGTTGAGCACAATTTTTCCGATCCCGTTTTCCTTGGTGTATAATATGGTATCGCTCATTTTTTAAAAATTCAAAACTAAGGTGCTTATCATGTTCTCACAATTCTTTTCCTTAAAACCTTCATTTTTATTATACGCCTACATTTTGCTTTTAAAACTGGAAATTATATCCACAGTTTCTCCTAAATAATAAGAAACAAAAATTGTAAATTGAAGTTTCTAAAATCGCTGAAAATGAGAAGAATATATCTATCAAATACACCTTGGATTCCGCTCGGTTTTAACCTTGTTTTATACTTGAATTGTCTAAAACCAACAAAAATTCTAGTATTGCCATTCAAGTAGAAAAATATAAATAAAATTCTTTAATAATGTTGAAAGATCTGGTAAAAGACTTTATGCTGAAACGCCGCTGTGAAGAGGCTAGAAAAGCTGTAAGCCTTTCTTCCAGAAATACTATCAACTACCACCAGATCAATCAGATCGGTATTATTTTTCATTTGGATGCCGATACCGATCCTGAACCTTTAGCCCGTTTTATCAAGAAGCTGGAGCAAGACCATAAAAAGCTCAAAATCCTGACTTATTTTGAGTATGCTCATAGTCATCCTTATAATTTTTATATTGATTACTTTCTTAAATCGGATATCAATTGGAAGGGCGAAATAAATTCACCGAAAATGACTGTGTTTCTGGACACACCTTTTGATTTTTTGTTTTGTATCGAATCTGAAAAGCAACCGGTTTTTGACATTATTCTGAGCCAAACCAAAGCCAATTGCCGGGTAGGTTTATACGATGAATCGCGGACCAACCTGTTTGAACTGATGGTTGAAAATCCGGATTGGAAAGATGTTGAATATACCTTGAAACAAATGTTAAAATATACGAAACTACTCATTTACAATGATTAATCTTCAGGGAACTGGTGTGGCCCTCATCACACCCATGCTTGCAAATGGCGAACTGGATCTGAAAGGACTTGAAAACATGGTAGAACATGTTACGCCTTTTGTAGATTATATTGTCGCCCTTGGTACTACCGGGGAGGTAGCCACACTAAAAACCAAGGAAAAGGCCGTGGTAATGGAGGTAATCAAAAAGAAACTGGCAGGTAGAAAACCATTGATTCTTGGGCATGGAGGCAACGATACCGGAAAGTTACTGAGTCAGTTAAAAGATATTGATTTTAATGGTGTTGATGCCATTTTATCGGTTTCACCTTATTATAATAAACCAAGCCAAAACGGGACCATTGCGCATTATGAAGCCATTGCAAACGCTAGTCCGGTTCCTGTAATTTTATACAATGTACCTGGCAGAACAGGTAGCAACATCAGCGCTGCCAGCACTTTACAATTGGCTAAACATCCAAACATAATTGGCACGAAAGAGGCTTCCGGAAATGTGGAACAGGCCATGGCCATAGCCAGAGACATGCCAAATGATTTCTATTTGATTTCCGGGGACGATCTTTTGACACCAGCGCTCATTTCAATTGGTGCAAAAGGGGTGATTTCTGTTTTGGCCAATGCGTTTCCTAAGCAGTTTTCAGAAATGGTTTCCGCTTGTTTGAAAAGTGATTTTTTAGAGGCCTCTACAATTTGGAAACAATGGCTGGATCTCAATCCCCTATTGTATGAAGAAGGGAATCCGGTTGGGATAAAAGCGGTTTTGGCAAGATTGGGTGTTTGTGGAGATGGGGTGAGGTTGCCATTGGTATCTGCTTCGGAAGGATTGAATGAGAAGATTGAGGCTTCCTTTTAATCCTATATTAGGTTTATTTCCAGCCCATCAAATGCAAACTGAATTCCCTCCGGCAATTCTTTTTCCACCACTTTTTGCCTGCCCAGCTTATGGCTCATGTGTGTAAAATATACTTCTGGCACGCCTGAACGTTGGGCAGTTTCTATGGCTTGATCCAATGTAAAATGGGAAATGTGTGGTTCCTTTTGCAAGGCGTTTAAAACCAAAACTTTACTTCCTTTTATTTGCTCAAAAGAACCAGGGCTCAAAAAATTTGCATCTGTAATGTAGGTAAAATCTCCAAAGCGAAAGCCGAGTATCGGCAAGCGGGCATGCATTACGGGGATGGTTTCAATTTCAAGATCACCTACTGTAAACTTCTCATTTTCAGCAATCGGAAAAAGATCCAGTTGAGGAACTCCAGGATAGCGTTTCTCTGCAAAGGCATAGGCAAATTCAACTTTGATGTGATCCAATACCCGCGGCAGGGCAAAAATCGGCATCGACTTTTCCTGTAAATAATTGAAAGCCCGCAAATCATCCAGGCCTGCCACATGGTCTTTGTGCTCGTGGGTAACCAGCAATGCATCCAGTTTTTTGGTTCCAGTCCTCAACATTTGCTGCCTGAAATCAGGTCCGGAATCTACCACCACCGTTGTGTTTTCAGTTTCCACCAGAACAGAAGTTCTCAAGCGTTTGTCCCTATAATCCATAGACTTACAGGTGTCGCAGGTGCAACCTATCATAGGAACACCCTGAGAAGTTCCGGTTCCTAAAAATGTAATTTTCAATTTATTGTGCTTCTTGTCCGAATTCAATTTCAGGAAGTTCGATTTTAGAATTTTTGATTTGGAAAAATATCTTTTTGCTCTTTTCAGAAAGTAAATCCACTTCCAGAGGCAAAATACTGGCCAGCTCCAGAAGGCAACTTACCCGGCCTTCTACTGGCAAAAAATTGTTGATCAGCACGATTTTGGTATCTTTTAAAACGCAATAACCAGATTTAAAATTGCCTCTTTCATAGCGTACAATAAAACCACCTTCAGACACAACATCCTCCAGTTTAGATAGATAGGCTTTGTTTTGTTTTACCATGCGTGCAAAGTTAAAAATGAATTTGCTGCCATAAACTATTCCACCACCATTATCCAGTCCTTCACCGTTTTTTCTTTAAAATGGAGGGCAAGAAAGTAAACCCCCAGATTTGATTTGTCTGGTTTCCAGTTAAAATTCCGATCTCTGGAATAAAAGGTTTGCTTGCCCCAACGGTTATAAATTTCTACATAATCAAAATTTAAAACACAGTTATCTTCGGGTAAAATATTTTGAATGTTAAAAGCATCATTTTTCTCATCTCCATTCACCGTCAATAGATTAGGAACTAAACCTAAGCTGTCTTTAGCTTTGTAAATATGTAATTTGTATTGAATAGAATCTTCATATTTTTTCCCACAAAATGTGCTGGAACTTAAAAATACAACTTTGAAAAAGCCCTCTGGAGAAGCACAATCCGAGTTAAACGAAAAAGGTGTAATAATCTGGCCATCGCCTTTGGCATTTAAAAATGAAAATCCGGGAATAGTGGTCAAAGAGCCATTTGCACTTAGGCTCAAAGGTCGGTTTTCAGATGCCAAACCAGTAACATTGAAATTGAGATTCTTATTTTCAAAAACCGAAATATTCATATTTCCTGAATAATCTGACTTGATGCTGACTTCTAGTGTTTTTGGCCTTATTCGGATAAATCGGACCAAAGTATCAAACTTTACAGAATCGCAAACCAAAGATCGCACGATGGAAATCATTTTAAGTGGCTGTTTTTCAGGAAGAAAACAAATTTCTGGCCAGGAAAACGCTGTTTCAATCATTTGATTTCCAGTACCCGAAGGAAGCGCAATTCCATTTGTAATAAGATCAATTGCAGCGCCATTGCTATCTAACAAGGAGGAAGTAATTTCCATGCTTCCATTTTCGGTTTGCAAAGCCTCAATTTTAAACTTAAACACCTCCGTTTGTAAAACCTGAATGGTATCTGCCACATTTCCAACTGTTTGCAGTAGCGGAGGCAAGGTTGGCCCTTTTCGGATAACCAGATTTAAAACGAGGCTATCAGACAAAGACTGGCTGCAACCATTATCCGTAGCAATTAGTAAAATTTTCCAGGGATTTGATTTTGGTGCAAGAGCACATGGCGGAATGCAAAACCTAACTATTACCGAATCGCCAGACATTACAATTCTAACCGTTGTATCTTTTTGAATACTCTGAGGGGTAATGATGGAAAAAGGCTCAACCCGAAACCTCACATTTTGATTTTGCTGAGCATCAGTTAATTTTAATTTGTAACAATTTATTCTTGAACTAGATACTAAATGAATAGTGTCTTCATTTTTCAAGGAGACCCCGTTTAAAGGATCGGTTACAAATATGTTTGGAGGAGAGTTAAAAAGGCAATCTTTAACAAGAAGCTGCATTTCCCGCCTAACCTCACCAATTTTTACCCCATTTCTGAATTCCTCACAAAGCACAGAAAAGACATATAGGCCAACCTGCGATGCCCGACATGTTACCAGTCCAGTCTTGGAATTTACCCGAAGACCAGGGTTTCCTGGAAGTGGATTTTCTGTTGAATATGCAGGCTTCCAGTTTACTTCGTCATATAATCCAGGAATAGGAACCAGAATTTCTATAAATCCTCTGGCGGTGTCGGAATTGCCTTTTAGAGGTGCAGTAAACGAATAAACCAAAGAATCTCCGTCGGGGTCTGTTGCTCTAAATGAAAGGTTAAATGCCTGATTTATACAGGGATAATCTGAATTTATCTCTGAAAAAGTAGGAGAATTATTGATGTAAGAGATTCCATTTCTGGCAATTGGGGGAAACTCCATATAAAAAGTCTGACCGGTTAACTCCGGACTTATGATATTGGTAATAATATTATTTCGGCAACACCTTTCCCATACCACATAATACCCATTTGGATCGCTATATCTTGCTGGATTCAACGTTCTCTGCGTTTGATAAACCAATATCTGGGTTTTTACATTGCTTCCAATAGCGCAACTAGGGTTTGAAAAAGGAAGAAACCGGCTACTATCTACCGTAGGAAAGTAAAAGGAATCAATAAAGGCATCGGTAGATCTGGAGAATATAAAGCAGGTAGGGTTTCTTGTTTTGGCGCCTGGGTTTCCATTAATAAAGTCAAAATATAAGGTCAAAGAAAACCGATAGGTATTTCCTGAAACCTGTTGGTATGAAAAACCACCTCCAACGATATGTGTGGCCTGAGCCCAATAACCAAAAAGTAAAAAAATTAATATCAGGAAAACCCTTCTCATGCTCTATAAAATATCCTTTTCACTCTTGCACCAATCCCTGTTAAAATTTCATACGGAATGGTTTCTGCAGCCATTGAAAGCTTTAAAAGTGAATTTGCGTCCTCAAAAATAATAACTTCATCTCCTTCTGCCGCATTTATTCCGGTTACATCTACCATTGTCATATCCATACATACATTTCCAATAACAGGAACCCATTGGTCTTTAATTTTGACCTTGGCTACACCTTTTGAAAAATCACGCCTGAATCCATCTGCATAACCAATGGCAACTGTGGCTATTTCGCTGTCTTTTAGTATTTTTCCCTGTCTTCCATAACCAACTGTTTCACCGGCTTTCAATTTTTTTATTTGAGATATGGTAGTCTTCAAAACTGATACAGGTTGTAATTGGTTTTGAAACCAGGAATTAACCTCAATACCATAAAGTCCGATACCCAGGCGAACAAGGTCATAGGTTGAATCGGGAAATCTTAAAATTCCAGCAGAATTCAGGAGGTGTCTTTTAAAATTTTGATTCAATTTTTCTCTTAGAAACTGGCTGGCTTGTTCAAACTTTTCAATTTGTAAGCGGCTGTAATCCAACAAATCCGGATCATCGGCTCCTGCCATGTGGCTAAAAACTGTTGCCACTTTAACATCTGAATTTTGAAGTAAGATTTCCACCAGCCCTTCAAGTTCGGAATTGAAAAATCCAAGCCTATGCATGCCTGTATCAATTTTTATATGAATTGGGGGCAAGCTTATATCTTTTTGATTTTTAATAGTTTGCAACCATGCATCCAAAATTCTGAATCCATAAATTTCTGGTTCCAGATTAAAATCGACGATACTTTGTAAGGCTTCTGGCAATGGATTCATCACCATAATGGGTAAGGCAATTCCAGCCTGGCGTAGTTTTATCCCTTCGTCGGCATAGGCCACAGCCAGATATTCCACATTGTGAAATTCAAGAATTCTGGCAACTTCTTCACCACCGCTTCCATAACCGAGTGCTTTAACCATGGCCATAATACCCGTACCTTTTGGAAGCTGACTTTTGTAAAAATTCAGGTTGTCCACCATGGCATCAAGGTTGATTTCCAGGCGGGTACCATGCACTTTTTTCTGCCAGGCTTTTACCAAAACCTCCAGTCCAAAGCTCCGGGCACCTTTTATCAGAAAAACAGCATCATTAAATCTCCCATAAATTCCTGATTGCAAAAGAGCTTCCGTAGTTTCAAAATTTGTGTGCTTTACCGCTTTTAATGTTTCTGCATTTTCAAATTGAGCCCCAATTGTTAAAACCGAATTTATCCGAAAACTATCGGCTAACGAGGCCAATACTAATTGCAACTTTTCTTTCGAAAACAATGATTCCTGCAAATCGCTCACAACCAAAACCAAGGCTTGTTCAGACTTTCTTTGTAAGGTCGCAAACTGAAGAGCGGCTTCCAGGCCAGCCAAATCATTGGTGTAGCTATCGTCAATCAGCACATTTCCATTTATCCCTTCTTTTAAACTTAGCCGCATTTCTGGCCAGCTAAGCATTCCAAGCCGCTCTTGAATAGTTTCAGGCTTAATATCCAGGTATAGGGCCATCGAAATTGCATTTCCAAGATTTTCCAGGGAAGCTTCATCCAAAAAAGGAAGTTGAAATCCGAAAATTTGATCTCTAAAATTCAAATTGTTGATTCCATGGTTGGTACCTTTTTCCCATTCCCAGGTTTTGATCAAAGGCTTTTCACCAAGCTCTGAAATTAGACCCTGATATTGAATGTATAAAGACTTTCGCATCAAAAGGAAATCAGATTTGGAAAAAAGTGAAAGCTTTTCCTTGAGTTTTTCTTTTTTTGAAGCAAAGCCTTCCTCATGTGCCGGGCCTAAACTTGTAAGAATACCCAAATTTGGCTGGATCATCTTTTCCAACTTTTCCATCTCTCCGGAATGGGAAATTCCAGCTTCAAAAATTCCAAGATTATGACCTGGACCAAGGTTCCAAACTGAAAGGCCAACTCCAATCTGAGAGTTAAAACTTTTAGGACTTTTGCATATAAAATAATCTGAACCAATAATTTGAGACAACCATTCCTTCACAATGGTTTTGCCATTGCTTCCAGTAATACCAATTACTGGCAATAAAAATGAAGAGCGATGGTTGGAAGTTATGGTTTGAAATGTTTCCAATACATCTTCCACCAAAATCCAATTTTGTCCCCCTTTTTTATGAAGCCAATCTGCCCAAACAGGATCTGAAATCACCCATTGGTTTACGCCCTTTTCCCAAACCTGGGGAATAAATCTATGCCCATCTCCTTTTGTGCCAGAAAAAGCGAAAAACAAGCCCCCTGTTCCGTTGGCAATCAAGCGGCTGTCATAAAACAACTGAAGTATGGGTCTTTGAGACTCATAAATTTCTGCTTGTTTTGTGCCTGCCAAATTGGCTATGCTGGAAAATGCTGTCAATTGAATAATTAATTGTTTTCTTTGGCAAGATGTGAATCAGTACCCTTTTGTTTTAATTTTTTTTACTTTTTAATGTTTTATCAATTGAAAATCAATGGGAATTCCTTCTTTTGAAGCCGAAAAAATTACAAGTTTAAAATTAAAAAATTTCACTTTACCCTTTGGCGTACAGTTATTTAAGGCACTTAGTGATGAATCCAGAATCCGGATTTTACACATCCTTTTTCATAAAGGTGAACTTTCAATCACAGATCTGGAATTGATAATGGATTTTACCCAAACTAAGGCTGCCCGCCTTGTTGGTGTTTTAAAAAATGCAAACCTGATCCAAAGTCGAAGGGTTGACCATTGGGTTTTATACAAAGTGAAAGAAGAAGCGACAGAACTATTGAGCCAAATTTTAGAATACATGGAAAAGGAACAGGTTTTTCAAAGCGACCTTTTTACCTGCGAGGCACTTTCTTCCAATAGAGAATTGAGTATTAACAAGCTGGCTATGAAGCAGTATAAACCAGATTCACATTGATTTCCAAGAAAATAGAAATCATACCCCTTGCCAAAATTTTAATGGAAATCCCTTTGGAGATTTTCCAGACTTTGCCTGTTTATAACCATCCAATCTTTTTACAATTGGTGGCACCGAATAAAAGTTTTTATGCAAAAACGACAGACAGCGAAGGAAAAACCACATTTTTCCCTTTTGCAGGACAAAATTTGATTTTAAAATGGAGGGTGTTTCAAATTGCTTTTTGCCAGAAGTTTCAGGCCTTTTCTTTAACAGGCGAACCTGAACCTGAGCATTGGCAGATTTGGTTAGACTTTTTGAAAGAAAAGACGATAAACTGCCAATGGCCAACAGCAACTTTAACTGAATTTGTATCCGAAGCAAAATTAAGATTGGACGCAAAAACCAATCAGATTTTGAATCTGGACTCCGATTTTCAAAGTTTATTTTCCCTTTGGAAACCAAACAGAAGATCTGCGCTTAATAAATCCAAAGGCTTATTGATTAACCAACAAAACCACTCCGACTTTATCCAGGGCTTAAAAACCAGTATGGCAAAGGCAAATGCCAATCGATGGAGACCTTCAGAAAAGGAAATAAAGATTGCCGAAAAGATCTCCGGTTCTGAATTTTTTAAGAATGATTTGTTGCGATTTTCAATACTTGAAAATGGGGAAACTTTAAATTCCGTTTTGCTGTTAAAATGGGCTGGAAGGTTTCATTATTTACTTTCTTTTTCTTCAGAGCAAGGCTTTAAAAAGGAAGCCTTGACTAAGTTCTTTTTACATTTCCTGGAGAGCCATTCAAACCAAAAAATGTTATTCGATTTTGAAGGAAGTAGCATCCCTGGAATTCGAAACTTTTTTACAAGTTTGGGTGCCCTTTCAGAAAATTACACGGTCATAAAAAACCAATAGTTTTTATTTTTTCATAGTATTTTAAAACCTTAGCCTAAATATTGGGGTTAAGGATAATAAGTTTAAATTGCCTTCAGATTTTTAATAAAGCCGTTAAGTTTTAAATTAGTCTTCAAAAAATAATACATCGTTCCTCATAAATGGATATTAAATTTCAGTCACCTCAGCAAAACTTTATGGCTCAGCTGAGAAAAAGAGTAAACAACTACTTTTCCCAAAATGAAATTTCTCAGTACGGCAATTTCAACTTGTATTTCAAAGGAATAATACTAATGCTATCATTGATTGCTTTGTATTTCTTGCCGTTAATCTTTACAAGTCTTTCTGTGCCAGTTGTTCTTACCATTTATTTCTTGCAAGGAATAGTTTTTGCCCTTGTCGGATTCAATATAATGCACGATGGATCGCATAAGAGCTTCTCAAATAAAAAATCCATTAATGCCGTCATGGCACATACGCTGAATTTTCTAGGAGGCAGTGCTCTTTTCTGGCATCAGAAACATGTTCAGAATCACCATACATACACAAACATTGAAGGATTTGACGATGACATAGATATTAAACCTTTTATTCGACTAAATGATCACCAGGAATATAAGTGGTATCACAAGTTTCAATCTAAGTACGCTTTGGTATTATACAGTATGACTTACATTTTCTGGATTTATTACAGAGATTTCAAAAAGTATTTCACAAGAATGGTAGCGGAAAACACGCCAATGGCCGAATTGTCATTTGCTGATCACGCTATATTTTGGATCACAAAAGTTGTGCACATTACTGTCTTTCTGGTTATCCCAAGCATTATAATCGGGCCACTTTTAGCCATTGGTGGTTACATATTGTTATCCCTTATTTGTGGTTTTATTTTGGCAATAGTTTTCCAATTAGCGCACATTGTGGAGGGTACAATATTTTCAGCTCCTGCAGAAGATGCAAGTCACGTTCAAATCGAATCGGAGTGGAGTATTTATCAAATAAATACGACCGTAAATTTTGCAACAAACGATAAAATTTTAACATGGCTCCTTGGCGGTTTAAATTATCAAATGGTTCACCATTTATTTCCAAAAGTAAGCCATGTGCATTATCCAGCTTTGCATCAGATTATTCAGGAAACCTGCCATGAATTTAATGTGCAATATGTGCAGTTCGATTCTTTTGGGACAGCTTTTGCCTCTCATCTCAAGCACTTGAGTGATATGGGAAAACGATAAGTAAATAGATATTTTAAAAAGCCTGAAATCAAAAAGTTTCAGGCTTTTTTGTTTTTGTACCACAGACAAAACAAATACCAATCCTTCAATACCAATCTGAGGTCGTATCTTTGCCACATGAATTATATCTCAGCTGAGAACCTAAGCAAGTCGCTAAACCACAAACTTTTACTCAACAATGTTACCTTTGGCCTCAATCACGGTGACAAAGTTGCTTTGGTTGGACCCAACGGAACCGGCAAATCTACCTTACTGAAAATACTGGCTGGAAAAGAAACTGTTGATTCAGGCGTGGTTTCTACAAGGCGGGATATTCGTGTTGGTTTCCAGGACCAGCAAAGCCAACTGGAGGATCATTTATCTGTTTTTGAAAATCTTTTCCATGCCAGCCACCCAACTGTTGGGAAAATTCTTGAGTACGATTTTTTATTGGAAAAGAAGCACTTAAATGAAAAAGATGAAATCAAATTACAAAAACTGACAGAGGAGTTAACCCAACTCAATGCCTGGGATTTTGAAGCCAAAATCAATGAAATATTAGGCAAGTTGCATCTTCAAGGGATGGAGGATCAGATTGCCGGGACTCTTTCTGGTGGACAGAAAAAAAGAGTGGCAATGGCCAGGGTTTTGCTAATGGAACCAGAAATTTTGATTCTGGATGAGCCAACCAACCATTTGGACATGGAGGCTATTGAGTGGTTGGAAGGTTTGATATCAAGGCGATTTCATACCATTTTAATGGTTACCCACGATAGGTATTTTATGGATCGGGTTTGCAATCAAATCGTGGAATTGCAACAGGGCGACCTAACTCGGTATAAAGGTGGATACTCTTATTATCTTGAAAAAAGAACTGAAAATCAGGAAATTAGAAATTCCGAAATTGACAAAGCCCAAAACAGGTATCGAAGGGAACTGGATTGGATCAGAAAACAACCCAAAGCAAGAGGCACAAAAGCCAAGTATAGAGTAGAAGCTTTTGAACATACCAAAGAAGAGGCCTTTTCAAAAGTTGCTGAAACCAATTTGCAGCTTTCTGTAAAACAAGTTCGTCAAGGCGGAAAAGTGATTAACCTCAAAAAAGTAAATTTTCATTTGGGAGGAAAACATCTTTTAAAAGATTTTACACATCTTTTTTCGCCAGGTGAAAGGGTTGGAATTATCGGGCCAAATGGTGTTGGCAAATCTAGCTTTATACGTTTGCTTACTGGAGAAAACATTCAAACTACCGGCGACATCGATAGAGGTGAAAATACCAAAATCGGATATTATAGCCAGGAGTTTGACGAGCTAAAGCCAGAAAAGAAGATTATAGAAATGGTGAGTGAGGTGGCCGATGTAATAGAAATGGCCAATGGTTCAAAGATTTCAGCAAGTCAGTTTTTAACTCAGTTTCACTTTCCTCCTCCGGCCCAACAACAAAAAATTGGCAACCTCAGTGGAGGGGAAAAACGCAGAGTTCAATTGATGATGACCTTGTTAAAAAATCCCAACTTTTTAATTCTGGATGAACCAAGTAACGATTTCGACATCAACACATTACATGTGATGGAAGAGTTTTTACAGGAGTTTCCTGGTACACTTTTGATAGTGAGCCACGATCGTTTTTTGTTGGATAAACTGGCCAACCATCTGTTTGTATTTGAAGGGGACGGTGTGGTTAGTGATTTTCCAGGTAATTATACCCAGTGGAAATGGGCACAGGAGGAAAAGGCGGAAAAACTTCAGGAGGAGAAGCAAGCCAAAAACAAAAAAGAAATAGCCAAACCAATTGTTGAAGAACCTAAGAAAAACCAGGGTGGCAAATTATCCTATAAAGAACAAAAAGAACTGGAAGATTTAGAAAAGAACATGGCAAACCTTGAGCTCAATAAAAAGGAAATTGAAGGCAAACTAGCATCAGGCGAAGAAACCGACCATAACAAACTTCATTTACTTGGCCTGGAACTCGGGAAAACTAATGAAAGCCTGGATGAAAAAACTATGCGTTGGCTTGAATTAAGTGAGAAACAAGGCTGATACTAACTATCAGCCCTCTTAGACTGCTATTATTCCCACTCAATGGTGGCAGGCGGCTTAGAACTTATGTCATAAACAACACGGTTTATTCCTTTTACATGATTTATGATCTGGTTGGAAACTTCTGCCAGAAAAGCATGTGGCAGATCAACCCAATCTGCGGTCATACCATCTGTGCTGCTTACTGCTCTCAGGCAAACTACCTGCTCATAAGTACGCTCATCGCCCATAACTCCAACACTTTGAACAGGGAGTAAAATTACGCCTGCTTGCCACACCTTTTCATACCAACCATGCTTTTTTAATGCATTGATAAATATGGCATCTGCCTCCTGTAAAATACTGACTTTTTGAGGTGTAATATCACCAAGGATTCGAATCGCCAATCCGGGACCAGGAAATGGATGGCGATTTAAGATATTGGGATCCAGACCCAAAGTAGCTCCAACTCTTCTAACCTCATCCTTAAACAAACTTCGAAGTGGTTCTACAACTTGTAACTTCATAAAATCTGGCAATCCACCAACATTGTGATGTGATTTGATGGTGACCGAGGGGCCGTTTACTGACACAGATTCTATTACATCCGGATAAATAGTTCCTTGCCCTAAAAACCCGGCATTTTCTATTGCATGTGCCTCTTCTTCAAATACTTCAATAAAAATCCTTCCAATCGCTTTTCTTTTTTGTTCCGGATCTGAAAGACCATCCAAACCCGCATAAAACCGGTCTTTGGAATCTACACCTTTTACCTGCAAACCCATATCCTTATAAGAATGCAATACATCCCTGTATTCGTTTTTCCTTAGTAAACCATTGTCAACAAAAATGCAATACAGTTGTTTGCCAATAGCTTTGTGAAGTAAGAGTGCAGCAACCGAAGAATCCACTCCACCTGATAAGCCCAAAATAACGTTTTGGTCTTTCACCTGGTTTTGAATATTCTTAACCGTTTCTTCAACAAAATTTCCTGGAGTCCAACTTGGTTTGATTTTGCAAATTCCAAAAAGAAAATTTCTCAACAACTGTAAACCATCCTGAGAGTGAACTACTTCCGGATGAAACTGGACGCCAAAAAATGATTTTTGAGAGTTCCCAAATGCAGCAACAGGTATGGATTCGGTTTTTGCCAAAAGCTCAAAACCAGGAGGAATTTTAGCAATGGTATCACTATGCGACATCCAAACCTCACTGTTTTCAGGAATACCCTCCATTAAGGTGCTCTTTAAAGCCAACTGAATTTTTGCTCTCCCATATTCCCGAACCGAACTTGGGGAAACAGTTCCACCAAAGTTTTGAGCCATCCATTGGGCGCCGTAGCAGATGCCAAGAATAGGAATACCGGCCGAAAACCATTTTTCATTGGGGCCTATTGGCAATTCTTCTCTTACGGATTTCGGACTTCCTGAAAATATTACACCTTTAACCTCGGGCCCTATTTCATCTTTGAAATGGTAGGGAAGGATTTCACAATATACCTCCAATTCTCTGATTCTCCGAGCGATAAGTTGTGTATATTGAGAACCAAAATCGAGAATGATAAGCTTTTCTTGCATGGGACAAAGGTAGATAGACTTTTCTTTTACAAGCTTCCTGTACCATGTAAGAAACAAATAAATTTTTTAATAAATTTGACGCCATAAAACGATTGGTTTGGAACCGTTGAATATGCCACTCGTTAAACACGATCTCATATTCTAAATCCCTTAAAGTAAACGTTATGTACCACCTGCACACAGAAAAGACTTCATTTGATTTTGGCACATACAATTTTGTAGTCAATCAAAATTTTAGCCCAAAAGCTGAAAATGGCATTGAAGCCGAAACCCGCCTTCGAAAAATAGCTGACCAATCTTTCGATTTATTGTCTCAGATTCAAAAACTGGATAAATTATCCAAACTGGGTCACCTATCTCAAAAAGAACAATTTGAATATCAGGCCATGATAAGTCTGGTTGGAATTATGATACATGTTTTAAACCAGTATGGATATACTGATAAAGAAATGATGGATGCACTTCTGAACAGATTTCATAAGTTTGAAAATGGACAAAAATCCGTATCTGCCTGAATGAAAGGGGCTTAGTTGGCTTGGCCCTCTTACTTACCTACTTTTTTTTTGAGGGACTTTCCAAATTTTCTTTGGAAGGTGACGTTTTTCCTTTTCAAAACCAGAACTTTTAAGATGGTTTCCTTCTATAAAGGAACTTGTTCCAATTTATCAAGTTTCCCAAACCCGATATTTCCAATCATTTCATTCAAAATTCAGGGCCCCAAACCCCAAAGGTTGCTTAAATGCATTCCATTCAACATTACTTATCCATCATAACCCCAAAAACCTGCATTTCCTTTCCTGTGTAAACCTTCAACTGATACAAACCCGCCGGAAGTTTTGAAACTGATATCGATGAGATGTATCTACCCTTTTCCTTAAATACAATTTTACCCAAAGCATCCATCAAAACCAGCTCTGTGGTTTGGCCGGTTTCGGGCATGTCGATGAAGAGTTTGTCTTTAACCGGTTGGGGGTAAATCCGGATTTGGCTGGATAAAATGTCTTTGCCTGTAGTAAACAATACACAATTGGAGGTATCTGCACAATTGCCTTTTGTGGTTCTCACAGCATAGCGACCATTGTTTGGAGGGGAAAAACTTTGCTGATTAGCCCCCGGAATGGCCTGAAAATTCTGGTTGCAATCCAGCCACTGGTAGCTGTCCTGGTTGTTGGCAGCGTTAAAGCTCAGGCCATTGACGATTATGGTATCGTTGGGAATGCTATAGTTGAGCGTACTGGTGATGATGGAATCACAACCATTGGCAGCCGTTAAAGTATCTTTGTAAATACCCGGAGCATTGTAGGTTCTGGTGCCAACCTGGAGACTTTGGCCCTGGCAAAGATTTACGGTTTGGTTTTTTGTCTGGATGGGTTTGATGCTGAGGGTGAGCGTTCTGATGCTGTCGCAGCCGTTACTACCCGTTAATGTATCTTTATACGTACCAGCTTGGCTATAGCCCAGAAAGGGATCCGGGTATTGTTGGCTGGCGCATAAGGCTTAATCTGGATTATTGAGTAGGGGAGTAGGGAAGATGTTTCCAATGGCCCCCTTCCCGATAGGCCCGAATTTGGTTTTATTGTTTTCGGGTTTAGTGAATGAGTTTCAGGTTTCAGAGTTTCAGGTTGGGGGGCAGAGTTGAAAGTCGAAAGTTCAAAGTTGTAGGTGGTTTAAATATTGAAAATCAGAGCGTTATAAAAAAATTATGAGTTTCGACTTTGACCTTTCCCTATCCACTTAAAACTGAATGCTAAAAACTAAAAACTTGAAAAATCTATGCCACCTTACCGGCCAATAAGGGAGATGCTGCCTCTTGCAGTTTGAAGGGCCTCCTTGCCAAAACGGTACCGGATGGAATAAAAATACACATTGCCCATCGCCTGCCGGGAAGAGTCGATATTCCAGGCTTCACCTACCTCCTGTGTACGGAATATCAACTGACCCCAACGGTTGAAAACATTCAATTCATATTCTTCTGGTTTGCAGCTGGCTTTGGGAATAAAATCTTCGTTTATTCCGTCTTTGTTTGGCGTGAAGGCATTGGGAATATCAAGGCTGCAAGGTTCTTTTTCGCAGATTTTAATATCCACCGATTTTTCGAGCGTGTCGCGGCCACATTCCAACTGGGCAATTGCCCGCACCTGAAATTGTCCGGAAACTGTGTAACGGTGTACTGGCGAAAAGTCGAAGGAGGAATTCAGAGGGCCGCTGCCGGGGTCGCCAAAATTCCATGTCAGCAGCTGAATGGCATTGTCGGATTGAATGGAAAATGCAACATCACCGATGCAGGAATCCAATCTTTCGGCTCTAATGGTCCCTATGCAGGGGCATTCCGGAATCCGGACGGAAAGGTAGAGGGTATCGCTGCCACAGGAAAACTGCACAATCGCTGAAACTTGAAAAATTCCGGTATCCGAAAACCGGTGCTCAGGATTGATGGCCGTACTGGTATTGCCTGCGCCGCTCCCGTGATCGCCAAAGTTCCATTGTATCTGCTGTATGGTTCTGTTGGACTGAATGTTAAAAGCTGCATCACCCCGGCATGAATCCCGTACCTGGGCCGACATATTTCCGGTACAAGAGCAGTCGCTGATGCGAACGGAATAAAAAAGTGTATCGGTGCCGCAGGGAAAAACAGCCACGGCCCGAACCACAAAGAGGCCGGTATCTGAAAACTGGTGTACCGGTGCAGGCACAATACTGGTATTGGCAGAACCACTTCCGGGATCACCGAAATTCCAGTTCACGGAAAGAAGCTGAGGACCGTTGATGCTGAAGTTGATGGAATTTTGAAGGCATTTGTTTCCGGAAATATCAATGGAACCCTGGCAGGGGGAGTAATTGCTTACACAGCGAATACAGCAACCATATCTGGAAAAATAGGCATTTCGAACAGCATAATTCTGTGGGAAGGCGAGTTCAAGAAAAAATCCCATTCCGGGACCTACCTGGGTGGATAGCCAATAACTGGCAGCTGCATCGCTGCTGATTGAAAACCTGCCGGCGTTATTCCGGCCACCATTTGGAATGGCGGAGAATCCGGAAAGGTTTGTGGCATTGGTATTTGGAGGCCTCCAATAGGTAAAACCTGTGCTTTTCAAAAGTCCTCCTGCCTGGTTGGGTTGATTGCCTGGTTGCTGGGGATTTGCATTCGGGTCGAGAAAAAATATGAGCTTGTAAAGGTCTGCCATGGTGGGAACCCGCCATCCGTTTGGACATGGATTCCGTGTATCGCTGGCTACAAAAAAGTTGTATAATTTTCCTTTCGGACAATCAAAAGAGGTATCGTTTTTATAGGAGCACATCCCCGGACCGGAAAGACCGGCCCATGTGGTTGAGTCGCTTACATTCGGGATGGCATCACCATTCTGAAAACGGGTGACTTTCAGATTTTCGGCAAACCAAACCATACTGTCTATCCGGACTGTTTTGTAAGTATTGCCATCGATATCAGCCACCTGCCCGTAGGTTATGGAAGGATTGTGTACGGTGGGTGAGCCGCAGGAATGGCTGCTTCCCTGCCCAAGGGCCCGAAAGGATGGGATTATCATCACAATGGCCAGAATGAATTGGATCAATATGCCTGAAAAAACTCTTGTTTTCACTAGATTTAATGGAATGGGAACTTTTTGGTTGTCGGTACTACAAACCTTATGAGATTACAAATTTAACGAAAAAATTTTCGTCTAAAAATCCCGGCGATCTGGTGGAGGTTTTCTTGAATGGAAGCAAATTATGCTGGATGGCTTCTGCGGCAATAGCCCCGAATCTTCATTCTCTTCCATCATTCTGCCATTGTGCTTCGGATCTCCTGGCAGACAAGGCCAATTTTTATTGCCCCAATTTCGGTGTACCAAATTTTTTACATTAGCTTTGCCAAATTGTTTTATCCATGCACCGGATTTACGCCTTTCTGATTCTGGTTTGTTGCTTTTGGGCTGATTTTACCTCCGCCGAAAAGCCCCGTGTACTGGCCACCATCAACATCATTGCCGATATGGCTGCGCATGTAGCCGGACCGCATCTGGAAATCCGTTCTCTTCTTCCCGACGGCACCGATCCGCATACCTCCCCACCTGGCTTCATACCCCACGAATTAACACAAATCTCTAAACAAAACCATACTTCCTACATTCCATTCATAACTCAACATTCATAACTCATAATTACCTCTCCACCATAACCCCAAAAACCTCAACCTGATTTCCCTGAAATATTTTCAACTGATACAAACCCGCCGGAAGTTTTGAAACTGAAATCGATGGTATGTTTCTGCCTTTTTCCTTAAATACAATTCTACCCAACGCATCCAGCAAAACCAGCTCTGTGGTTTGGCCGGTTTCGGGCATGTCGATGAAGAGTTTGTCTTTTACCGGTTGGGGATAAATTCGGATTTGGCTGTTAAGCAGGTCTTTTCCGGAGGTAAACAACAGACAATTGGAAGTATCGGCACAGTTTCCTTTTGTGGTTTTTACTGCATAGCTGCCGTTGCTGGTTGGCGTAAAGCTTTGCTGGGTTGCCCCGGCAATGGCTTGAAAATTCTGGTTGCAGTCCAGCCACTGGTAGCTGTCCTGGTTATCGGCGGCGCTGTAGCTTAAGCCATTTGCAATGATGGTATCGTTGGGAATGCTGTAGTTGAGCGTACTGGTAATGATAGAATCGCAACCGTTGGCAGCTGTTAAAGTATCTTTGTAAATGCCTGCTGTGCTGTAGATTCTGGTGCCAACCTGCAGGCTTTGGCCCTGGCAAAGATTTACAGTTTGGATTTTAGTTTGGATGGGTTTGATGCTAAGGGTGAGTGTTCTGATGCTGTCGCAGCCGTTACTGCCCGTTAATGTATCTTTGTATGTACCCGTCTGGCTATAGCCCAGAAAGGAAGAGCCGGGACAAATACTTTGGCTGATGGCGCTGGCTGTGGGTTGGTTTACTTTAACCTCCACCACATTGCTTTTGGCATAGCAACCGAGGCTATCGTAAATGTAGCAATGGTAGCGGCCTGGTTTTTTGATGGTGATGGTTTGGCTGGTATCGCTGGTGCTCCATTGGTATTTTTGGAAAGAAGAGCAGCTGAGGGTGAGGCTATCTCCCTGGCAAATGGTTTGGGTGCTCATTGCGGAAAGGCTTGGGCTGGATAGGTTGCAGTTGCCGAGGCGGGCGAGGAACAGGTCTGATTGTTGAGGAAAGCCTTGACCAGATGGGGTTAACGGTAAAGTAAAATTATCCAAAGCCAAAGGAGGGGTATCGCTCGGGTTGGGATAAAAAGACCAATTACCTTGAGAAAAAATGTTTCCCATATTATCAGTTTTTACATCAACAATATTGCGCCATCCACCGGGCAAGGATTTTAACCATTTGGCTCTCAGGTTTTTTTTGTCTAATTTTAGGATAAATGGGCCTTCATCGGCTATTGGGCTACCCAAGTCGTCTATCGTAAAACTCCCGGATGAAAACCCGGCCACAATTAGGTTTCCAAGTGAATCCTCTGAAAGCCCATTTAAATAGTCTGGACGGTTAGAACCAAAAATTCGGGCCATGGTAGCTTTTCCTTCCCTGGAATAATGAACCAAATAAAAATTTTCGTTTGAATCGAAAAAAGTGGATGGTGGTTCATTAATAACACTAATACTATCGAACAAGACTGAACCTGTTGAATAAGCGGGGCCAGCCACCCAAACGCCGCCATCCGAAGCGGGTATTACAACATTAGGCCTTGTACCACCAATTTCAAAAGGCGGACATGTACTACGCCTTACCCATTTTAATTGAAAATTAGTATCTATTGAAGCAACAAAACCATGTGTTTGGTCTTGTAAGGCAGGGGGTACCTGAATAAATGTAGAATCGATTTCCACACTATTATTTGCATAGCTTCCAATAAAATAAATTCGGTCTTGAGTGCAGGTGATTGGATTGTATGTTCCTTGAAATTTTCCCAAAGATCGGGCATTAACTAATTTTCCTGAAGTATCTACTTTAAGGATATAAGCCGTTGTGTCCGAAAGGATAAATTCATTGATAGTATCTTTCGGAAAACCAGACTGGCGCAAAAAAATTGTATATCTTTCATTTAGTCTGGTAAAATTGGAAAACATATAGTATTTTGGGCTTTTCTTAGTCCAGACAACTTGATTGTTTTTTGATATTTTTATTGTCGAATAGTGAAAAGTTCCAAGTGTCGGATCAAACAGAATCGTATGGCCCAAAATGGTTACAGATTGGGTGTGATAAATAGTCAGGTAGGTGTTGTCTTGGGCATCCATATAGAAGTTAATTGGAAAAATGGAGTAATCTCCGCCAGCTGGAATTGCTGATCTTACCTGCCAAATAATCTGATTGTTTTTATCCAATTTTACTACAATACTGGAAAGGGGACCGGAGGCTGGAATATTGGAACTTCCGAAAATCAAAACCGGGCTTCTTGTGGTTATTTTTAAATACCTACTGCCATCTTTATCTATTTCAATTTGATCCAGCATTTCGAACTGGTTGCCTCCTATTTTTATCGCATTGGAATAGCGGGGAGTTTGAGCATATAGAGTAAAAGAACCGAATAAGAGAATAAAGAGTAGCAGCTTAGGCATATTCGTTGGTGATTCAAAAGAGTAGGTAATAAATAAGCAGATCGAGATTTCTCCCGATCTGCCTTCAATATAACAGAGATTTAATCGGTAATAATTATTTTCTCCGAATAGACTTTGTCACCTACTTGAATAAGAAGGTTGTAGTTTCCGGTGGGAAGGTTCTCCCGAAAGGAGACTTCCTTAGAATTAACTTCGATCTTCCTAACTTCTCTTCCAGATGCATCAAGTAAAATCAATTTGGCTTCTCCTGTTTCCCTTTTCTGATTAAATACTACTTTGAACTCGCCTTTATTTGGATTAGGGTAAATGGAGCCTATCTGAGTAGGTAAAGATTTTCTAGCACTCAACGCCTTTTCAGATTGATTATTTCCGACTCCGGGGCTTTGAGCCCAACCAGCTAATGGTCTACATTGCCTATATTGACAAGTGCCCCCAGTGAATTGAACAGTTCCTTGCACACCATAATTAATTGTTGCACCAGTTGCAGTATTCAGCGACCAGGTTGTATTTTGAGGGTTTATTCCTCCTGCAGTTAAAAGTATATTTTCAGTTGCTGAAGTAGGTGTTCCCAAAACACAATTACGGGTAAAATACCAACCTGCATTAGTGGAAATAGGTGTATTCCATACGGTTTGAAACGAGGTTGGTGTAGCAATGGCTGGCGGTTGAATCGCTAAAATACCATTTGAGCTTAGGTTAAGTGGATTTAAATTAATAACTTGTTGGTTAACCGGGGTAGTAGGGGCGTTCGGATTAAAACCATCATTTCGCATTAATGTAATAGCTGTTGTTGAACTGGTGCAGCCCGGAACATTGTGGGAAATGGTGTAATTCCCAAGAGTTGCAGTTACCTCTGTTCTGCTAATTGGCACATTTAATATGTTTCCAGTTGGCACCAAGCCAGAAACAGAATTTATGGTTGCGTTGTTGGTCGGATCCCTTAAAATAGAATTCGCTCCTCCTGTACGGGTTATGGTATAGGTTCCATAATTTTGTGCATTCCCTATGTTGACTTCTGCCGTGATTCCAGGTAATCCGCTACCTATGCAGGCAGTAGGTGTGGTAACAGAAGTAGGTTGCACAACCGCACCAATACTAAAAACTGCGGCAGGTGCCGAACATGCAGGACTGGACGCGGGTACAGTATAGGTAGCAGTTAAGTTACCGTTTGCTGCTCCGCTTAACCGGTTCAAAGTAGTGGTGTTTCCCCCTGAGGCAGGACTTACAGAATTATTTAAACCAGTCACCGAATAGGTATAGCCAGAAGTAACAGCAGGAGCAAAAGTTAAATTTGTTGCGGATGGCACGGAAGTGCAAAGGCCTGAGGGGGAAGTTAGTGTAACGGCGGCTGGTCTAATATTAATTTTGTAAGGAACGGCTGTACATCCTCCTCCAAAACTTAAATTGAGAATATATGCCCCCGGGGTGGTTTGTGGCGTAGCTGGTGGAATTGCTCCTGGTCTTAATATTGTACCGCCACCTGTAAAGACCCAATTTGGAGCGGGAGCTACAGTAACGGGGGTCCATGAAAAGCTATTTAAATTAGCCACGCCTGACCCAGTTGCGAAACCAGCAGTTGTGAATACCCCTTGATTGGTGCAATTGTTCAAACTAATAAGGCCTGAGACTTGGGTAGGCGGAATTCGATTGATATTATAGGTAAAGGTCTGATTGCCTCCGCATCCTCCTCTTACAGTTAAAATAATAGTTCCAGGATTGTTGTTAATGTTTGAAATGGTAATTGAGGTGGCGTTTACGATTTTGTAGGGAAGAGAGGGTCCTGAGGTAGCTGGATTTGTATTCCAAAAGTTAGCAGAATTACCAGATTGGCCAAAATCCCAATCATACTGCAGACCCGAAACTTGTGTAACTGAAAACGTTACATTAGTGGTAGTGTTTGGCTGAGTTACGAAAGCCAGGCAATTGGAACCGGTTGTAGATAATGTAACGGGAGATGGTATAAATGTAAGATTGTTTGAAGTCATTCTAACGACCGGATTTGCAATTCCTGATTGAAGTCGCACAGAAGAAAAAGCACAGTTTGTCCTATTATTTGGCGCCTGTCCCCTGGCTGTTGGGGTATTTGACTGACCATGGTAACAATAAAGATTGGCACTAGCAGGAACAGTTGTACCCGTTCGAATGGTTATTGAACTATAGTCAGTTGAGCTGTATTGGAATGTAGCTCCAGTAATTTCTGAGAAGTCCCAGTTGTACTGATCAATTCCAATCCCAACAAATGGATTGTCCTGCATGGTCGCCTCAACAGAATATGTATAGTTTGTAAGAGGCTGCAAACAGGCAGGCCCAGTAATTAAGGAAACAGAGGTATTTCCAGTAGCCGCAGGAACAGTGGTATAAACAAATTGCTTTACCAGATCGATTGTAAAGCTGGCCCGGATTCTAGCCACCTTTACACAGGTATCACCTGTTGCTAAATTCTGTGGAGGGTACGTATAACTAAAGGTAATCATACCCTTGCTTTGACCTCTATCGTTTACAGACTGTAACGAAGCTCCTATATTTCTATTTGCCCTGTTAACATTTCCAACCGCAAACGACAAAGTGTTGGCCCGAACATCTAAATTTAATGGAGAATTTTGACTTGCTATGTCACCTTTAGCAGTCCACACAAAGTCGCTGGAATAGGCTGGAAGGTTGGAGACGGTGAATGTTACCGGATTTGTCACAATATTTACGTTATTTATTATTGCCGTCCAAGGAAATGCAACCGTTGATCCAATGGGTATGTTGGTGGAAGCCGTTTGAAGCACTCCGGCATTCAATCTTTGCAATGGTATTGATGACGTTACTATTTGAGCAGACACTTGCGAAACCAGGGCAATACCAAAAAAGGTAAAAGCCCATTTTAAAATTTTTTTCATAAAAGGAATAATTAAAAATTAAACGATTGATCCCACCCCACTACTTCACCTCGGGGGCAGCTACAAGGCATTTGTCGCTATCCAAAATTTGTAAAACGGATACCCATTTCAGGGCAAAAAACCAATCGTTGAAAAATTCCTACCTTTGTAGCCCCTCAGCGTTGGGGTAGGTTTCTTGTTGGCTGGTTCTTTTGGGAACGGCCTGCCAGCAATCTCCCATTGCCAGCAAGCTCGTCCTCTGGGCGGGCTTGTTTTTTTAGGTTGATACTATTGTTTTTCTATTCGCTGAAATGAAATGGATAAACGATTTGTTTTAATGATCAGGCCAGGATGCAGGTTTTGTTTCCCAAAATCTTCTTCAATACCAACGTGTAGAAAATCCATTTGAATGAAGGTTTTCTTCCTTTGAACAGGACCATTCCATAATTCGATTGAAATTTCAATGCTCATAGATACGTTTTGAATTGGTTCTTGAAAACGGGCGTGCTTTTGTTCGGTCAAATGTATCAGCAGCCGGTTCTCCGCAATGGTTAAATGTGCAGGCGTGTACTCATTTTCTCCCGGCGTGTATAAATCGGTTGTCGGGCTTTGTGTAATGTTGCATGCAGAAAACTACCGCTCCGAAAAATCAACTTGTAATGAAACTTTATGGATTAATCCTGATTTGCTGCTGGGCGCTGATTTTCGGTTCCACTGCCCTGGCACAATCGTTTGGAATCCAAAACATCAGCATTACCAAAGGATTGATAAACAATTCGGTCTGGGGAATTACACAGGATAAGGACGGTTATATGTGGTTTGCCAGTTCGAACGGCATTCAGCGGTTTGATGGAAAAAATTACAAATCCTTTTCGCAGAGAGATGGCCTGGCCGACTCAGAAGCCCTGGATTTCTTCCGCAATCCGGTCACAGGGGAAATTTATGCGCAGGTGTATCCTGGAAAGGCCTCCGTGCTGAAAGACGGAAAAATAGACTTCATAAAAAGCAAGCGACTCGAAGCGCTTTATTCGTCACGGAGTATTTTGAACATAACGGTCAATTCTGCCCGCAAAACACTTTTTATCTATTCCGATCTCACTGCCTATGAAACTGATTTTGAATTTAATGTCAAGCGGTCATTCAAGCAAAGCCGCTCCGAAGGAAGCCTGATTCTTTATTTTTACAACCAGGACACCTTGTGCCGCCTGATAGAGCATTCCGCAAAAGGGGTTTTCATGGATAAATTGGTGAAAAATCATTTCCAGGAAATAGGTAAAGTATGCAGCGGAGTAGGAGTGAAGGCGAAGTTCAATACCTTCAATGGGCCGGGATGCCTGCTTTATGACAACAATTATCAGGTGTATTCGCTTAATTTCAATTCCCTCAAAATTAATAAAGTAGCCTCTGGAAAAACCGAGATTTCGGGGCTGCTTATCGACAGCGATTCCATTCTTTGGTACGGAAAAAACGATGGGGTATATTGGCAGAATCTGAAACTGCGGTCTGATTCCGGACACGTGCTTGACCAGCACATCGTTGGTAATATTTTTGAAGACCGCTTCCACCAAATCTGGTTTACCACCATTACAAACGGGGTATATTATATCAGCAACAAGCACATCCGTAATGCGCATGAGTCCCGCTCAGGAAAATCAGAACGCACCATTCACACGTTCTTCCGGAACGGGAATCTCAGTTTGTTTGGATACACCAACAACTCCTTTCTGGTAAAGAAAAATGGAACAGAGCAACTGGTTCACATTGGCCGGCCCGACATGTTCAATCGCGTAATTAAGGTAATGGAGCATGGACAGGAACTTCTTATTGTTCATGAATTTGGTGTGTTCAACAGTACAACCGGCAAAAACTATTATTTAGGTGGGGGGATAAAAGACTTCAAACACCTGAAAAACAATGTTTTCCTTAGTGCAGGTTTTCAGGGGCTCATCCGGTGGAAAAGGGAAGGAGAAACGCTCATCCATTTGGATACGATTGAGAAAAACAAGGTCCTTTGCTTTGAGCTGATTAATGACACGATGGTGGCTTATTATTCCACAAAAGGATGCTTTATCCGGAATCTCCAAAGCCCAAAGAAAATTACCCCTATAATCTTTCCCGAAAACAAACCCGTTTCTATTTCCCGTTTTTACAAACACAAAGAACAGGTGTTTGCCCTGGGTCCGGATGGAAACCTGTATAAACTCATGGGCGGGAAACTGGTTTGCACGTATCCGAATGTTCTCGGAAACCATGAACGGATCCGCCAAATTCTGGTGGATGATGCGGGGACACTTCATGCCATCACAGACAGGGCGTATTATGCTGTTTTCCAGTTTGCCAGACCAGGAAAATACAAAAAAGTAGTGCTCAATTACAAAAATGGATTCACCCACTCTCTGATCAATCATGTTTTTATCCAAAATGATACTGTTTATATTTCCGGAAACAATGGAGTGTCCGCTTTCAGACTCGATGATCTCCGGAACCAATTCCCCGAAAAGGTCCGTATTTCGCAAGTGTCATCAGGCGATGCGGTGATTGCTGACCCTTCGAAGTTTTTTACGCTAAGCAAATCGCAGACCGACCTCAAGCTTGAATGCCACACTATCGACTTTAGTTTCCCGGAGCCCGTCTTTTTCTCATACCGGATGGTGCGCAACGGGAGGGAACGCTATTCTGGAAAAACCACAGAAAATTCGATTGTTCTTTCTGACTTAAAAGCGGGTGACTATGTACTTCAGGTCACGGCATTCAATTCTTTGAATCCGGCCCAGAAAAGTGCTACGCTTGAAATCCGGTTTAGGAAAGAGCCACTGTTTTTCGAAAATATCTGGGTGCAGGTATTCCTGTATGTTGCTTCCATTCTGCTGTTGGTCTGGATTCTGATGTATCTCCTTCGGCGGAAAGGGGAAATAGAGAAAGCCCGGAATCGCATTCAGCAACGAATCACCCGTCTCGAACTTTTGGCGCTCCGTTCTCAGCTGGACCCGCATTTTATTTTCAACTCGCTCAATTCCATCAAAGAGTTCATCCGGAAAAATGATGTGTTCCGCTCGCAGCAATACCTGGATGATTTTGCCACACTGATGAGGACCACGCTCGATAAAAGCAAACACCGGAATATTCTGCTGTCCGACGAAATACAGTACCTGAACACCTACCTTACACTGGAACAACTGCGGTTTAACCACAGTTTCTCTTTCCGGATTTCATCCGGAAACCTTCCGGCAGAACTGATTTACATTCCCTCGATGATGCTTCAGCCCTTTGTTGAAAATTCTATTCGCCACGGGAAGATCGGAGCTCTTCCGCATGATGGTTTGCTGGAGGTGAAGTTTGAAGAAATGAATGACGATTTTCTGAAGTGCACCGTTATGGACAATGGAACAGGTCTTAATTCGGACATAATTTATCCTCAAAAAGGGGTGCATGCCATAAGTATTCTTCAGGACCGTATCAATTTATATAACGATTCCCAAAGCATGAAAATCCGGTTTGAGGTTCGAAACCGGGCTGATGGCGCTTCGGGGGTCATGGTTGAAATTCTGCTGCCTATTCTCTACAATGAAAACGATTAACATAAGCCTGATCGAAGACGAACCCCAAAGCTTGTCTTTACTCAAAGATACCATCCAGGCACTTGGGAACCAATATTCCCTTGTTTCTGCCACAAGCAGTGTAACCGACTCTGTAATAGAAATCCAGCAATGCAAACCCGACATTCTGATTTCGGATATTCAGCTTCAGGACGGAACCGTTTTTGATGTTTTGGAAAAATCCGGTCCTTATATCAAAACCCTTGTTCTGATTACTGCCTACGATCACTATGCAATTCGTGCCATAAAATACAGTGCCATTGACTATCTTCTGAAGCCTGTGAATGCCCAGGAGCTGAAGCTGGCTATGGAGAAATGTGTGCAACAGCTGGACTCTTTCCATTTGAACACCGTCAGTCAGATTAACTTTCTGCAAGCCAGAAATGAACCTGGCAACCAGAATACCTATGGTGATATTCTGATTAATTCGGACAATGCCATCCACGTGATCCGCCAAAATGAGATTTTGTATTGCAAGGCCGACCGGAATTATACAGAGTTTTATCTGCAGGATGGGCGGGTGATTATCAGCTCGAGAACCTTACTTTTTTATGAACATCTGCTGGATCCTGCCATCTTTTTCCGGGTTCACTTATCGTTTATTATCAACACAAAACATGTGAAGACCTTTGTGAAAGGGCGGAGCGGCAGTGTGGTGATGAGTAATGGATACGAAATTGATGTGGCATCAAGGAGAATGGCCTTGTTTGCCAGTTTCTTTAAATCACGGAAATAAGGAATGGTGTAAGAAGAGTGGTTGAGGATCTGTAAAATATTGCTGCGAGATCGTTTAATTGATGAATTTCGAAGACTCTGCCGTCCTTCTGAAGCAAAAACCTCCGCTTTAGTTCCCACGAATCAATAGGATACTCTGAACAAAACCATCTTTCCTGAAGATTCGGTTTTTTAAAAACAAGAGAAATAGTTATTTCTTCTTTAACCATGATAAAAACAGAAAATAATAACACTAAATACATTAAACTACCAATGAGCCCTGATGAAACTTTAAATCCTATTTTTAGTAATAATACTGCATCAAAACAGGCTAAAAACCTTCTATATCAGAGAAATAACATAATATTTTTATCGATAAAATACGTTTACAATAAATTTTAAACAATACATTGCCTATAAACAAAACTTTTAAACCAATTTTTTTTGCAATCCGCCGGAGCAACCTGAACCTTTGCTACTACCCTCATTACTGAAAGACCTGCTTTAACTCACCATTAAATACTTTAAAATCAGGAATTCTTGCCGGTAGCAGATCATTTTTGTTGTGGTAAACTCGTTTCAAAATGTTACTTTTGCTCTCTTTTTTTAAGTAAGTGCTTTGTTTTAATTGTTCTATAAGATCGCTTTTCAGGCCGCAAAGCGCAAGCATGTTTCAGGAAAAATAAAGCGGAAATACAAAGAACTATGCAACTTAGCAAGCTGGAAATCAGAGGCTTTAAAAGCTTTGGCGACAAGATTACCATTCACTTTGACAAAGGTGTAACTGGTATTGTGGGCCCAAACGGTTGCGGAAAATCGAATGTGGTAGATGCAATTCGCTGGGTGCTTGGTGAGCAAAAAACCAGGAACCTGCGGTCCGACAAGATGGAAAACCTCATCTTCAACGGCACCAAAAACCGCAAGGCCCTTCAAATGGCCGAGGTAAGCCTCAGTTTTTTAAACAATAAAGGCATACTGCCCACTGAATATACCACGGTTACCATTAGCCGGCGATACTACAGAGATGGTGAAAGCGAATATTTACTCAATGGGGTTACCTGCAGACTCAAGGACATAACCAGCCTTTTCTTAGATACTGGAATTGGGCCCGACAGTTATGCCATCATTGAGCTGAAAATGGTTGACGACATCCTTTCCGATCGCGAAAACAGCAGGAGAGCACTTTTAGAGGAAGCCGCTGGAATCTCAAAATTCAAAATACGCAAAAAGGAAACTTTCCGTAAATTGGAGGACACCGAGGCAGACCTGACACGTTTGGAGGACGTTCTTTTTGAAATCCGTAAAAACATGAAGGCCCTGGAAAAACAGGCCAAACAAGCAGAAGAATACTACCAGATAAAAGAAGGTTACAAACTGGCGGCCATTGAACATGCCCGATACAGCATGGCCTCCAGGGCAGACGTTTTGACGGCTCTAAAAAATAAAACTACTGAATGCCAAACGCTTAGAACAGAATGTTCAGCCAAAATAGCCAGCCAGGAAGCAGAATTAGAAGAGATAAAAGCTAAATTGCTCCAAGAGGAAAAAACACTTTCTGGCAGGCAAAAAACCCTGAATGAATATGCGACCAAAATCAGGGAAATAGAAAGTCAAAAGAAAATTCGGGAAGACAGGCACAAGTTTTATACCGAACGGACAGGAAAACTCAATCTGGAAATAGGACAAATAGCTGAGCAGAAAAAACTGATTGAAAAGTCCATCCAACAAACCAGCAGGGCGAAAAGTCTGGAAGAAAAACAATTGGAGGAACTGAAGACTGATTTGGAAATCGCCCAGGAAAATCTGGCCATTGCCCGGGAAGAAACAGAAAGGTTAAGGGCACAGCTTGACATTGAGCAGGAACAGCTGCGTAAAAAACAACAGGAATTGTATCAATTGGAAAAATCGCTGGAATATGCTGAAACGCAAAAGGCAGATTTGGAAAACGAACTTAAAAAGGCCGTTGTAGCCACAGAGGACCAAAGTGTATTTCTGGAAAATTTTGAAAAAAAATTAAGTTCCATTTCTGAAATGGCAACCGAAAAGTCGGCCCAGATTATAGAAATGGAGAAAAAAGAAATAGAGCTGACAGAGAATATAGCCAATAAAATTCAGGAAGGGGAAGAGATAAAACAAAAGTTGGCAGATCAATACCGAAAACTAGATGCAAAGTCAAATGAATTAAATTTGATTAAAGCTATGGTAGAAAATCTGGAAGGATTTCCAGAGGCAGTGAAGTTTTTACGTAAAAATAAATCCTGGAGTAAAAAAGCACCCTTGGTTGCGGACATCATCAACATAGAAGAGAAATATAAAATGGCATTAGAATCTGTTCTGGAGCCCTTTTTAAATCACTATGTGGTACAAACAGAAACGGAAGCCTATCTGGCTATGAAGCTTTTGTCAGAGGGCCAGAAAGGAAAAAGCAGTTTTTTAGTTCTGGACAAGCTCAAAGGCTTCACAAATAAAAAGCAAGAGATCCTAATTGATGCCGTTTCAGCAGCTGGTCTAGTAGAATATGACCCCATGTACGAAAAACTGGTGACTTACCTACTGGATGATGTGTATATCACCGATAAAACTATCCCGTTTACAGCAGCGGCTTCCACTGAAACACCAATGCTTTTTGGAGAAATGGCCTGGGATTGGGCAGAACATACGGTAGTTTCTATTTCTGGTGCGATGACCAAAAGAAGGTTTAGTCTTTCTGGTGGTTCAACCTCAGTGTTGGAGGGCAACAAAATAGGTAAAGCCATACAAATCAAGAAGTTAGAAACGGAAATAGCCGACTTAAACACCTCGGTTCACAATGAAAAACTGTCCTTGGAAACAAACCAGGAGGCTATTATTCAACTAAGGGAAAGCACTGGTAAAAGTTTGATAGACCATCTGCAAAAGGAGGTAAACCAACTTCGACAGGAAGAGGCGGCCTTATCCGCCAGAAAAGAACAGTCATTGGAATTGCTGAGAAGTTCGGCCGCCAGGAAAGAAGACATCTTGCAAAAGATAAATCAACTCGCAGAATCTTCGGCCCAGCAATTTCCACAAATGGAAGAAACAAAGTTCCACGTGGAACAGTTGACCAAAAGAATAGAGGAAAACCAAACTAGTTTTAAAATGCGCTCTGAAGAAACCACAATGGTCTCAGGAAAATTCAACCAGTTGAATATTCAAAATATTCAACTGGTGAACAGCATGAAGTCAAGACAACAAGAAGAAGATTTTAGAAACAAAGAATTAGAGCAACTATCAGAACGGGAATTGCAAGCAAGTACAGAGGCAGAAACAGTTAAGAAAGAGCTTTTGGGCTTAACGGAAATAGATGATTCTACCAACAACGAACTTCCAGGCTTGTACGAAGAAAAGAGAGCAATAGAAGAGGGCTTAAACGAGTCTGAAAAACTATACTTTGAAGCCAGAGGAGGAATAGACCAAAGGGAAAAAGACATTCGTGAATTGAACAGGAAGCGGGAGCAAGTTGCAGTTCTAATTAGCGAATGTCAGGAAGAAATGAATAATGGGCAAAGTCAGCTCATTGCAATACAGGAAAGAATTAATGTTGAGTTTGAAATACTAATTTCCTGGGAAGAAGGTTTACCAGCACCCAATGCCAAAGAGGAAGACGGTTTCAGGCAAAAAATGCAGGCCATTAAAAACCAACTAGAAAAAATGGGCCCTATCAACCTAATGGCAAGAGAGGCCTACCAGGAAATAAAAGAAAGACACGATTTTATAGAGGCTCAGAAAAAAGATTTAATAGATGCAAAGACTTCTCTTTCGAATACCATTACTGAAATAGAAAAGGTAGCAAAAGAACATTTTTCTGCAACATTTCAAAAGGTTCAAGAAAATTTTAAACTGGTATTCCGATCTTTATTTACTGAAGAAGATACATGTGACCTGGTTTTGCAAGACCCTTCAGCTCCGTTAGAAAGTCCGATAGACATAATGGCCAGACCAAAAGGAAAACGACCTTTGACTATTAACCAACTTTCTGGAGGCGAAAAAACGCTAACTGCCATTTCCTTATTATTTGCAATTTATCTCATTAAACCAGCACCCTTCTGTATATTTGATGAAGCAGATGCACCTTTGGATGATACCAACATTGACAAGTTCAATAAAATTATCCGAAAGTTTTCAACTGAGAGCCAGTTTATCATAGTTACACACAATAAAAGGACCATGGCAAGTACAGATGTGATTTATGGAGTAACCATGCCTGAGCAAGGGGTGAGTAGAGTGATCCCAGTGGATTTAAGAGAGCTTGCCTAAATAAAATTATGAAACGTGAAACAATAACAATAAAAGAAATTACTCAAACGTTCCACGTGGAACACTTAAAAACTCAAACATGTTTTCAAAATACGACATCATAGTTGCAGGAGCGGGACATGCCGGATGCGAAGCAGCCGCAGCTGCAGCCAACATGGGCTCAAGGGTTTTATTGGTGACTATGAACATGACAACCATAGGCCAAATGAGTTGCAACCCAGCAATGGGTGGAGTAGCCAAAGGGCAAATCGTAAGAGAAATAGATGCACTCGGTGGGTTGTCTGGAATTATAACTGATAAAACTACGATACAATTCCGAATGTTGAATCGCTCCAAAGGCCCAGCAATGTGGAGTCCGAGAGCACAAAACGACCGTTGGCGATTTGCCGAAGAATGGCGTCTGGCATTGGAGCGGATTCCAAATGTAGATTTCCTGCAAGATACCGTAACAGAACTGATTGTAAAAGACGATCGAGTAACAGGTGTAAAAACCCAATTGGGGTATGAACTTTCAGCAGATGCTGTGGTTCTGACCAATGGCACTTTTTTAAATGGTTTAATTCACATTGGAGAAAAACAATTGTCTGGTGGCCGAATATCGGAATCTTCAGCAACGGGAATAACCGCACAATTGGTTCAACTTGGTTTTGAAACTGGCCGAATGAAAACTGGAACCCCGCCCAGAATAGACGGTAGAAGTATGGATTATTCCAAAATGGAAGAACAAGCCGGAGATGAGAATCCATCCAGGTTTTCGTTTTCAAAAGAAACCAGCCCGATTCAAAACCAAAGAAGTTGCTGGATAACCTATACCAATGATAAAGTCCATTCAATATTAGAAAAAGGATTTAGTCAATCTCCAATGTACACAGGGAGAATTCAAGGCCTGGGCCCAAGATACTGTCCTTCAATTGAAGATAAAATAACCCGGTTTGCTGACAAAGACAGACACCAGATTTTTATAGAACCAGAAGGCTGGAATACGGTTGAAATATACGTGAATGGGTTTTCAACTTCACTACCGTATGAGGTGCAAACAGAAGCTTTGCGACACATACCAGGTTTGGAGAATGCTAAAATCTTCCGTCCCGGCTATGCAATAGAGTATGACTATTTCCCACCAACACAGCTGAAACCAACCCTTGAAACGTATTTAGTAGAGAACTTATATTTTGCCGGCCAGATAAATGGAACCACAGGATATGAAGAAGCCGCATGCCAGGGTTTAATGGCTGGAATGAATGCTCATTTGAAAGTAAAGGGGGAAAACCCTTTTGTGCTCAGCCGTTCAGAAGCCTATATTGGCGTACTGATTGATGACCTGATTACCAAAGGAACGGAAGAGCCTTACCGTATGTTCACCTCACGAGCTGAGTTTAGAACTTTGCTTAGACAAAACAACGCTGATTTTAGATTAACAGAAAAGGGGCATAAAGTTGGTTTGGCCAGTCAGGAAAGACTGGATGTACTTAGGGGCAAAGAACAGAAAATAGCTGAAACCCTGGAGCTTTGGAAAACCTTAAAACTGCCTTTAGAAGATTTGAATCCTTTGCTGGAATCAAAAGGAACACCACTTTTAACAGAAAAGATGAGCATCGAAAATCTATTAAAAAGACCACAACTGGCTGTTGCTGATTTCACACAGTTTTTTGATAAAGTGAATCCCCATGGTGCAGATTCAGAAGAATTAGAAGAAGCAGAAATTCTTATCAAGTATAAGCCTTATATTGAAAAAGAAAACCAGATTGCCATCAAAATTAACGACAGCGAAAGCAAAGAACTTCGTAGGAATATAGATTTTAAAGCCATTAAAACATTATCAAACGAAGCCCGGGAAAAGCTGACCAAACTAAAACCAAGAACACTTGGAGAAGCCAAAAAGATATCTGGCATTTCGCAATCAGATTTGTCTATCCTTTTACTTTATGCTGTAAACACTGATGAAAATTGAAACCTTAAACCAATGCCCTTCTTGCGGCTCAGATAAAATAAAACACATATTGGATATTCCCGATTACTATTTTAGTAAAAAGGTTTTTCCAATTGACGAATGCCAAAATTGTGGACTGCGGTTTACACAAAACAGACCCACATCTGATGCCATAGGTGAATTTTATGATTCAGAAAATTACGCCAGCCATGATTCCGGAAAAAAAACAAGTTTGTTTTTAAAAGCTTATCAATTGGCAAGAGACTATATGCTGGAGCAAAAATTCAATTTGGTAAGGCAATTCAAACCAGAATGGAAGCTGGTTTTGGATTATGGAACAGGTGAAGGATTTTTTACCGAATATCTTCAAAAGAAAGGCAAAGAAGCCTTTGGAATTGAACCTTCTGATGTGGCCAGAAGCAATTTTAAAAACAGAACTGGAAAAGATTTATATTCAGATATTGATGCTTTGCCTACCGACAAAAGCTTTCAGGTAATTACCCTTTGGCATGTATTAGAGCACATCCATATGCTAAGAAAAACTATGGAGGACTTAACAGCCAAACTCCAAAGCAAGGGCATTATTGTAATAGCAGTACCCAATCAGAAATCCACTGATGTCAAAATATTTGGCAAAGAATGGGCTGCCTGGGATGTTCCAAGACATTTATACCATTGGGATGAAAATAGTTTGGAACACTTTATGAAAAGTCTGGGTCTGCAAAGAATTTATACTACACAACTACCACTTGATCCAATTTATATCGGAATGATATCATCAAAATATCAGGAGAAAAGTCCGGTAGAAGGCATCATAAAAGGAATAAAATCTTATTTCCATGGGCGAAACAATCCTGCAGAAGGTTCAACGCTTTTGACAATATGGATGAAAAATTAATCAGAAGAGACAGCAGCCATTTGTGGACAGAAACAGATTCATTGCGCCTGACAAAAAACAACAATACTATGCCAACAAGCAAAAGTCAATGGTTAACGGGAGCAGCAATCGTATTAGGAATCAGTATTTTGCTTTTTGTTTTGTTCAACACCAGAAGTAAGTAATGTTTAAAATAATCCTGTTATCCCTTATTGGCCTGGTTCTGTATGGCTGTGCCAGTGTTCAGGCTCCTGAAGGTGGGCCTAGAGATACAACAGCACCAAAATTGGTTATGATATTCCCATTAAATGGCTCTACAAACTTCAAGGGGAAAAATATGGTGCTGGAGTTTAACGAGGATGTTTCAGAGGACAATACCAAAATTCAGTTCCTATCTCCTTTGACCCCATTAACGGTTACAACTGGCACTAAGAGGTTAAAGATAAGTCCGGATTCTGGCTGGCAACCCAATACAACCTACGTGATGAAGCTTCTGAAAAAAATAAAGGATGATAGGGAAGGAAACAATATGAAAGATACAACCATCGTCTTTTCAACAGGAGCAGCAATAGATTCACTAAAAACCAGTTTTACCATTCTCGACAAAAGCGGAAAAGTAAACCAACAAAAATTTACGGCACTTTTAAATAAAGAACAAAAGGTAGTATTTTCTTCAACCACAGATAGTTTAAGACCATTGGAAATCAAAGGATTAAGTCCAGGAAAATACAATTTAGAAGTTTTCAACGATAAAAATGAGAACTACAAATATGAAGAAGATGAAGGGTCTTTGTTTTTTGATTCCGTAAGGGTGGATTCAAATATTATAATGAGCATAACGCCTTTGCCTCAAAAATATAAACCCACAAAACTCTTTAAACAACGAAAAGGAGACACAGTAGTAGTCGAAGCCAGCCAATGGATTTTCCCCAATGGACAATTCAAAAACAACATCATTGCAGAAAATGATGAGCATACACAGTTTTGGTTGTTCCCTGTTACAGAAAGTTATTTACATAGTTTCACCGATTCTTTACAGAACTGTTATCAGGATACAATCGATTTGGTACGTATTGACACAGGTCGCAGTCTGGATTTGATTCCCTTAAAGAAAACTATTAGTCTGGAAAAAGAGGGCAAGCTTATGAGCTTGAAAATGAAATGGAATTGGGCAATTTACAGATACCCAGATTCCTTATTTGTGACACAGGACACCGTTTGGAAACAAATTCCATTCACAACCAGCAAAAATGGAATTAATATTTCCTTTATAGATTTGAAACCGGGAAAACTAAAAATGCGCTTTGATACGGTAACTTTTTATAACCTGAGCGGTTTCAAAAAAGACTCTATAGAGGTAAGTAAAAGCGATATGGAAGCAAAAGGGATTGTTTCTGGAACAGTAGAAAACTCTGGAAATCATAATATTGTAGTAGAACTAATCAATAGCAAAAAGGAAATAGAAGCAAGATCAACTGGCAAAAAATTTAACTATTTACTAAGACCAGGAAAGTATTCCTTTCAGGTATTTGCAGATATGGATAAAGATGGTTTTTTTACAGGTGGAAACAAAGAAGCCCGACGAAAAGCCGAGCCTCTTTATGTACATCCTGAACCCGTAGAACTGAAAGTAGGTTGGGATTTAGAGAATATTGAGTTGAAACCTGGGTTTTAAACCATCTCCTCAGGCTTTACCCAGGCATCAAATTCCTCTGAAGTCACATAACCCAGTGCCATTGCCGATTCCTTTAATGTCAGGTTTTCCTTGTGCGCTTTTTTCGCAATTTCAGCAGCTTTGTAATATCCAATATGTGTATTCAAAGAAGTTACCAACATTAATGAATTGTCCAGATGCTTTTTGATATATAAGTGGTTTGGTTCAATTCCAACTACGCAATGTTTTCTAAAAGAATCAGATGCATCGGCAATCAGATTGGCAGCCATTAGAAAATTGAAGATAATAACTGGCTTAAAAACATTCAACTCAAAATGCCCGTTCATTCCACCAACAGAAATGGCAGCATCGTTTCCAATCACTTGCGCACAAACCATTGTCAGTGCCTCAGATTGGGTAGGATTAACTTTTCCTGGCATAATAGATGAACCAGGTTCATTTTCCGGAATCAATATTTCACCAAAACCAGAACGTGGTCCGGACGATAACAATCGAATGTCATTGGCAATCTTCATCAACGAAACAGCAAGAGTTTTTAATGAACCAGAACCAAAAACCATAGCATCGTGGGCAGCGAGAGATTCAAATTTATTTGGTGCCGTTACAAACTGAAAACCAGTAAGTTCAGAAATCTTTTTAGCAACCAAAACATCATAACCTTTTGGCGCATTCAAACCAGTTCCAACGGCAGTGCCTCCCAAAGCCAATTCAGACAAATGCGATATAGATTGTTCAACATGCTTTAAGCCATGGTTCAATTGGGCTGCATAACCAGAAAATTCTTGTCCCAAAGTCAAAGGAGTAGCATCCATTAAATGCGTTCTTCCAATTTTGACTACAGATTTAAATAACTCAGCTTTAGAAGAAATCTCATCCCTTAATTCGGAGACCATTGGTAAAACCTTCTGATTCAAAACTTTAACAGCAGCAATACTCATAGCTGTCGGAAAAGTATCGTTGGAAGATTGTGACTTATTAACATCATCATTTGGATGTAACACTTTCTTTTCATCCATTAAATTACCACCTTGCAACACATGACCGCGATTGGCAATAACTTCATTTAAATTCATATTAGACTGTGTACCAGAACCTGTTTGCCAGACAACCAAAGGAAATTGATCATCCAGTTTACCAGCTAAAATTTCATCACAGACAATACCAATCAAATCCGATTTCTCTCTTGGTAAGACTCCTAAATCGCAATTTGCCTGAGCTGCAGCTTTCTTTAAATAGGCAAAAGCATATACAATTTCCTTCGGCATGGTGTGCCCTCCAATCTGAAAATTTTCCCTTGACCGCTGCGTTTGTGCTCCCCAATACGCCTGAGCTGGTACTTTTACCTCACCCATCGTATCTTTCTCTATCCTATATTCCATTGATTTTTAATAACTTAACTTTTATGAAAATCTGTATAAATTTGTTGACAAGTGTAAGACAGAATGTGGATAAAGTAAAAGCTATCCACAAAAAGATATTTAAAATAAAAAAGCTATCCACAAAGCAAGACTTATTCACAATCCCAAATAAATTGATGCACAATTTTAGAGTTAAAAGTTTACAGTTAAAAGTTTACAGTTAAAACTATGATAATGAAGATTAAAAAGAATAGCCACTTGAAGTCTTACTTTAATTATCCACAAAACTTATCCACATATCAACACCCTTAGCAATAAGTACAATAAATAATTAAATATTTGTAATTCAATTATAGAAGTGTGAAAGATGTGGAAAACTGAATTTCAAGTGAAAAGTAAAAACTTAAAAATCAAAAGTGGTTTTCTGACCTGTTTTCAGATTTTGTGTTTTGTTGCAATTTCATTTGGCCAAACTAAGACTGAAAAAAAGGACCTGGCAGATGAATATTTTAAAAGGGAGAATTATCAGAAGGCTCTGGAAAATTATGGGGATTTAGCAGGTGATGAAAATTGGGATGCCCAGATTTTTAGTAAGTACATTCAGTCTCTGGATAAGGTAAAACCTGGGAAGGCAGAAAGCGTCATCAAAAAGTATCTGAAAAAATATCCCAATGAAATGGTCTATCAGACTTTTCAATTCACCTATTTAAAAAACACCAAAAAGGAAGAAAAGGAGCTTGAAAAATTTACAAATGGAAAGCTAATTCCCTGGTTTTTGAAAACGAGCGAAAGAACTAAAATCGGCTACAAGTTTTTTCTGGAAAATGCTTCGCCAGTTTATGCTGCTCAATTGTTGGACGCTGGTATTAAAACATTTGGATTATCCGCATTGTGGAGGGAAATGTTTCAGATTCAGTTAATTGGAAAAAAATATGACGATTTGTCCATAACCATTGTGAAGCTTTTGGATGAAAAAGTAATGGAAGAAGTTGAGCTGGAAACCTTTTTACAGGAACCAATAGCTCAGGATGAATTATCCAAAAAACTACAGATAGAGCTTTTGAAACAAATTCAGTCTAAACCAAATGAGGCAGTCTATCCATCATTTCTTGCTTGGATTTATATGCAGAAAAAGGATTTTGAAGGCGCAATGATTCAATATAAAGCGCTGGATATGCTGGAAAATACAGGAGGAACCCGTGTGTTTCAATTGGGTGAATTCGCCATCAATAGTGATTTGAACAGGGTTGCCATCAAATGTTTTGAGTTTGTAATTCAAAGTTTTCCAGCAAGCCAATACCGTTTTCTTGCCCAACAAAAGTTAATTCAACTTAGGGAGGACGTGGTTAAAAATACCTATCCGGTTAAAAAAGAAGAAGTAAAAGAACTTATTTTGGAGTATAACAATCTGGCTAATAACCAGTATCTGAATGTGTATGACCTCACCATGAAAGTTGCTGGGCTGTGTGGAAAATATCTGAACAAACCAGATTCAGCCATTGTGATTTTAGAAGAAAGTTTTAAAACCCGACGTTGGCCGTTCAATCTTCAGAACAAGGCCAAAATAATGTTAGGGGATATGTACATTTTGAAAGATGAACCCTGGGAAGCAAGTTTGTTGTATGGCCAGGTGGAAAAGGACGAGGCTGAAAGTTTGGTTGGTTATGAGGCAAAACTCAAAAACGCCAAGGTTTTTTACTTCAAGGGAGAATTTGAGCTTTGCCAGGAACAGCTCGATGTTTTGAAACAAGGCACCAGCCGCGACATAAGCAACGATGCCATAGAATTGGGCCTACTTCTTCAGGACCTGTTGGCGGAGGACACCACGGGCTTCTTCCTGTCCAAATTTGCCGATATTGATCTGTTGATCTTCCAGGGAAATTACGCTGCCTCCATTGACCAGATTGAAAAGCTCACTTTTACCATTTCCAATCCTGTGGTTTTGGAAAAACTGAAATTCCGTTTGTACAAAAATTTTGCAGCCACCCGCCAGCTGGACAAAGCCCTCGAGCAGCTCGACCAGATATATAAAACCAAGGCCTCAGAACTGTATCTCGATGATGCTCTGTTTTTTAGCGGCGTTATTTACTCTGACAATCTGAAAGACAAAGAAAAAGCGATGGGTTATTTTCTGTCTTTAATTAAAGAAATTCCAGGTTCAGTTTTTGTGGCAGAGGCTAGAAAACGATTGAGGATTTTGAGGGGAGATGCCGTTAATTGAAAGATTAGAAAATTTATGAAAGGCCATCTAATTACCAACGATTCAGAGGAAAAGAAACTTCAACGCCGCTTAGCCATGACCCATGAGGAAAGATTTTTTTTAATGATGAAATTGATTCGTGCCCAAAAGTTGATGAATGAAGCTGTGATTGTTCATAAAAAAGGGGAATAACTATGGATATCATGGATGAAGAAATCATAAACCTTTGGGCAAAATTCCACCACTTGGGGTTGAAGTACATAATGGTAGGAGGATTTGCGACAAATCTTCATGGCCATATCCGAACCACAGAAGACGTTGATGTTTGGATTGAGAACTCTTTGGGGAATCGAATAAAACTTCGAACCGCATTATCAGAACTGAACATTGGAGATTTTGAAGCAATTGAAACCATGGATTTTATTCCAGGCTGGTCAACTATAAGACTTGACTCGGGAATAGAATTGGATATAATGACGTATCTTAAAGGTTTTCCACAGGAGAAGTTCGAATCATGTTTTTCCCTGGCTTCTATTGCAACCATCAAGAACATTCCAGTACCGTTTTTGCATATTAACCATTTAATATCGGAAAAGACAAAAGTTGGCAGAGATAAAGATAAGCTTGATGTTTTGGCACTTGAAAAAATTAAAGAGGGGCGCACAAAAAGTATTTAAATTTTTAATCCACCAATTTAGCATGTTATTAATTAGATTTTTAATATGTATTATCCTCTTCATTCCTTTGGTAAACATTGCTCAGGTTAAAAAAGCAGCAGTAGTTGGTAAAAAAGGGTATTATGGGACAACCTATCCTAGGCCAAATGGGACTGTAAATGGTAGGTTTTGGATAAGTGGAATAAGGACAGCTTCACCATTTCAGGAGTTTTTGACGAGTTTTTTAGAAGATGAAAGGGAAGAATTATTACCTCAAAATGAAATACTTTCCAGCGGCCCTTATGAAGTTGGAAATCAAATGTATTTTATTTCTTCACTTATCGATCCACGCACTGGAATAGGCCAATCCAGCTTATATGTGAGCGATGGTACCAAAATCGGGACAAAAAAAATTCCTATTAACTCAGCCTGGTTAGGAAATACGGCAAATTTAATTTCGTTTAATTCCGATTTACTATTGCCTGTTAGTGAGGGAAAATTTCAAAAATTGTTTGCCATCAATCCTGAGAAGATCCAAGAAGTATTCACTCTTGAGACAAATGGAATACCCTTTAGTTTGAAGACACAAATCAATTTTGGAAAATTGTTGATTTCGGTAGTTGATAAAAATAATGGATCTAATTATCTATTGGAATCCTATGTTTTAGATAGCTTATACAATACAGTTCAGAAAAATAATGCTGCCGAAGCTAAGAATAAAAGTAAACTTTTTGAGACTACAGCTCTGCCTTTTGGTGATTATTTTTATTTCAATGGAGAAGATGCAATTCACGGTGGGGAGCTTTTCAGAATACACAAAGATTCACTTGTATCTAAGTTTTACTTTGAATTTTCTCCCGGTCTGGATTCAAATTATCAAAACTTGCAGCGAAGCACCAATATTCAAATCTATAAAAAGGGAGAGGATCTTAAAATTATTGCCAACAACACCGATTCCAGCTTTGAATATGAGCTAAAATCCTCCTGGAATAAACCTGCTTTTGTTAGGAAGTTCTTTTTTAACCTGGGATCTGCATTTTTCCTTGGTTCTATTGGTTCAAAGGATTTTTATATATTCGAAGAAGATAATGGCGAAGAAATCTACACCCTCAATGAAGGCCAAACAAAACTTGTTTTATTGGATGATATTTGGAAAGGGCCTTACAGTTCAATTCGTACAAGATTCGACCAAAAATCTACAGGTATTATCATGGGTGAAAAAATGGTCTTTTTTGCAAATGATGGTCTCAATGGTGCTGGTTATTGGAAAACAGATGGCACCATACAGGGAACGAAACGGTGCAGAAATCTAAGCAAGGATATTTTTACGGGCACGATCGATTTTTATAGTGTTGTCGGAAACATTTTTTATGCCTTAGCTGTAAATCAAAAAGAGGAATGGGCGGTTTACTACTATAAAGATGAGCTCGAATTTGAGGAAAAATCTTCTAACACTTCTATTGGGAAAGAAGAATGGTTTCAAACCATAGGTAATCAGGCACAGATTAGCCAGACTTTATTGTTGAAAAACGGAGATTATCTTATTTATGGTCATCAACAGAACGGACTGCATTTTGGGGAACAAAACCTTCGTGTTAAAAATGAAGGATACAGACATACTGGATTTGTTTCCCGAATTGCTCCTACAGGAGAGGTTTTATTTTCAAGGACCTTTCCCTTAACAATTGATTTGATGCAAAATGCCATTTATGAAACAGCGGAAGGTAAAATTATTTTGGTAGGGCTCTTTTCCAGAAGGAATGATACGCTGGCAGACAAAGTCCTTGAAAACAATAATTTCGGAAATAGTCCCAGTGTTTTTTTAGCCTCATTTTCTATTGATTTGAATTTGGAATGGGTTAAAACATTTAATGCCGGCTTTGAACCAGAAAGCATAATTGGTGACCCGTCAGGAAATATTTTTCTAACTGCAGTTTTGATTGATGGAGGAGAAATTGATTTTGGAAACAATGTATCTGTTCAGGGAAATTCATATTCCAGATTTTTATTGAAACTTGATTCTAAGGGAAATGCCATTTGGGTTAAAAAACTATTTCCGCCGGCTGGTGAAAATGGAGGCCATACAGTCGAAACAACAATTGACCCCTTTGGTAGACTCATCATTTTGGAAACTGAGGATGTTTCAGGAACAAGTGATAATTTTAAAAATAGTTGGATTAAAATTAGTAGTTATGATGCCAGAGGAGAAGAAGTATGGCAGGTTTCTGGAAAAAGTGAAAATGCAATCAAGGCTCT
>JBIPOE010000098.1:0-11862 GCA_044379485.1 Catalimonadaceae bacterium
GTCCTGGTCAAAGGCAGGTTTTCCTTTTCCACCACTATCGGTGTATAAAGATAATGCCCGTTTCAAATCATTGGCTATTCCAATGTAATCCACAACCAAACCACCATCTTTGTCTTTATACACCCTGTTAACCCTTGCAATTGCTTGCATCAGGTTATGACCTTGCATTGGCTTATCAAGGTATAAAGTATGCATGGATGGTGCATCAAATCCTGTTAGCCACATATCCCTTACGATGGCCAACTTTAACTTGTCTTTAGGGTCTTTGAGTCGGTCTCCAAGTGCTTTCCTTTTTAATTTACTTCGGATGTGAGATTGAAAATTCAATGGGTCGGATGATGAACCTGTCATCACCACTTTGATTGTTCCATCGGTGTCATCATCGCTGTGCCAATCGGGTCTAATCTTTACGATTTGGGCATACAAATCCACACAAATCCTTCTGCTCATGCACACAATCATTGCCTTGCCATCCAACACTTCATTACGGGATTCAAAGTGATTAACGATGTCTTTGGCGATGAGTTCAAGACGATGTTCGTTGCCTACAATTGCTTCCAACCTTGCCCATCGGGATTTTAATTTTTGTCTGTCGGATTGTTCTTCGCTTTCGGTCAGTTCCTCAAACTCTGCATCAACCCTAGCCATTTCTTCTTCCTTCAGGTTGATTTTTGCCAACCTGTTCTCGTAGTAAATACGAACTGTTGCTCCATCTTCTACCGCTTGTTGGATGTCATATACATCAATGTAATCCCCAAATACGGCTTGGGTGTTCTTATCGGTATTCTCAATGGGTGTTCCTGTAAAGCCAATGAATGAAGCATTTGGCAAAGCATCACGCATGTGTTTGGCAAAGCCATCCATGAAATCATACTGACTTCGGTGTGCTTCGTCAGCAATCACTACGATGTTTCTTCTGTCGGAGAGTTGCTCAAACTGACCTTTGATGTTCTTAGTCTTTCCTTCTCCAACATCAATTTTTTCAATAATCTCAGGAAGGAACTTTTGGATGGTTGTAAAGACAATTCCTCCTGAAGTTACACTTAGTTTCCTTTTTAGGTCATCACGATTGTCGGCTTGAACAGGTGTTTGTCTGAGCAGGTCTTTGCTCAATGAGAAGGTGTCAAACAATTGGTCATCCAAGTCATTCCTATCGGTTAGAACCACCAAGGTTGGATTGTTCAATGCAAGCACCAATTTACCTGCATAAAACACCATAGTCAGACTCTTGCCACTGCCCTGGGTGTGCCAAATTACACCTGCCCTTTGGTCACCACCTTCGGATGTTGCTTTTCTAGTGGTTTCTACCGCTTTGTTTACAGCAAAGTACTGATGGTATCGTGGAACTATCTTGGTGATTTCTTCTTTGTTTTGATGGAATAAAATGTAGTGACGGATAAGGTCGGGAAGCACATTTTTGTTGAGCATACCCTTAACCATCACCTCCATTTGTGGGATATGTTCATCGGCAACCTCTTTTCCATCTATGGATTTCCACGGTACAAAAAATTGCTTGGGTGATGTTAATGAACCATAGAGGGCATCCCATCCATCTGATACAATCAACAGGGCATTGTAGAGGAAAAGTGATGGAATGGTTTGCTTGTAAGTCTGTAATTGATTGAATGCCGAGTGGATGGTTGCATTCTCATCTGTTGCGTTCTTTAGTTCTATGACCACCAATGGTATTCCATTGACGAACAGAATAACATCGGGTCTTTTGTTGATGTTGTTCTCAATGATGGTAAATTGATTCACCACCAGGAATTCATTGTTTGTCGGGTTTTCGTAATCTATCAACCATACCTTGTCCCCGACAATTCTATCGCCTTTTCTGTATTCTACATCAACACCTTCGGTGAGGTATTTGTGGATGGTGTAGTTGTTTTGGAATAGATTGGGACTTTCGCTGCGAAGCAATTTCCTGATGGCATCCTCCTGAGCATCGGCAGGTACAGTTGGATTTTGTTTGGCAATGGCAGCTCGCAATCGGTGCTTTAAAACCACCTCGTCATACTCCCGTTCCTGTGCAATACCATCAGGTGAAATATCAGCACCATTGACATAGGAATACCCCAAGTCTATGAACTCCTGAATGACGATTTGCTCTATATGGTCTTCCGATATTACTGCCATTCGTTTGGTTTTTGTAATTGGAAACCACTGGAAAGCAATAGAGAATCAGGAAACTGCGATTGTTTCAGTTTTTGTCTGCCGATGATAAAATTCCCTTTTGATTCATTCTTGATGCTCACATTATGTCTGTTAGGCGGAAAAGCTACCATAACCCTTTTTTTGGGGTACCTGGAATGAACGGCTCTTATAGGCGGCACCAGGTCACTGTCTCCAGAAATGAGCATGGCGGTATCGTACCGATCATCCAAGGCATCCATTAACATCTGAACTGCAATATTCACATCCGTCATTTTTTCTTCATTATCGTGCCAGGTATGTCTGCAGCTGAAGCACGATTTCATTTTGGACTTGTAATGCCCGTAAATGATCTGGATACCTGTGGTCTTCAAAGCACTCAGATAATCTCTTTGCCTCTTTTCCTTTGGAGGGTTATTGCCGACCAGAGATGTAAAATAATTTACTGCCACAAGTTCCTGATGAGGTTTCAACAGGTTCTGCGCCAGCAATTCCACATTCAACCACTTCAGTGAGGGAAAAGACTCAGCCAATCCAAAGTAAAGGTTAAACCCATCTATGTACACGGATACCCGCTCTTTTTGGTCCATTTTTTTGCAGTTTAAAAAAACAATTCTACTTTTGCATCACCAGAACATCTCCTGGAGTAGCTCTCCAGGATCAACGCCTCCCAAAAGGGGGCGTTTCGCTTTTCTGCCCTTTTCTGTTTTTTCATCAATTCAAGGTTGTGGTTTTTGCCAGCTCCAATTCTCCTGAAATGAGTTTTGGGAGTAGGGTGTCTCTGAGATTTGTTAAATCCTCAGTTTCTTTCTTGTTTTGATTAATTGAGTTATGAAAAGCACTTAAAGCAGTGTCAAATTCCTGAATAACAAGGTCACTCGGATTCAAAATTTTTAACTCATTCAGCACCTTAGTTGTCATACTTGGGACAGCAGAGCCTACATTCATTGACGCAATATCCATTGCCTTAATGCAATGGAATAAATATTTGCCAAAAATTGGATTATGTATTTCTGTGTAGAACATGGTATCCACAGACCAAAATGGCTCTTCCAAATAGAACAAATTGCTTAATGTCCCTTTTCGTGGTATCAAAATAGAATCATGTTGATACAGAGGTTTCTCAACATACCTCATTATCCCACCTGACCCATACAATGGATAAATTCCATCAGACAAATGCTTATGGTCTTTACCATACTTTACGGTTAATAGAATACTCAGTTCTACGACCTCCCACCCCTTCGGAATCTCACCCAATTCACTTTCCACCATTTCGCCACCTGATGATTTGTAGGGTTCTCCGTTTTCATTAGGGAACTCAAAATCTATAAACCATTGCTTGAACAGGGTTTGGGCAAGGGCTTCTAATTCCTGATTGATTTTGTTGTTGAGTTCAATTTTATCGTCAAGAGAGGAAAGGATTTCGGCAATGGCGGTTTGGGTGGGGAGAGGTGGTAGAAATAATTCAATATTTTCAAATGCGTCTTTAGAAACTCTTTGGCGACCTGATGTCCCAATCATGTTTTGTTCCGCAAACGTTCTAACAACCTGATATCTTGAAAGATAATAAACAAAATCAGTATTTGAAATCCCTTCTTTTCCTCTAAAAACTAAAAATTCAGTAGAACCAAAACCAATTGAATTAGTAAGTCCTTTTACTTGACATATTTTACCATTTTGAAGACATGGTGTAATTCTAGCAAAGAGTGTATCAAAGTTTTGAAACCTTGCTCCACCACTAATATCTTTTAACTGAGATGGTAAGACAAATTTTTGGCTTTCACTCAAGTCCTTCATTTCAACGAAAGAGTGTTTTGAGCCTGATTTCAAAGTTACTTTTGGATTTATTTCTATGAAATCAGATAGTTTATATTCCTTCCACTCACTCATAACTCAATCCCCAATTTTTAAGGTTCTCTCTGATGTGTTCCTGAAGTTGGATGGATTGCTCAATCATCGTAACAAGTGTTAAAATGGATTTATTTTCGAGAATATTTTTCATTTATTCTTCTTGGGAAAAGCGATTTTCGTTTTCATTTGCTTTTAGTGTAATAATCACAAGTACCTGATAATCAGATATAATTGGCGTTTTCTTTGGAAATTTACTTTTCATTTGCTTTTTTTTGGAAGCTTCAACTTTGAATAGAATTATCTGGATAGCTTAAAACCTGGGTAGGTGTGTTTTGCCCCTTGACCAGCCTCCAACACCTCGTTGGTTTCAACGATGTGTTCAGAAACTTCCTGACCGCTGTTGACACAAGCTTGTTTCGCTTTGTTTATAACACCAATAAAGTTTCTGCTAAAATCGGCATACTCCAAAATTTTGGCCAATTGACGGGCATACCAAAACTCATTGCCGTTTTCGTCTATTTGTTTGATTTGCTCAAAGATGGAACTTCCTTGTTTCATAATTTCTGTTGCCATTTTATCTCCTTATTTTAGTTTAATTTCATAACTCAATCCCCACTTTTTTAAGGTTCTCTCTGATGCGTTCCTGAAGTTGGATGGATTGCTCAAAATGCGATTTGAGGTTCTCAGAAATCACTGCAACCTTGTCTTCAAAGGAAATACCATCGTCTTCCACATCTTCTGTACCCACATATCGCCCTGGTGTTAAAACATAGTTATTCTCCTCCACTTCCTTTAGCGTAGCAGACTTGCAGAAGCCTTGAATGTCTTCGTAGTTTCCATCTTTACTTCTCCAACTGTGATATACCTCAGAGATTTTGGAGATATCTTCATCGGTAAAGGCTTTGTTCTTTCTTGATACCAATGCCCCTGATTTTCGGGCATCAATAAACAGGATTTCATCTTTACGATTTCTCAGTTTTCCGTTGGTTCTGTTCCGAGCCAAGAACCACAAACAGGCAGGTATCTGCGTGTTAAAGAACAGCTGCGTTGGAAGTGCTACCATACAATCAACCACCCCATCCAATATCATGTTCTTCCGAATCTCATTCTCACCACCTGAATTGGATGTCATAGAACCATTGGCAAGTACAATTCCTGCGATGCCACTTGGGCTAAGTTTATTCATCACCAATTGCAACCAACCATAGTTTGCGTTGCCCGATGGAGGAACACCATATTTCCACATATGGGAATCCTGTAATGATTCTGCACCATAGTCAGAGATGTTGAAGGGAGGATTCATGATGGCATAATCCACCTGAAGGTCTTTGTGTTTATCGCTGTGGAAGGTGTCTCCCAATTCAATTTTGGCATCAATACCCCGAATGGCAAGGTTCATTTTTGCCAACTTGTAAGTGGTTGGATTACTTTCTTGCCCATACACCGAAATGTCATTTAATCTTCCTCCGTGAGCCTGTATGAACTTTTCACTTTGCACAAACATTCCACCCGAACCACAGCAGCCATCATAAATTCTGCCGTTATAGGGTTCAAGCATTTCCACCAACAACTTCACAATGCTTTCAGGTGTATAGAACTGACCACCCCGTTTTCCCTCTGCATCGGCAAACATCCCAAGGAAGTATTCATACACACGGCCTAAAAGGTCTTTGCTGTTGATTCCTTGTTCTTTAAACCCAATGTTTCCAATCAGGTCAATGAGTTCGCCCAATCGCTTTTTATCCAATGCAGGTCGGGCATAATCTTTGGGCAAGACACCCTTCAGATTGGGATTTTCCTTTTCAATGGCATCCATTGCATCGTCAATGTCCTTACCGATGGAGGGCAGTTTTGCTCTTTCCATCTGAAGGTACTTCCATCGGGCAGTTGGGGGAACGAAGAATACATTTTCAGCGAGATACTCATCCTTATCCTCTTCATCGGAGAGTTTATCGTCACTCAATTTGGTGTGCAGTTCCTCAAAACTATCAGAGATGTACTTTAGAAAAATCAATCCCAACACGATGTGCTTGTACTCAGCTGCATCCATGTTGTTGCGGAGTTTGTCTGCGGTTGCCCAAAGGGTCTTTTCAAGGTCTTTTATGTCAGTCATAATGGAATGTTCACTTTCTTCATTATCGCTTTTATATGGCGGTAATCAGTAACTTTAATTGCTTTAGAACGGATTGAATAACAACAATTTGTTCGCTACAGGACTCAAAAGTAATTTTTTTGAGTTTAGGAGATGCTTAAAATTTTCAATCGGGAAAAGTGTTGGGTGGTGGTTAAGCCAAAGGAAGATTAAGCTTCAAAATATTGGTACAGATTTTTTTGTGCCTTGGGGTTAATTTTTCTGTAATAAGTACATAAGAGTGGGCCAGGAATAGATGTTGCGGGGTGATAGTTTACTTTCTCTGATAGGTGGTATTTTATTTTTTTTGTTAATAGGACTACTTAATTTAGCTTACTAAGTCATTATTTTCTGGAAGTATTGAAAATATTTTATATTTCTACAGATAATTTATTTGTTTAAGCATCAGATGCAGGAACTTTTTGAAGTTATAAGAAATTTAGCAAACTTTATATTTCTATAACTGATTATTCTCCATCAAAGACCACATTGGCTGTGGGTTGTCTCTCACCATTGGTATTGTCCATTAGCACAGTTCAATCTACAATGGTGATGAAAACAGAAGAAACATCAACTATTTGTATTTGAATCTTTTTTACCTATTGATTTTTAGTATCCCATTGATCAGGGAATAGGTTGTAACCCAAATAGACAAAAGATGATTTTCTGCCTTTGGTAATCCGCAGGGCAAGGGCTGAAGTACCATCTTTGTTTACCTTTGAACGAAGAACGATTTTAACCATAGACATAGTCGTATAAATTTGGTACAACGCATGTGCAGCATTGTCAGATTTTATCCAATTTTTTGTGATTTTAATTAATCTTGACTAAAAAGTTAAAACCTTAAAAATCAGATTAAACAGGTTCTAAAAAATCAATATACAATGTTTAATAAAAGGGTGGAATTGGTAGACACGCAGGACTTAAAATCCTGTGGCTGCAATGCCGTGCCAGGTTCCCTGCCCGACTGGGTCACGCAGGCGGGGATTCCCGCTCCTGGTACACGAATTAAAGCCTCTGATTTTCAGAGGCTTTTTTGTTTAAAAATCCTAAACGCTAATGTGGAATCGTATGTTTATCGTTGAGTCAATTGGCTTTTTAGAAAATCAAAGGTTTTTCAACAAATGAAAACCGTACTTTTGCAACCAAGTTCTAATTCATGCGCATCAAAGATTTTGTGCAGCTCTATCAGGCCGAACTTTGCAATTACAATTAACAAAATCTTGATAGACTTTTTTCTATGGAATTGATTGATTACCAATTTGAAATTAGCCCTAAGAAAATCAAGGATTATCTTCTGAATGAAATTCATCCAAAGGGTAAAACAAAAGCAAAGTGGTTTTTAGGCAAAGGGTTTGATTTTGAAAATCTAAATCTGTCCTTGGTTCAACATGGTAAATTTGGCAAAATTCAGAAGGAAGAAAAGACACCTTTTGGAATATTTCTCACAATTGAAGGGATTTTGTTTTTACGAAATGAACCTATGCGTAATTTCAGATCAGTTTGGGAGTTTTTGAACAATGAGAAAAAATGTAGATTTGTAACTGCTTATCCAATTTAAATCATGGAAATTAAAGAGTTTGATGAGGTCGTTTTGAAATCTGATGTTCCCAGCGGTACTTTTAAAGCTGGTACTATTGGTGTCGTAGTTGATATTTTCTCTGGAAATGAAGGTTATGCTATTGAGTTTTTTGCTGCAAATGGTGAAACTTTGGGTGTAGAAATTGTGCCTAAGAATCAAGTGGAATCTGTTTCGGAATTTCCATACCCGGTTAGGGTTGAGCGGGCTGCTTAAAAGTCCTTTCCTATTCACTTTGGATTTATTTATCCAGTTATAATTTTCAAATAATGGGTTTTGAAACTTTGTTAATAGCATAGTTAAAGCCCAATCTTAGGTTTACTTTTGCACCCAAGTTCTATTCCATGCGCATCAAAGATTTTGTGCAGCTCTACCAGGCCGAACCCTTGGTTCAGGTGCTGGCGGAAAAGCTGCAAAGCAATACGGTAAAAAATATTTTTACCAAGGGCCTTGCTGGTTCTATGGATGCCGTTGTTGCTACTGCCATTTATCAGCAAAAACCTGAATTTCACATTTTTATACTAAACGATAAGGAAGAAGCCGCTTACTTTCTGGACGACCTCCAACAGCTTAATGAGCAAACCATAAAGCCGCTTTTCTTTCCTTCCAGCTACAAAAAGGCATATCACTATGAAGAAATAGACAATGCCAATGTATTGCAAAGGGCTGAGGTGCTTTCAGCTGTAAGCCAGGCCATTAAAGAGAAATCTGCTTTTATGGTGGTAACCTACGGTGAGGCTTTGGCAGAAAAAGTTATCAACCGCAAGTCCCTCATTTCCAATAGTTGGTCTATCAAAGTAGGTGAAAAACTGGACTTCGATGCCCTGCATGAGTTGATGCATGAGTTCGATTTTGAAAAAACCGATTTCGTTTTCGAACCTGGTCAGTTTGCCGTTCGTGGTTTTATTGTGGACATCTTTTCTTATGCGTCTGAATATCCCATTCGGCTGGAATTGCTGGACGATGAAATTGAATCTATTCGTTTCGTACATCCTGAATCTCAGCTTTCTATCCAAAAGGTAGATACAGTTAATATTTTGCCAAATGTACAATCGAAAATGCTGCTGGAAACCAGAGAATCCTTGCTTTCTTTTTTGCCAGAAAATACAACAGTTTGGGTAAAAGATATGGACAATGCCCAGGCGGCCATTCAAAAAGTGTTTAACCAGGTTGAAGTTGAATGGACCCATCTTTTGGAAAAATTGGGTGCCAAAGGTTTGATTTCCAGCCCAGAGCAGTTGTATGACAATGGTCCTGAGTTTGCAAAAGGCATGAAGCCCTTTACCAAAATCCATTTTGGAGGCAAGGCACCAAAAGATGCAGACATCATTGAGTTTTCGGGCAAACCTCAGCCTTCCTTTAATAAAGATTTCAATTTACTTGGAAACACTTTGGGGCAATTTGAGCAAATGGGATACAAGGCCATTATTTGTGCCGATTCGCCCAAACAACTCGAACGCCTGCAAACTATTTTTGACGAAATCAACCATGGTATCCATTTCACAAGCTTGTACCTCAATCTAAGCAAGGGTTACGAGGACCGCAACCTGAAACTGATTTGCTACACAGACCACCAGATTTTCGAACGATTCCACAGGTACAAGGGAAAGGAAAAGTTTTCAAAGTCAAAAGCCATGACGCTGAGGGAATTGAAAACACTTCAGCCAGGAGATTATGTAACCCACATCGACAATGGCATAGGCAGATTTGCTGGTTTGGAGAAAATTGAAGTGGCCGGAAGGCAACAAGAAGCAGTTCGTTTGGTATATCGGGACAATGATTATCTGTTTGTCAGCATCCATTCGCTGCATAAAATTTCCAAATATTCCGGCAAAGAAGGCGAACCACCAAGCATTTCAAAGCTGGGTTCTGAGGAATGGGAAAACAAGAAAAAGAAGGTTCGCAAAAAGGTAAAAGATATTGCCAAGGACCTCATCAATCTGTATGCAAAGCGGAGGGCTTCGGCTGGTTTTGGCTTTAGCCGGGATACCTACATGCAGGTTGAGCTGGAAAGTTCATTTATTTATGAGGACACGCCTGACCAGGCCAAAGCCACCAACGATGTAAAGGCGGACATGGAAAAACCCTACCCAATGGACCGTTTGGTTTGTGGTGATGTTGGTTTTGGAAAAACTGAGGTTGCCATCCGGGCTGCTTTTAAGGCAGTGGCTGATAGCAAGCAGGTTGCGATTTTGGTGCCAACCACCATTTTGGCCATGCAGCATTACAAAACTTTTAAAGAAAGGCTTGCCAAGTTTCCTTGTAATGTGGAATATATAAACCGTTTCAAATCAGCTGCGGAGGTTACCAAAACACTTGAAAAAGTTAAAAAGGGCGAAATCGACATTTTGATTGGAACACATATGCTGCTTGGCAAACGGGTCGATTTCAAGGATTTGGGTTTGATGATTGTGGATGAAGAGCAGAAGTTTGGTGTAAAAGCCAAAGAAAAACTCAAAGAAATAAAAGTGAATGTGGACAACCTTACCTTGACTGCAACGCCCATTCCCAGAACCTTGCAACATTCCTTGATGGGCAGCCGTGACTTAAGCATAATTGCCACGCCACCGCCTAATCGTCAACCTGTTACCACAGAAGTTCATGCTTTTTCGGAAACCATTATGCGGGACTCTATCCGTTATGAGTTGCAAAGAGGCGGACAAGTATTTTTTATCCACAACCGGATTGGGGATTTGGACAATCTCGCCAATATTATTCTCAAACTGGTTCCGGATGCGAAAGTAGCTGTGGCCCATGGACAAATGGAAGGGTCTAAACTTGAAGATGTTATGCTTAAGTTTATAGATGGCGACTACGATGTTTTGGTTTCAACCAACATAGTGGAAAGCGGACTTGATATTCCAAATGCGAACACCATCATTATCAATCAGGCACACATGTTTGGCCTTTCTGATGTACACCAAATGCGTGGCCGTGTTGGGCGAAGCAACCGAAAAGCTTATTGTTATTTGTTTACACCGCCACTAAGTTTGCTCACTGCCGATGCCAGGAAAAGGTTGCATACTTTAGAGGAGTTTTCCGATTTGGGAGATGGTTTCAAAGTGGCCATGCGGGATCTGGACATTCGCGGAGCAGGCGATATTCTGGGTTCTGAACAAAGTGGTTTTATTACCGATTTGGGCTTTGAAGCATATCATAAAATATTGGATGAGGCTATTCAGGAACTAAAAGAAACAGAGTTTAAATCACTTTTTGCCCATGAACTTTCCATCAAACCAATTTTAGAGGATTGCATCATAGAAACTGATTTAGAGCTGCTTATTCCAGAAAATTATGTTGGAAACATTACAGAAAGACTTGGACTTTATACCCAGCTTGACGATTTCAAAACCAAAGAACAACTGGCTGAATTTGAAAAAAATCTTAGTGACCGCTTTGGACCCATTCCAAAATCTGTAAGGCAGTTGATGCGTTCGGTGGAGTTACGCTGGTTGGCAGTTGGATTGGGCTTTGAAAAACTGATTTTGAAAGACAACAACCTGCGGGGCTATTTCATCTCAAAGCCAAACTCAGAATTCTTTCAAACCGATACCTTTGGAGCTGTTCTTGATTTCGTAAAACTCAATCCCGGTCTTTGTGTCCTCAAAGAAGTTGGCCAAAAGCTGATGCTTAAGTTTGAGGGTGTTAAAAATATTGAAAAGGGGATAGAAATGCTGGGCATGGTGAATTCGAAAGCAATGGTTTAGTGTTCTACGACTTTCTTAGAAAGTGAATATACCAGAAAATCCCCTTCCTGACCTATTTTTTCATTGAATAGTTCGGCCTTTTCAGGATCCATAATTAATTCACTTTGAGTAGTATAAATATACTTTGCTCCTCTTTTTATATAGTTTTCCAATTCAATTTTAGAGATAGATTCACTGTACCCAAATCCTTTTTTCCTTAGGAAATAGAAGTTAATACACTTTGAATCATCTGGACCTACTATACATAATGAAGAATCTGATGTCATTTCTTGTAATCTTTTCAAAGCGTTTTCATCATAAAACACTTGGGTATAATTTTGCTCCTTTGTCCAAAATCGAGCCGGAATTATCCTTATGCATGCCAAAATTGGTTGAAGACCTAAAAGAAAATATGTAAGTTTCTTATTTTTAGTTTCCAGCATTTTATATGCACCAAGCCC
>JBIPOE010000030.1:0-43513 GCA_044379485.1 Catalimonadaceae bacterium
AATTGGCTCCACATTTCAAACAATCTGCCAACCAAATCCGAGAACTGGTCAAATCCATAATCACGCTCAATTGTGATATTACCCCGGATAAAAAGGAAAACACACTAACAATTACACTTTATTCTCTGCCTAACCCAAGAGCAAATCAGGCTTTGGCAAACTCTCTGGATCTAATCAACAATACCCAGACTCTGTTCCCGGGTACCCCCCTAAAACTCGTTTTTCAGCAAAATAGCACTTCCTAGTTTACGTGAGGTTGGGAGGTCTGAATTTTGTTACATACGTTTCCAGAAAATCATGATTGCTAATTACTGCTTTAATGTTTGCATTTACTTCATCGAAATGAAAACGGGTAAACAAATCGCTGAGGCAGTGGTATTCTTTTGTTGCAAAAACCAATATGTCTTTTTTTCTTTTTGGATTGATGGTAATTCGTGAATTTGTTGGCAATTTATCGCTTAACTGATTCAAAAGCATTGCGATATCTAGCTCACCGGAAAGTTCACGGCGAGGAAAAATACATTTGTTTCTGGGTCCACAAATTCTTTCATCACAATGATGTTGAGGCCCAGTTTAAAAACAATTGTACTTATTTCGGCAATAAGACCTTTCTCATCGCTGCAATGGATAAGAAGAATGTGAGCAGAAGTAGCTTCCAACTTAATTTTGAGTTACTGGAAAATCAAAATTAGTACAAATTCCATTTTTGGGATTTTATCAGGAATTTATACAGGTTTTAGGAGATTGCAAAACATTTCCTGGTAGTGACTATTCTCTTTTTTTCCACATTAAGTTTGGTGAATTCAAGTCCTTGCTTTTAAAGTTAAGATTAGGAATTTTTTCTGTTTTCACTTGATATTGTTTGGTAGAATGTTTTGTACCTTAATTACTTCAGAGAGATTCAAAATTTAGAAATTCCTGAATTTTCAATAGATTGTCAGATAAATATTGGTAGTATAACTCTACCCAAATAAGAGTATTGAATAACCTAACTTTTTAAATCGACTACCATTTTTTATTAGATTTCTTATTTTTTGCATTGTGGCTTTTAAAAAGGATTTTCTACCTTTTCCTATTGAATAACCAACCGACTGGTCATGACTACCCCATTTTGATTCTCGAATTTTAAAACATAAAGGCCAGGCGTGATTTGTTTCCGTAAATCAATTTCCCTTTTGAGAAAATCCGGGTTTACATTCCATTGTTCAATCGATTTTCCAAGTAGGTTGGTTAATGTTAATGTGCCGGTAACTTCTTCTCCCAAATTCAAACTGAATTGTCCATCATTTGGATTCGGCAATACTAGTATTTGGTTTTTATTTGCATAATCAGAAATTGAAGTAAGTATAGGATAATTATCCCTGACGGTGTGTAAAGTCGTATTTGTAACCACTGCCTTATTTTGATCAAAGTAAATAGAAGCGGTGTTTGTAATCACTCTGCCTTGAGGGAGTCCTGGCTTCAATTTTATGGTAAAAGATATGAATCCAGTGCTTTTCTCTTTGTTGGTGAGCGTATCGGTTAAGGCAATCGGGTCAAAAATAAAGTGCAAGGCCGGGCGTTGTTCATTGCCACGTATTTTTAATTTGTAGGGATGAGAAGCTGCGGTGATCTGTAAGGAGGTTGGATCAAGATCGGTAGAAAGGCTATCAGCAACCAGAACTTTGAAAGCAGTATCATTTCCCATGTTCTGGAAATGAAGCGTGTAAAAAATAGTTGCCCCTGAACGAACATAACTCTCAGGTCCGCTTCCCTCCGGAAGAGCTGTTTTTTCGTTTGGATCAAATGAATCCCTGATTTGGCCACAGTCTTCGGTTTCGTCACCAAAGGCCGAATAATTATGGCTATACCCATTGGAAGTGCCCACATTTTGAGCCGTGCAATACTGAAGAGTAGTTGCCACCCATTTACCAAACGGATTGGCATCGCCCTGATCAGCCTCCACCTTATTTCCAGGTTGAACCTGGGTTAAAATAAGGCTGTCCCCGCTGTTCAACTGGTAGTTTCCTGTTTGAATAATCGAAGCACCCGCATACAATCTGTATGGTCTGGGGCTACTCATATTTCCTGGCCCCGTGTTTTTCAGAATGAGGCCAGATGCACCTGAACTTTGACAAAATCCGTGCATACGAATTATGCTTTGGTCCCAACTTGGAATGGTTGGAAGACAAGTGTTGTTTCCAGGGACAATCCAGGCCTTTGTGCATTGCCATTGGCCCATAATACCATCTACACAATGGACGGAATCTACCCAATTGAAATGCTGTGTGGCCATCGCAGGTAAAGAATCCACAAGAATCTGATAGGTAGAATCTGCTGCATTCCACACCCAGTTGCCGGGGCTGGCCATCGAAACATAATAAGGCAGCCGAATCTTCACCAGCGTCTGGTAAGCGGTTGCCATTCCAGTGTTGCTTAGGCTCAAGTAGGCGTTATTCCTGGCGCATCTTCTTATACGAGGTGTGTTTACAGATACCCTCAGGAATGAGCAGTTTTTAAGCGTAGCCCCAAAAGAGGTTGAATCGGAACCACTTGAATCAACGGTAACTGCTTGTGAATAAGCCGGGCAGATAGAATCCAGAAAAAGTCCTGTTCCCTGCAAAACAATTGGCTCTATTTCATAATCGCCAAAGGGGACCAAAAACTCGTATTTACCATCATTATCGGTTGTTGAGAGATAGCCACCTGGTTTGCATCGAACCATGATGTTGCTCAATCCGGGCTCGTTGTTATTCAAACAATTGTGGTTTTTATCCAGAAAAATATTGCCTGATAATGACCGGGCCAGGTTCAAACGGTTGCGGTAAATAAGGAGTTTATTGCTTCCGCTGTCAACCACCACATCGTATTTCTGCGAGTCAGAATTTCGGATAAAGGCTGTAGCTTCCACAAATTTCCCATTAATAATTGAAGTAAGTGGTTTAACACCAGATGGTGTATGGCTCATCATAAAAACGGCTTCAGTGGCAGATCGCTTAACGATCACAGGATCCGGATAGCCATCACCTGCCATATCTTTCAGATAAACTCCGTTAAAAAAGCCCTGGAGAACCTGACTTGAAACAAGGGAAAAATTAGCAGTCCCATTGTTTCGGAAAAAAAGGATATTGCTGGCAACCCTACTCTGGAAGACAATATCCACATCGCCATCATTGTCTGTATCTTCAGCAAACAAAGTGCCGTCGTCTCCATTTGAAGAAAATGCAATATTGGAATAAATCACTTGTCGTGCCGAAAAGGTGGTGTTTGTCAATCGCTTATACCAGAAAAGCCGGTTTCGGTGATGCGCTACAACATCTTCTTTGCCATCCTGGTCCACATCGATAAATACAACAGGGACACGGCTAATGGAATCATTGATAAGCACCTGTAAGATGGCTAAAGAGGTACCGCCTACATTTCTGGCATAATAAAGTTTGGAACGGTTGCGAACTACTGCATCAGGCATCCCATCTGTATTAATGTCTTTGGCCTGGAATTGGGTAATGTACTCATTTCCTCCAAATGAATTTGAAATGGGTAAAATCTGGGGTTGATTTGTAAATAGCCCAGCACCGAGACCCTTAAAAAGAAGCAATGAATTGCCCCAACTGCTATAAATTAATATATCAGTTTTTCCGTCAGAATCAAAATCACTAACCTCCACATTGCCACTATATTTACTTGGTTCTATCCATGGATGGAAACCGATGTGTCGGGGTGAATCAAAAACATTAGAAGGCAATCGTTTAAAATAAGTAAGGTGTTGCTCGCTAACACTGATCAGATCTTTTAGGCCGTCGTCATCTACATCCCCTTCTTCCAGGCGACCGGTTTGCATGGGCTGCGTGTCAAGGTTTGCTCCAAAAATGAAACGGCTGTACCCATCAAAAGAATACCAGGCCCTTCCATCAATAACCTGATCCTGTGTTCCATTTCCATCAAAGTCGCCAAAAACAGGAGGGATTGTGCCCGTCATTTGTGCTTTATAATCTTTATTGTAATAATCCAGCCCGGGGTAAGCAGTAGAGGTACAGTTACATTTTCTGATTCTCTCTCCATAAGAATTAAACAAGACATCGTTATTGGAATTGGATTTTTGCCTGTAAAAGCCTGCAAAAGCATATTCCGAAAGGCCAGCGAACAAACTAAATCCAGACGACGTTTTCCGCAAAACATAAGCCCGGTTGTTGGATTGGATGCGGCTTACCGCTATCTGAATGGCCTGAGTAGCACTGTCTTTAAAAACCTTGAGATACTCCACGCCCTTTATTGTATCGCAAATCAGATTGCTGGTTCCGAATACACCAGGTGCGGTTTGTTTTTTCCAACCAATAAACTGGCTGAACGGAAAGTTAAACGGCGAAGTTGCCCAGCAAAACACAAGGTCTTTCATGCCATCATCATCCATATCGTACAGGTCTGCATCGCCTGCATACTCCGGATGACCAAATATTTGTTTCGGGCCAAAAGTGCCGTTGGTTTGGTTAAGTTGGAAGGAAGATGGAGTGATGTAGTCCGTGTAGTTGTCGCCATTCACGTCCTGAAAATAATCGAAGTCATCCGAAAGAAATCCGGAAAGGAGAAACACGGGAGGATCAAAATTTAAACCGGATGTATGATAGCATACATAAATGCCAACTCCCTGTTGACCGGGGTTGGCCAGCGCAAAAATCAGGTCAGTTTTACCATCTTTGTTAATATCTGCACACGCAAACCGGCTTACCCGTTTACCAGCAGGTAAAGGCAAAGAAACCGGAAAGGAGAAATTGCCTGTCCCATCGTTTGCTCTCCATTGAAAAGACGTTAGACTGTCGAGATGTTCATAGTAGTACAATTTACTGGAACTGGCCGAAAGATAATCCAAATCACCGTCCAGGTCAATATCCATGGCTTTTTGAACAGTAGTTACATTGGATTTACCAGGATATAATACCTCCCGTTGAAATACCTGAGCTTTGGAAGAGAAAGATGAGGATAAAAGAAAAAGTAAGAATGTTGGATAGTAAAACAGTTTTTTCATATAGCCTAGTTATTAGTAACCAGAACCCTTCTGATCACAAAAGCAAATTTATAAAAGATTTTAATAAAAAAACAACCTTAAAAATAAATTGTATTTTTAAGCGGTCACAAATGATTTTTTACAAATCAGGAGATTTACTAAATCCTATTTGTATAGCTTTCCTTGGAAGATTTTTAATCCTATTCTACTTCCCCAATCCCTTCAAAACCTCGACATCTTCAGGCCTAAGTTTTCCACTGCCCATCGGGCCACAATTCAAAAGTAGGTTTGCACCCAATTCTCCAGCTTTTTTGAGCCAGCCTTTTACTTGGTCTTTGCTGGCTACAGAGTGATCCCATTCGTGCCAAAACCAGGATCCGGATTCGAAGTCACCCTTTTTACCTTTTTGGGACATGGTAGTTTCTATCTGAAGCGGCAGATAAAGGTCGTTTCCAGCCCAGTTCCACACTTTTTGGTCTTTGGTTTGGTCGGTGGCCTTTTCTCCACAACGTAAATCTACCGGATGCAAAGGCACCCCTGGAAAAGCTGTTGTGGCATTGTTGGCCACCAAACAATTGGGTTGAATCGACTTTACAAAATCATACAAATGGTCCATTTGCCAACGGTATGCACCTTCCATGCGCCAGGAATGGATGAAATCGTTGGGTTCAGCAAACTCAGATTTGTCCTTGTTATCGGTATTGGCTGCAGTTTCTGTTTGGGGTTTGGCTGGTTTTTTCCAGCCGGTCCGCTGCTTTTTCCAGAAGCCATCAAACCAGAGTTCGCAAATGGGACCGTAATTGGTTAACAGTTCTTTAAGCTGGTTTTTCATAAACTCCACATACAGTTTTTCGTTGCTGTCGTGGGTTTTTTCGTGTCTGTCCCAAAGGGAATAATAGATGCCAAAATCCAGGCCATATTTTTTGGCAGAATCGGCGACACGTTTTACCAGATCAATTTTTAAAGGCGTGGCATTCACAGAGTAATCCGTAAATTTTGTGGGCCAGTTGCAAAAACCATCATGGTGTTTGGTGACCAAAACCACGTATTTCATGCCTGCCTCTTTTGCTACAGAACACCATTGATCGGTGTCTAACTCAGTTGGGTTTATTTTGGATGGATCCAGGCTGCCATCGCTCCATTCGGTATCGTAATAGGTATTGATGCCAAAGTGCAGAAACATTCCAAACTTGTAATCCATCCATTTTTGCTGGGCTGGATTTGGTTTGGGTATTTCTCCTTGCAGGACAGGGAAATTGGGACTTGGATTGGGTCGGTTCGCCAGTATTTCAGCACTTCCAAGCACTGAAATACCTGTTCCAGCCAAAGCAGCTTTTTTAAGAAAAGCCCTTCTTGGGTTTTCCATCTAGGGATTAATATTTGATCTTGGAATGGTCTATTTCGTCTGCGTAGGCCAAAATTCCGCCTCTCAGATTGAATAAATTTTTGAAGCCATATTTCTCTTCCAGATTGAGAATAGCAGTTTTTGACCGCTGCCCACTTCTACAATGTATTACCACTGTTTTGTCTTTCGAGATTTTGTCTGCATTGTCCATTATGGTTCCGATTGGAATAAGCTCTCCACCAAGGTCACAAATTTCAAATTCATATGGCTCACGCACATCTATCAATTGGAAATCTTCTTTGGTGTCAAACATCTGCTTCAGTTCCTGCACTGTAACTTCTTTCATATTTTAATAGGACTTGTTGGTTTTATATTAAGGTTTGGCCGGCAATATCGCTTTTTCACTCATTACCACAAATGTTTCACCAGCTTCAATTTCAAAAGCAAGGCTGCCCGACGTTGAACGTATGCCTTTGCCAGACAGAATTTTAAGAAGCTTTTCTCCCTTTCTTTCAAACTGAACTTTTGTGCCCTTTTCTGTGGCTGGCAAATGCACCAAAGTTAGCACTTTTGAACCGTTGCTTAAACTTTGTAAATATGATCCAGGAATATCAGATTTCATTTCGGCCTGCAATGGATTTTTGAAAGGTTTGGCCATTTCATTCATAAAATTGGGATAGCTTTTTTCACCAGATTCCAGCCAGTATTTCAAATCCGTCATGGCAGGAACGAAGATACATTTCCCTTTTCCCAGTTGATTTTCGAAATATCCTTTGGCGTTTTGTTTGGCTGAAATTACCTCGGTTTTGGTTCTGAAGGTTTCATAAGGCAGGAAAAATGAACCCTCGTTTTCAGGTGTAAAAATCTCCAGGACCTTAGTTCCGGTAATGTTTTCAAAAGCAGAGCTTTCAGACCAGCGGTAATTTTCATTTTCATTAAACATGCCGGGCAAACCACTCAGCAAAAGGGTATTACCCAGATTACAAAAGTCTTTCATGCCAATCAATTGTTTATCGGTTAAACTGGTTGCATGTGGAACAATCACCATTCTTTGGATTGCAGATTTTGAAGTCCAGTCGATGTGGTCAATAAATTCCAAAATGGGTTGATAGCCCTTCATTTTCAAAGCTTTGTAGCATCCTAATACGGAAAGAAAATGGGCTTTTTGTTGTCTGGCAATCTGATTTTGACCCTTTCCGTTTCGCTCTTGCAAAAACATGGTTTCAGGCGAAATGGCAATAATGATGTTGTCCTTCACCACGCTGGCTTTGTCAAAAAAATCTTTGTTGGCTTCTACCTCTGCAGCAATTTTTCCAGCTTCAATTAATCTATGAGAAGGCTCATTTTTATTATCCAGCATGGCCCATTCTCCGGCTTCGCCTCCCTGAGAACGGGGATTGAGGCACCAGAAAATAGTTTTTTCAGCTCCGTAAGCTATGGAAGTCCACAGCCAGGCGTTGATTTCTTTTGTGGTAGGATTGACAGGCTGTGAACCTGTGTATAAATTGTGACCGCCTTGCAATTCAGTGACCCAGAAAGGCTTATCACCAGCTGCAGCGCCCACCATATTACAAACCAATGAAACCCCTAAAGGATAATCAGGTCTTTTCAAATCATTGAAATGCCAAACCGGATGGATACTTGCACCAAGGGAAGTCAAAAATTTGGTCCACTCCGAAAGTTGGTAGCGATGTGGAATGTCCAGTAAAGCATGCGGATTGACATGCAATGGTGTTTTGGGATCTATTTTCCTGATTTCTATGGCCACTTCCTGCAAATACCAGGTAAGATGGTCGGCCCAGAAATTTTGCCAATCCAGATAACTGACCGGCCAGGTAAAACCACCGCCCGCCCAGTTTGGCGAATAGCTTATTTGTTTGAAATCTGAGAAACCAGTGAGCCAGGCTTCATTCAGTTGCTTGATATTCTTGTATTTGATTTCCAGAAAACTTTGAAATCTTTCCATGGCCAAACTGTCAGCAGCTGGCATTTGGCCCGGTTCATTGTAGAGCATCCAATTGTTAAGAGCAGGGTGTTTTGCATATCTTTTCACCACAGTTTGCATGTAGATTCTGGATTCATCCAACTGTCTTCTGCTTTTAGCGATTACGCCTTCCTGTGTTTTGTAGTAAAAACCACGATGTGTAGGACCGAAGTTTGGCATCAGAGTGGCAACAATGCCTACTTTGTATTTTGCCGCAGCATCAAAAGCCCAATCGAAAATCTGGAAATCCCACTGGTTGGGGCTGGTTTCCATAAAATTCCACATCATAAAAAGCCGGGCTACGTGCATGTGTTGTTGGTCCAGCTTTTGGAAATAGCCATCAATCTGTTCCTTGCTCATGCCCCGTTCCAGCCAGACCTGTGCACCAATGCGTTCGGTAGCATGGGATGTGAAAAATGAGAAGCAAAAAATGAAAAGTAAAAGACGTTTGATTTGGTTAAACTTAAAATGCATTCTTAAAGATCGTTTTGGAAGGCCAAAGGAATGGGTTTTAAAATTAAATTTTAGAATAAGATTTTTTCAAAACGCATGAATTTGAACTGGTTTATTTTACGTGATGCCAATTTTCAATTTTCAACAGGTTCAATGAAACAATTTCATTTTCTATATTTGCCAAATGGGAGAATCATTGCCATTTTACTCTGAGTGCTACACCGTTGAAGAGTGGGAAAACTGGAACGATCCATGGGAACTCATTGATGGCTTTCCCTATTGTATGAGTCCTGCTCCTGCTTTCAGGCACCAATCCATAAACACCGATATTTTGGTTGAAATTTTTAACCAGTTGAAAACTTGTGAAAAATGCAAAGCGGTGATGCCTATTGACTGGCAAATAGATGAACAAACGGTGGTGCAACCAGACATTCTCGTTTTGTGCAAGCCTGTAAATGGAAAGCGACTTTTCGAGGTGCCTATCTGTCTTTTCGAAATCCTATCCCCCTCTACAAAAAAGAAAGACCGGTCAGTCAAATTTGAATTGTACCAGCGACAAGGCGTGAAATATTATGTTATGGTGGACCCTGAAACAAATTCTCAAGAGGCTTTTCAGATTGGGTCGGATGGAAAATATGAAGCCATACCAACAGAACCTTCACTCAATTTTGATTTTGAAGGCTGCCAGGTACAACTGGATATGAAAGAAATCTGGTTGAGGCAGGCATTATAGTCCTGAAGGTGTTTTTAGGCATCTTTTAGAATAATCCTATTTTTTTAATCCCATTCAAAGGTTTAAACCAGATTTTTTCTGGTCACTCCTCCTCAAACCTACTCAACCGATTTCTCAGACTGCGATTCTCCTCTGAAAGCGCATCAACCTTTTCCAGCAAATGACCCACGACCTCAAGGCCTTCCAGATTGATATCTAATTCAAAATGTAGCCGGATCATTTTTTCTAAATGGCCAATTTGGGAGGTATGGACATACAAACTTTCCTCCAGCAGAATAAGCTCGGTCAAACCGCTTTCTTTCAGGGCATGGAGAAAAGAAATGTCAATGTTGTGCACCGAACAAAGCACTTCTATCCGGATCAGATTTTCAGTTTCCATCTTTTCTCAGGTTTTTTAATTGGATAAATAATTCTCTTTCAGCCTCTGACAATGCTGTTGGCGTTTTCACCTGATAGGTCACAAACAGATCGCCAAATTCGCCCTCTTTTTTGTAAACCGGAAAACCTTTGCCTTTCAGTTTTACCCTGGTTCCGCTTTGGGTTTCGGCGGGCACATTCAATTTTACCTTTCCATCCAGGGTATCAAGAAGTATTTCTCCACCCAAAACTGCTGTATAAAGTTCCAGGTCTGCCGTAGTAAATAAATTGTTGCCCTCTCTTTTAAACTTTGAATGGTTGGTAATGGAAAAGGTGATGTATAAATCGCCATTCGGTCCTCCGTTTGCGCCCTCACCACCATTTCCAGGAATTTTTATGATCTGGCCATTTTCAACCCCGGCCGGAATGGTGAGCCTTATTTTTTTTCCATTTACAGTTAGTATTTGAGGATGCGTTTTATAGGCATCCAATAATTCCAGTTGAAGTTCCGCATTAAAATCCTGGCCTTTGTATTTCACCTGCCTGCCACCTTGTCTTTGGCCAGCGCCACCAAACATGGATTCAAAAAAATCTGAAAAATCCTGACCTTCAGTGCCGGACCATGCCTGACCCTGGTTGGCTCCTCTTCCCGTATTTCGTTGCTGTCCCGCTTTTTCGAATTCTTCGGCGTGTTTCCAGTCTTTGCCATACTGGTCATATTTTTTTCGCTTTTCAGGATCGCTTAGCACTTCGTTGGCTTCGTTTATTTGCTGAAACTTCCGCTTGGCGCCTTCATCATTTGGATTTAGATCAGGATGGTACTTTCGGGCAAGTTGCCTGTAAGCCTTTTTGATTTCGGCCTCTGTTGCCTGTTTGTTTATTTCTAAAACTTTGTAGTAGTCAATAAAATCCATTTGCTTTTTCCAGGTTGATTTTCGGTTGTGATCTGTCCTAGCAAAGAAAGCAAATTTGGGCGGAAAAGCAAGGCCATACATTCAAATCATAATACGCATGGTTTATTTCATTTTAGCTTTTGGAAAGAAAATGAACCCAATTATTTTTTTGAATGGAATTTCGGTGGAATTTTGCCTTATTGAACAAAAAAAAGATGGCAACAGACCCAATGCATGGCAAAACGCTGGCAATGATCCTTACAGAACTGGAGGCAAAATATGGTTGGGCTCAGCTAGGGCAAATGATCAACATAAACTGTTTCAACCACGATCCCAGCATAAAATCGAGTTTGACATTTCTCCGCAAAACGCCTTGGGCCAGAAAAAAGGTTGAAGATTTGTACAGGGATACAATTGCCTGATTTTTTTGTAGTCAAAATGAAACTCGTCCATCCTTTGACTACCAAATTGTAGTCAAATTAAGGGTGGTCGTTTTTTTGACTACCGAATAGTTGACTGCAAATTTTTTGGAAAAGTTTTATATACCTTTATTTCGAAATGAATTTGTACCCTCATTTCAAAGGAATGATTGACATTGAAGCCCTTTTATCTTGAATCCTAAAATTTCGAAAACAGGAAACTGATTATCTGTTCCGAAATTTAAATCGCATAATTCACCATTAACTGGTTCCCCCTTCGGGGGTTAGGGGGCCTCCACCACAATCTTCACCACCGAAACACCCTTCTCCGTCCGCAACTGCGCCATGTAAAAGCCAGTTCTCAATTGAATGGGTAGCACTTGTTTGCCTTCTATATTTTGCTTTTCAAACACCAGTTGGCCCTGTGCATTGAATAAGGTCAGGTTGCCTTTGGTTTGGAAATCTGCTGTAAGCGAATGCGCCGTTACCGGATTGGGATAAAGATTTACGCCAATTTGCTTTGGACTTAGTTTGCCTGGCAAAGCATTAATGATCTGCACGTTGCCGTTCAAAGTTGAATCTTTGTAAACCACATTTCCGAATGTAGAAAGCGTTTGGTTGGTAATGATCGGCGGGTTGAAATCAAAGTAAATTTCAGCATGGTTGCGCACTTTGGAACCTAAACTTAGATTTGCTTTCGGACTGATTCTGTATTGAATGAAACCATTGCTTTTCAGTTTGTTGGTGCTGCTGTCTGGCAACTGGATGTTGTTAAACTGCCATCTCAAAAAGGTTTTGCCTGATTTTACCGTTTGCATGCTGAGTTGGTAGTTGTGGCTGGCTGCACCCAATTCTAAACTTTCAGGATTGAGGTTGGTGTCCAGGGTATCGATTACAAAAACCGTAAAAGCAGTATCATTTCCCGTGTTTTGAAACCTCACCAGATATTCCAGTTGGGTATTGGGTGGAATGATGTTTTGATTGGTGAAACCTTGGGGCACTACCATTTTGTCATTCGGATCGTAGGCTCCAATAATCGGAAGACAATGGGTTTTGCTGTTTGGCGATTGCGCCAAAGGAAATTTATTCACAAATCCTTTGCTGATGTTTTGGTTGGGAAGGCCGCAAGCTTCTACATTGAGGACAATAGAATATTGCGTTGGATGATTGGTAACTTGATCAGCTTCTACATGCACCAATTTGCCATTTGCCTGTACCTGAAGGACCAAACTATCATTCTGAACCAGTTTTACTTTCTTTTGAAACACCAGAATGGAATCCAAATAAATGCGGTAAGAAGTGGAATCCAACATGTCACCGGTACCCGTGTTAGCCAGACTTACCCGAACAATGCCGTTGCCCGAACATTTGCCAGATGCAGAAAGCGATGCGCCATTCCAGTTACCAGTTGGACAATTTGGTGCGGGATAAATGGTTGCCTTTGTACATTGGCTCAAACCCAAAATACCCACATTGCCACAAAGCACTGAATCTGTTATAATAAAACTGCCAGATTCTCCAGCCGAAACGGTATCGAGATTAAATCTCCAGACGGAATCGTTCAAAGCAATATAATTTCTTGTTGCTGAAACAGGCCGAACCCATTTTGGAAATTCTACTAAGACATAAGAATCTGGTGCTGAAAGGCTGCCTTGGTTTTGGTAGAAAATGCTGGTTGTGTTTTGGAAGCAGCGCCTTCTTCGATTGGATGCTAGCTGCACTTCGAGGTGATGGCATGGGGTGATTTCGAAGCCAAAGTCTTTGTTGGAAAGGGTGTCGGGAAAGGAATTGAAAAGTAAATTGTAATTATTATTTGGAGGGCAATTTACATTTATTTGGACTAAGCTATTACTATTTGATAATGCCCGAATTGAATAAGGAGTTTGAATATTTCTAAAGGGTAACTTCATATTATACTCACCTTCTAAATTACTTAGGGCATAAAATGGCCCAGGGTCACTCCTAAGAATCTGATTTGGAAAAGGGATAAAATTATCAAAACAAGAACTTGTTTTTTTTATTTTGGTTTGCCCTAGAATTGAAAAGCTATTATTAGGATCCAGAAGAGTGTTCGTCAAAAAGGTACTAATAATAGTACCATTAAAACCAACCACCCAGATATTATTTATGTCGTTTATGAAAATTGAAGTATAATCAGAATTAGATTTTTTTGGAAGTTTAACCCAAGTATTACCACCGTTTGTTGTTCTCATTATAGTACCTTTCGCCCCAATAACAAAACCGTACAAATTTGTTAAAAATTTTACTCTTGCAAGACCATCAAATCCACCAGGTGTTTGCGATATCCACGAGACCCCTCCATTAGTAGTTTTAAAAATTTTTTCTGAACCACCGACAGCCCATCCAATTTGTTGATTAATGAAAAAAATATCACTATAACCATTACTTCCAGGCCAATTTACATTAGATACTGCCCAATTAATTCCACCATCTGTGGTCCTATATATACTAGTTCCAGATGTGAACCAGCCAACTTGTAAATTTACAAAAAATATTTTGTCAGGATCATTAGGTAAATTAATTGTTGTCCAATTGATTCCTCCATTTGTAGTTTTACCAAGTTTACTAAAAAGACCAGTATAAAAGACATTCAAACTGTCCAAAACAAAAATTGATCGAATTTGTGAACTTATGGAAGGAGAAGAATAGGATTGCCATGATGATCCACCGTTAGTTGTCTTGAAAATTTTATCTGGACCTTGGATCCATCCTATATTTTTATTAAAAAATTGTATATTCTCTAACTGATAAAAATAGTTAAGGCCCTGACTTGACCATACTCCTCCACCATTGGTGGTTTTCATTAAAAGACCATCTTGTCCTACTGCAAAACCATTAAAATTACTTGTGAAGGTAACATCATAAAGGTTTTTCCTGGTTCCACTACCGTAATCATTCCAAGAGACTCCGCCATTTGTTGTTTTATAAATAACATCGTTAGATGTTGCCCACCCTAAAGAAGAGTTAGCAAAAAATACCGAAGAAAGCCCAGGAGGATTATACAATCTTATCCAATTTACACCTCCATTTGTTGTTTTGAAGTAGCTTTCAGATTGATAGTCCATTGCCCATCCTGTTTCTGTGTTAGAAAAATAAACATTAGAAAAGAAGGAAAATCCACTATTTTGAGTAATCCAAGTTTGGCCACCGTTTGTCGTTTTACCTATATATCCATTACCTCCGGCTGCATATCCAATTAAAGAATCTAATAAAAATACTTTAGAAACAGGATAATCTTGTGAAAAAATGTTTTCTAGTATTGTCCAATTTAAACCCCCATTGGTTGTTTTGAAAATTTTATTATAAGTTGATATAACTCCAAAATTTGTGTCTAAAAATTGCACAGTATTAAAATCAACGCCTGGAAGTGTAAAGTCTTGCCAAGTTTGTCCTCCATTTGTAGTTTGTTTTAATAGACTATTCGAACCAACTATAAAAGCTTTTTCAGAACTAATTAGCGTGATATCACTAATTAAAAAATTAGAGTTTTCAAAAATTTTATTCCAAGTTATACCACCATTTGTAGTTTTTAATAAGGTTCCATTATCCCCAATGATCATTCCATAATTTAAATCATAAAATTTAAGTCTCCTTAAGGTGTTGGCTGTTCCAGAATTTTGTCCATACCAATTGTTACCACCGTTAGTTGAAACCACAACTGTTCCATACTCTCCTACTGCCCATCCTTTAAATGAATTAACAAAATGTACATCATAAATTCTATTATTAGTCGGCAATGGATTCTGCCATTTCCAATCCGGATCTTGAGCTACCTGCCCAAAAACCCCAAAACTTCCCAGCCAAAGCAGAGTCAGCATGGAAATGAAGTTTAGTTTGTTTGCCTTTGTATATGTTTTCATAATTTCTGTTTGTATTTGATTGTTACCGCAGAGGGCAAGGAGATTTTTCGCTGAGAGCCGCTGAGATTGTTTTATTAGTTATTTATCGTTTCTTCCATTTTACCGGATTTTCAGAAGTGTGAAAAATGCCAATCAAAAGTATGGTACTTTGCTCATTATTCACATTGAAATGGATGCCGTATGGAAACCTTTTAAGGAAACGAACCCTGGTTTTCTGGTATCTGACTTGATGGGTTAATGGCTGTTTTCCTATTTTTCTAACCGATGCAAACAGTTCAGTTTGAAATTCAATTTCAAGGCCGGGTTTTTGATTTTTATACCAGTTCATTGAATTTTCAATATCAAGTTCTGCGGCTTCGGATATCTGGATTTCAAATTCCATTTTTTTTCATGTATTCCTCCTCGAAAGATTTCCATGACCGGGTTTTCATAGTCCCATTTTCCAGCATTTCAAGCCTATGTTTGGTTTCGGCTTGCTGTGTAATTGGAATTTCATTAGGCTCATTCCAGGTTATATATCCCAGATTCTTTATGTACAGAATAAATTCTTCAACTCTTTGGTCTGGTATTTCAATTGTTAATTTCATAAGATAATTTATTTAAGATCGTTTTTTGGGTTTAGAGTTTAAAGTTCTGGGTTTAAAGTTGTATTGCTTTTAAGCCTCCCCTCCGGGGAGATTGGTGGGGCTTGTCTTTGAAAATCAAAAATATGGCAGGATGCTGGAACCGGCAAATTATTTATTCGCTTAGAAATGAACTTGCCGAAAGTCTTCGAACTTTCGCCAAGTGAATAACGCATCCATTCTAATTCCGGAAAGCTCGCAGGCTTTCAGGAAGTTTGAGCAACCTGAAAACTTTTTGCAAATACCTGTAGTCAAAATACAACCCCCAAATTTTTTGATTACCAATTTGTAGTCGCCAAAATGGTAGTCCTTTTTTTGACTACACAAATTTTGACTACATTTTTTTTCGCTAATTTCGTTTTGAGGAAAAACGATTATGAAAAATAAAAATCCATTTAGAAAGCAATTGGGGTTTAGCCAATATGTGTACTCGTCCTATTTGGGCATATCAAAAGGACTTCTCTCGCTGGTTGAGCTGAATTTGAGGCCACTAAGACAGGAGGCCAGATCGAAGAATGACCAATTGCAAATGCGTTGGTTGGCCTTTGAAAAGGAATACATTCCACCACCTCCTGATCAGCAGTCAATAATCGATACAAAAAAAGCGCTGAAGAAAAAATTGGATATTCTTAAATCCAGGAAAACAAAAAGAGAAATTCAAAAGGAAAAGAAAGATGAGCAAGCCATTGATTACCAAAAGGCAAACGCTTTTTTACAACAGGAATTGAATCAAAATGAGCAAGCCGATGATGTTCTTTACCTTGATCTCACAAAACGCCATAACAAGAAAAGGATTACCAAAAATCCATTGTTGAATGCTGTGGAAGAATCGCTGCAAGATCGGTTTCTGGATTTTCAGATTGCAGAATATGAAAAGAGTTTGCTCTATTTAAAAAATAGATTGATTAAAGCGTAGTTGAAATCAGGATCATATTGATATTTGTCCGTGCAAAAATTCCTGAAAAAGGCAGCGGCAGTTCTATTCCGGCAGGATCCTGAGCCGAAAGAAGACAAAACCATAGCGCATGGAAAATGGGTTAGGCGGCTTTTTATTCGTTTAAAAAGGGCTGTCATTGCAGGCGTGTTAACCGGTTTGGGAATTGCCTCAGCGGGTTTTGGGTTAAAGGGATTTTTGTTGCCCAACAATTTTATAGATGGAGGTGCTGTGGGCATTTCTTTGCTCATTTCAGAAATCAGTGGTTGGCCTGTTTCCTGGTTGCTTTGCTTGGTAAATCTCCCTTTTATCTTGCTGGCTTACAAAGCGGTTAATAAAACATTCGCTTTAAAAACTGCCATTGCCATTGGCGTTCTGGCATTTGTGGTGGCGGCGGTTCCGTATCCGGAAATCACTGAGGATAAATTGTTGGTTTCCGTTTTCGGTGGTTTTTTTCTGGGTTTGGGCATCGGCCTGGCCATGCGGGGTGGCAGCGTTATTGACGGAACGGAAGTTTTGGCCATTCAGCTCAGTCGTAAAACTGGTCTTTCCATAGGTGACATCATTTTGATTATCAATGTCATCATTTTTTCATTTGCCGCCTACCTGCTTTCCATCGAGACGGCTTTGTATTCCATTCTCACCTATTTGTCCGCCTCCAGGACGGTCACTTTTGTGATTGAAGGCATTGAAGAATACACAGGCGTAACCATAATTTCCGTAAAGTCAGATGAAATTCGGGAAGCCATTATTTCAGCCATGGGCCGGGGTGTCACCATTTATAAAGGCGAAAGAGGCTTGGGCGCAAACGGTGGAATATCCAAAGAGATCGATATAGTTTATACCGTGGTTACCCGTTTGGAAATCAGTCAATTGAATCAGGAAATAGAAAAAATAGATCCCAATGCGTTTGTAATTATGAATAGTATAAAAGATACCAGAGGCGGGATGATCAAAAAGCGACCGATGGCGCATTAGGTTTTTCTCGTTCTAAAAAACTTATATACCTCAAGCCACCATGTACCCAGCAAGGCAGCCAAGGAGCAAAAAGCAAAGTCCTTTAAGCCAATGGACTGAAAGCTGAAAAGCCCTTGTACATCTGGAACCAAAAGTGTTGCCAGTAAAATACAAAAGGTAGCGCCAAGCATTATCCACAACAGATGGTTTTTAATAGCAATGGTTTGAAAAATGGTCTGTGTAAAAGACCGGTTGCTTAGGGTTAGAAAAATATTGGCTTGCACAATGGTAATGAATGCCAAAGTCCTGACTTCTTTTTCTCCGGCTCCAGCATCCATGGCAAAATAATACACGCCCAAAACAGCTGTAGCAATTATGATTCCTTGAATAATGCCCATCCAAAGCTCTCTGAAATTAAAAAAGCTATCCGTCATTTTTCTTGGTTTTTGGAGCATCAGGTTTTTCTCTGCGGGTTCATTTTCAAAAGCAATGGAGCAAGTTGGGCCCATCACCAGTTCCAGAAAAATAATATGGATGGGACTAAAAAGATTTGCCCACTTCCAGTTGAAAATCAGGGGAATGGCCACCATCAAAATGATAGGAATGTGAATGGACAAAATATAAGAAATGGCTTTCTTCAAATTGATGTACACCTGTCGTCCATGTTTTACAGCAAGCGTCATGGCCTCCAGATCGTCATGCACCAAAACCAATGAGGCAGCCTGACTTGCAATTTCGGTTCCCTTTTTGCCCATAGAAACCCCAACATTGGCAGCTTTTAAAGCAGGCCCATCGTTTACGCCGTCTCCTGTCATGGTGATAATGGCACCACCTTTTTTGAGTGCTTCAATCACCCGAAGCTTGGCCTCCGGAAACATTCTGGCAAATACGGAAGTGTTTTTAACCTGGGATTGCAGTTCTTCTTCGCCCAGTTTTTGAATGTCGGCCCCAGTCAGCCAATGGCCCAGATTTGTAAAATTCAGCTGTTTGGCAATGGAAATGGCCGTTTCCGGGTAATCGCCGGTTATCATTTTTACCTCAATTCCAGCATTTTGAAATTCCTTTACCACTTTTCCGGCATTTTGCTTGGGTGGATTTTCCAAACCCAGTAAACCCAAAAAAGTCCAGGTGAAGTCCTCCTGATTCATGGGAAAATCGGACGTATCGACCATTGATTGGGAAACTGCCAATACCCGCAACCCTTCTCTGGAAAGTGCCAAGGCCTGGTTTTGGATTTGCTTTTTTTCATTCTCACTCAAAGTACAAACTGACAGAATTTTCTCCACTGCGCCTTTTGCAGTAACCAGAAATTTTCCACCCTCTAATTCATACACGTGGGTCATCATGGGAGGCTTGCCAGACAGCGGATATTCTTTGGCTATCTTTCCGGTTTTGTGGGTAAAATTTCCTTTCGCCTTGTGGTATGCCTCGTGAATGGCTTTTTCCATGGCATCAAAAGGAATGGGTTCGCTGGCAAGAAATCCAATTTGCAGTAGGGGAGAGGCCAGGAGTTCGGACTGATTCAACCTAACTAAACTTTGATTTTCAGCATGATAGAGCGTAGTGAGCCGCATTTCCTCAACCGTAAGCGTGCCGGTTTTGTCGAAACAAACCACTGATGTTGCACCTAAACTTTCTACTGTCATTGGGTTTTTGACCAGTATTCCTTTTCCAGCAAGGCGGTAAGCACCCAGGGCCATAAAACTTGAAAATGCCACAGGAATTTCTTCAGGAATAAGTGCCATAGCCATGGACAAACCAAAAAGAAGTGCTGCCCAAACGTCACCAGATTTAAGAAAATTCAGGCCCCAGACCAGCAGAAAAGCAAAAAAACCAGCATAGGCCATTTTTTTTACAAAGTCATTTATCTGAATTTGAAGTCTGGATTTCTCCACTTCAATCCCTTGGATTGATTTGCCAAGTTTTCCCAATTCTGTACTTTTTCCAATGGCTGTCACCTTTAAAAATCCGGAACCCGATACCACGAGGCTTCCAGCCAAAACGGCATTTCCAATTTCCTTGTCCACAGAAACAGATTCGCCTGTGAGGGCAGAATCGTTGATGCTAAGGTCGTGACAATCCAAAATTTCACCATCTGCTGGAACACTTTGGCCTTCCTCAATCATAATTACTTCTCCAACCACAATTTCTTCTACCAAAATGGTTTTTAGCTTTCGGTTCCGAATTACACTGGTTTGGGGATCAGTTAGTTTCTTTAAACTGGCCAGGGCGTTTTCACTTTTGTTGTTTTGATACAAGGAAATTGAGAAAACCAGGGAAATGGCAAAGAGCAATAGAATGCCCTCCTGGGTCTCATTCAATGAAAAATACAGAACTGAAGCAAAGATCAAAATCAGCAACATCGGTTCTGTAAAAATGTCTTTTAGAACACTGAAAATGGATTTGGATTCTGCAATGAAAAGTATGTTTTTGCCTTCCGATTTTTGGGCCTCAAGTATTTGGCTTTCAGTGAGCGACTGTTTTAAAATACTTTCAGGGATTTTGGTCATGGGGGGATCTGGTTTTGAGTTTCTTTAAATCGGTTTTGAATAGGATTCAGCCTTTGCCAGAGCCGTTTTTTTCGCCTGAAAATGACCTTTGATAATAGGCAAATATAAATCTTAATAAGCGTTCAAATCCTACTTTAAAAGTAATTTAGATATTAAATCCATACTTTTAACCCATCCAAAAAACTGTAACGCTGGAAAGAATACTGTCAAATCTAATCGTTTGATGCCACAATACTTTTGGTTAATGTGTTATCTCCCTTTCGTTGAAACTTCCATTTTGGCTACAATATGGATAGTATTTGCTTAAATCTCCCTACCTTTGATTAATGAAAAAGCCAGAAATTAAGATAGATTTCCTTCAATTGGGAAACTCATTTAAGTCCTACGTAATGGCAAAAGCTTTGAAAGCAGGCTCAACAATAGTCTATACAAGAGGTAAAGAACTGGTAGAGGAAAATCCTAAAACAGGAATCATTAGGGTTTTAAAAACATTTTAGATACAATCGATTGGCAACGATTTACATTCTTGCCGGACCCAACGGATCAGGTAAAACAACTTTTTATTCACAAGCCATCAGCTTGAAATTTATACCAGAAGAACTCCCCTTCGAAAATCTTGATTTAATAGCCAGAAATTTGGGTGGATATTCTGAAGAAAATTATGCCCATGCGGCAGAAATTTATAGGAAAAACACAGCCAAACACATCGAAGCCTCAGCAGACTTTATGATTGAATCAAACCTTGCAGATTCAAGAGCTTATGATTGGATTTCAGCAATTAAAAAGCGAGGCTATGAAATTGTATTGTTTTATATCAGTACACAAAGTCTTGAAACTAATTTTGAAAGAGTAAAGCGTAGAGTAAGTGAAGGTGGACACTTTGTGCCAGAGAGCATAATTGAAAGTAGATATTTTCAGAGCCATTCCTATTTAAAAACAAAACTTAGAGAATTTATACAGGTTTATCTTATTGACAACTCTGGCTATCAGCCAGTAATTCAGGCAACTATATTAAATGGTGCAATTATTGAAAAGCATCCCAATATTTACAATTGGGCTTCTGATATAATTAGTAATTTGGAAAGAATAAATACAAAAAAGTCTAATCCCTACTTTTAACCCATCCAAAAACTGTAATGCTGGAAAAAATATTATCAAATCTCAAAATTACTGCACTAAATGAAATGCAGAAGGCCATTCTGGAAGCCGCAAAAACCACCAGTGATATTCTTTTGCTTTCACCCACAGGTTCTGGAAAAACGCTTGGTTTTTTATTGCCTGTTTTGGAAAATATTAAGTCTGAAATAAATGGTGTTCAGGCCCTTATATTGGTTCCTTCCAGAGAATTGGCTTTGCAAATAGAGCAGGTGTTCAGGCTAATGGGGACAGGATTTAAGATCAACTGTTGCTATGGCGGGCATGCGGTAAAAGTTGAAAAGAACAATTTCACACATCCTCCCTCAGTTTTGGTGGGTACACCAGGCCGGATCGCCTACCATGTGCGCAACCGGACTTTTGATACATCTGGCATTCATACACTTGTCCTGGATGAATTTGACAAAGCTCTGGAATTCGGATTTCAGGAAGATATGTCCTACATCATTTTTCAGCTGAGGAATCTGAAAAGGCGGATTTTAACTTCGGCCACCAATCTGGAACAGATTCCGGAGTTTACAGGTGTAGAAAACCCATTGAGAATGAGTTTTTTAGAGGATAAATCTCCGGTAAAAGCAAGTTTGAAACTCAGGTATTTGCAGGCAGAAGACAATGATAAACTGCAGCTACTTTTTGAATTGATCTGTTATTTACAAAACAAACCAAGTCTTGTTTTTTGCAACCACAGGGATGCAGTGGAGCGAATCTCAGCCCTGTTATCTGAGCATGGTTTGGCACATGGAGTTTTCCACGGAGGCATGGATCAGGAGGACAGAGAACGGGCATTGATTAAATTCAGGAATGGAAGTTATTGCATGTTAATTACCACAGATTTGGCTTCTCGTGGTTTGGATATTCCTGAAATTGAAGCAGTTGTTCATTATCAATTGCCAGCTTCTGAAGATGTTTTTACCCATCGCAATGGCCGTACAGCGAGAATGAATGCCAGTGGAAGTGCCTATTTGATGTTGGCTATAGAAGACCATTTGCCAGATTTTTTAACTGAAACACCAGAAAAACTGCAACTTCCAGATAGTTTTGATTTGCCTGAAAAGGCCCCCTGGCGGACTATTTATATTGGCTCAGGTAAAAAGGAAAAAGTAAATAAAATGGATATCGTTGGGCTGATGCTCCAAAAGGGAAAACTGGAAAAGGATGAATTGGGTAGGGTAGAGGTGCTGGATCATTTTGCCTATGCCGCTGTGAAAAGTGATAAAATAGAATCTGTGCTGGGCTTGATCAGAGGTGAAAAAATTAAAAATAAGAAAGTGAAGTTTGATATTTCCAGATAAGGGGCTGGAAATTAATTTCTAATAAAAAGAGCTGGCAAATAGATTTGAAAGATGTAGTCATAATTGGCGCAGGAGCCGCGGGTTTTTTTGCTGCGGCAGAGGTTTTGAGGCAAAAACCAAATGCCCATGTTTTGATGCTGGAAAAAACAGGAAAGGTGCTGGCGAAAGTTAAAATTTCAGGTGGTGGTCGCTGCAATGTTACCCACAATTGCCTGGATACAAATGCTTTGTTGCAGTTTTATCCAAGGGGAAATCCATGGCTTAAAGATGTTTTTGAACAATTTTCTGTAAAGGATACCTTGGCCTGGTTTCAAAACAAAGGTGTAAAAATTGTGGCAGAAGGCGATGGAAGGATGTTTCCACAAAGCAATGAAAGCCAAATGATTATTGACGCTTTGGAAAATGCAACAAGCGGAAAAAACTTTGCCTTGAGTTTGCACTCCGGGGTTAAAAATATTCTGCCATTGGAGCAGGGTTTTGAAATTCAGATGGATGGCGGTAATTCAATTCTTACAAAAACAGTTTTGGTTGCCAGTGGCGGTAGTCCTTCCGGATCAGGGTTTTCATTTCTGAAAACTATGGATTTCGAAATCGTGCCTCCGGTTCCATCGCTGTTTACATTTAATGTTAAAAAACATATTTGGTCAGATTTGATGGGCCTTTCTGTTAATCTGGCGAAAGTTTCATTAGATGGAACTGACCTGGGATTTACGGGCCCACTGTTGGTGACGCACTGGGGATTTAGCGGACCTGCAGTTTTAAAATTATCGGCTTTTGCAGCAAGAATACTGCATGAGAAAAACTACCGCTATCGTTTTTTTATTGATTGGTTGCCAGAACAAAAAGAAACTGAATTGCTTAATCAGTTGGTTCAATTTCAAACAGATAATCCAAAACGGAAGCCAGATCAATCACAAATTTTCCCGATTCCCAAACGATTGTGGGAGCAGATTTGTAACGATTCTGGTTTGTCTGCTTATTTCAATTGGGCGGAGGCTGGTAAAAAGAAAATCGCAATGGCTGCACAGTTGTTAAAAAAATCAACTTTTGAGGCTGAGGGAAAAACAACGTATAAAGAGGAATTTGTGACTTCAGGAGGCATAGATTTGAAAGGGATTTCTCCCAAAACCTGCGAATCAAAACGTTTTCCGGGTTTGTTTTTTGCCGGCGAAGTGATGGATGTAGATGGTATTACCGGAGGATTTAATTTTCAGGCAGCCTGGAGTACAAGTTTTGTTGCAGCCAGAGAGATTGGGAAGAGGATTTGAAATTTAAGTTTTTCTATCCTTTATATTTATAATCTTCAAATCTTCCCAGAATTTCTGAAATATGGATTACCTCATCTGCATTTTCAAAGATGAGTGTGTCAAAATCTGAAATGAATATTTTCCCAGGATTACCTTTTAGGAAAGGAAAGTATTGCTTAGGAATACTAATTTCTCTTTTGTCCTTTAGCTTAATCAGTAGTTTTCTACCTTCCAGAGAAGCTTTTTCAATCACTGGTTTTATACCCACTATTCCTGCTTGCATGGTTACTTTGTTAGTGTCAATTGTAAAGGTTTCACTTTTTTTCCACTTCTGAAATCTTCTATCAGATTGCTGATTTTATCCTTATTTTGTTCTACAAGTTTCTGGGCTGTAGATAATTCTTTTTCAGTTAGTTGGCCTTTTTCGAAAATCGAAAAATCATCCAGCCAGATTTTTGCACTTCTATTCCTTCCCTTTTGTTTTGAAAACACATGAACATGCAATCTTTCGGATAAATCAAACGAAACAATGTAAAAGATTAAGGCCTGATAAATTGCTATTTTTGGCACTTTACAAAACTAAAAAAACTTATTCATACCTCAAACTTTCAATCGGACTTGCCTGAGCGGCTTTTCTGGCAGGAAAAATACCAAAAACCAAACCAATTGAAATAGCCACGCCAAAAGAAAGAATAACGGAAAACGGCGATATAATGGTTTGAATACCAGCCAGTTTTTCTATGCTGAAACAAATGCCAACGCCCAAAGCAATGCCAACCAATCCACCGGAAAAGCTAATGGCCACAGCCTCTGAAATAAACTGAGAAACGATGTCACTTTTTTGTGCCCCAATTGCCAGTCGCAATCCAATTTCTTTAATGCGCTCCAGGACAGAGGCCAGCATGATGTTCATAATGCCTATTCCACCCACCAAAAGAGAAATGGAGGCTATTACACCGAGCACAATGTTGAATAGTTTTTTGGTTTTTTGTTCCTGCTTGAGCAGAAGTTCGGGAACCACTATTTCATAATCCTGCACCTGGTTGTGTCTACGCTTCAGTATTTTATCTATTTGAGAAACCGAAGCTTCAATATACTTGCTGTCCGAAATGTTGACTACCAATCTATCCAATTGATGATAGTTGTCAATGTTTTTCTTTTTGTTGTTTTCCTCCTCTTCCCATTGATTTTGTTTCATGCTTGCCGGGGTGATTAGTCCGCGGTTGGTGTAGCGCAGCAACATGGTTTTAACCGGAGTATATACATCTGAATTGTAATCTCTTATGGAGAGTTTTTCAATGGACTTTTCGGATAAGTTTCCACCTTCCAAAACTCCGATCACTGTAAGCCATATTTGCCCACACTTAATTTGCTGACCTATTGGATTTACCTTTGAAAAGTAGCGGGTCTTGATTTGTTTCCCAATAATACAAACTGCATCTGCCCCTTCCAACTGACTGGCTGTGAAATATTTACCTTCACCAACTTTTACCCCGGCAATTTCAAAAAAGTGGTTGTTTACACCAATTAGTCTTCCGCTTTTGCGCAAACCTTCACGCATAATGGCTGTTTTTACCTCAATTTCAGGACTTACAAAACTTACATGCGCAACGGTTTTTTCAATGTTTATCAGATCCAAAAGGCTAAGTCCGGGAGAAAACTTCTTGCTTTCCTTATCGTCTTTTTCTACATCTTTTTTATTTGGATCAGGTGGAATGGCTTTAATGATCAGGTTGTTAGATCCAACCAATTTTATTTGTTCCAGAATTTCTTTTTCTGCTCCGGCCCCAATGGCCAACATAGAGATAACTGCGGCCACCCCAAAAATGATACCCAAAGACGTAAGCAAAGCCCTGAACCGGTTGTTGCTCAAGGCTTCGATACCCATTTTAAAGTTGATTAAAAACCGATCCATTTTGGTTGCTTATGGCTTTTTTACCTCTGGTATTCCATTTGGCACCACTGCTTTAACCACCAGATTGGCATTTTGAAATTGGGCCCATCTTTCCTTCCACTTCATATTTTCACCGGGTTTTGGAGCCATTGCTTTTGCCATAAATTTTACAAAAGATATTCCTGATGTGTCCGCTGGATTGGTTAGCAAAACCTGATCTGCCTTTTTCAAACCACCATATACAATGCCGTGGGTTTCGTTTACCGCACCAAGTCTGACTTCCTGACGAACAGTTTTTCCTTCAGATTTTTTATACACAAAAGATGTATTTTTTTCATTGTTGATGGCCTCCAATGGAATGCTCAATACGTTTGAATAATTACCCGCATGGATTTTACAACTGGTGGTCATGGCAGGGCGTAGTTCAGCGTCTTTGGTGATTACATCTATCACCACCTCAAAGACTTTAGCATCGGAATTAGGCTTTTGTTCACCAACATTGGCCACCTGAATTACGCCACCTTCCAGTTTTTTTCCTGGCTCAGCATCCAGACCTATTTCAACATATTGCCCAACCTTCACCTTTTGGATGTCCACCTCGTTGATATAGGTAATCACCTGCATTTGCGTAAGATCTGGCAAAGTAGCCACGTTGGGATCCCAGGAATTCACTGTAGAACCAACGATTTTTTTGGCCCCATTCCAGTTACGGCTATAAATTACCATGCCCGCCTTAGGTGCCATAATGGTGAGATTGCCAATCAAAGTTTTGAGCCTTTCCAGTTTGCTTTGGGCAAGAGAAAGATCCGATTGGATAATCTGCACCTTGGTAACAGCCTGTTTTACCTTGGTTAAATAGTTCTCCGTTTTGACCACAAAACTTTTGTTGGCTTTTTCCAGTTCAATTTCCTTTTGCCTGATGGTAGCTGGTGCTTCAAACCTACTTTGTTCTTTTTCCAGTTTGGCTTGTTCTACAGCAAATTTCAGATTGTACAATTCGTCTCTGGCCTCTCGGAGTGTAAGCGTTGTATCCAATCTGGCCTGATTGAATTCGGAGGTTTTTTTATCCAGCTCCAGAGAAACGTCTCCCAGTTTGGTCATAATTGGGTTTTTCTCAATGGAGGCCACATAATCACCAGCTTTTACCACAGTTCCTTCCTGAATCAGGTCTTCAATTTTTAGTTCTGAATAAATGCCTGCCTCCCGCAATTGCGCACCGGGAGCCATAATTTCGGTTTGGTTTTTGGCCTTCAACTCTCCGGTGGAAGTCACAAAGATTTCAAATTTTCCTTGCTGTACTTCAGCTGTTAATTCAACAGAAGCAGAAACAGCACTGGGTTGAAAGTAAAAATATCCGGCAGCAGCTGCCAGCACTGTAAGTATAAAAATGAGCCAGTTTCGTTTTATCACCTTTTTGGATTATGTGGACTTTTATTCCAACGCTCAAATCTGCTTTAAATTCAAATTAGAAAAACAAAAAAGTTATGAAAGGTTCAAAACTGGGTCGGGTGAGGGAAGGTTGGAAAGGGAAAATCAAGAGTTAAGAATCTTTTGGATGAAAAATCTGATTTCATCGGCCCGTAATGTTCGCTTCCGGTAATCAGGACTTTTAGTTAGTTTCTGGCTACTTCGGGAGACACTTCTCTACAAAACATATTATCCTAACACACCAAACCAAAAGTTAAGCATATTGCCTGAAATCCCGATTAAATCACCTTCCTGACAAATTCTGACTTTAATGCCATGGCACCGAATCCGTCTATTTTGCAGTCGATGTTGTGGTCGCTGCCAGGGCGAAGTTTGATATTTTTTACTTTGGTTCCCGCCTTGATGGCTTTGGCGGCACCTTTTACAGGAAGATCTTTCACTATCACCACACTGTCACCGTCAGCCAGTTCGTTTCCATTGGAATCGATTATTTTTTCGTCCCCAATTATTTCATCCGCATCCTGTTTTTCGGCCTGCCATTCGTGGGCACATTCGGGGCAAACCAGTTTGTTTTCCATTTCATAGGTGTATTCACTTTTGCAAACCGGACAAGGAGGGAGTTGACTCATGATTTTTTATTTGGCTGCAAGCTTACGGAAAGTTAGGGGCTTATCTGTCGTTTGGCGTACGCTTTGCTAACATGTCAGTCTGCAAAAGTTCCCTTCCATGGCCATAAATTTACAATTATTTTCGGGAATGGTGTAAAACAAACCCCTTATAAGAAGTGCTGATTTGCATCGATCATTATCTGAAAGAAAATACATTTTCACAAAGCGGGCAACAGCGCAACTGAAGAGTGGTTGACAGCGCACCTGAAAAAAAAAGAACAACACCAATGAAAAATCAAAAAATGCTCAATACCCTATTTGCCTCCATGCTCATGCTGGTATTTTGTTTGTCCTCAGGCAGTAGTGTCATGGCACAAACGACAGCCAGTGCTGTCACGACAAAAGACTGCTGCATGATGAAAGGCGGAAAGATGATGTGCCTGAAGGATGGAATAACAATGGCCATGGACAAAGACCAAACCATGGCAAATGGAACCGTATGCAAAACGACAGGCGAATGCGTAATGGCGAATGGACAATCCAAACAAATGAAAAATGGGGAGTGCATCGACATGAAGGGAAACATTGAAAAATGTGGAACAGTGACCAAAACATCTACCACGAAACGTAAAACAAGGGTTGTAAAAAGGAGCTCAAAGAAAACAGAGTAATCCAATGAAAATCAGATTGCTTTTTTGAAAGAAACGGGCAACAAGGCGGGCATATTGCCTGCCTTTCTGCCCGACATTTTTGTGAAGTACATGGCTGACTATAAATAGATCATATTTGCAGTTTTTAAATGGTGACTAATCCGCATAGCAAATGCCATTTCCATGTAAAATTTCCCGAACCACACTAAACCCTTCCTCAAAAGTAGCTATTGGGTTTTCCAGAGTTTTCCACCTTTTTCACTCAATATCCGTAAGTAGGAGAAAACCGGTTTTAAGTGATTTTCTTGTTATCACCTCTTAATCCGATGGTGATTTCTGCGTTTTTCCGGTTCTGCCTGCCACACTTCCTGTGACATAGAAGTGAGGTGCCAAAGGCTACAACGGTCGCAATAGTAACAACGCATTCTGGATCTTTTTTGCCCATTCGAATGTCGATTCTGAGAATCGAGAACCACTCTTGCCCATTGTTCATTGGCATAGCTTTCCTTATTGCATGAATATTTCTTCTTGTTGGTAACTGGCGGGGCTGGTGGTTTTTTGCCATTAATCTTTATATCCTTAAAAAATCCCAAATTGGCAAAATAGGTTTCCAGAGATTCAAGAAGTGCCTGGTCAGGCCATTGTTTTGACCTATACACCTCATACAGATATTCCACCGGCACATCGGCCAGCTTGAAATTTCGATACTTTCCGTATCTTAAAATAGTTTCCTGCGTGTACATTTTCTGAAAAATTAAGTAGAAAATAAAGGTAATAAATTTTTTTTACTCTATCAACGCTGTAGAGCTTTAAAAATTATATGATTTTGATTTTTTTAGTTGTCTGATCGGTAGTGGTTAATGTTGTTGCCTATTTGAAATCACCTGTTATTTTTTGAATTATCTGTGCCAACTATTGATTTACAGCCCACACTTGCAGATTTGCAATCAGGAAATGCTGCCCCTTCCCCTTTTATCTCCCTCATTTTCCAACACTTAAGCTATTTTAAGTGCGCATTTGCCTGTAATTCTATACATGTAAGGATGCAGCTATTTTTAAGCGTTTGCCATTAACTTAAGTCCTAGCATTACCTAGGAATTGCAAGGACCTATTTGGGGTTTGAACAATTTGACTTTATCCTATTTATAAATAATTGAATTTCTGTATGTTACAGCGTTTACCCTTGCTGTTTGGTCTTCTTATGTTCGGGTTCATTTCCGTGCAATCTTTTGGCCAATCAACTGTCTTTTTTCCACCTAACACCAGCAATCCACTATGTAATGGCAGCAGCAATGGAAGCATTGTTTTTGATATTCAGGGTGATTCCACTGAGTTTTTCTTCAATTGGTCGGGGGGAAACTTACCTACCAATGGAAATCCAGCCGATGGCCTTGGGATAAGGAGGCAAACGGGTTTAAATGCCGGGAATTATTCAATTTTTATATTGGATCTGGCCTCTGGTCTTGATACTACAGTTGAAGTAATTCTTTCCAATCCACCAATTTTATCTGTAAACGGTGGAAACGATTTTTCCACTTGTTTCGGCTCCGCCCTTACTCTGAATGCCACAACGAATGCAGCCCTTGGTTCAACAATCCGATGGAGCTATACAAACGGAAACGGTCCACAAACCTTAACTGGAAGATCGGTCACTATTCCTGCTCCTCCTTCTCCCTTAGCTATAACTACTGCTACCGATTTTAACATTTTGCTTACAGATCCCAATTCCTGTACAGCCACAGATGTGGTTCGGGTTACAGTAAATCCTGTGCCGGTTGGTTCTGCAAATCCTTCTGCACCAAATATTTGCAGTGGTCCTTTGAGTGTGGCACTTTCCAGTAATCTACCAAATACAACTTTTATATGGTCGGTAATTCAAAGTGGAACAACTGGAGCAAGCGGTGGTTCTGGTACTGCCATTAATCAAAATGTGAGAACAACCGGAACCGCACAAGGCACTGCTACCTACACGGTAAGACCTACTGCAAGTGGCTGTTTTGGGGCTCCTTTTCAGGTTGTTGCTACAGTAAAGCCGAAACCAACTGTTTCATCCCTGCCGGATTCCACACAAATCTGCTCTGGTTCTCAAACCAATTTTGTTCTTTCAAGCAATGAAAACAGTGCAACTTTTGGCTGGAGATTTATTGCCAACGGAGCAAGCGGTGCTTCTAATGGAAGCGGAAATCTTATCCAGCAAACCTTAAATTCTGGTTCCGTTCTTGGAAAAGTGTTATACCTGATTGCCGCTCAAGCCAATGGCTGTGTAAGTGATACAATCCAGGTAACAGCTTTGGTTAAACCAAGACCCACTATTTCAGTTACACCTGCCGATACGATTAATGTTTGCTCTGGCAATATTGGTACCTTCAACTATGGAACCTCTCCAAATGGTGCTTTGGTTTCATGGACGGTTGGCAGCAATACAGTTGGGGCCGTTAGCGGAACAGGAAATGTAAACGCTCAAACCTATACCAACACAAGTACCTTAACACAAAGAGCTACCTTTTCTGTGGTCTCTTCTTTAAATGGTTGTTCATCTGCCGTTAGACAAACCAGAGTTCGGGTAAGACCAGTGCCAACTGTGAGTTTTGCAGTTTTAAAAGATACGGTGTGTACCGGAAGTGCAATAAACATCACATTAAGTTCCTCATTGCCAGGTAGCAATACTTTTAACTGGACCTCAACTGCCATTGGTGCCAGTGGAAATACAAGCCCAGGAACCGGTGCTTCCATCAACAATATTTTAATTGCAACAGGGGCAGCGGTCGGTTCTGTAACTTACAGGGCAATAGCGACAAAAGAAAGTTGCCCGGGACCTGCTGCCACCAAAACGGTTTTTGTGAATCCTGCACCTTCGGTAATTGTATCGCCTACAAGGAGTACAATTTGTTCAGGTCAAAATGCGGTTATTGGCATTTCATCCCAGGTTTCAGGCACCAACTTTACCTGGACCATCAACGCAGGAACCATAACTGGCGCAAGTGCAGGAACTGGCAATCAAATCAACCAGGCCTTGGTTAATCCAGGTTCTGGTGTGGATTCTGTAACCTATTCCATTGTTCCAAGCCTGGGCTCCTGTCTGGGAAATGCCACAAAATCAGTGGTTTTGGTTAGAGGAAAATCATTGCCACTGGTTGACAATACCAATCCGGTGATTTGTAGTGGAGGCAGAGTTCTAATCAACATTACCAGCCTGGGAAGTTTTAGCTGGTTGGTTTCAGGAACTGGTGTTTCAGGAGCTGTTGGTGGAACTGGTGCTACCATCAACCAAATATTAACCCTGACGGGTCCTGCTGATGCCAACCTGACCTACAAAATATTCGGATTGGTTAGTGGTTGTATTTCAGATACTTTGTTTGTTCCGGTAACGGTAAACCGAAATCCGGTGCTGACTTTGGTTTCTCCAATCGATTCCATTTGTCCCGGTCAAAATGCACAGATTCAAAATGTATCCAATCCAGCCGACAATGCCAATATTTCCTGGACAGCAGTTTCAACAAATGTAACGGGTGCTTCCGATGGAACAGGAAGTACAATTGACCAATCATTAAATCTTGTTTCAGGAACAATAGGAAAAGCAAAATACAACGTTTCGGTTTCCAGATTTGGTTGTGTGAGAACAGCTTCAGATTCCATATTTGTAAGGATTCCAACAATTCCTTTCGTTGCAACGCCTTCATCCACTATACTTTGTACTGGAAATACGGTTCAAATCGCACTCTCATCCATCCAAAACAATGTAACCTTTGCCTGGACTGTTTCCTCATCAGGTGTTTCAGGTGCTTCAGCCGGAACAGGTAATTTAATCAATCAAACCCTCAGTTTAAATGGCCAAGGAACTGGTTTTGTGGATTACATAATCACCCCAAGTTCTGGTGGATGTGTTGGATTGCCGCAAACGGTTCGCATCAATGTGCAAACCAGTCCTGCAAAACCAACCATAACCGTTTCAGGTGGAACATCGCCAATTTGTCCCGGTAATAGTTTAACATTAACCAGTAACCAGCTTTTTGGAAACCAATGGACCTTTAATGGCAATCCAATAGCCATTCCAATTGGCAACCAAAGAACGCTTATTGCATCTGATTCAGGTCTTTACAGAGTTGTTTTCACCCAATCTGCAGGTTGTGTAGCTACTTCAGATCCCTTCAGAATACAATTTTTTGCAAGCCCAGCTGTTCCGGTGATCACTGGAAATCCTGGATTTTGCCCAGGTGGAAGCAGCCGTTTAAGAAGTTCAAATCTGACTGGCAATCAATGGCAAATCAACGGTGCCGATATTACTGGCGCAACGGATTCTGTTTTAGTGGCAAGCATTGGTGGTGATTACACACTAAGAACTACCTTGGCTACTTGCCCTGTAACTTCCGTAATTTTTACGGTTACAGCTTTTCCAGCCCCTTTTCAACCTGACATTTCTGGAAACAACTTTTTGTGCGCAGGTGATTCCGGAATTCTAAGTTCTACATCAGCAGCTACTTATCAATGGATTTTTAATACAGTTTCAATTGCCAATCAAACCAGCCAAACTTTAAAAATTAAACAAGGTGGCAACTACCAGGTTCGGATTTCAGATATCAATACCTGTTCTGCCACTTCTAACATTTTCAATGTGCAAGGTATTCCTGCCAATCCAACACCTGTTATTTCCGGCACTTTAAATTTTTGTCCCGGCGACAGTACGATTCTAACAACCAACAACGTAAATCCAGCATGGAAAAATCAATGGTACAGAAATGGAGTTTTACTTGTAAACGATACACTTAGAACCTTGGTGGTAAAACTTGCTGGTACATATACTGTTACTCTAAAATCACCCAGAGGTTGTGTTTCTACTTCACTTCCTTCGATAGTGACTGAAAGACCAGTTCCGGCCACTCCGGTTATTTCTGGTTTGTCTTTGTTGTGTCCTGGAGGTTCAGTTTTGTTAACGTCTTCATCGGCAACAGGTAATGTTTGGTTTTTAAATGGAAGCCAGATTAATGGGGCAAATGACATCACATTTTCTGCACAAACCATTGGAAATTATTCAGTTACTGTAACAAATGAGCAAGGTTGTAAAGCAACTTCAGTTGATTTTGTAATTAACCCAACTTCAGACATTACTTCAACAGCTACGATTGCCGATCCTACTTCTTGTGGATCACCAAGTGGAAGCATTCAGGTTTCTACCTCAGGTGGGTCAGGCCAATTCGATTATGTATGGACTCCTGCAACTGGTGGAATTGTTCAGGGCCAGAAAGATCAAACCGCAGTTTCGGCAGGAAACTATTCAGTATTGGTAACAGACAGACTTTCAGGATGTAGCCAACTAATTTCCGGAATTGTACTCAATGATCTGGCTTCCTTCTCTGCCACAGCTCAGGTAACAAATGTAACTTCTTGTACAAATCCAAATGGAAGAATTAATCTTACAATCACTGGTTCAAACGGTCCATTTACTTTTGTTTGGACTGGGCCAGTTGGTGGCACTAGCCAAAATTTAACCAATATTCCAGCTGGTCTGTATTCTGTTGCCATAAATGAAACCAACTCCAATTGTACCTTCATTTTGGATAGTATAGCAGTAAATTCTATCCTGCCTCCAAAACCTGATATAATTGCATCCGGACCTTTAGAGTTTTGTACGGGAGATTCCATTGTTTTGAAAACTACATCTGCAGGACCTTACCAATGGGCCAGAGTAGGTGCAGCTTTGGCCGGACAGACCTTTGATTCATTGGTTGTTAAAACTTCGGGATTATATTATGTACGTGTTGCAAATCCCGGTTTTCCAAATTGTTTTTCAAGGTCTGATACATTAAACATTATTGCCAATCCTCTTCCTGGAAATCCAAATATAAACGCAAGCAATTCAGCAGTTTGCCAGGGAATTTCAGTTTCATTGAGCACTACTTCCAATTTAACAAAACAATGGACTTTAAATGGAACTGACATTCAAGGTGCCACAAGTTCATTTATTGAAGTTACAGAAGGAGGAACCTATTGCCTGAAAGTTACAGATGGAAATGGTTGCAGCCGGGTGAGCACTACCTGCCGAACCATCACCATCAATCCAATTCCTCCAGCAGCTGTGATTACAGGAAATCCTGGATTCTGTCCAGGGGGTTCTACAGTGCTTACTGCAATTCCATTTGATTCCACATTATACAATTATACATGGCTGAGAAACAACAACTTTGTCGGAAACTCAAATCGTTCTCAAATAACTGTTTCACTTGCCGGTTGGTATAAAATCAGAGTTCTCAATGAAGCAACACAATGCAGAACTTTTGGTGACTCTGTTTTCATTACCAATTTCAATTCTCCACCGGCACCGACCATTTCAGGTTCTTCAAGCATTTGCTCCGGAAGTTCTGCCATTTTGGTCTCCAGCCAGGCGGCTACTTACCAATGGCTTCTAAATGGAATTGCCATTACTGGTGCAAACAACGATTCTTTAACCATTACCCAGGCTGGTGCATATTCAGTGGCCATTACCGATTTTAACAATTGTGGAAGTACCTCAAGTTCTTTTGCGGTTTCTGAAATTGCTTCTCCAACTGCCTCAACAATAACAGGAAACGCAACCTTTTGCGCTGGTTCTTCCTCAATTTTGACTGCTTCTACAAATGCAAACTATCAATGGTTGTTTAATGGAAGTCCACTTTTAGGCCAAACGGGACAAACCATTTCAGCAGATTTATTTGGAGATTATTCTGTTCTGGTTTCCAATACCATTGGTTGCAGAGATACTTCACTTGTTTTTACTACCATTCAAGGTACTGCAAGTTTTACAGTTGATACTTCTATTATCGGAACTTCCTGCCAAAATGGTTTGCCACAAACCAATGGCCAAATTAACGTTACAACTAACGGAGGTTCCGGAACTTTCTTGTTTGAGTGGACACCAGCCCTACCGCCAACGCCTACTCAAAGCAATTTATCAGCAGGGACTTATGCTGTTTTGGTAACAGATCAAACATCAGGTTGCGAGATCAATCTTCAAAATCTGGTGGTTACGCCAACGCCAACTTTGGCCATTATATCAACCATTACAAATGATAATAGTTGCATCCTGGATAATGGCAGTGTTACTGTTAATGTTTCTGGCGGTTCAGGAAACTACACTTTCACCTGGACCAGTCTTGCCTCAACAACAAATAGCATATCCGATCTTGGTGCTGGCAACTATGAAGTTTTTGTGACAGATGTGGCTTCAGGTTGTGTGCAAGCGTTTGATAGTTTGACTGTTTTAGGTGTTGACACTTTTACCACTTCTGCAAATGTTACGCAGGCTACTTCATGTATTGGTTTTGGTTTGATTGCCGTTTCCAACAATGGAGGCTCAGGCAATTTCAATTATACCTGGTCAGGAACAGGAACTGGCATTGTTACCAACCAGGCAATTCAACCCAATTTGACTGCCGGATCATACAGGGTGATTGTACAGGATGATGGTTCGAAATGTATCAGAATTATTGATGATATGGTTTTAAACCCGGTCAACAATTTAAATATCAACATACAGGCTTCAAATCCTAATACTTGTGGTGCCAATGATGGAACCGCATCGGCTGATATCGGGGTTTCTGGAGGAACGTACCTTTGGAAACAGCTTTCCGGTGGCAGTTTTAACAGCACAGATTCGGCTGTAAGCGGATTGAATGCAGGTGTTTACAGAGTTAAGGTGAATGTGGGTACATGTGCGGATTCGGCTGAAGTAACACTTGTTCAGCCAACTGATTTTCAGGTAACGGCTCAAATTGATTCGACTAGTGGATGTAACAGAGATGGTGCAATTCGTGTCTCTGTGCAAGGCTTAGGAGGATTAATAAAATATAAGTGGTTTGATGGAACAAACTTTCTACAACAACTATCTGATACATCAGCAAATATTGATTCTCTAAGAAATGGTTTTTACACACTAATTGTAGGAAATGAGAGTTGCATCGATACAATACGTTTTTTAGTACCAGTTAAGTTGGAAGATACAATGTCCATAACCGTGATTCCACCAAGCACTTGCGGAGGTAAAGATGGAAAATTAAAAAGTTTTTGTTTTGGCCCTCCAGGCCCACCACCAGATTTTCCCATTATCCTGTGGCAGGATTTTAATGGAAAAAATCTTGGTTGCAAAGTAGATACTGCCAAGGCAGGAACGTATTTTTTAGTTGTGGACGCAGGTTTAAGTTGCGGATCAATTCAACAAGTAGATCTGCCTGATGGAGTTGGTCTAGGTTTGACTTCCGTTGCTGATTCGACAGATTGCAACGATGCCAATGGAACAGCCAGCATTTCTGCAACCGGAAATGTCACAGGCGCCACCTACACCTGGACCAAAAACGGAAATACAACTTTCTCAGCAACGGGAAGTAGCCAAAGCAATCTTTCCTCAGGAACTTATAAAGTGCTTGTAATCAATAATTCCTGCAGGGATTCTATTTTGGTTGTGGTACCGAAAAAGATCAATTGCCCAACGCTGGTTTGTAGCCTTTCCGTCTCAGCCACCAAAACCGACCCAACCGCCTGCGGATTATCAAATGGTCAGGCCAATGCCACCATCAACAACGGAACCAATCCTACAATTAGCTGGAGGAGATTGCCATCCGCAACGGTTATCGGCACTTCCGCAAACCTTCCAAATCTTGGAACCGGAACCTTTCAGGTAATTGTAACTGAAGGTCTTTGTGCCGATACGGCTCAGGTTACGCTTACTGCCCCGGGTGCCTTTACAATTTCAACACTTCAAACGCCTGCCACTTGTGCTGATAATGACGGCTCCATCAACTTAACCATAACTGGTGCAGGTTCTGGTGTTTCAATCAGGTGGACAAAAATTGGGACACCATTGTTTACTTCTACTTCTGAAGACATCAGCAGCCTTTCTGCCGGAACGTATAAAGTTGTGGTAACAGATGGCGCTTGTAAAGATTCTGTGGAAACGATTGTTACCAAACCAACTAATTGTAATCCGTGTATCCTTTCCGTTTCCGCCTCCAAAACCGACCCAACCGCCTGCGGATTATCAAATGGTCAGGCCAATGCCACCATCACAAACGGAACCAATCCTACTATAAGCTGGAGGCGATTACCATCTGCAACTGAAATTGGCACTTCCGCAAACCTTCCAAATCTTGGAACAGGAACCTACCAGGTAATTGTAACTGAAGGTCTTTGTGCCGATACGGCTCAGGTTACGCTTACTGCCCCGGGTGCCTTTACAATTTCAACACTTCAAACGCCTGCCACTTGTGCAGACAACGACGGTGCCATCAACTTAACCATAACTGGTGCAGGTTCTGGTGTTTCAATCAGGTGGACAAAAATTGGGACACCATTGTTTACTTCTACTTCTGAAGACATTAGCAATCTTTCTGCCGGAACGTATAAAGTTGTGGTAACAGATGGCCCTTGTAAAGATTCTGTGGAAACGATTGTTACCAAACCGAGCAATTGCGGTGGTTGTACACTAACAATTGCCGCCATTCAGGATTCAGCGACTTGTGCCGACAATGATGGTTCAATCAACCTGACTGTAAACGGTGCAAGCACTGCTGTTCAGTTTACCTGGACCAAAATTGGTACACCATCCTTTAATGCGAATTCCGAAGACATAAGCAATCTGTCTTCTGGTGTTTACAAAATATTGGTTCGTGACGGCTCTTGCAAAGATTCAACTTTTGTGGTTGTCCTAAAACCTGGAAATTGTGCAACCTGCAATTTGTCCTTGGCTGCTGTTCAGGATTCTGCCACTTGTGCTGACAATGATGGTTCAATCAACCTAACTGTAAATGGTGCAAGTGCTGCAGTTCAGTTTACCTGGACCAAAATTGGAACCCCAGCTTTCTCAGCCAATTCACAAAATATCAGCAACCTTTCTTCAGGTGTTTACAAAATACTGGTTCGGGATGGCAATTGCAAAGACTCAACTTTTGTGGTTGTGCTTAAGCCTTCTAATTGTAGCGGCTGTAACTTATCCATTGCTGCCACTCCAGACTCAGCCTCTTGTGCAGACAATGACGGTTCCATTACCTTAAACGTAACAGGAGCAAGTATAAATGCACAATACAAATGGAGCAAAATTGGAACACCGGCATTTACAGCCAATACTCAAAATATCAGCAACCTTTCTGCAGGGGTTTATAAAGTTGTAATCTCAGACGGACCTTGCAAAGATTCTACCTTAATATTAATCAGCAAACCAGCCAATTGCGGCCCTTGCAATCTTCAGGTTGTAGCCTCTTCTACACCGGTTTCATGTGCAGGCGTAAGCAATGGAACTGCATTTGCTTTCATCACTTCCGGTGGTGTCGGACCATTTACCTACAATTTGAATGGTACTCAGGAACAAACTTTGTCTGATTTTCTTGCTACTTTCAGCGACCAACCTGCCGGTCCTTTTTCTGTGGCAGTTAAGGATGAAACAACCCTTTGTACTGATACAGTCGAAGGTATAATTGGTGCCCAATTGGCGCTCTCCGCTTCTGCCTTTACCCAAAACCCAGGCTGTGGCTCATCAAACGGCAGCATTCGGGTTGTAGTAAGCGGTGGTACAGGACCTTACACCTTTACAATTGGTGCGCAATCTTTAACAACAAACGATGGAGACACTGTTTTTACTGGCCTTGCAGCTGGCACCTATTCTGTTGCCATAGACAATTCACTTGGTTGTGCTACCTCGGTTTCAGATATTGTTTTGGTTCAACCTCAGCCTGTTGCTTTAACTTTTGGAACCATCAAACCTGCTTCCTGTAAGCAAAATGCTGACGGATCTATCAAGGTAACTACCATCTCAGGCGCCAGTACTTTCACCTACTTCATTCCAAGTGTCACAACTGGTTTCCAGGCCATCAGCCCTGGTGATACCATTAAAAATCTGCCAGCCGGAACCTACCAAATGACCATCCGTGGCATTTCGGCTTGCGATCTGGAAACTTCTTTTACCATTCCTGGTCCTGCTAAGGTTGTGCTGACTGCTTCTGCACTTAGCAATTCTGCCTGTCTGGATTCAACCGGAACAGCCAGATTAACAACACTTACCGGTGGAAACGGTGCACCATGGAATTTCAAATTGTTCCTGGATAATACGCAATTCAGCTCCGGCGGTCTTCCATCTGATTCAATCTTCAGAGATCTGGCAGCTGGCAATTATGCCATGGTTGTAAGCGACTCCAACGATTGTCAGGACACTGCAAGATTCTCTATCCAAACCCAAACGGTTAATCCTTTGGTTTCCATTACAGCTGATAAACTTCAGATCTGTTCCGGAGATACCGTTAACTTCTCGGCATCCAATCTGGCCAACATAACTTCGCCACAATACGCCTGGTATTTGAATGGAAAACCATTGAACATCAATACTGTTTCCTTCAAAATAGATTCACTGAAAAACGGCGATTCTGTGCAGGTGAAACTTTCAGGACTTCCGCTTTGCCTCAATCCGGATTCGGTTTGGTCAAGTGCTATAAAAGTAAATGTAATTCCAGCCAATCTGCAGGCACTTGCAGGCATAGATCCAATCAAAGTTGAAGCTTGTATTGGTCAATCAGCCAGCTTGAAGGCAATCAACATCAACAATTTACCAAACGTGGGCTACCGTTGGATTGTAAACGGAACACAACTGCCAACCGATACCAACCAAACCCTGATCCTGTTTCCAGGCTTGCCTGTAAATACTGTTCGGGCAATCGTGTTCTCAAGGCTGACTTCTTCCTGTATCACCAAACAGTCTGATACTTCAGATGTGCAATTGGTTAAACAAATTGAAGCCATCACACTTACAAGAACACTTATTCAAACTGCACCAGCTGCTGGACAGATCATTTGTCCAAATACGCCGGTCAGTTTTGGAATTCAAACCAACCTCAAAGGAAAGGTTGATTTCAAGGTACAATGGTGGAGAAACGATACCCTCGTAGGCACTACGGTTGATACATTCTTCACTTTCAACAGCCTGCCAAATGGGGCAAAGATTCAGGCTGTGTCCATTTTTGATACTACGCTTACTTGTGTAACATCCAATTTCGGAAAAGGAAAAGACAGTACCACTACTCAGATCATCAACGTATTACCAGCGGGAGATATCCGATGTCTGCCTTGTGCCTTGGTTCTCAACGTTACGCCAACCAACATCAATTGTGCAGGTGGTGCTACGGGTTCCATCCAGGCCCAGGTAACTGGAGGTTCTGGTCGGTATGACTACAGTTTGTTGCCAAACGGACCGGCCAATCAATCCTTCCCATTCTTCTTTGGTCTTGCACCGGGCACATATTCTGTATCTGTAAGAGACTCCGTAACCAACTGTACCAAAACCGTTTCCGGCCTCAACATTGTGGCTGTGAATGCCTACAACGTATTTGTTTCAGCTGTCAACCCAACACCTTGTGTGGCCCAGGCCGATGGAAAACTTGAATTTGTAACCGTAACAGATGCCTCTGGAGATGTCAACAAATACAAATTCAGAATCCGATCCACAGATCCTTATTCTACCAATAGATTGTTCACTGGACTTCCAGCCGGAACCTATATCATGGAGGTGATCGATACCATTACAGGTTGTTTCACACAGAATGTCAGAACTTTAACCGCACCAGCTGCATTGCAGGCACAGGTTTCCATAACCGCTCTGCCATCTTGTTATGGACAATTCAATGGCCAGATTCAGCTTGATACCGTAATCAATGGCAGTGGTTTCTATCAATACAGCCTCAGCGGAGATTCCGGAACGTATGCTTCTGTGGGAATCAAAAATCCAATTCCGCAAGGATTCGGAGCAGGTCAGTTTCAGCTTTTCTTCAAAGATCTGCAAACTGGTTGTCTCGATACGGCTCTTGTCAATATCACCCAGCCGGATTCGCTTAAACTATCCGCTACAGTACTCATCAATTCTCAGTGTTCTGTGCCAACTGGTCAGATCAAATTGTTGGAATTTTCAGGTGGAACCGGTGGCAAAAAACTGGAAGTAAAATTGCCAAACGCCAGCGTATTCCTGCCGGTTGAAGTTTCTGCGGACAGCATTTTGTTAAATCTTGCAGGTGGAGATTACGTTTTCCAACTCACAGATACCAACAATTGCAGCAAGCAGTTCATCCTCAATCTGCCAAACAACAACCCACGTGCACAACAGATTACAGTGGTTAAACCTTGCATCGGAGACACCAATGGCATCATTCGCTTATCAGGTTTAGTTGGCGGAAACAAACCTTACACATTTACCCTCAACAATAGCCAGGGCGATTTACTGAAAGTGCAAACCGATTCTGTATTCAGCCAATTAAAGCCTGGCACCTATGGCATTACCTTAACAGATGCTTCCAACCCAGGCTGCGAGGTCAAATATGTGCGTGAAGTGAGCGAGGCAACCAAAGTGAAGTTTACCATTGCCGGAATCACCCCAAGCACATGCGAAAACTTTGATGGCAAAATCAAATTCACACTCAGCGGTGGCCAGCCAGGTTTCAAATACGCTTTCGATTCACTGCCAGGTGTTTTCACAAGCTTCAAAGCCCTGGTCGGTGATACCTTAATGCTTTCCGGGTTATCTAAAAGAGCAGATGGAAATCCTTACACACTACGCCTGACCGACAGCGGACCAGGTGCAGGATGTACAGCTGACACCACTTTCAACATTCCGGGTAACTCACCACTAAGGTTCAAGTTTGCCCTCAGAAATGTGAAATGCTTTGGTGAAAACTCCGGTGCCGTCCTCATCGATTCCTTAAATGGAACAGGTCCGGTTACCCTCAAAGTGGTGGATGTTACCAGTGGCGCACTTGTCAAAGAAGACTCCATTCCAGGCAATTTGTTCCTGAACAACCAGTTTGTGCTCGGTGGTTTGCCTGCAGGGCAGTTCAATTTGGTAGTGCAGCAATATGGTGAATGCCAGGCCAGCCGAACCTTCCCATTTGCCTTAAGCCAACCTACACAAATCAACATTTCGGCAAGGCCATACAAGCCATCTGCTGAAGGTTTTGCACAGGGATCCATTTTGCTCGATACCGTAAAAGGCTCAGCTGCACCTTATTTGGTCTTGTTCAACGAAGGCAGCTACTTCTCTTACAAGCCTGACACCTTGTTCGACAACCTCAATCCAGGCAAATACACCATCACCGTGCAGGATTCCATTGGTTGCGAAGTCAGCAAGGAACTCGAAGTTGTAAACGATACCCAACTTTTCATTCCAACCTTATTCACACCAAATGGTGACGGTTTAAACGATCTTTTGATCATCAAAAATCTACCCGCCGGCTCCAGCCTGAACATCAGAAATCGTTGGGGCGAGGAGGTCTTAAATGCCAATCCATACAACAACGATTGGGATGCCAAAGGCTTACAAGACGGTACCTATTTCTACATCATCAAAATTCCAAATCTGGAAAGCCAGAACGGCTGGATGGAAATCAAACGATAAATGGTTAGTTAGAATTGCGAAAGCTCAAAATCGAAACCCTGGTGCCTGAAAACGCCAGGGTTTTTTTGTTACCCAGAAAAGCCAATCTCCAAAGTAAAAAGTTCATTTTTTTTCACTCATATTTAGAAGAAGTTTCATTAGAAATTTCCTAAACAAAGTACTGGTTTTCAACATTTCAGGCCAGAAGAAAAAACATGGAAATCTTGCATTAAGCCTCCGCCAAGGCGGATTTGAGGGCCTGTTTTTGGGCGGCCGGGCGGGCTATACGCTTCTATCTTTTTGATTGGTTGGTTTTTTTGTGAAAACCAACCAATCAAAAAGGATATCCGCTCCTATCCCTGCCGCAAGGTACCGCAAACCAGGATAGAATCTCAGTCGTTTTTCAAGGGACTTTCACACCTGATAGGTCTTAAGCTCCGTAGAATTGAAACTTCAAATACGTGTCAGCTATGTCCACTTTGAGGTTTATTTCTCCCTGGCTCTGCCTCGTTCGGCTTATTGTGAGGCTTCCAGCCTCTAATATTTGGGTCTGGGTTTATGGATTTGCTTGTGGTCAGAACCGCCTATTGCGAACTCATTGTAAAGTCCTCTTTAGGTATGGGAAAAAGAAGTATGTTGGCCAGAGGCCAAAAAATAGTCCGAACAAGGCAGAGGTACTGTCTTAAAAACCAAATTTAAGAATAAGATTTTTCCAATATTTTTGTAGTCCCGGAAAGAGGGCTAACTGTCGATAACTTGCCGGAAAGTCCATCTCGTGTAGCCCTGTGTACTGCGGGG
>JBIPOE010000207.1:0-3586 GCA_044379485.1 Catalimonadaceae bacterium
AATCAACGGTACGCGAGGTACCTGAGTCCTGAGGCGCAGAGTGTCTGGGTCTTGGGGGGGGCTCGCGAGATGGTGAATGGAATGAAACCGCTGTGCCCAACTCTGTAAAGCCGCCCACCGAGCCTGGACAAGCGTCCCGCTCATTGATGTGGATAACACCTGGACGGGTTCTTTACGCCGGGTTGCTTGGACGACCCACTGTGCGTCGCATCGGCGCCAGCATGATTTATCTGGCGCAGGAATCCCCGCTGCGCCTCAGCCTTAACGGTGGAGATTGGGAGGAAGGCGAACTCTTTTCAGTGCCTGCCTACACCCCCCACCGCATCGCCAGTGATGCTCTCAGCGTGGTGGACCTTCTCATCGAGCCGGAGACTGTCGTCTCCCATCTGCTGCCCCGGGTTTTACGTCAATCCCCCGGTCTGATCCATGCGTCAGAACTTGAAAGGCGGGTGCGTGCACTGGTGCTACGGCTTCAGGTCAAGGAGTCGGCCTTGCCACATGACGACGGGGGCTTCGATCAATTGTTGTTTGGAGAGGCATTGCCCCGGCCACAACTTGATGCGCGCATACAGGCTGTCCTAGCAGATATCGATGCCAACCCGGGTGGCAGTAAGCCTGCCGAGATCTATGCACAAAGTTGTCATCTCTCCGAATCCCACTTTGTTCATCTTTTCAAGAAGGAGACGGGGGTTCCTCTGCGGACGCTGCGCATGTGGAAACGGGCGCGGAGTTTGTTGCACTATGTGAATCAGCGTGCCAACCTCGCTGACATTGCCTTGCTCGCTGGCTATCCAGACTCCACACACTTCAGCCACTCCGTGCGCACGATCTACGGTCTTTCGCCCAAAGACATGTTCGCGGGCAGCCGCGAGCTGGAACTGTTGGGGACTACTCCCTCACCCGTGGCACTCCCCGGCAGACGCTGATCAGCCAGTCGACGCAAGACCGAAGGGGCTGATGCGCATAGGCTGGAAGCTTCAGCAAACAGGTAGCCGCAAGCCGCATGTTCGAACTCCCGCCAATTAGCCAGTATTTTTCCCCTGATCACGAAGCCTTTCGTGCTTCATTTAGAGACTTCGCTTCGCGCGAAATCTCACCGCATGTGAACGACTGGGACGAGGCTGGAACCTTCCCTCGCGATCTCTACCTGCGCGCTGCTGAGCTGGGTGCTACCGACTTTGGATATCAAGAGGAGTTCAGTGGCACTCCAGGGGACATTTTTTTCAAGTTGGTTCTGACCAAGGAAGATGTGCGCTGCGGTAGTGGAGGCATTCAAGCATCGATCAGGCGCTGCAGATCCTTGGTGGCATGGGCTACATGCCAGGCGCCAGGAGCGAGCACATCTCCCGCTAAGTCAAGGTGATGATGATTGGTGTTGGCTCTGAAGAAATTCTCAAGCAACTTGCATCTCGACAGCTTGGTATCTAAAATTCAATGGACAAGGAGCCCCCCTTTGAAAGACATCTGCCAGGACCTTCTCTCCGAATGCCGTGAGCTGGACAGGTTGTGCCAAAGCCTGACGCTCGCGCAGTGGAGGACCCGGTCCGACTTCAATGGATGGACACCTTGGGACGAAGTTGCACACCTGTGTTACTTCGACGAGACAGGTCTTCAGTCGGCTCGCAGTTCGGACGAATTTGCGAGGGATGCGAGCTTGCTGGCCGAACGATTGGCGCTTGGCCAGGAGATCAGTGCCATTGCGCGCGAACGGTACGCATCGTTGGATGGACCGGCGCTGTTGCAGCATTGGAGAAGGCTCTACGAGGCTTTGGTGGCTGCTCTTTCGCTGATGGACCCCAAAGCCCGTCTCGCGTGGTATGGGCCGCCGATGGGTGCCCGTTCGTTCGCCTCGGCAAGGCTCATGGAGACCTGGGCTCACGGTCAGGATATCTGGGACGTTGTCGGGCTTGTGCGACCGACCAGCCCCCGACTGAAGCACATCGCCCATCTCGGGGTTACCACCTTCAAGTGGACTTTTGTCAATCGTAAGCTGCCGGTGCCCGAAACGATGCCACGCGTCGATCTCACCGCACCCGATGGCAGCATCTGGAGCTGGAATGAAAACTCCAGTGACGAGTTCGTAAAGGGCCGTGCAGCTGACTTTTGTCTGCTGGTCACACAACGCCGTCATCTGAAAGAGACGGACTTGGTTTTTGCAGGAGAAGTGACGGGCCGCTGGCTCTCCATCGTCCAGTGCTTCGCTGGTCCCCCGGCCGACGGACCGCCGGCGGGGCAGAGGGGACGCGGGGCCTTGGCGTGGTGAAGGTCAACCCCAGTGGCCTGCTGACGTTGGACCAACGCCCTGCCATCGATGCCTTGTTGTCAACGCTGTGCTTTGGACAAAGTGAACAGACTTTGGCCGACACCACGTTTACCAATCTTTTCCTCTTTCGGGCGGTTCATGACTACCGTTTCCTGATGGGCGACTGGCCGTGCATCAGTGGTCGAGGTTACGACGGCTTGAGACATCTGGTGCCACTATTCGACTTGCGTTCAGCACCGTCGGACGTGTTGCGCGATCTGCTCAGCAAGCACGAAGCGTTCTTCCCGGTTTCCGGGTTACAGCTCGAAGGCCTGGATCAAAACCTCTTCGAATGGACAGCATCGCGTGATGATGCTGACTATGTCTACCCGGTCAGCCACTTTTTGCATTACAGGGGGGGGCTGCTTCAGAAGAAGCGCAACCTGGTGAAGCAGCTTCGCAGGGCTCATGAGGTGACCGTTCAGCTCTATTCACTGGACGTTCGGGACGAGGCGCTGGGTGTACTTGCGCAATGGATGCAGGCCAAGGGCAAGCGGGCTGGAGAGGCAGACGACATCGCATGCAAGGTGGCCTTGCAGTTGGCACCCGAACTCGGCCTGGCTGGCTACGTCTTCCGGGTGGAAAACGCAATGGTGGGCTTTCTTCTCACGGAGGAATTGCAGCCCGAGGTGTGCGTTGTGCGATTTGCCAAGGCGAATGACCGCTTGAAAGGGATCTACCAGCACATGTTCCAGCAACTGTGTCTTGCCAAAGAGGAGGTTCAGTGGCTGAACTTCGAGCAAGACATGGGCATTGCAAACCTGCGCCAGACCAAGCTGTCGTATCAACCCGCGTTGCTCCTACCAAAGTACCGCGTTCACTGTCGCTGAAACTCGTACAGCCACTTCGCACAAGACGAGCAGGGTGCAAAAATTTACCCTATAGACAACTACTTCGTGAAGACATGGCACACATTGAATCCAACATTTTTGTCAGCGGTGAATCCTTTCAAATAAACAAAGCTGGGATGCTCGCCTTGCTCGAACGCGTGCGTAGATATGAGCGGCGGAGCGTCGAAAAGTCGGCCGGATCGCGCGCGAGATTCGATAAGCGAAAGCAGATCCTGCCCCGTGAACGCCTGTCGCTGCTGCTCGACCCCGGAACTCCGTTTCTGGAGCTATCCTCTCTGGCCGGCCTAGGCCTGGGTAACACGGATCTAGACAAAAGCGTGCCGGGCGGTGGGGTGATCGCCGGTATCGGGACGGTCTCGGGTGTGCGCTGCATGATCAATGTCTCGGACTCGGGCATCGATGCGGGCGCTTTGCAACCGATGGGGCTGGACAA
>JBIPOE010000032.1:0-42610 GCA_044379485.1 Catalimonadaceae bacterium
ATTCCTCTAGCTCTATATCACCCGATAATGGTGTATTTGGCCTCGCCACGAGTTACCCAGCCTGCTTTTAGAGCAATTCAAAATTGCACTTTTTTACGATGCTAATTCTGAATTACAAAGATGTGAGATTGAAGTTTCTTAAAATTCTTAGTGCTTTTGGTCTTTTTACAATTGGTTCTGGAAATTTTTAAACTTTCTGATTTGATTTTTTTCGATTTAAGCATCTGTAATTCAGAGGTGAAATATTTAACATTTCACTAATAGCTAAAAGTATATTTTATTAAAGTATAAAAGTATATTTTAATAAAATACAAAATCGTATCTTTGTGAAATATAAAATCCAGTGTTATGGTTTTACAAAGTGAAATAGAAAGGTCTTTTACGGAACAACAGCTTGCACTAGAAAGGGGTAAGACTTTGATAAACAGGACGTACCTAAATAATTTCAAAATACATCCAAGCCATATCGAAGTAATAACCGGCATACGGCGATGCGGAAAAAGCACGCTTTTAAAACAGATTATCAATAAGTATTATCAAAATGTGGCTTGGTTCAATTTTGAGGATTCCAGAATATTTGGATTTGAATTGACTGATTTTCAAAAACTTGATCAGGTTATGGGTCAAGGAAAACAAGCCTACTTTTTTGATGAAATACAAAATGTGCCCTCCTGGGAAATATTTGTTCGTCAACTGCACGACAGGGGTGAAAAAGTATTTGTCACAGGTTCTAACGCATCTCTTTTGAGCAAAGAGCTAGGCACAAGATTGACTGGAAGAAATCTCCGGCATGAACTTTTTCCATTTTCCTTTTCAGAATATTTGAGTTTTATAAATTCAGATTCACCTGAAAATAATTTTAGCACCTATCTGACGGAAGGCGGTTTGCCAGAATATTTGCAATCTGGAAATAAGGAGGTGCTGCAAACCTTGTTGCGAGACATAGTCTTAAGGGATATTGTGGTTCGCTATGGAATCCGTAATCCTCAGGTTATCATGTCAATAGCCTTGTTTCTGGCATCCAATGTGGGCAAAGAAATATCATTTAACTCCATCAGAAATAGCTTTTCGGTTGGCTCTGTTAATACGGTTTCAGATTATCTGGCCTGGCTGGAGGATGCCTATTTGTTTTTCTTTCTGCCCAGGTTTAGCTGGTCAGCCAAGGCAGTTTCTGTAAATGCAAGAAAGGTTTATGGGATAGATGCTGGATTGGTCAATGCAAATTCACTTTCCTTTTCAGGAGATAGAGGCAGGCTTTTGGAAAACATTGTATATCTCCATTTGAGGCAAAAAGGATATAATCTGTTCTATTTCAGAGAGAAACGGGAGTGTGATTTTCTGGCCTTTGAAGGAAAAAAAATAAAATATGTGCTCCAGGTTTGTGAAGAAATAAGCAACGACAATCTAAAACGTGAAACTGAAGGACTGGTGGAAGCTCTGCAATTTTTTAAGTTTACGGAAGGAACAATTGTGACCAAAAAGCAGGCGGATGTCCTTACCATAGAAGGTTTTAAAATCAAGCTAATACCCGCTCATTCGTTTTTACTGGAAATTGGCACATAAAAAAAGGTGATTGATTGAAAATTAAATAAAGTCTAAATGAAAATTGAACATACTTTTTCTTTTTGGCCTTCCCGTATTGGCGGGATAAACTATTCCGGTTTCTTTTGCCTTTGGCGAACGCATCCTCCATAGGCGGACAAGGCCAGAGAAATGAATTATGGCATGTTCAATTTTTTAATAGACTTAATATAAATCTGCCATTTCATAAAAAAGTTCTTTAAAATAGTCTTCAACTATTTTAAAGAACTTAAATCGATTTGTTTTTTTATTTAATACCCAGCCTTAGCTCCTCCAATATTTTCAATCGGATGCCATGTTGTTTTTATTTCCTGCGTATCCATAATGAAATACGGCGATTGGCCTTCTTCTTTGCCCCAATCCACTTTGTCGTATATGAAAACACGCTTCATGTTCATAGCTCCTTTTTCTTTGAGCATCTTTTTGATCTCAGCATCGCTGTCACAATAAACGGTCGCATTTACATCCATGTGATCTGCAAAAAACGGTGCCAGTTCAGCTACCTGACCAGTCAGAATATTAACAACACCAGCAGGCAAATCTGAAGTATTCAAAACTTCGGCAAATGTTATAGAACTTAAAGGCATGGAGCTGGAAGCCAATACAATACAAGTATTTCCGCCAGCAATGGTTGCAGCAATTACTGAAACCAAACCAAGTAAGGCAGATTTTTGTGGCGCAATAATGGCAACCACGCCAGTTGGTTCAGGTGCGGAAAAGTTAAAATGAGAAGAAGCTACTGGATTAACCGCACTAAACATTTGCTGAAACTTATCACACCAGCCAGAATAATATATGAGCCTGTCTATGGATAAACTCACTTCCTGTTCTGCCTGGGCTTTGCTGCTGTTTTGTTTCATAAGCTCTTCCACAAACTGAGCCTTTCTTCCTTCCAGCATTTCTGCAATCCGGTACAAAATCTGGCCTCTGTTCATTGCAGCTCGTCCACTCCAACCGCCAAAAGCACCTCTGGCTGCCAAAACAGCATCTCTGAAATCCTTTCGGGAGCTTAGACAAACATTGGCTAGCTTTTCATTTTTGCTGTTGACGGGCACATAAAACCGACCTGATTCTGTTCTTGGAAATTGGCCTCCAACGTATATTTTATATGTTTTTAATACCTCCAAACGTGGTTCTGTTGAATTTGATTGTGATGTCTTAGCCATTTCTTTTTGGTTTTAAAATCTGATTTTTTTTCAAGAAAGTTAATGAATCTTCATTTGTAAGCGGATTCTCCGTTGTGATTTCGCCATCAGGAAGTTCATAGAAACGTTTGTTATTGACTACGAAGTCGTTTGGGAGCCCATTCTCGTGGTTCCGAACTTTTGCGGCTTTTACTGCTTTACTAAGTAAATTTGTAAAATACGATGCTTCCTGATAAGTGATGATATTGCTTAATTTTTTAACCTGCATATTTTATGGATGTTAAGAAGCTTGTAAATAATTCATCAAGTTCGACTATATAGTTATCCATTTCGCCAAAAGCGATTTTCTGTGGCCCATCTTTAGAAGAGTTGCTATACATAATCCAAGTATCTGAAATATTCTTATAGATCAACCAAAAGTTAACCTTACTCCTGATGAACCTTCTTTTTACATCTTCATCTGAGATTTGATGCCCACCTAGTAAAACTCGAAGTTTAATTCTTTGAATACAATCCTCAGCACTTTGTAGAAACAAATAAATTAATCTGATCGAAAATCCATTTTGCTTAGCTTTTTTGATTAAGTTAATTAAATATTTTCCAGATAAAGTGCTTTCTATCATTATTTTATTTTCATTCTTTAGGAGATAGTCCACTCTTTTAAAAAACTCTCTACCTGCCATTTGATCTGAATTTTTCATTTCAACTTTTATTTCATCCGCATTGAGAAATACAAAATCTGTTTCTTCCAAAAGTTGCTTTGCAAAAGTCGTTTTTCCTGAACCATTCGGGCCACCTACTATAATGAGTTCTTTCATGGCACATGGGTTTTCCTTTTTTTCTTTTTAAAAAGAATCTAAATTTAAATAGGGAGCCAAACCATGAAGTCCTCCTTCCCGTCCGTAGCCACTTTCTTTGTAGCCACCAAATGGGGAAGTTGGATCGAATTTATTGAAGGTATTGGCCCAAACCACACCTGCTCTCAATTTTGTAGTCAGGTTAAAAATTTTGGAACCTTTGTCAGTCCAAACGCCGGCAGATAAACCAAACGGCGTATTGTTGGCTTTTTCAATGACTTCATCATCTGTTCTGAAACTTTGAATGGCTAGTACCGGTCCGAAAATTTCTTCCTGAGAAATTCTGCTGGATTGCGAAACGTTTGTGAATATAGTTGGCTTACAGAAAAAACCTTTGCCAGGCAGATTGCAGGAACTTTCAAACATCTCACCTCCTTCATTGATGCCAATTTTGATGTACTTGTGTATGATATCCAATTGCGATCTTGAATTAATAGCACCAATATCTGTGTTTTTATCTAACGGATTGCCAACAATTAATGACTCCAAACGGTCTTTTAGCTTGCGCACAACTTCGTCAAAAACAGACTCCTGCACATACAATCGGGAACCGGCGCAACAAACGTGGCCCTGATTAAAGAAAATTCCATTGACCACACCTTCAACCGCCTGGTCAATAGGTGCATCTTCAAAAATAATATTGGCTGCTTTTCCGCCAAGTTCTAAAGTGGCTTTTTTATCAGTTCCGGCAATTGCTCTTTGGATGATTTTTCCTACTTCAGTTGAACCTGTAAAAGCAATTTTATTGACATCTGAATGGTTTACCATAGCTGCACCAGTTGCACCATCACCTGTCAAAATATTAACTACTCCAGGTGGTAAATCAGCTTCCTGAATGATTTCTGCAAGTTTTAAAGCAGTTAAAGGGGTAGTTTCAGCAGCCTTTAATACGACTGTATTCCCTGTTGCCAAAGCTGGGGCAATTTTCCATGCAGCCATCAAAAGTGGAAAATTCCATGGAATAATCTGAGCCGCAACGCCCAGAGAATTTGCTCTTCGATTTGGAAAAGCATATTCCAGTTTATCGGCCCAACCCGCATAGTAGAAGAAATGGTTGGCAGCCATAGGAATGTCAAAATCCCGACTTTCCCGGATTGGTTTTCCACAATCAAGTGTTTCAATTACAGCCAGTTCTCTGGCTTTCTCTTGCATAATTCTTGCTATGCGGTATATATATTTTGCCCGTTCTTTGGCTGGCATTTTTTTCCAGGTCTTGTCGTATGCATTCCTGGCCGATTTTACTGCTTTTTCAACATCGGCCTGACCGGCTTCGGCTACTTCACTTAGTTTTTCCTCATCAGCAGGATTAATGGTATCAAAATATTTGTCGCTCAATGGTTTTTCAAATTTTCCATTGATAAACAAATCGTATTTTGGATTGATTTTGGCTATATTTCTGCTTTCAGGAGCAGGTGCTAAGTTCCTGGAAGACTCGAACTTTAGCTTTAATGTGTTGTCTTTTTCTTTTGCCATTTCTGTTTATTTAGAAAGAGTAAAAATCGGTAATTAATCGTTGGAGAAATAATAGGAAGATTGATAAACCCCAGTTTTTTGTTTCATCAATTGCATCAGGATGTCGTTTGCCAAACTGCTGGCCCCAAATCGAAACCAATGGTTGTTCATCCAATCTTCACCCAAAGTTTCATTCACCATTATTAAATAATGAAGGGCTAGTTTGGCTTTTGAAATTCCGCCAGCTGGTTTCATTCCAATCATTTTTCCTGTTTTATAATAAAAATCCCGGATGGCTTCCAACATAACCAAGGTTACAGGCATTGTAGCAGCTGGCGTAACTTTTCCCGTGGAGGTTTTTATAAAATCAGCTCCAGCATACATGGCTATGTCGCTGGCTTTACGTACTTTATCAAGTGTAACCAATTCCCCAGTTTCAAGAATTACTTTCAATCTGGCTGTTCCACAAGCTTCTTTGATGGCTGCAATTTCATCAAAAACGAAATTGTAATCGCCTTGCAAAAATCGCCCTCTGGAAATTACCATGTCCACTTCATCTGCACCGTTATCTACCGCAAACTTCGTGTCCAATAATTTGATTTCAGCGGTAGATTGTCCACTTGGAAAAGCAGTTGCCACTGAGGCAACTTTAATTCCAGAGCCAGCCAAAGCTGTTTTTGCCGTTTTGACCATAGAAGGATACACACAAACTGCGGCCACAGTTGGCAATCCCGGATACGCTTCGTGCAAATGCATAGCCTTGGAGCAGAGTTGTTTAACCTTTCCTTCTGAATCTTTTCCTTCCAGCGTAGTAAGGTCAATCATATTCAAAGCGAGCAAAAGTCCGTTTAATTTAGACTCATTTTTGATGCTTCGTTTGGTAAATCTGGAGGCCCTTTCTTCCACACCAACCTGGTCTATCCTGGCAGGAATGGTGAAATCTGGAATTGCGGTTATTAATGCCATTATGTTTAATTATTTTTTATCAATGATAAATAATAGGAGTGCAAACTTACATTTTTTTGAGGCCCCACCTAGCCTCCCCGAGGGGGAGGAATTTTTCCAAAGGAAACTAACTTGGGGTTTAAATTACCTTTATTCAGAGGGCTTTTTGGATGGAAGTTTATATTAAATCTAACAATTTACTTTTTGAAATTTTGAATGATTAATTCTGATTCGAAAAAATCTAAAATCCTGAAATAATTCCAAGAGATCTTTCAATCAACTTTTCTACAGCCAGATTTCCATCTTTAGAGAACTCACGTTTAACTCTGTTGGCCACTATGGCATTTAAGCTCAGGCAATTGTGGCCAAGTAGTTTGCCCAGTCCATAAATTGCTGAAGTTTCCATTTCAAAATTGGCAATCCTGATGTCGTTATATCTGAATTTGAAAAGATTTTCAATCAAACCAGGATTGGTAACATCTAATCGAAGTACACGACCTTGAGGTCCGTAAAAGCCTGGGCAGGTTACTGTTATGCCAGAGTGATATTCCTTTTCAAAGTGAGAAAGTAAACGCTTACTGCTTTCAAAAACATAAGGAATCGTAATTTCTTTGGTTATGCCTGTTTGTTCAATAAATGAAGCGGCAATTGCCATTTCAATTTCGGATTTCTGGTATTTGTAGAAATTGAGCACATTGTCAAGGCCCAAACCATGAGTTCCTGCCACAAAACTATCCACAGGAATTTCTGGTTGAAGAGAACCGGAAGTGCCAAATCTGAAAATATCGAGGGAAGTAAACTGTTCCTTAACTTCTCTGGTATTAAAGTCAATATTGACCAATGCATCTATCTCATTTAAAGCAATATCGATATTGTCAGGACCTATTCCGGTTGAAACAACTGAAATCCTTTTTTGGCCAATGTAACCAGTGTGGGTATTAAATTCCCGATGGTGAAGTTTGTGCTCAATTTTGTCAAAATGCTTACTAACTTTTGAAACACGATCCGGATCTCCAACCAAAATAATGGTAGATGCCAATTCTTCTGGTCTTACATCCAGATGATAAATGGCGCCTCTTGAATTGATGATTAGTTCTGACTCTGGAATTTTTGCCATTAGAATATCTGTTGATTAAATTTGGTATTTAATTATCTGTAAATTAGCGTATCAGGTGAATAATATTAAAAACAAAAACCTATGATAAATTATAATTCAAAGGTTTCCCTTGTTTTTAAAATCACTAAGAAAGCGCAAAGTATGCTTTTGAAACATTGGATGTATAATTTCTGGCTTTTTTTTCAACAGGAAAAAAAATTGATTAGCCATTTTAAGGCAAAATAGAAAATGAAAAGGAAGTTCAAAATTTCAATTCAGTTTAAGTTTTGTAAAAAAACTATTTGAATAGAATCCTCAATTCAAAATTTTTCTTTTGATTCACATTCTCATTTTGTCTTTACATGATGTCAAACAGTTTGTAAATCACTTTCTTTGAAAGAACATACTTCTGATTTTTGCTTTTTATAAATATGGACAATCTGCAGATTTAAGCTTTAATTGCAGACGCATAATTGTATCAATATCAAATAATTAATCCACCAATTTATTGGCATGCTACTCGAAAAAATAAAATTAACCACTGATTTTCTACTTGAAAAAACAAACGGATACCGACCAGAAGTTGGAATCATTTTAGGAACCGGCCTTGGCGGTTTGGTAAAAGAAATCGAATCGGCTTTTGAAATTCCGTATGAGGAAATCCCGAATTTTCCAGTTAGCACAGTGCAAGGTCATAGCGGACGATTGATTTTTGGTGAACTTGGAGGAAAAAAGGTAATGGCTATGAAAGGCCGTTTTCACTTTTACGAAGGGTATGATATGCAACAAATTACATTTCCTGTTCGGGTAATGAAAGCATTGGGAATCCATACCTTGTGCGTTTCCAATGCCAGCGGAGGTGTTAATCCAAGTTTTGAAATTGGGGAAATTATGATCATCAATGATCAGATTAACCTATTTCCTACCAATCCTTTAATCGGCCATAACTATCCTGAACTTGGGCCAAGATTTTTGGATATGAGTGAAGCTTATGATAAAAAGTTGGTAATCAAAGCACAAGAAATAGCCAAAGCCAATGGGATAAAAGTGAGCACAGGTTGCTATGCAGCTTTAACTGGTCCTTGTTTTGAAACTCCCGGTGAATATTTATATATCAAAAATGTTGGAGCAGACACTGTTGGCATGAGCACAGTTCCGGAAGTAATCGTTGCCAGACATGGAGGCATGCGGGTTTTTGGAATGAGCATTATTACAGATTTGGGCGTTCAAGGCAAAATCGTAGAGGTTTCTCATGAGGAGGTTCAGGTAATCGCTGCTGCTCAGGAACCTAAGTTAAGCCTTATCGTAAAAGAAGTTGTGAGATCGCTTTAATCCTATTTTTTGCTGACTTAAGGTATTTATTTGCATTGGTTTTAAAAAAGAGCTCAAAATCTGTTCGGTGATATGAATTTTTCAGGGGCAAAAATATACATCCAAAAACGTTTGCAGGAAGAAATACCCTCGGTGTTTTCTTATCATAATTTTCAGCATATTATGGATGTATATGAGGCCGCCGAAAGAATTGCTCATGAGGAAGGGGTGACAGGAGAAGAACTTGATTTATTATTGATTGCAGTATTGTTTCACGATTCCGGTTTTTTGATGGATCGTGTTGATCATGAATTATTATCGTGCGAAATAGTATCAAGGCATTTACCTGATTTTGATTTTTTGCCAAACGAAATTGACCGGATTTTGGGTTTGATTATGGCAACTAAAATTCCTCAGAAGCCTAAAAATAAATTGGAGGAAATAATATGTGATGCTGATCTGGATTATTTAGGTAGAAATGACTTTTGGGAAATAGGGGATAAGCTTTTTAATGAACTTAAGGCTATTGGATTAATTTCTACCAGGGATGATTGGAACAAAAAACAATTATCCTTTTTAGAGGCGCATACCTATTTTACCAAATCTTCTCAAAATTTAAGGAATGCTACCAAGCTTCTTAACATCGGGGAGGTTAAAAATAGAATTCAGAATTAATCTTCAAAAATGACCATTTCAAACAAAACAAGGGTAATTCTTGAAGATTTAGGCTTTTCCACAATTGGTGTTTTATTAAGTGCTTATGCCCTAAAGGGATTTTTGGTTCCTAATCTATTTTTGGGTGGAGGAATTACTGGAATTTCTATTTTGCTAAACCAGTTTTTCCATTTTAACCTTTCTATTATTTTAGTCCTGGCAAATGTTCCCTTGATAATTTTGGGAGGATATTTGGTGAACAAGCGTTTTGCTCTGAAAACCCTTGCTTGTGTTGTTGGTTTGGCGCTTTGTATGGAATACCTCAACTTTCCAATAGCAACTTCAGACCCTTCCTTAATTTCTGCATTTGGGGGTGTATTTCTTGGTTTCGGAATTGGTCTCGCCATGAAAGGCGGTTGTGCTTTGGATGGAATAGAAATAATTGCCTTATATACTATCCGAAAAAGTGGATTTTCAATTAGCGAAATCATTTTTGCCATTAACGTGGTGATTTTTCTTGTGGCTGCCATTAGTTTTGGAATGGATGTAGCATTGAATTCTATTTTGACTTATTATACTGCCTCTCAGGCCATTAACTTTGTTGTGGAAGGTATGGAAGAGTTTACTGGCGTAACAATTATTTCAGGCCAAAGCGAGGATATAAAGAAAACATTGGTGATGGATTTGGGTCGCGGGATCACCGTTTACAAGGGGGAAAGAGGTTTTATGAAAACTAGCTTTGATGTCCATCAGGATTGTGATATTATTTTTACCGTTATCACTAGATTAGAGGTTAGAAGGTTGAAAAACCTGGTGTATAAAATTGATCCTAAGGCTTTTGTGTTTACAAACTCTATTAAAGAGGCTGCTGGAGGAGTATTGAAAAGAAGCCGAAATAATTAGTAAACAGATAAGATGTATGAAAAATCCTGAATTGTTTCAGTTATTATACAAAAGCGATAATCAGATTGAAGAAGATAATTTGAGTTTAGAAATTGAAAAGATTCTTCAGGCTTCTGTCAGGAATAATCAAAAGGATGAGCTGACAGGCCTGTTTTTTTTGATCGAAAATAGATTTCTTCAATTGATAGAAGGGGAGGAGGAAAATGTAATGAAGTGCTTTGAAAGGATTAAATCTGATGTAAGACATTCCAATGTTTCAATTCTGATTTACCGTAATGTTGAAAAGAGGCTTTTTGAGGACTGGACCATGCATTTTATGCGAATTGAAGGTGCCGAAACATTCCATAAATTGGGTATATCAAAATTAAAGGATATAGGAGTTTCAAAATGGGAAGACCATTTTAAAGACAACCTCGCCATTTTGTTTTTGGAATGTTTTGCCAGATTGAGTTTACGGCAAGATGCAAATTGTTAATCTAATACCTCATAAATAACCAAAGCATCTGCTTTGTTTTTGAGATTCACCTCGCCTACCTTCTGGCAGTTGAAAGATTCCTTAACCTTGCGATAAGAATTTTCGCTGATGATAATCTGATTCTCTTTGGCAGCAGATTGAAGGCGTTGGGCTGGGTTTACAATGTCTCCCACAATGTTTTTAACTTCTTCTAAATTTCCCTTTTTCAATTCATCTTTTAATTCTAAAATGAGTTCTGAGTTCAACTCCGAGAAGTTGTTCACGAAGTTGAGCGGATTTTGAATTTCATGTGCAATACCTGCGGTGAGTTCACCCAGGCTTGCCATTTTTTCGGATTGTATAAGTTGAGATTGGATGGATTTCAATTCATTCAAGGTTTTTTGAAGCTCGTTCTTTTGCCTTTCAAGTTCATCAGTCTTCTGTGCATATTTTACCTCCAATTCTGCTTTTAATGAGGCCGTTAATTGAAATTCTTTTTCCTTTTCCAGAGCCTCAAGTCTTGTTTTCTCTATGGTTTTTCTTTGTTTGCTGGTTGCCAAAGATATAGCCCCCAGCCAAATAAAACAAAATAGCTCAGCAGTGTCGAAGTAGTTTTCCCAGCGCTTGTAAAATTGAGGTTGTATAAGAATTGTAAGGTCATGGGCCAGACTTACCAATGCCAGAGGAATAACAGCATAGACAATATACCTTGATTTTTTAAATGCCTCCTGAGTAAGAGAAATATAAATAGTGGCCCAAACTAAAATAGATTTTGCCAGTTATGAGGATTCCAGCTAAAAGCTGCGTAAAAAATAAAAAAACCACCCAATTACGGGTGGTTTTTTCTTAAACCGAATATGTTTTCTATTTCTAATTTACCTTTCTATTTTCCAATAATTACTTTTTCCCTGTACTGAGAGCCATTCACAGAAGTTAATTTTAACACATAAACGCCAGCTTCTATCCCTTCTGTTGAAAATCTCATTTTTGGATTTGAATTTCCGATTTTAGATCGGACAGATTTTCCATTTAAGCTGATTAGCTCTGCATACTTTATACCAAAACCACCTTTAGAATTCACATCTATAAATGATGTAGAAGGATTTGGAAATATAGAAAATACATCTAATGCCTTAGCAATGGATGACTTGTTGCTAACCATTGGAGAATTGGATGCATTATTGTTGTTGGCGCAATCAATTGCTGTTATTCTATATTCATACACCGCATTTGGATCAGCCTTAAAGTCATACCATTCCGCAGGATTTAAATCGTTGATTAACATGGTGGATGGAAAGCTTAGGGATAGGGGGGTAGGATAACCAAAGGATCTTGAAATCTGATCCATAGTTGTTGTTGTGGCAGTTTCTTGTCTTGGTCTGATCGCTACCATGGTCCAATTTCCTGTTTCACCAAGCAACCTTTTTTCAATTCTGAATCCAATTTCATTGGTGGAATTGTCGGTGTATTTAATTTTAACACCATCCATAACTCCATCCCAGTATATCTCTAAATCCAGGGTTGAATCAATAATGGAAACTGTTGAATTGCAATCCATTAGATAATCTTTTACTCCGGTTGCAGTTCCAGCGATAGAAGGGTTTACAGGAGGTGTATTTAAAGAACCAGGACATGTAACATCCTCTATCCAATTGGCATCTTGTTTAATTACCCCAATTGATCCAGATTGCTCATTATAAGCATGCAACAATCCAACAGCATGGACATCATAAGGGGCTAAATACCCATCTACAAGGTGATTATTGGTTACAGCTACTCCGTAGTTTTCAATCCCATTATGTCGTTGATAGAGAATGCCTTCTCCATCATTAGCAAAAGAAGTGCCGGTAAATTTCGCATAGTTGTCATCTACCCAGGTCATCCAACCTCCAAGGTCCATTGTCCTTGACATCATATCATCTGCAGATTCCTGAGTCAGGCATTTTCCATTGGATGCGTTAAACCCAGTTCCGGTTGCACCTATGCCATAAACATCATCAGTATGACCAAGAAAATCTCTCGGAATTACATTTCCTCTAATAATCAAGTATTTACCTGCAGCCTCGATGCTTTTATTCCCATGGTTATAAATCACATTGTCCTGTATAATTACATCTTCCGAAAAATAGATACTAGGGATTGTATTATTCATAAATGCCCTGTTTTTAAATGCTGAACCTAAGCCCTTGTTTACATCTATTCCAACTCCATATCCATAATCATACAAACCGCTGAATACAGTACCGCTAGGTCTATGGCCGTTAGGACCACACGTTACATCCATTCTAAAACAAGCTGTAGGTTTAGAAATTACATTGTTGGCAATAAATATATGCTTGCCTTCCAGCGTTAATTTTCCGGCAAAACGATAAGATTCAGGATCGCATTTAAAATTGGCTACACCACTTTTATTACTCATATAATTTGGTACTGCACTATTTCGCATATGCACACCAAAAACAAAGTATTTCTCGCCTTCAGAGCTGGTGTCATTTCCAAGCCCATTCCTTGTCCCATGAAATGGATCCATTGGGTGAGTTCCATTGGGTACTCTTTGTCCCCAACCATTTACCGCTTTTGTTCCCAACCAACTGTTGCTTGTTGACCATGTTGGGGCCCAGCCGGAAAGATTGTCCATGCCAAAATAAATGTATGCATACTCCATATCTATCCAGGCCACACCAACATGTGTCACATCAGATAGTCTGTTTTCGTTGGTTCCTTTTTTGGTTCCAATCATATTCCATGCTCTGGGAATTTGACCTGGAATGGTATTTCCAGCTGGAGCATTGGTGGTTGAAAAAGCAAACTTCGTTGGCATCATATTTAATCCATGATCTGTAGCCAGGGCAGTTTTGCTTTTAACAGTTACTGCTCTGTCTCCGGTTAAAGGTTTTTCACCACGAATAACAACACCCTTTTTCAACATCAAGCCCTCATCATTTGGACCATCTGGGATTTCAAATTCGTAAGTTCCTGCTGGATAGTACAAAACGCCTCCGCCTTGTGCATACAGAATATCCCGCTTAGCTTTGAATTCAGTGAAATTTGCCGCACCGCTGCTTTGGTTCACCATGGTTATTACATTGTTCCACTTAATCTCGCTTACCCAAGCCGGATAATCGTGACCCTGGCTGTAGAAACTTGCAACTGGATTATCTGTTGGAGCTGTTTGGGCAATCCCATCAAATAAATTTAAAGTCAAAAGGCAAAATGTTGCCAGTTTGAAAGGAAATATAGATATTCCTCTGGTTTTCATATTGTTAACTATTATTTGGTTAAATTTTTTGTAAATATTTATTACAAAACTTGTGCAATTTATTTCTAACTATTTTGTTAACAAAATGTTGTCAGGTTTTTATAATTCTTTTGGTTTAAAAGGCTGTAATATTTTTACAAAACTGGAATTTAGGACAACTCACCAAGATTTCATTCTTGTCAAGACTTTAGTCAACGTCATTCGTAAATGAATTTGATCTTCATTTACGAAACAAATGGCTTAAAATCATTTGTCAAAGGGTTGACTTAAGACTTTTCCTTGATTTCTTCCAGAATCTTTAAGTCAATTGGTTTTTTAACTTTTTCTTTGAGCAAAGCAAATTCTAAAACTTCCTCTGCTGTATTTACAAATTTGAAATCAAGGCCTTTTCTGTAATCTGCCTGCATTTCATCTACATCTTTTTTATTCTGAGCACACATCATAATGGTTTTTATGCCTGCTCTTTTGGCAGCCAAAACCTTTTCCTGGATTCCACCAACGGGTAAAACCTTTCCCCTAAGCGTAATTTCTCCGGTCATGGCCAGTTTTGGTTTAACTTTTCGCTGGGTAAATACGGAAGCCAAAGATGTAAGCATGGTGATTCCAGCGGATGGTCCATCTTTTGGTACCGCTCCTGCAGGCACGTGAATGTGTAAATCAAAATGATCAAATACTTTGTAGTCAATGTTGTAATCTTCAGCGTGCGCCTTCAAATAACTTAAAGCTGCTGATGCCGATTCTTTCATCACATCTCCAAGCTGGCCGGAAAGTACCATTCTGCCTTTTCCCCGGTTCAAACTCGATTCAATATAGAGAATTTCACCTCCAACAGAAGTCCAGGCCAAGCCGGTTACCACGCCTGCCGTAGTTTCTTCGGTATAAGATTCCTTTTCAAAGATTGGTGCACCTATCAATTCTTCTACCTCTTTAGGAGTAATTTTATTAGGCGCTTCCTCCTCCATAGCCAGCTTTTTAACCACTTTTCGAATTACCTGGCCAATTTTCCGCTCCAATGCCCGCACACCACTTTCTCTTGTATATCCATCAATCAGCATTTCAATTGATTTGGAATCAAAATTGATTTGGTCATCCACAAGGCCATGTTCTACCAATTGCTTGGGAATCAAATGCTTTTTAGCAATCTGGACTTTTTCTTCAAGTGTGTATCCGTTTATTTCAATGATTTCCATCCGATCCCGCAAAGCAGGCTGAATGGTATCCAAGGCATTTGAAGTTGCAATAAACAGAATTTTTGAAAGGTCGTAATCAACCTCAAGGTAATTGTCTGCAAATGTGCTGTTTTGCTCAGGGTCAAGAACTTCCAATAGAGCACTTGATGGATCTCCTCTAAAATCTCTTCCAATTTTATCTATTTCATCCAATACGAAAACCGGATTGCTGGATTCAACCTTTTTGATATGTTGGATAATTTTTCCCGGCATAGCACCAATATAGGTTTTTCTATGGCCTCTGATTTCAGCTTCATCATGCAGGCCTCCCAAGGATAGGCGCACATATTTTCTGCCCAAACATTTGGCAATAGACTTACCCAGACTGGTTTTTCCCACACCTGGAGGTCCATAAAGACATAAAATTGGTGCCTTCATATTGTTCTTCATTTTAAGAACAGCCAAATATTCGATAATCCTGTCTTTTACTTTTTCCAAACCATAATGGTCGGCATCAAGAATTTTTTTAGCCCTTTTCAGGTTAAAATTGTCTTTTGTATAATCATTCCATGGAAGATCAACTAAGAACTCAACAAAATTCATTTGAACCGGATATTCCGCACTCATGGGATTTATTCTGCTCAGTTTATCAAGTTCTTTTACAAAATGTTTGGCAACTTCCTCAGGCCATTTTTTTTCCGCACCACGCAATCTTAACTTTTCAATATCCTTCTCAGTATTTTCCATACCGAGCTCATCCTGAAGAACTTTAATCTGTTGTCTTAAAAAATAATCTCTTTGCTGAGCATCAATATCACTGTGCGCTTTACTTTGAATTTCATGCTTTAGCTCCAGCATCTGAACTTCTCTAAGCAAGTACCCTAAAACCTTGTGCGATCTTTCCAAACCATCAAGGGTAGTTAATAGGTCCTGCTTTTCCTCTATTGTGGAATTGTTTAGGTTAGAGGCTAAAAAGTGGGTTAAAAAGGAAGGACTTTCAATATTGTCCAAAGCCAGTTGAGCATCCCTTGGAATCTCAGGATTCATTTGCAGAATCTTTCTGGAATTTTCCCTAAGTGCCTGTATGACAGCTTTGGTTTCCTTTTTATTCTTTTGGGGAAAGGTATCAGTCAAATAGTTTACTTTGGCCGATAAGTAAGGATCGTCCTGCACTTTTTCCAGAACTTCAAATTTTTTTCGTCCCTGAATTATTATAGTTGTACTGCCATCTGGCATTACGATCATTTTTAAAATCATAGCCACAACACCTACTTTATGCAAATCGTCAAATGTAGGTTCTTCAGCCAGAGTAGATTGGGTTAAAACTCCAAGAATGCGATCGCCCTTGTACGCTTTTTTAACAAGTTTTACAGAACGTTGGCGGCCTACCGTAATTGGCATAACTACCCCTGGGAAAAGGACTGTATTTTTAACTGGTAAAATCGGAAGGATTTCGGGGAAAGATTCCTTTTTCAGACCTTCTTCATCCTCTGTTGAAAAGATTGGAAATGAATCACCGCTATCTTCTTGATTATCAACTTCGTTTAATAAAATATTCACTTTTGTCTTTTCTTTTTTTAACTTCTTAAATTCGCAAAGCGATCTGAGCGTTCAAATCTTCGCAAGAGCTATGCCATTTTATTTGGGGTGACAATATTACGGAAATATGTACTCCTAAAGCCTGATTGGTAAATATTAAGCCAAAGGGTGTTTTTTTAACTGTTTTTTACTGATTCCAAAAATAGATTTATCATCAAAATTTAGATATAAATTACTGTCAGTTAGGTTGTTAATTAAATTTTTCTATATAAAAGAATTTGGAATAAATCTGCTTATGTAATTTGTTTTTATGAATTTCAATTACATTCATCTTAAAAAGGATTTACTTTGTAGCCCTAAATCTTGAAATTCATCGGTAATTACTTGCTTTCACAGATTAAAGTAAAAATGAAGAAGTGTTTTTTTATGCAAATCCTTTTGGTGGCCTTTTTGGTCTCCAATACCTTGTTTGCACAAAAAGATAAAAAAGAGGAGGGCGATAATTATAAATTAAAAGGAATGCAGGGTTCCTCAATTTCAGACAGCAAGTTTTTCTCAGGTGTTACTTTTGATTTCCCAAATATGAATCAAAAGCCCTATTTTTCTGACAATGATCTGATGAAAAAGATTCAGAAATGGGAAAGGTTAAAAAAGTACGATAAGGTCCTTCCTTTTTTAGAAGAGTATGTAATGAGTTTTGGGGTGCAAAATTTTTACAAGGATACCAGGTATCTTTGGAGGTTGGCCCAACTATATGAAATTCAGGGAGAAAAGGAAAAAGCTAAATCCATGTACCGAATGGTGCTTAAGCATCATAGAATGTCAAAAGAAAATGAGGATACAATAATTCATTATTTCAGAGCACTTGAACGAGATGATAAGGACATTTTCATCCCAATCGATTATTATTATAAACTAGTAGATTTTAGGAAAAATATTGATACACTTAGGCCACCAACCGGAGTTCTTTTGAGTATGGGGCCGGAAATAAACAGCCGGTATCCAGATTATGGTCCGGCTGTGGCGCACAATGAAGATACTTTGATTTTTACCTCCCGAAGAACAAAAAGAAAGGAAAGCTCAGTTCTTGGTCCTGCCACTGCCAATGAAGATTTGTTTATCAGCCAAGGTATAGATGGCTACTGGGATGAGGCTTCTCCTATCAAAGATATCAATACGCAATACAATGAGGGATCAGCCATTATGACCAAAGATGGGAAAACTATGTTTTTTGTCCGATGCGATTCCCCGGGAGGTTATGGAAGTTGCGATATTTACAAGGCTGTTCAAACTTCAACAGGAAGTTGGAGCAATGTAGTAAATCTTGGAGCAGGCGTAAATTCTGTTGCCTGGGATAGCCAACCAGCGCTTTCACAATCGGAAGATACCTTATACTTTGCCAGCAGCAGAAATGGAGGTTTTGGTTTAAGCGATATTTATTTTTCAGTTAAACAAGCGGATGGCTCATGGAGTAGGGCATATAATATTGGGCCAGTTGTAAATTCAAGAGCCAATGAGGTGTCTCCATTTATTCATCCGCATTACAATATTTTATATTTTAGTTCAAATGGTCAACTTTTAACTTTTGGAGATTTTGATATTTATAAGACGTATAAAAAACGAGGGCAATGGATAGAACCATTAAACGTCGGTCCCCTGGTTAATGGGAAGGGATCGGAATATTACTTTTCCATTGATGGCCAAAGCAAAAATTTATACTATGCCAGATCTGAGGAAGCAGATTTAAAAAATCTCGATTTGTATTCATTTCCTTTACCTATGGAGGCTCAACCATTGAGCACAAGTATGTTCTCAGGTTCGCTTACAGACTCCGCTGGTAATCCAATGAAGGGAATTGTTTCAGTTATTGATTTGGATAATGGAATTGAAGTGTTTCCCAAAAACATTCGTGATGATGGTAGTTTTGACTTTAACCTTATTAAGAATAATAATTATCTTCTTGTAATTCAGGGAGATGACTTCTTTCGGATTGAAAAAAACTTTTTCATGAAAGGGGATACCACCATTAACACCCAGGCCAATAGTTTTAAAAAGCAAAAAATCCGTTTTGCAATGATTGAGTTTAATGACAACTCAGCCCAAATCCTTGAGCCAATGCATTCTGATTTGAATAATGTATTGAACTTTTTGGTCGATCACCCAAACTATGGATTGCGAATTTCAGGCCACACTGACAGAAAAGGAAACTCTCAGGCTAATAAAAAGTTAAGTCAGGATAGGGCTGATGCAATCAAGGTTTATTTAACCAAAAGTGGGTTCGTTGATGATACTAGAGTTGAAGCCATCGGATTTGGAGATAGTAAACCCATTATTCCAGAAGAAAAAACTGAGGCTGACAGACAATTGAATAGAAGGGTTGAATTTGAATTGCATTATCCGGAAGCGGAGGAGAAAAAATAGAAAACACATCTCCATTATCAGAACTGAATACAGTTTTTTACTTATCCGAACTATTGGGTATTAAAAGACAATCCGGAATTTTTTTTCTGCTTTATTTGCCAAACTTTTAGATTCAAAGGCAATATGGCCGCTACAATAAAAGAGCTAATTCGTTCAGGCGAAGGTCCTCAGATAGAATTTAAAAAGACACTCTCCCAACTAGAAAAAGTTGCTAAAACTCTTGTCTCCTTTGCAAATTCCAAAGGTGGTACAATTTTAGTCGGTGTTCAGGACGATAAGTTTGTAATTGGGGTAAACGATGTGGAGGAGGAAACCTTCATTTTAGATCAGGCGATAAACTTTTACTGTACTCCACCTGTTAAGGTAGAAGTTAGAGAAGAAGAAGTGTTTGGTAAAAATGTTTTAGTGCTTGAAGTGCCTGAAAGTGAAACCAAACCCCATAGGTCTCAATCTGTTTCTGGAGAATGGTTGTTGTATGTTCGTTCTGGTGATGAATGTTTGATAGCCACACCCTTGGTTGCCAAAGCTTTGGCATTGGAAAAAGAGGGAAGGGATTCTTTAAAATCCAAATCCTTAACCAATAATGAAAAAGAACTTTATTCTTTTCTGGACAAAAAAAGGAAAATAACCCTTAAGGATTACGCCAAGCTGATCAATGTTTCCAAAAGAAGAGCCTTTAAAATTCTGATTGATTTAACGCTCTCAGGAAAGCTTTTTATGCATGATTTTGAGGCAACTACTTTTTTTACAAAGGCTTAAAAACCAGCAGCCTTTGCATCCTGCTTTACCTTTTTGAAAGAACAATTATCCAAAGCTCGTTTGAAATACTTTTTGGTCCAATCTGATTTTCCTTCTTCTCTAGCTATTTTTCCAAGTTCCCCATAGCATAATCCAACAAATCCTTTTGTAAGTCGGTCCTTGGTTTTTCCATAAGCCAAAGCCTTTTGAAATGACCATTTTCCAGCATCAATATTCCCTTTTTGTATTTCATTCAGGCCTTTTAAATAATATCCGGATAGCAAAGCAGCCGATTCATTTCGCATCATCAATTTTGCCACGATTGGTTCTGCAAGATCTGGCTTTTTGGATTCTAACAAACACTCAGCATAAAGGATGGAAAATAACCAGTTGGACGGGTAGTTTTCTCTTAGCATTGTCGCATATTTCAAGGCTTGTGGGATATTATATTCATCTCTAAGATAAATCATGGTAGAGAATACCATTGCTTCCGCTTTTGAAAAAAGACTTTTTTGAATGGCATTTTCAAGGTCTTTTAAGCCTAAAACCTTATCTCCGTCAGGAAAAAAAACTGTAAAAGACTTATAAATTGGATGATTTTCAGGGAAGGCGATCCTGTAATAATTATACATCCCGGTTGAAAAGTAAAATTCGGAATTTACTTTTTTCAATTCAAACCCCTTCCTGATAAAACCATAAGCCTTTCTGGTTGAGTTTACTGCCTTAATATATTCTCCGTCCTCTGATTGGTGTCTGGCCAATATTAAATTTCCCATCATATTGTAGAAATCTGGCTCAGGGCTTTTAGGATATTTACTTTTAAGCTTTTCAGCCTGAACGATTACATAATTTAGACTTTTAATATAGTTGGAGTATTCCTTTGGTTTTGAGCCAATTGGAAAATTTTTATAAAAGTTTAATATGGAATAGAAAAGTAAATAAGAAGGGTGATTTCCATATTTTGGCTTTAACTTTTTTACGGTTTGATCTGCTTTTTCAAATTGAAAATTATAAACCAGATCTACTCCTTTTTTCATACTGTCTAAAGCCGCTTTGTCATCAAGAATTAAAACTTGTGCATTAGATTCAAAACTTAAAAAATAAATAAGTATTAAACCTAATAATCTTTTAAGGAATGGATTGGTTTTAAGGAATTTGGTGCCTGGGTTTGACCTCATTTTTGAATGGTGCCAAAGTAAAAAGCTATTTATGGCATTTCCGAAAAAAACCCGATTTTTTTTTAAAGAATTCCCAAAAGTCGCAAATAGTATTTAACTTTTTAATTTTCACCTTGAAACATTTCTCCTTCGGAGAAACTGGAATAGTTTATCCCGCCAAAGCGGTAAGGCCATAAAGAATAGAAAATCAAAAGGTTAAAGAGGTAATTGAAAATTACTTGCGACTTTTGGGGAATTGATAAAAATTTTCAACCAAGGAAAATTTCAGGTAAGGAAATCCAAACTACTTCAATTTGTAAACCAGCCCAACTGCCAAAACATGCTTAAACTGAACACGTGGACCAGTATTGCCATCTTTATCCAGAATTTTAATGTCATCATCATAAATCAGGTTGGTGTTAAAACTTACCTGGATTAATTTGTTAACGGTCATTAAAATGGAGTTGTCCCAAAAAACGTCAATCAATTGTGGTGTTTTGTAGTTCATAAACAAGTTTAGGTTGGTTTGATAAGTTATATTTTCCATCAACTTATACTTGAATGCAGAGTTGAAATATGCTCCAAACTCAGAACGAATCTTTTTGCCAGCCGTAACCCCATAAGCCCCTGCATCTGAAAGTTTTTTGTCATTTACAATAGTGACCTTTGACGTCACTGGAGAAACCATTGCATAGAACATGTCATCCTTTTTATATTCAAATCCGATTGATGCCACGGCAAATGCTGGAGCAAGCAGAGTAGAAATAAATTCATCGGTAATGGTATCGGTTAATCCATCTGAAGCCTTGCCTTTTACGTCATATTTAAAACCTTTGTCAAACTGAGTTCTGAAATCTCCAAGGGCTGCAAAACCCCAGTTTTTATTAATTGATCTGGTATATTTGGTTGTGAATATAAACCTATCTTCTGATTTTCTAAGTTTGACAGGAGATCCATCTCCACCTAAACGAGTAAGCCCGTAACCCATCTCCAAAAGGTTGCTCCATTGGTTTGAGCCTTTTACATAATTTGCATAGGCAGTAAAAATACCAGTGAGAGTCAATGCATTCTGTCCACCACCTTGCCAGTTCACCAGACCGGTATTGGTAAAATTTGCATTGATGGCAGCTCCGGTTTTCCAGTTTTTTAAAGAGTCTGGCTTTACTTCAGCCACCTTTACTTTCATAGCATTTTCTACATCAGCCTTGTTCATTTCATTTACATTTTGGCCATATGCATTTAATGCCGCCAAAACTGGCAGTACAAGTATTATTTTTTTCATCTTTAAAATTTGACTATTTCTTTAACAAATCTCTGATTTCAGCCAAAAGAATTTCTTCTTTGCTTGGGGCCGGTGGGGAAGAAGGAGCGGCTTCTTCTTTAGCTTTTGAAGCATTCATTCCTTTGATTATCAGGAACAATACAAAAGCAATTATTAAGAAATTTATAGTTGCGGATAAAAACATTCCATATCTGACTGAACCAAACATGGTAAGTTCTTCAAGTTTGGTTAAATGAGCAGCCTCTAAGGCTGGTTTTAATAAAAGTGGGGTGATTACATCGTCAATCAATGAACTGACAATTTTGCCAAAGGCACCTCCTATAATGACCCCTATTGCAAGGTCAACCACATTGCCTTTCATGGCAAACTCCTTAAATTCGGAAACGAAACCCATATTGATACTTATTTGAAATTGTTGAACAATGGTGCAAAACAACTGATAAGAATCAATTTGACCAAATAATTGGCATCTTGAGGCATTTATTTAGGATTAAATCCAGACACATATTTCTGAGATATCTTTTCTTTTTAAATCTGGCACCCAGGTTTCTTCTGCTGGATAACCAATTGGAATCAAAAGAAAAGGTTTTTCATTGGCAGGTCTGTCCAGGATTTTACGTAAAAAATTCATTGGGCTAGGTGTATGGGTAAGTGCCACTAAGCCAGCATTATGAATGGCTGCAAGTAAAAAGCCACAAGCAATACCACAGCTTTCAGTTACATAGTAGTTTTGGTGCTTCCGACCATCAATTTCTAATTCGTAGCTCCTTTTGAAAACTACTATCAAATAAGGTGCTATTTCAAGAAATGGCTTTTGCCAGTCGGTTCCCAATGGTTCTAAATCTTTAATCCATTCTTCTGACATTCTATTTTCATAACTTTCCTTTTCTTCCAATTCAGCAGCTTGTCTGATGGCAGCCTTTATTTCCTGATTCTTTACAACCACAAAAGTCCATGGCTGTTTGTGGGCGCCAGAGGGTGCAGAGGACGCAGATAAAAGTATATTTTCAATTACCGATTCCGGAATTGGTTTACTTGAAAAATCTCGGACAGTTCTCCTTTGATTTAACCATTCATAAAACTCAAGAGACCGCTTTTTCATTTCTAATGGAGAATAGCCTTCTTTGATGTAAATCGAATATGGATGGTTTTTTATAAGCTTTTGAGACATAAGGCAAACCTAATAAATCTGGTTGAACTTAAAGGAATTGACCAGGTAAAATGGCCGATGTGTTTTTTATTTTTTTAGAATTTTAAATCAACTCATTTTCTTACTTCATTTTTCTTTACTTTGCCTTAGGATCGGATTTATGGCTTTCAAACTGGGTTTGAAACTATTTTTCATTTTCTTTGGTGGAATAGGAAGTGATAAAAACAACTTAATTATTTCGGTGTAGGCTGTAAGCTTAATTGCATTTATATGTATGGAAAACAATAAAAATTCAACAGTTCAATTTCAAATTAAGAAGCTAAAAGAGATTCTTTTCGGCCTTGGTGATTTGGTCTTAGTGGTTGACAAAAATTTTGTCATCTCAGAGTATTTTCAAAACAGAGATAATGAACTTTTGTTCACACCTCCTTCCCTGTTTTTAGGGAAACATTTAAGTGAAATTGGACTATCGGACAATGATTTACGACAGTTTATTCTTTCTATAAATGATTCTAAATCAGGAGGTAGGACGCCTGAATTTGAGTTTAAACTTCAAATAGAAGGAAAGGAAGAGTTTTATTTAGCTTCGGCCTCTTCTTTAAAGGATGAAACTGGACAATTATTAGAGACTTATTTCATCGCAAATAATATCACCCAAAAAAAGAAATTTGAAATCAGGCTGCAGGAGCTGGCTCTGATTGGTGAAAAAACCACAGATTTGACTATTATCACAGATCCTTCATGTTTGATCGTATGGGTTAATCCAGCTTTTGAGGAACATACTGGTTATAAGTTGGCAGAGGTTAAGGGAAAAGATCCGGCTACTTTTTTGCATGGGCCTGAAACAAATCCTATAACCATTGCTAAGGTTGAATCTGCTATCAAAAATAGAGTACTTGTTCAGGATTCTATTATTAACTACACAAAATCAGGGAAGAAATATTGGGTAGATTTTAGAATTGATCCTGTTTTTGATGAAGTCGGGATGTGCAGCCATTTTATTTCCATAGAACGTGACATTACTAAAAGGAAACAGTTCGAGGAAGAATTAGCGACCACTCGTCTCCATCTTTTGGAAACAAACAGAGTGGGCAAAGTTGGCGGATGGAGTTATGATGTGGTAAATGATAAGGTTTATTGGACAGATGTTACCAGAGAAATTCATGAGTTGTCAGAAGATTTTGAGCCAACCGTTGAAAAAGTAATTCAGTTTTATAAGGAAGGTGAAAGCAGACAGAAATACTTTGATGTTGGCACAAATGCAATTAAAAATGGCATTCCATATGATGTTGAGCTGCAAATCATAACAGCAAAGGGCAAAGAGGTCTGGATCAGGGCAATTGGGAAAGTAGATATGAAAGGCGGTGTTTGTACAAGGTTGTATGGAACTTTTCAGGATATAAATTCTTTCAAACGTGTTGAAAAAGAATTGCTTGAAACTGTAAATTTGTTAAAAAACCTCACCGATCACGTTCCGGCTTGTTTATATCAATACGAACTCAATACTGATTTTAGTTTTACTTTGCCATTTGTTTCTGAGGGGATCTTTGAGTTGGCAGAAGTTACCAGTGAAGAGGTTAAAAATAAACCCTCTTTAATTTTCGAGATGATTCATCCTGAAGATCTTCCCAAGGTTCAAACTTCAATTGCAAAATCGTTTCAAAATCTGGAAAAGTGGACTTGCGATTACAGAATTCTTACCCAAACTAAAAAAGAGAAGTGGATACGAAGTATATCAAATCCTCAAAAATTTGGAGATTTTGTGAAATGGTACGGTTTTCTTTCTGTAATCAGCCCTGAAGAGGTGAGGCATTAGAAAGATTTAAGGCGGATTTCTATATAATTTCAATGAATATTTGAAACAGAATTCAACTTCTGTAAATTTCCTCTGTCTCTTTCGCGTATTTCACCATAAGGTTTTTTCGCTTTAAACTCATTTTAGGCGTTAGTTCCCCTCCATCTATAGACCATGGACCTAATACGATTTTGATTTTCTTAATCTTTTCATATTGGGCCAGGCTCTCATTGGTTTTTTCCAATTCCTTTTCAAACTTCTCCTGAATTACGGCATCTTTTAACATTTCAGCCGGAGAAGTAAATGGTATATTTTTCAATCGGCACCATTCTTTCACGCCCTCCCAGGCTGGAACTATAATTGCAGCGGGAAATTTTTCACCGTCTCCTATCACCATTGCCTGTTCAATCACCAGGCTTTCTTTAAGCTTGTTTTCAATGAGTTGCGGTGCTACATATTTTCCACCTGAAGTTTTAAACATCTCTTTTTTCCGGTCCGTAATTTTTAAAAACTTACCTTCCTGAAACTCCCCAATATCACCTGTGTGGAACCAACCATCTGCATCAATTACTTCAGCAGTCAAATCAGGTCGTTTGTAGTAGCCTTTCATTATGTGCGGACCTTTGGTTAAAATTTCTCCATCAGCTGCAATCTTAACTTCAACGCCCTTTAAAATTGGGCCAACAGCGCCAATTCTTCTGTTTTCCTCCTCATATCGATTTACAGAAATAACGGGACTGGTTTCTGTAAGTCCGTAACCTTCCATCACTACAATTTGGGCAGCAGAAAAGACCCTTGCCAGCCTAGGCTGCAAAGCCGCACCTCCGGAAACAATAAATTTCACCTCACCTCCCAGGGCTTCACGCCATTTGTTGAAAATAATTTTATTGGCAAGTTTCAATTGGAAATTGTACCAAAATCCAAGGTCTTTGTTGATTTCATAACGCTGGCCCAAACCTAGAGCCCAAAAAAACAAAGCTCTTTTTATCCCAGTCAATTCTTGACCTTTGGCTACAATTTTATCATACACCTTTTCTAACAACCTGGGAACCGTACAAAATAAATTTGGATGCACTTCTTTCAGGTTTTCACCTATGGTTTCCAGCGATTCTGCATAAGCAATTGTAATGCCGATGCTGATATATAAATAGCTAAGCATCCGCTCATAAATGTGGCACATTGGCAAAAAGCTCAAGGCTTTACTATCCCTTGAAAGTGGGAAGCAGGGGGTACATTCCAATACATTGCTGTAAAGGTTGTTGTGGCTAAGCATAACACCTTTTGGCTTTCCAGTTGTGCCTGAGGTGTAAATTATAGTAAGCAAATCTTCTCCTTTAACAGATTGACTTGTATTATCAATAACAGAATCTTCAATTGCGTTGCCAGCATCAATAAAAGATTCAAAGCCTGTAAACTTTACAGTTGGATCAAAAGTAATCACGCCTTTAAAATCGGCCATTGGAGAACCTGCTTTCTCAGCCTTTAACGCCAATTCTTCAGAGGAGGCAAAAACAATTTTCACTTCTGCATCCTGAAAAATAAAGGCTATGTCATCTTCAGTAAGGGTAACATAAATCGGAACTGAAATGGCACCCAAAAACTGACAGGCATAGTCCACAATATTCCATTCTGGTCTATTGTTGGCAATAATTCCAACTTTGTCGTCTTTTCGTATTCCGCTGGCATACAGTGCTTTGGCTAATTTTCGTGATTGAGAAATTATGGTTTCTACACTTAAGTCATGCCAGGCCTTGTCCTTTTTGTATTGGTACAAAGTCTTTCCTGGTTGTAATGTCTGATACTTAAGCAAATTGTCAAATAAGCGCATTGGTTTCCTTGGTTTGGTGGCTTGAAATATGAATATTCCATATTCCATTAATAAATCGCAACATATAAAATTGATTTTGATTAATAGATCAAAATCGTAAAAATGAATTGCATAAAGGAAAAATAATTATAAAAATATGACTGTATTTTTCAGCCAAATACATTTTCCAGAGAGAACTATTTTCAGAACAAATGAGATTTTTCCTGTTATCCAGACGTCCTTTGGCTTTCTAAGTTTTTTTTTAATTCAAAATATAAAAGACTCTTTTGACTTTACATTTTCGGTTGATTAGCGGTCTTTGTTTTGTAATGCACTTGTTTTGTTTGAATTTATTTGTTTTACAAAAAAAAATAAACACCTTGCCAAACAAAACATATCCAATTTTTTACATCGATCATTTTAAAAAGTTTGTTTTTGATTACTCTTTCCATTGAGCTGAATAGAAGAAAAACCAAAATACACTGACCTAACCGAATGAATAAAAAGTCATTTCAAATACTGATTTTACGACAGGAGAAAAGAAATGATACCCAGGTATTTGAATTGCTGGATGACATGATAAAGGATTTATTTATTCCGGTTCCTGCCAAAAAGAAAATTTTAAGTATCTGGATGGAATTATATCAGAATTTAATGAAATTCAGAAGTCCTGAACATTTGGCTTTATTTAGGCTAGAGGTAAGCAATACAGGGTTTGTGAAAATGATTTCAATGAACTTCAGCAGAAATTTCTATTTGGACGTATTGGAGAAAAAATTTTACACCCTTAAAAATTCATTGGATTTGAAAGGTGATTTTCAAGAAAAATTGCAGAATAAAATGGAAAGTAAAGTTGAAAAGGCTGGAGATTTTGGACTTGATTTTTGTTTTCGGTATTCTACATTCCAAAGATTTGAACGAATTAAACAGATTGAGAATGAAGATATAGTGTACTTGTCCTTTTCCTTTAATTCATATGAGTAAATTAATAATTCCCTCCACTTTCAAAACCCCTGAAATCAATTTAGATGATGAAATTGGAGTTTTAAGGATTTCGGGAAGGGTTTTTCCGGAAAATCCAAATGCATATTTTGAACCGATTATCACATGGATTTCAGAATATGCAAAAGCTCCAAGGCAAGAAACTACTCTAATCTTTTTCTTAACTTATTTTAACTCCAGTGCCAATGAATATTTGTTTCGTTGTTGTAAAAAGATGGAAGAAATATTTCAAAACGGGCACCTGGCAAAAATAGTTTGGGAGTACGAATCAGAGGATGAAGATATGGAGCAAATGGGGGAGGATTATAAAGAACTTTTAAAAATTAATTTTGAGATTAAGTCTATTAAATGAATTTCCCTATATTTGCGGCCCCATATTAAAAGCACTGCTTGAGAGACGACGTAAGCAACAGAATAAACGGTCGGATAACGGCCAAGGAAGTAAGAGTAACAGGAGAAAACGTAGAAGTTGGAGTTTATCCGATTGAAGTAGCCCTTGATATGGCTGCCGATCAGGGACTTGACCTCGTCGAAATAGCCCCTGGAGCTTCTCCACCTGTATGTAGAATAGTTGATTTCTCTAAGTTCAAATACGAGCAGAAGAAGAAAAATAAGGAACTGAAAGCAAAAACTGTAAGAGTTGTTCTCAAAGAAATTCGTTTTGGCCCCAACACCAGCGAGCATGACTTTGATTTCAAAGTAAAACATGCCAAAACTTTCCTCGGCGAAGGTGCTAAGATTAAAGCTTACGTACATTTTGTCGGACGTTCAATTGTTTTTTCTGACCGTGGTAGAGATCTTTTAGCAAGGTTTACAGCTGCCCTTACCGAAGACGGGAAGGTAGAAATGGAACCAAAATTAGAAGGGAAAAGGATGTTTTTAATCATGGCTCCGAAACCGAAAAAATAAAATAATGCCGAAGCAAAAATCAAAATCAGGCGTCAAAAAGCGTTTCGCCCTCACCGCCACCGGCAAGGTGAAAAGAAAGCACGCATACAAGAGTCACATCTTGACAAAAAAGTCAACAAAACGTAAAAGAGCGTTGACACACACAGGTTTAGTATCCGCTTCTGAAGCGGCCAACATTAAAAAAATGCTTTAAGTCATGCCTAGATCAGTAAATCACGTAGCTTCGAAAGCTAGAAGAAAGAAAATTCTGAAATTGGCCAAAGGTTATTTTGGTCGCAGAAAGAACGTATGGACGGTTGCCAAAAACGCCGTTGAAAAAGGCCTTGTATATGCATACAGGGATAGAAAAGCCAATAAAAGAGAGTTCCGTGCTCTTTGGATTCAGCGTATCAATGCTGCTTCCAGATTGAATGGAATGTCATATTCTAAGTTTATTGGTGATCTTAAAAAGAGAAATATCTCCCTGGATAGAAAAGTGCTTGCATATCTGGCTTTTGAAAAACCAGAGGATTTCAAAAAACTTTTTGTCTGATCTTGTTTAGAACTTGTTTTTCATTGAAAGGGGCTTTTAGCCTCTTTTTTTTTATTTTGGTGCTCCAATCAAATGCTCAACAGATATTCTGGAAGGGTAAGGAGTTAAAATCTGCTGATCACAAAACCATTGATGGTGAAATAGAACTGCGTAATCCGGAGGATACCATTAAGGCCCGGCATGCAGATATTTACCAAAATCCTAAAAGAGCCATTTTAAAAGGAGATTTCACTTTAAGAAGTAACGGCATGGTGGTTACAGGTGATTCTGGTATTTATTATCCTTCACAAAAGTTGGCCAACGTAATTGGAAATGCTGTGATAAATAGTGCAGAAGGTGTAATCAAGTCAAATGCATTTATGTATGATATGAATACCAAAATGCTTACCTCCAATTCATTTACCAGTGGAACAGCAAACGGAATTCGGTTTAAATCTGATAGGTCTATAATTTTTCCTGGTAGTAGAAATTTAAGATTGATTGGGCATGCTGAGTGGGAAAACGATACGATTAAAGGAATAGCTGACACTATTTATCTGGATAAATCTACCAACTTGCTCAAAATGAGTAAAAGGGCCAGGATCATTTTCAAAAAGAAAAATGATGAAATCGCTGGAAAAATGATTGAGATCGATTTAAAAACGAATAAAATTTCAAGAAGTGCCGGCACCCAGGTAACCAGAAAAGACGTCAAGATTAAAGCAAAAGAAATTATTCCAACTGGTGAAGATTACTTATTAAGAGGGGATGTAGAAATTGCGTCTACCGATTCAGCCATCATTTCTTCCGGGCAAAAAGCCGTTTTAGGCAAAAAGGCAATGGATATGGAGGGCAACACCAAAACCAGAATCATGGATAAGGAAAAAAAGGAGTTGTTTATCTATTCGCCATTTCTTACTTCAAGAAAAGAGGATTCAGTGGAACGATATAATTTCTTTCATAAAGTCAACATCAGAGGACAATTTGACGGTTTTGGTGATTCACTTGCAGTACTTAAAAATCTGACATCAAAGGAGATTTTCCTTATTAAAGATGCCCATATCCAGAATGATTCGATGTATATTGAGGCCGATACGATTGAGATTTATCAGGATTCTTTGGGGCAAATCATAAGAGCCAAAAGAAATGCCTTGATGATTATGATTACAAAACCAAACAGGGTAAATACTATAACAGCGGGCTTTATTAGGTTAACAAAAACCGATTCATTATCAGAATTGTACGCTGAAGGCGATTCTGAATCATTTCTTTGGAATGATGAGAAATCTAGTTTAGGAATCAACCATACCATTTCACCAATTCAAAAGGCGATTATCAGGAAAAAGAAAATTTCAAGAGTAAATACCAAAGGAAAAACAACCTCCAATTTTCAACCAATCAATAAGATTGACTATGGGTATATTGGAACTGCTTCCTTAAAATTGAAGGAGGCGTATAAAGTGGACACACTAGCTGCCGGACTAAAACCAGTAAAGAATTTTTTGGCAAAGTTTAAGAGGTAAAGTTCAGCTTTTCAAACCTCGCAACATCTCAAATTTCCCTGGAGGTCCAGGCAATCTTTCCACCTTAAATCCAGCAGTTATTAAATTCCGCCTCACATATCCTTTGGCGGAATAGGTTACCAATATCCCACCACTTTTCAAGCAATCGAAGGCGGTTTGCATTGCCTTTTCATCCCACATTTCTGGTTGGGTATTTGGAGAAAAGGCGTCATAAAACAGCACATCCAAATCTGAAAAAGGATTTGTTTCCGGCCATTTTTCTTCAAACCAAACAAAGGAAAAGTTTGGATTGATTTCTATTTTCTGAGCTTGTGACTGGTTTAAAATCTTTGAAAACACATCTGAATCAAATGATTGATATTCAGCTAATAGATCCAGTTTTGAACTTTCAGAAATTGGATAAGCCTCAATAGCTGCATATTCAATTCTGATTTGATTTCTTTGGGCAAATTGAAAGCTGAGCATGGCATTTATACCAGAACCAAAACCAATTTCTCCAACTTTTACAATTACCTTGTCATGGTTTGTTCCGTTTGTAACTGGCTGCTGACTAGCCCAAAACTTCAATCCATTTTCAATAAAAACGTGGATTGACTCGGTCATGGCTCCATGCCTGCTATGGTATGTTTCCTGAAATTTTTCAGAAAACAGTGTCAATGTCCCATCGTTTGTTTTAAGAGATTTGAACATATTGTTTGGCATGCTCTATTCCGAGAGTTCAAAGCGTTCGGATGCCTTGATTACTACTTCACCTCTTGCATAAGTTTACGAATCAACGGCGAAATCACGATCAGTAAAACTCCGGCAATTATGGCATACAGTGCAAATTCTTTATAACCTTCTGTGTATGAAAGCAGTTTGTCCAGCGGTGTCGGGTCTTTGACTTCAGAAACAATGCTGGCTCCAAAAAGTCCGGCTACATATTGTCCATAGGCGCTGGCCAAAAACCACATGCCCATCATAAGACCTTGAAGTTTTGCAGGTGATAATTTGGTCATAATAGAAAGGCCAATAGGGGAGAGGCACAATTCACCAAGTGTAACCACAAAGTATGCTATCGTAAACATATCCAGAGATGCAATGCCTTGCTCATTGGCGAAAAAGCGACAGGCATAAAACAAATAGAAGGCAAGGCCAAGGAACAAAAAGCCCAATCCAAATTTGACGACCGTGTTAGGTTCCATTTTTTTACCGGACATCCAAACCCAAAGCAAACCAAGTAATGGTGCAAAAATGATAACGAACAAGCTGTTGGCCGCATTATTCACACCATTAGGATCAAGTGAAAGTGCGCCACCTATCATTTTGTCATTCAGATTGTTGGCAGCAAAAAGGCTTAGCGAGCCACCTGCTTGTTCAAAAATGGCCCAAAAAACCACAGAGAAAAGAATAAACAACAAAGCAGCAATTAGTTTTTTGGCTTCAGCCATGGTGTGCCTCGTCATTTCATACACCAGATAAATCAAACTGAAGGGCCCAATTATGTACATAAATATGTCGGTATATTCAGTATTGGCCACCATAATCATAATCATAGGAATGGCTGCAAGTGCTCCGGCATACACTAAATATTCATACCAGGCCTTTCCTTCTTCAGTTTTTCCATCTGCAGATTGAAAAGGCGATAAACCAATTGGCCCTAAGGTGCTTCTGGTATATACAAATGTAATTAAGCTAATGGTCATCACCACGGCAGCCAATCCAAATGCAACATTCCAGCGCAATGCTTCGGGAACCAAATCTCCCAACAAGGCACCTTTTCCAATGGCCACGCAAGCATAGCCACCAAGCAAAGCACCAATGTTGATTCCGGAATAAAACAAAGAAAAACCAGCATCGCGGCGGCTATCGCCTTCTTTGTAAAGAGCGCCAACCATTGTTGAAATATTAGGTTTGAAAAATCCTGTTCCGATAATATTAAAGCTTAATCCCAAAAAGAAATAGGTTTTAGGGTCGTAGGCAAGAATCAAACTTCCTGTAATCATAAGCAATCCGCCCCAGAAAAGGGATTTCCTGAAACCCAGAATTTTATCGGCAAACAAACCTCCAATAAAAGTAAAAGCATACACAAAAGCCTGGGTCGCACCATATTGCAGGTTGGCTTGTTTTTCTTCCATAAACAAATGGTTCACCATAAAAAAGGTGAGCATTCCCCGCATGCCGTAGAAACAAAAGCGTTCCCACATTTCAGAAAAAAACAGGTACCACAATTGTTTAGGGTACTTACCCTCAAAGGTTTGAATTTCGCTTATAGTTTGCATTATTTTATTTGATTCCTTTTGCATTAATTACCACATTCAATCGCTTTAGCAAAATAAACATGAGTATTGTAGCGCCCATTAAAAGGCTGAAATTTACCCAGAAAAAGTTGGCTTTATCGTCGTATGTGTCCCACATACTGGCCAAAACGCCACTTAATTTGTTGCCAATGGAGGTGGATAAAAACCAGCCACCCATCATAAGAGAAGTGATATTGGCCGGGCTAACTTTTGAAACCAAAGACAATCCCATCGGACTTAGAAAAAGTTCACCAATGGTTATAATGCCATAGTTGGCAACCAGCCAAATAACCCCTACTTTTTCGCTTCCATTGTTTCCAGACTTAACTGCAAGCACCATAACCAACACGCTTAAAGCTGAGATCAGAAGGCCAAATGCAATTTTAGAGGGTGTTGAAGGTTCTTTTCCTTTCCTTCTCAGAAAAGTAAAAAATGCTACCACCAAAGGGGTTAGCAATATTACCCATCCGGGATTGATGGATTGACTTAAATTGGTTGCCCAGATACTGATTTTCGAACCCATTTCTGGTAACTTTTCCGGGCTGACATTTCTAAAGTAAACCGGGTAATCATAATCCTTTAAAACAACACCATTTTCTTTTTGAAGCCTGAAGGCAGCATCATATTTGTCAACGGAGTCTTGCTTGTAAGTAATTGTTTTTGAAAACTTAAGGCTACTGGTCACGGACTCTGCCAGGCCAGTAACCTGTCTATCTGTGTATCGATCTGCCCATGTTGTTAATGCTGAACCATTCAGCTTAAAAACGGCCCAAAACAATATGACAACGCAAAAAATAGTAAGTAGGGCTCCAATCTGTTTTTTCTCTTCTTCTTTTCCTTGAAAATAGAGGCTGCCATAAAAAAAGACAACTGGAATACAGGCAAAAATGAAAGCATCTGTGCTATCGGAGCCGAAAATATAAGAGTTTGGATTTTCAGGTCCGGAAACACCTTTCAGAAGCCAACCGATAACGCCAAAAACAACAGAGGGTAGCAAAATAAACAAAATGATTTTTCCAAAAGACATGTCACCAGGTTGCGTTCCTTTTTTCTCAGTGAAGCCTTCATAGTGTTTGGAGCCTGCTATAAATACCAGAACACCAATAATCATCCCGATGCCAGCTGCAAAAAAAGCCCACTGCCATCCAAGCAAAATCTGAAGTGCTGCCCCAAAGAAGTTGCAGATAAAGGCCCCGATATTGATGCCCATGTAAAAAATGTTATAGCCCTCATCTTTTCTTTCCTTGAATTCTGAATTGGTGTAAAAGTTGCCTAGAAGCGTTGAAATATTGGGTTTGAAAAAGCCATTTCCGAAAATTACAAGCCCCATTGCTATATATAAAACAGGCAAAGAATGAAAACCCATAAGCATGTATCCGGCACCCATTAAAAGCCCGCCAATGATGATAGAAAGCCGATATCCCAGATACCTATCTGCAATAAGCCCGCCGATAAAAGGTGTTAAAAATACCAGGGCAATAAACGTCCCATAGAGATCGGAGGCTTCTTTTTCAGTCATGGCAAAACCGCCTTCCACATCTTTAAGGTAAAGGGTGAAAATGCCGATCATGAGGTAGTAGCCAAAGCGTTCCCACATTTCAGAAAGAAAAAGAAATGGAAGGGCTTTAGGATGGTTTTTCCACATAAGATTAAGTAGTGATTACAGGATAAAAGGTCTGGAACTGAATTTTACAACTCCACTTCGGTGGCCATCATTTTTTGAAGTTTGCTACTCAAAACGAACAAAATTCCAGCAGCAATTCCAGTCATGATGATGAATAGCATGAAAAACTCATATAGGTTGGTAATTGAAAATCCTAAAAAGGAAGGAAAATCAACAACTGCCCCTTCTACTACATCAGAGGGTGGAATTAAGGCACTTAAGGTTCCGGCAAACTTATTGGCAGCTGCGTTTGCTAAAAACCAGGTTCCCATCATTAAGGAAGAAAGTCTTAAAGGTGCAAGTTTGGATACCATAGATAAACCAATAGGGGAGAGGCAAAGTTCACCCATGGTATGAATGGTATATAAACCAAAAAGCCACCACATACTCACCTTTTCGCCTGCACCCAAACCATGGACCGCAAATGCAATAATAACATATCCCAATGCGACAAGTGCAAGTCCCCAGGCCATTTTAGTAGGTGAAGAGGGTTCTGCATTTCTTTTGTAAAGAAAGCCCCAAAGAATTGTAAACAAAGGAGCGAGGGAAATGACCGCCAATGGATTAACTGATTGGAAATATTCTGCAGGCATGGTCCAGTCTCCAATACTTCTGTTTGTTTGGCGGTCTGCAAAAAGGGTAAGAGAGGCTCCTGCCTGCTCAAAAGCTCCCCAAAAGAAAATTACAAAAAAGGCAAGAATGAAAATTACGACAATTCGCATGGTTTCATGCTTTTTGAGGCTCTTGTCTGTTAAAATGAGGATCGGCATTAACAGCATTGAGCCATAAATGAAATAGCTAATAATATCAGTTTCAGATTTAAACCATTGTTTAAAATTCAACATGAAAAATATAATCCCAATGGATCCTGCTACCATTAAAATACTTTTCATATCCATAGGCTTTACGGGTAGTCCTATTTCTTTTCCTTCTTCAGATATCAGATATTTCTTTTGAAAAAGTAGCATTACCACTAAGGACAATAACATACCTATACAAGCAGCTAAAAATCCATATTTATAATCGCTGAAAGAACTGCAAATAATTGGCGAAAAGAATGCACCTAGATTTATACCCATGTAAAAGATGGTGAATGCACTATCTATTCGCCTGTCATCTTTTGGATACAGTTGGCCCACCATAGTTGAAATGTTGGGTTTGAAAAATCCATTTCCAACAATTAGTGCTGTGAGGCCGGTCCACATTAATGGAATGCCTCCATCGGGTCCGCTACTTGCACTTAAAAACATAAAGAACTGGCCAATAGCCATTAGCAAACCGCCGATCATAATACTGCGGCGATTGCCTAAAAATTTATCGCAGAGATAGCCACCTAAAAGTGGAGTGAGGTAAACCAAACCCGTATAACTTCCATAGATTTCAGAAGCATCCTGGTCTGACATCAGCAAAACCTTCGACATAAACAGAATGAAGATGGCCCGCATTCCGTAGTAACTAAATCGTTCCCACATTTCAGTTACAAATAGGACATACAAGCCACTTGGGTGGCCGGATTTGCTTGTTAAAGTTTGGTTTTCAGCCATTATGAAATAAGTAGAATTTAAAAGTCCAATTAAACAGCTTTTTTAGGGATGGTGCAAGCCCCAATTCAGGAAATTTAAAATGAAATTAACAAAGCAGTTATAGCCAGAAAGTTGTTGTTGGAAAGTACCTTGTCTGAAACAAATATCTTATCCCTGCTTTGGAATCTTTTTAATTCGATTCGCCAGACTGCATTTTTTAAAATTTCGTAATCTAAGTTTATAGAATATCCAAGCGTTTGAAAACCATTTGGTGAAATTTTGGCAATAATTACTTCATTTATATCCTGATAATATTCTCCCCGAACTGCTAATTTTAGCTTGTCAGAAGTTTTTATTTGTAAAATGGCCACAGGAGAATACCAATAATTTAAATCCTGGCTCACTTTCGTTTTTTGTTCCGCACCCATGTCAAATCCCAGAATCAGACCTAGGGAATTACTCAATTGGTAAATCCCATAAAGGTTATGAAAGTAACGCATTAACCTGTTTGAATCTGGTTTGTCGCTGCCAATAAAGGAACTGCTATTCAATGTCAATTTTGAATTTGGTTTCCAGATAATCTGGTGGCCAAAAGCAAGGGTGGAATTTCCTTCCAGGCGATAAATGTGCTGCCAACCGTTTAATAATAAACCACTTAAAAACCACTTTTCATTTGAAGAAGCGTATGAAATTTTAGCTCCACTTTCATAATAGGGAGAGTTTTCTGCCAGAATGCTTCGGGTTAGTGTCCAACAATCTTTTCCAATAGTTGACTCAAAACCAATGTGAGAAGGAAAAACGCCTGCATCGATCCATAGGTTTTTTGTTTTTGAAAGCCTTAGTCCCGCATTGGCCTCAAATATGTTTTTGGCTACCCCTGGTTCTGATGATAAGTTTGCATTGGCATAGGTTCCTGTCATAAGCGCAAGGTTGCCTCTGACATTTGAGGTTTGGTAAGCTGCTTTTACAAAACCAAGATTCAGATTTACTTCGTTGTGTCTATTGTGGGAATAGATAAAACCAGGACGATTGTTGGTAAGGGGTTTTCCAAAATCAAATCCAAAATAGGTTTCAATATATCCGCTGAATTTTAATGGATTAGAGACTGAATCCGATGATCCCGAACTTTGCATAGGTTGCAATTCTGTTCCTTTAGTCAGGAAAGAATTCAATAGGATTAAAGAAACGATCCAAAAGAATTTAAACAAGAGCTGGAAGTTTTGGTAAAAAAGCCTGGTTTTTAAAATTCAAAATTGGGCCATTTTCTGATTTTTTTTCAAAAATGAAAAAAACATAATGACTCAAGTAAAGCAAAATGTTTTGTCGTAAATTGATTTTATCCCTTAAAATAAGGCCATATTGAGATTTTTTCAACAGTTGGATACTATTGTTGAATTTTCTATTTGGTTTGTTTTTTTTAATTGTCTTTAATGTCTGTGTCAACAGAATTGTTTGGTGAAGAATCATGAAAAAATTCTACAAAATAACCTATTTGAAAAAAGTCACGACCCGTTTCATCATTTATTTTGTAGTCGAATTGGTGTAAATAACCAATTTGAATAGTTGTAGCTTTTGAGGGTTTAAAATTAACCGCAAGTAGTAACCTGTTTCTTTCAAAATACGGTTCATTGTCCGTAAAAAACAGTTCATTACTAGCACTAATCTGAAATGGTTTGTAATCATTTCGTTCCTTTCCAAATGGGTATGAAACACCAAATCTGTAACGAAACCGGTTGCGGTAGCCATTGCTGGTAAATCTTAACTCTGTCCGGTAGCGCTGTTCTATTTTTAATAAGCCTATTGATTGATAAAGAATAACCTGTGGCCAAAGTCTGAATTCATCATTGTTTTTAGGCAAAACAAAATCTCCTCCTTCTTTATAGGTTTGGTAGCTGCCAGCACCTAAAGTCAAATTTACACCTTTATGAATCTTGTAGTTCAAACCGCCCTTGTATTCGTAATAGTGATAGTTGCTGTAAAATTTTAGGGAACGTAATTGCGCCTCGCCAAACACACTCCATTTTGAAGATTGGCTATATTTTAAATTCAGCACATTCCAGGTACCCAAATCAAAATTTTGTGCAAAAGTTGTATTACCTACTTGGAGAAGGATAAGGACTAATAAAAATATTCTCATTAATTTTTTGTTACTTTCTTATTCTCAATAATCGAAATTGACTTTTGTAACAATAGAGAATTGGGTATGGTTATTATCTCTCCATTTTCAGTTTTAAGGTGTACAAAAAAATAGGTTAAATCAGAAACTTTTCCTTCAAATGGGTAGTCTTTGTCCAATACCTTTATTTTATCACCAATCTTTATTGGATGGTTAAAAAACAACAACAAGCTTGAGGTAACATTTGAAAGTAATGACCATTGGGCAAAAAAGGCAATGCCTAAGGTTGTTAGAATCGTTCCAACAAACAAGGCAATTTCACTTTGTTCCAGTCCCCAAACCGCAGCCAATAGAATTATCAAAGTAATGAAGCAAAAGAGATGAACAGCCCTTATAATCATCTTTCTCCTAATTCTCTGTAAATGAGCGTTTTTAAGTGTGTTATTTATGAAGATATTGATTAAGAAGTGAGTACCTACATAGCCTATCAATACCACTATGGTTTCGATGATTTTAATTTTGTATGAATCCATTTTTTATTAGCAAATTATTTTTTGTTATCTCACTTCAATTCGCAATGATTTTTTCTAGAATTAAATAGATTTAACTTGATTGTTAGTAAGTTGTTATAATGCGTGTTGTGTTTTTAGCTAAAGGCAATCTCCAGTAATACTGGTTCAAGTTATGAAATGACTACCCTAAAAAACTTGCGGTAAACCTATCAAAAAATTCATTGCTTTTCTTGGTGACTGCGAGTCACTTACTTAAGGCTCAATTCAATAATAATTTACCTTTTGAGGGGTTTTGCGAGGCTTTTACTTCGGTGCTGTTTTTACTCCTTGTTTGGCGAATAGTTACTCTTCGTCAGTGTAATATCGAAACTTAGTTTCGATCCGGTCATGCCATTTCAATTACCCTTCTCTTTTTAACTTTTGTAATTGCCTTGGGCAATCCATCATTAATTGACTCTTTTAAAACCGATATCAGTTTTCTTTTTGCCAAACCCCGGTGTGTCACCAGGCTTATCTCCCGAACTGGTGCTGGTGGTTTAAAAAACCGGACAAACTGAATTTGGTCTTCATCTAATTCCAAAACAGCCAAATGTGGCAGAATGGTAATGCCGGAATGCGTTTCTACCAATCTTTTTAAAGTTTCCAGGCTGCCCGCTTCGTAGCTAATGTTGCTCAAAGAGCTCTGCGTTTTTTGCAAAGCACACAAGTTGATCACCTGCGCCCGCATGCAATGGCCTTCCTGCAAAAGCATCAAACGGTTGGCGTCAATGTCTTCTGTTAGTAAATATTGTTTTTTGAGAATTGACTTTTCATGGGGTGCATACACCACAAATTCTTCATAAAAAATCGGTTCTTCTATCAGCGAAACACTCCGGATTGGTGTGGCCATAATGCCCACATCCAGAATGCCTTTCTTTAAATGGCTGATGATATTTTCAGTGGTTAACTCATTAATAATAAGCTTTAAGTCGCTGAATTTTTCTGAAAAGTCTTTGAGAAATAAAGGCAAAAGGTAAGGTGCCAAAGTAGGAATTATGCCTATGCGCAGTTCACCATTTACGGTTTCCATGCGGTCTTTCACCATCTGTTTCAGGTTTTCCGCTTCATGGAGAATCAAACGGGCCTGGCTTATAATTTCAGTTCCCAGGTCCGTTGGTAAAATAGGTTGCTTGCTGCGGTCAAAGATTTTTGCGCCGAGTTCTTCCTCCAGTTTCTGGATCATCGCACTAAGAGAAGGCTGCGTGATGAAACATTTTTCAGCCGCAGTGGAGAACTGTTTGTAGGCATCAACGGCCAGGATATATTCCAATTGTTGTAAAGTCATGGCATAGGCTTAAACTATACAAGTATAGATATTATTATTTAGAACTATATTTTTTATCATTTAACTTTGGCGCATCGAATAGAAATTACAGTTCTACTTCAAAGTCAACAAATACAAAACATTTATAAAAATGGAAAATTTAGCGTCTTCAAACGGTGGTGGTAAGTGCCCGTTTTCCGGGGGAGCCATTACCCAAAGTGCAGGCACTGGCATGCGCAACCAGGATTGGTGGCCGAATCAGTTAAAACTAAACATTTTGCGTCAGCATTCTGGTTTATCCAATCCGATGGACAAGGGATTCAATTATGCGGAAGAGTTTAAGACTCTGGATCTAAAGGCAGTAAAGCAGGATATTTTTGATCTGATGACCACTTCTCAAGATTGGTGGCCGGCAGATTTCGGACATTATGGTCCTTTCTTTATCCGTATGACATGGCACAGTGCAGGTACTTACAGAATATCTGATGGCCGTGGGGGAGGAGGCTCAGGTCAGCAGCGATTTGCGCCTTTGAACAGCTGGCCAGACAATACCAATCTGGATAAGGCTCGTTTACTTTTATGGCCTGTTAAAAAGAAATATGGCAGAAAACTTTCATGGGCAGATCTTATGATTCTTGCAGGAAACTGTGCTTTGGAATCTATGGGATTTGAGACTTTCGGTTTTGCCGGTGGTCGTGCAGATGTTTGGGAGCCAGAGGAGGATGTGTATTGGGGAACTGAGGCTGAGTGGCTTGGCGACAAAAGATACACTGGGGATCGTGAATTGGAAAATCCATTGGGTGCGGTTCAAATGGGATTGATTTACGTAAATCCGCAAGGCCCTAACGGAAACCCGGATCCATTGGCTTCAGCCAGAGATATCCGGGAAACTTTTGGCAGAATGGCTATGAATGATGAAGAAACTGTGGCTTTGATCGCTGGTGGTCACACATTTGGCAAAACCCACGGTGCTGCAGATCCAGGAAAATATGTAGGTGCAGAACCCGCAGGTGCCAGTATTGAAGAGCAAAGCCAGGGTTGGAAAAATACTTTTGGTACTGGAAATGCAGGAGATACCATCACCAGTGGACTTGAAGGAACCTGGACAACCACGCCAACAAAATGGAGCAACAACTATTTCGAAAATCTTTTTGGTTTCGAATGGGAGTTGACCAAAAGTCCGGCTGGTGCCCACCAGTGGAAACCAAAAGGGGATGGAGGAGCAGGGACTGTACCTGATGCCCATGATCCAGCCAAAAGCCATGCGCCCATGATGTTGACTTCCGATCTGGCTTTACGGTTTGATCCGATTTATGAGCCAATTTCAAGACGATTCTTTGAAAACCCGGACCAGTTTGCCGATGCATTTGCAAGAGCCTGGTTCAAACTGACGCACAGAGATATGGGACCGGTTTCCAGATATCTGGGTTCTGAGGTGCCTTCTGAAGTGTTGATCTGGCAAGATCCGGTTCCTGCTCAAACGGGTAAATTGATTGATGCCAATGACATTTCCAGTTTGAAAGCTACCATTTTGAGTTCTGGTCTTTCTGTTTCAGAATTGGTTTCAACTGCCTGGGCTTCAGCTTCTACTTTCCGGGGATCTGACAAACGTGGTGGTGCCAATGGAGGACGAATCCGACTTGCCCCACAGAAATATTGGGAAGTGAACAATCCTGCCCAATTGTCAAAAGTACTGGCTGCTTTGGAAAGTATTCAAAAGGCATTCAATGCGATTCAAACTTCAGGAAAGTCGGTTTCTATTGCTGATTTGATCGTGCTTGGCGGTTGTGCTGCCATTGAAAAAGCAGCACAAAATGCCGGTCATACTATTTCTGTTCCATTTACTGCAGGCAGAACAGATGCCACTCAGGAACAAACCGATGTAGTTTCGTTTGCTGTTTTAGAACCGGAAGCCGATGGATTTAGAAATTACTACAAACCAAAACACAAGGCTTCTGCAGAAGAAATGTTGGTTGACAAGTCTCAACTGATGGGTTTAACTGCTCCGGAAATGACTGTTTTGGTCGGTGGTATGCGGGTTTTAGGCACCAACTTTGGAGGCACAAAACATGGCGTTTTTACAAACAAAACTGAATCGCTCAGCAACGACTTCTTTGTTAATTTGCTTGATTTCAACACAACATGGAAAGCAAGTTCTGGCGCTCAGGATGTTTTTGAAGGTCGGGATAGAAAATATGGCGAGTTGAAAATGACCGGTACGAGAGTTGATCTTATATTCGGTTCCAACTCAGAACTTCGTGCACTTGCAGAAGTGTATGGTTGCGAAGATGGCAAAACACAGTTTGTTTCGGATTTCGTAGCCGCCTGGGATAAAGTAATGAACCTGGATCGCTTTGATCTGGCTTAAAACAGTAGCTTTTTTTTAAAAATGAAATGGTGGTCAGTCAATTGGCCACCATTTTTTTTGATTCAGACCTCCCAACCTCACGTAAACTAGGAAGTGCTATTTTGCTGAAAAACGAGTTTTAGGGGGGTACCCGGGAACAGAGTCTGGGTATTGTTGATTAGATCCAGAGAGTTTGCCAAAGCCTGA
>JBIPOE010000195.1:0-3525 GCA_044379485.1 Catalimonadaceae bacterium
GAAGACATGACTATTCCCTCATTAGAAAATCCGATTCAGGATGCGGTAAGATTAAAACTAATTCTAAAGAAGGACTACGATTTTGAGGACGGTACTATTTTTACCTTGTTCAATCCCGGTGCGAATGACGTCAAACGGAAATTGCTGGAACTCATCACTATCATTCAACCCGAAGACAATCTGTTAATTTTTTATGCAGGCCACGGCATTTGGGTCGAAAAAGAGAAAAAAGGCTATTGGCTCTTAGTTGATGCCAAAAGAAACGATTCCAATACTTGGCTTCAAAACAAGGATGTTTTAAACCTCATTGCCAAACTTCCTTCTCGCCATACGCTCTTGATTACTGATGCTTGTTTTTCAGGAGGTGTATTCAAATCTCGCTCCATAGGCAAGGATGCGCCTGCCGCCTTAAAGACCATAAACGAAAAAATAAGCCGTGTGGCCATCACCTCAGGCAATGACACCGAAGTACCCGATGAAAGTGTATTTATGAAATACCTAGTCAAGGCATTAACAGAAAACAAAGAAAAGTACCTAACCGCACAAAAAATGTTCATCACCCAAATCATGGAAGCGGTGATGACCGAAACCAAAACGGAACCGCGTTATGGGACGCTGGAATTAGCGGGGCATATTGGGGGCGATTATATATTTGCTAAAAAATAAATTATGTATTTAACTAAACCGTTTATTCTGGTATTCTTCGTTTTCTTGCCCCTTTTTTCATTGGCGCAATTAGTAGGTACACAAACTGATCCTAAGTCTTCCGAACAAGTCTTAAGTCCTTATTATAAAGCTGAAGCTTTGGCCCTCGAAGCCGACATCCAACTGAAGGCGGGTGAGGTTATCAAAGCTGATGCCCTGATTCGCAAATCGATAAAAATGTATCCGACTAAGGCGGTTTATGAATATGCAAAATCTTTGTACCGCATTTCTGATGTGAAAACCGCCAATGAAATCATGGGTCTGGTTTTTGCCCAATTGGACATGCTTCCTCCCAATTCTATTTTCCTGCCTGACTATATCCCTGAAATAGTTAACGAAAAACAAGTCTATCCCTTAAAGCAAAAAGACCTGCAAAGAGCCAAATTAATTTTTGGATCTGAGGCTCTAAAAGTCAATCAGGAATTTGGTGATCGAGCGAATATGATTAAAATACTTGAGATGATCGTGGCATTGAATATCGACAACAATGCAAAATTATTCAAACCTGATATCGACTACATCATAATGGCAAATTACAATTGGAAGCTTGCAGTGGCCAAAAATGACTATCCCAAAGCCATTGCATATATCAAGCAAATTCCCAAATCTGCAATCTTAAACAGTAATATTAGAAATCTCTATTTGGCTGACGTTTATTTTCAGGCAGAAGATTTTGAAAATACTGCAAAGAGCTTAGAGAAATTGAGCGGTACCTACTCCAATGTAAAAGACCTCTATAATTTCAATATTTATGCATTATCGGGAAAGAACGCAGAGGCTTTGGCAAGTCTAGAGAAGTACAACAAATTTATTAAAAAATTATACCCCAACTATTCCAACAATAATGATATCCTTTATTATCTGGCTATTATCGACCTGAACCAAAAAAATTATACCGGTGCACTGGAAAATCTAAACAAGTCCCTTTCCCATAAAGAGAAAGTCGGCAATTCTGAGGTAACTATTTTGCTCGACCGCTGGAAGGTCTACAAATTAATCGGCGATGCATACGCCGGCTTACAGCAATTTGAAAAAGCAAAAGACAACTATAATTTATCGCTGCTGTTTTATCCGGAATATGAACCCACCCAAAAAGCAATACTAAATCTGGAATCTATAATTGCAACTACAATCACTACAGATAAGACCGCTCCGGAAATAAAAATCACAGAACCTGCGGTGAATAGAGGTCTAGAAATTGTAGCTTCTGGGAACGATATATTGATTAAAGGATTCGCTATAGATCCATCTGGACTAAAATCAGTTAGCATTAATGGGCTATCGGTTTACGCACAACCTACAGGAGACTTTTGGGGAAATATTCCTTTGAAAGCAGGACTAAACAGAATTACAGTTATTGCCATCGACGGAGCCGGTAATAAAGCAGAAACAACTTTTGAATTAGTGCAAAAGACCAATAGCGTTGCCTCTAAAATTGTTCCTGCCACAACTAAAGAAGGCGAAAACTATTGCCTGTTGATTGGTGCTCAAAATTATGAGGACTTAAACATTCCGTCTTTGGAAAATCCCATTCAGGATGCGGTCAAATTGAAACTAATTCTCAAGAAGGACTACGATTTTGAAGATGGTAATATCATCAACTTGTTCAATCCCGGCGCCAATGATGTCAAAAGGCAATTGCTCGAACTCACTAATGTCATTCAACCCGAAGACAATCTGTTGATTTTTTATGCAGGCCACGGCATTTGGGTCGAAAAAGAAAAGAAAGGCTATTGGCTTTTGGTTGATGCTAAAAGAAATGACTCCACTACTTGGCTTCAAAACAAGGATGTTTTAAACCTCATTGCCAAACTTCCTTCTCGCCACACATTACTGATAACCGATGCTTGTTTTTCTGGAGGAGTTTTTAAAACCCGTGCTTTAGGAAAAGATGCACCATTAGCGGTTCAAACCATGAACGAAAAAATAAGCCGTGTGGCAATAACATCAGGCAATGACACCGAAGTCCCTGATGAAAGCGTTTTTATGAAATACCTGGTCAAAGCATTAACAGAAAACAAGGAAAAATACTTAACAGCACAAAAAATGTTCATCAATCAGATTATGGAAGCCGTAATGACTGAAACAAAAACAGAACCACGATATGGCACTTTAGAATTGGCTGGGCATGTTGGGGGCGATTATATATTTTCAAAAAAATAAAACAAAACAATCAAAATAAATAAAATCATTTTATTATGACCAAAATAAAATATTCTCTAACCCTATTGCTGCTGATAAGCACTCTAAGTTCTTTTTCTCAAACTCTAATAGACATTGCTAAAAAGGGATCGGAACAAGGAACAAAAGTACCCACAGATTCACCTGCGGCATATGCCGCTGCTGTTTTGCTTGCCGATAAAGCTATAGAGAAACTCAATTCAGGCGATTCTAAAGAGGCTGATCGTCTCATTCAAAAATCAATAAATACCTATCCTACAGTTTCCGTTTTTGGTTATTGCAATGCCCTCGCAAAACTGTCGGATATTGTTGGTGCCAATCTAATCGCAGATAAAGTCATCAATAAAGTAAAAACTTTAGGAACTCCCATTTATATGTTTTATAAACAAGTAATCTCAGCAAGTGTCCAAGACGGAATAGTCACAAAAAGTATCCCGCACGAAATAGCCAATGAAAGGGCATTATTTTTCATATTCTTAGAAGAAACGTATAAGATGAATAAAGTATTTGGCGAGCAATCAAGAATAATTAAAAGTTTACAAGCCCTGAACGCAGTAAATCTGACTCCTCTAGTCGATGCCAACGGCATCGACCAAGGATATGAGTCAAAAATGGGGTATGCCATAGATGAAGCAACCC
>JBIPOE010000099.1:0-11499 GCA_044379485.1 Catalimonadaceae bacterium
TACAAATTCAACTTTCTCTATAAACCAAGGCTTGGAAAGCCCCAGTGCCATGCTAAACATTTCCGTAATCTCCATGCCCCAATTCTAATGCATTTTCCCCAATTCCACTCAAAATGGAGAAGAACCGAAAATTACTTGCGACTTTTGGGTATCTTCTTAAAAAAAATTTCCATATTCAAAATTCCAGTTCCTTCACATAACGATTCTTAGATTCAAGAGATAAATGCAACTTTTCGGGTAGGTAATTAAGCCCTATATTTTTTCAGAAAAAGAGAAAGCAACTAAAAGACAGGGAAAGTGAAATTTACCAGGGCAGAAGGTTCGACTAAAAAGGGCAGTCTAAAAGGTAATAAAATAATTTACAATAATTCTGGCCCAACTTTTGCATTGCTAAAAGCAATTGCCTACTTTTGCAGGCTATTTTAGGACAACCTTGGAATTTGATAAAAAATATCGACACCGCCAAACAATCAGTGCATTTTTTTCTCAACATCACTTGACCTTCTACAATTAACTTAATCGTCTCAGAGCGAAACACATGGCATTTAGAAAAAATAGAAAACTTAATCAGGACTTTACCAAGATAACCATCAGTCTTGCCTCTCCGGAGTCAATTCTGGAGAGTTCTTACGGACAGGTTACTCAGCCAGAAACTATCAACTACAGGACATACAAGCCTGAAATGGATGGTCTTTTTTGTGAAAGAATTTTCGGACCTGTAAAGGACTGGGAATGTCATTGTGGAAAGTACAAGCGTATCCGATATAAGGGTATTATTTGTGACCGATGTGGTGTTGAGGTAACTGAGAAAAAAGTTCGAAGAGAGCGAATGGGCCACATCGAACTTGTTGTTCCTGTTGCGCACATTTGGTATTTCAGATCCTTGCCAAATAAAATTGGTTACTTACTAGGCTTACCAACTAAAAAACTTGATCAAATCATTTATTATGAGCGATTTGTAGTAATTCAGGCTGGTATAAAAGCTGAGGATGGAATTGAATATCTCCAATTTTTAACTGAAGATGAGTATTTGGATATTTTGGAAAAACTTCCAAGAGAAAACCAGATGCTGGACGACAAAGATCCAAACAAATTTATCGCCAAGATGGGTGCTGAAGGTTTGGAAATGTTGTTATCAAGACTTGAACTTGATGATTTATCTTACAGTCTGAGACATGCTGCTGCAAACGATACTTCTCAACAAAGAAAAGCAGAAGCTTTGAAAAGGTTGAAAGTTGTGGAAGCCTTCAGAGATGCCAGAACACGTATTGAAAACAAGCCAGAGTGGATGATTATCAAAATGGTTCCGGTAATTCCACCAGAACTTCGTCCGCTAGTGCCTTTAGATGGTGGTCGTTTTGCTACATCCGATTTAAATGACTTATACAGAAGGGTTATCATTAGAAATAACCGTCTGAAAAGACTTATAGAAATTAAAGCGCCAGAAGTAATCCTACGAAATGAAAAGCGTATGCTTCAGGAAGCTGTTGATTCCTTGTTTGACAATTCAAGAAAAGTTAACGCTGTAAGAGCAGAAGGAAACAGAGCTTTGAAATCACTTTCAGATATGTTGAAAGGTAAGCAAGGTCGTTTCCGTCAGAATCTATTGGGTAAAAGGGTTGATTATTCTGGTCGATCAGTAATCGTTGTAGGTCCTGAACTGAAATTGCATGAGTGCGGTCTTCCAAAAGAAATGGCTGCCGAACTTTTCAAACCGTTTATTATCAGGAAACTGATAGAAAGAGGTATTGTTAAGACAGTTAAATCAGCAAAGAAAATTGTAGATCGTAAAGATCCTGTAGTTTGGGATATACTTGAAAATGTATTGAAAGGCCATCCTGTTTTACTAAACAGAGCCCCAACTCTACACAGACTAGGTATTCAGGCATTCCAGCCAAAATTGATCGAAGGAAAAGCGATTCAGTTGCACCCATTAGTGTGTACTGCATTCAACGCTGACTTTGACGGTGACCAAATGGCGGTACACGTTCCATTGGGCCACGAAGCAGTTTTGGAAGCATCACTTTTGATGTTGGCTTCTCACAATATTTTGAATCCAGCGAATGGAGCGCCTATTACTGTACCGTCTCAGGACATGGTTTTGGGTCTTTACTATATAACCAAAGGAAGAAGAAGTACGCCAGAAGAGTCTGTTATGGGCGAAGGCAGAACTTTCTATTCCCTTGAAGAAGTTGTGATTGCGCTTAATGAAGGTAAACTTAACAAGCATGCTTACATAAAGGTAAAAACAAATGTTAAAAACGCTCAAGGTGAACTGGAATCAAAAATAATTGAAACCGTTTCCGGCCTTGTTCTATTTAATCTTTGTGTGCCTGAGGAAGTTGGCTTCATCAATGAGCTACTTACCAAAAAGAAACTTCAAAAAATCATATCCGATGTTTACAAGCAATGTGGTGTTAAGAGAACTGCTAAGTTCCTGGATGATATCAAAGAACTAGGTTTCAAAATAGCATTCCGGGGTGGTCTTTCTATTGGTTTGGATGATATCAAAATTCCAGACGAAAAAGATGCATTGGTTGCCGGAGCGAAGGAAGATGTTAAAGATGTGTGGTCCAACTATTTGATGGGTCTGATCACAGACAATGAAAGATACAACCAGGTTATCGATATCTGGACAAGGGTTAATTCTCAGATTACAGAAACTTTGATGCGTCAGTTGGAGAACGACAATCAAGGATTCAACAGTATATATATGATGATGCACTCCGGAGCCAGAGGTTCAAGAGAGCAAATTCGACAATTGGGTGGAATGAGGGGCCTTATGGCAAAACCTCAGAAAAATCTTCAGGGTTCAGTTGGTGAGATCATTGAAAACCCAATTCTTTCAAACTTTAAAGAAGGTTTGGATGTATTGGAGTACTTTATCTCTACCCACGGTGCAAGAAAAGGACTTGCAGATACAGCCTTGAAAACTGCTGATGCTGGTTACCTAACCCGACGTTTGCACGATGTTGCTCAGGATCTTGTTGTGAATGAAGCAGATTGCGGAACTTTGAGAGGTATTACAGTTTCAGCTTTGAAAGAAAATGAAGAAATCGTTGAGCCACTTTCTGAAAGAATTGTTGGAAGGGTTTCAGTTCACGATGTTTTCAATACCATCACAGGTGATCTGATTGTAAGTAACAATCAGTTAATCTCTGATGAAGCTGCAAAAGCACTTGATGATTGTGGAATTGAAGAAATCGAAATCAGATCTGTATTAACCTGCGAAACCAAAAGAGGAATCTGCGGAATGTGCTACGGTCGAAACCTTGCTACGGGCCGTATGGTTCAAAGAGGTGAGGCTGCTGGTGTTATTGCAGCTCAATCGATTGGTGAGCCTGGTACTCAGCTTACTTTAAGAACCTTCCACGTTGGGGGTACTGCATCAAACATTGCAGTAGAATCTACCATCAAATCAAAACAAGATGGTGTGATTATTTTTGACGAGGTTAGAACATTGGCAACTACCACTAATGATGGTGAGCCAGTTGATGTTGTAATCGGAAGAACCGGTGAAATGAGATTGGTTCCGGTTGGACAAGAGAATTCTGAAAAAATACTTATGCAGGCCAATATCCCTTACGGATCATTCCTAAAGGTGAAGTCTGGCGATAAGGTTACCAAAGGACAAGAGCTTTGTTATTGGGATCCATATAATGCAGTAATCCTAACAGATATAGATGGAAAAGTTGAATTTGAATCTATCGAAGAAGGTATTACATTTCGTGAAGAATATGATGAGCAAACTGGTCACAGAGAAAAAGTAATTACTGAGACAAAAGATAAAGCAAAAAATCCTGCCATTATCGTTTCAGGAAAAGCAGATACAAAGACATTTAACCTTCCGGTAGGTGCACACTTAGTGGTTGAAAATGGACAAAAAATAAAAGCTGGTCAGGTAATGGGTAAGATTCCAAGATCTGGCGGTAAGACAAGAGATATTACCGGTGGTTTGCCAAGGGTAACTGAGCTTTTCGAAGCAAGAAATCCTTCAAATCCAGCTGTAGTTTCTGAAATTGATGGTATTGTTTCTTATGGAGGTATCAAGCGAGGAAACAGAGAGATCTTTATCGAATCCAGAGATGGCGTAAGGAAAAAATATATGGTTCCTCTTTCCAAGCATATCCTTGTTCAGGATGGTGATTATGTGAAGGCTGGAATGGCATTATCTGATGGTGCAATTACACCTTCTGACATTCTTGCAATCAAAGGACCAACTGCAGTTCAGGAATATTTAGTTAATGAAATTCAGGAAGTATATCGTTTGCAAGGGGTAAAAATCAATGACAAGCACATTGAAATTATCGTAAGACAAATGATGCAAAAGGTTGAAATTACAGAGCCAGGAGATACCAATTTCCTTCCAGGTCAATCGGTTGATAAATTTACTTTCCGAAGAGAAAATGATGAGATAATGGGTGCTAAGGTTGTAACCGAAGCAGGTGATTCATTGAATCTTAAGCCAGGTCAAATTGTTTCTACCAAGAAATTAAGAGATGAGAATTCGTCCCTAAGAAGAAGAGATGCCAAATTGGTGGAGGTTAGAGAAGCAGAAGCTGCAACATCAAGACCAATATTAATGGGTATTACTCAGGCTTCATTGGGAACTGAAAGCTTTATTTCTGCCGCTTCCTTCCAGGAAACAACCAAAGTACTTAGCGAAGCCTCAATCAGAGGAAAAGCTGATAGCTTACTTGGATTGAAAGAAAACGTAATTGTTGGACACTTGATCCCTGCAGGTACTGGAATGAGAGATTATGATCCGATCATAGTAGGTTCAAAAGTTGAGCTTGAGACCTTGACGCAAATTGCCGAAAGCTCAAATCAAAATACAACAGGACCAACTTCATACAAAAAATCAAAAAGAGAAGCCTCAATGGCATAAACATTGATTAATGGAAAATCAGGATCAGAGCAATCAAATCAATATTGAGCTTTCGGAAGAAATGGCTGAAGGAATTTATTCCAACCTGGCTATGATCGCACATTCAAATTCTGAATTTGTGATTGACTTCATCAGAATGATGCCAGGAGTTCCCAAGGCAAAAGTAAAATCCCGGATAATCATGACACCAGAGCATGCAGTCAGGTTTTTACAAGCGCTAAAGGACAATGTGGAAAGGTATCAGGATTCATTTGGAGACATTAAAGATATGAGTGACATGCCCAAAATGCCCTTCAATTTTGGAGGGACTATGGGACAGGCTTAAATCAGATTTCTTTTCATGGAAAAAGTAAAAACCAAACCATCAAAAAACGGAGTCAAGACCAATCTGAAGCATCCTGAGGAACGCTATAAGTTTTGGTTTGAAAATATGTTGTTGATTCGTCGATTCGAAGAGAAGACGGGTCAGCTATACGGTCAGCAGAAAATTAAAGGCTTTTGCCATCTTTATATTGGTCAGGAGGCTTGTGCGTCAGGTGCTGTTACCGCAGCGGTTAAAGGCGACAAGTGGATCACAGCTTATCGTGATCACGCTCTTCCAATTGCTTTAGGATCAAATCCTGATGCTTTAATGGCAGAAATGTTTGCGAAGGCCACCGGTTGCTCTAAAGGTAAAGGTGGATCGATGCACTTTTTTGATAAAGATGTACACTTCATGGGCGGCCACGGTATAGTTGGTGCTCAGGTGCCAATGGGTGCCGGAATTGCATTTTCTGAAAAATACAACAAAACCGGTAATGTTTGTTTTTGTTACATGGGGGACGGAGCCGTAAGGCAAGGTGCTTTTCATGAAGCACTTAACATGGCCATGACATGGAAGCTTCCTGTTGTTTTTGTAATAGAAAATAATGGTTATGCCATGGGAACATCTGTTGAAAGGACTTCAAATGTTACCGAACTTTATAAACTTGGGTCAGCATTTGATATGCCATCTGAGCCAGTAAATGGAATGAGTCCAGAGGCTGTACATGATGCTTTTTACCAGGCAGCAGAACGAGCAAGAAAAGGAGATGGTCCAACACTACTGGAGCTTCGGACTTACAGGTACAAAGGGCACTCAATGTCCGATCCTGCAAAGTACCGAACCAAAGATGAACTGGAAGATTACAAAAACCAGGATCCTATAGAACACGTTCGACAAGTTCTTTTAGAAAACGGATGGTCAACAGAAGCAGATTTGGATGCAATAGAAAGTAAAATAAAAGAAGTTGTAACTGCATGTGTTACATTTGCCGAAGAATCACCATATCCAACTGTGGATGAGGTTTATAAAGATGTGTACGCAGAAGCAGATTACCCATATATTATTGATTAAGTCAAAATGAGTGAAATTAAAGATAAAGTGGCTGACAAAGAATCAGCACTAGAAAATCCGGAAGTAATTGTTGAAAAGCTAACCAGTTTTGAACAATACATTGAACAAAATTCGAAGCAATTAGGCATTATTGCCGGAGCTATCGCTTTGGTTATTGCAGGCTTTTTTGGATATCGGTATTGGACCAATACCCAGGATCAGGAAGCGCAAGGTCAAATGTTTTCTGCCGTCTATTATTACGAAGCCGATTCTTTGAAAAAAGCATTAAATGGTGATGGTAATAATTTAGGTTTCATTAGAATTGCCGATGAGTATGGTTCTACCAAAGCCGGGAAGCTTGCAAGTTTTTACATTGGTAGCATTTACTTAAAGCAAAATAAGCATCAGGATGCGATCGACAATTTGAAGAACTTCAGTTCGGATGATATTTTGATTCAACCAAGAGCAAATTGCTTGACCGGAGATGCATATCTTGAGTTAAATGATCTTGATCATGCACTTGAATATTACAAGAAAGCGGCATTACATGCTCCAAATAAGTTTTTCTCTCCACGTTACTTATTAAAGGCAGCTTTGGTTCAGGAACTTCAAAAGAATTATGCAGATGCCATTAACACCTACACTCAGATTATTGAAAAATATTATGATAGTCAGGAATCAGCAGATGCAAAGAAATTTAAGGCTCGCCTGGAGCAAATGATAGAATCAGGCGCTAAATAGATTTAAATAATTATTGATAAAAAAGGGAGCTAAATGCTCCCTTTTTTATTGGAGGCAATGTTTTTATAATTGCATTTTTTTGAATTTAAAGTAAACATTTTTTTGAATTTTTAAATGGCTCTTCTAATTGTAGGCTTAGGCAATATTGGCGATAAGTATGAGGCAACCCGCCATAATATTGGGTTTGAAGTAGTGGAAAGAGTGGCCAGAAAGAAAAGCCTGGGCTTTGAAAATGATAGGTTGGCAAAAGTGGCAAAGTTCCAGATTTCCGGAAAAACAGTCTATTTAATAAAACCGACCACTTTTATGAATCTTTCAGGAGATGCCGTTGCTTTGTGGATGAATAAAGTAAACGCAGACATTTCCGAAATTCTTGTAATTACTGATGATTTGGCTCTTCCATTTGCATCGATTAGAATTAAAACCAAAGGTTCTTCTGGTGGGCATAATGGACTTTCAGATATAGAACTAAAAATTAAGAGTCAGGAGTATGCCAGAATGAGAATGGGTATTGGTTCTGATTTTGCCAAAGGTCAACAGGTTCCTTATGTTTTGGGTAAATTTCCAGAACAAGATTTAGAAGCGAAAGAAGTTTGGGTTGAAAAAGCAGCGGAGGCTGTACTTTGCTTTTGTACAAGAGGCGTTCAAACCGCAATGAATCAATTTAATGGCTAACTAAATATACGGCTGGATCTTTTATAATCTCATCCATAGGAGCAGAAAAAGAATCAGCCACAGTCCGCCCAGAAAATGCCAGAATATGGTAACAATTTTAAGTAATGCTGTTTTTGCCGGATTAAGACTAAGAATAAATCCGTCCACATACCTTCTGTTTTTATAGGAATCAACTAATACCCAAGCCAGCCCAAAAAGACCAAGAAACAAGTGCAAAAGATGTAATCCGGTAATGATATAAATAAATGCACCACCAATATTTTGAAATTTGATTCCAGCTTTGACCAAATTATTCCAGCCATTAACCTGAAGTAAACAAAATGAAATTGCCAATACAACTGTAACCAAAAGCCACGAAAAAAACTGGCTGTAGTATTCGTTGGTAAAACTCCTGTTAGCCAAATGCAATGAAAATGAGCTTAAGCCAATGGCGAAAGAACTATAAAAAAATGCGATTGGAAGCGGAATAGATACCCAATCAGCACTTCCAGCCCTAAAGAATAATATGAAAACAAGAAATAAAAAAAGAAGAGCCGAACCCAAAATAGCCAACCAAACGATTGTAAGATAGGGATTCCCCCTGGCAGTTGTAAGGCTTTTCATATTCATATACTTATAACCAAGGCCTAGGCCAAAAGGTTGGAATTTGCTCCAAAATCTTGATAAGTGGTCTTATTAACCTTTGAAATCTCTTAAAGAATAAAACAGTCTATCACCAATTGCCGGCCGGCCTTTTCATTTACCAACTTTACCAATTGGGTTTTGGAATAGGTTAACTGTTGTCGAAGTGGTGCATTATCCACAAGGATTTGTAAAACCTTATTCTCAACCCTGATACTCCTCGTATGTCTGGCTATAACAGGACCAACCATTAATTCCCAATCAGCATTAATTTTTGAAATCAACAATTTATCTTCCAAATGATTTGATTTCAGCCAGCTGGAAATGGCCTCTGACATTGGTAAGGCTTCCTGTCTTCTTAGTTTTTTTGGTTTGATAAACATGAATTTGCAATATCCTAAAATTGATTTACTTTTCGCCTCAAAATAAATTCTAATGAAAAAAATTATCTTAGTTCTGGCCTTTGCATTGGCTATTAACATTTCAAGTAATGCACAAACTCCTCAGTATGAATTTCAACAAATGACTGCTGTAGAATCTGTTGTGCCGGGAGGTTTAGGCCGCTCAAGATTGATAACAACTGGAAAAGATGGTAATATGGAAGAAATCAAGCTCGAGAACTTCTTCAGTTTTGTTGGCATCAACTTTGGAAACATTAAAGACAATGACAAAATTCTTGCTGGCAAAATTGAGGAAAAAGTAAATGCTGGTTGGGAATTGGTATCCATTACACCCGGGGTTTATGCCGCCGATAAAAGCACTGGTATTTTTATTACCAGATATCTATTCAAGAGAAAAAAAGATTAATTACTCCTGATAAAATATAAAACCAGACTTTTCAGTCTGGTTTTATGTTTTGCTACCTTTTATCTTTTCTAAATTATATCAGGCCTGGTTCTTTAAGAATATAAACGTATTTTTTCAAACTGTATTTGACAAAAATTTATAAAATCAAAAATCCATCAGTTCCAATATTTGGGGATTTATATTTAGATTAAGAATCACTTATTACCTTTTGTTAAATACAATCCAATTCCTAAAAATCCTGACGATCCAAAGCCATAGTCATACAACGGGGACCACCTAAACCTCTTGATAATTCTGAAGAAGGAATCACGTTTACTTCCACACCTGCTTCCCGTAAAGCCCGGTTGGTATGTCGGTTACGATTATAACTTATAACCCTTCGTGGCCCAATAGCAAATACATTGGCACCATCAAACCATTGCTCTCTACTTGCATAATCCGGATTGCCGTCTCCTGTATGAATAATTTCAAGGTAATCAATTTCCTTTTTTAAGACTTCAAGTATGGATTCTTTTAAAACTTCGGTTGATAAAATGGTTTTGCCCTCAGAATCAACACCTTCTTTTCTATGCACCCTTGTTTCCATAACCGCTTGCATGGCATCTGGATATGTTACTACAAGATTCTCGTCAATAATGGTAAAAACGGTATCTAAATGCATAAAATTCCGCTTTTTAGGAAGCAAAACTTCATACACCCTTTCAACAGATCCATCTTTTAAAACTTCTCTTGCCACTTCTAAAATAGCCTCCGGATCAGTTCTTTCTGAGTTACCAATAGCCAAAGCTTTAGCAGATAGTACAATTACATCGCCACCTTCGATATCGGAATATTTTTCAGTAAGCGATTCTTCAAGGGTATCTTTGGGATAAACCATGTTAAAGTTCTCTTTAAACAAAGGATGATTTTCAAAAACAACCCGCATTATAAATGACTCTCTGTGTCGAATTTCATTTTTCATTTGGCATGAGATTACTCCAGTCTGAACCACAGCTGCCGGATCCCTCATAAAATAGGAATTGGGACTTGGCGTAATTGCAAATGCATGCTCACCCAATTTATCAAGAGACTTATGATTTAGTTTTCGCTTCAGCTCTTTAATTTTCACACCAGCTATCAAAGCATTTGCGCACTCAAGAGTTGAAAAGCGTCCAATAATATCTTCTGCCAAATGATCCAATTTATTTGGTTTTAATGCAATCTGAAATGCTTTAATTAATAAATCATCATCTATCAACGATTCAATAAGCAAATCCAAAAGCCGATAAACTGTAGCACCAGTTGCCCCTTTAATCAAACTCCGGAATTCGTCATGCTCTCTTTGCATGATTTCCAGATATGGCATATCCTCAAACAAATATTCGGAAATGTTGTAGGGCGTTAGTCGGTCTATTTCCCTTCCAGGCCTGTGCATAAGCACAGCTTTAAGCGTTCCGAATTCTGAATTAAGGCGTAATTTCATAAAATATTGATTTGGTGGAAAATAAGTATTACTAGCCGCAAAGATATGTTTTTTGTGGAAGGCTTTGAAGGAAAGAAAATACAGTTTTTCCTAAAAAATGAAAAATGAAATTTTTAGGAAAAAATAATTAATCAAAAACTTTGAAGAGCTAAGAATTTTATAATCAGTAAATTAGACAAAAATACCAACTAAAAAAACTAGGTATAAAACTGCTTTTGATCTTCAGATTCTAGTAAAAAGCGAATTACTTGAAAAAAATTTAACATAAATTACAACCATTCATAAGCGCAATTTTTCTTCTGTCCAAGGAAAATAATTTAATGATATAATCCGATAATTGTCAGTTTTATAGATTATAAACAATGAATTTATGGAAATAAATTCAAACTAAAAATAGTATCCACTTAGCTCTTTATAATGCTCCCTGTAGCTGAAGAAACCCTGGTTTTCCAGAAAAGGAAGCAAAAGCAAAACGCCTCCATAAGCTACTGCAGAACAGCGTTCAAATTCCACCAACGGCCTGTCAAGCATTCCATTGGAAGCGGCAATACGTGCATTCAAGCGGGTAGCAGCTATTCCCAGGTTTTGGGCAGCGGCCAGGTCTGTATCATTACGTTCTGATGGCTGGCTGAACGCAGAATTATTTAAAGACCCTGGTTGTTGAAAAGACTTTTTTTTAAAACACCATTCTTGAGATAATACCTGACGGCTCCCTCTGAAATGGCAAATGCTTTACCTATCTCAATGTTGGTACATCCTTGATTGACCAGCTCCTGCATGGCAACAATATTCTCATCTGTGATTTTGTGGGCTTTCCCGCCTGTATGTTTGGCTGCAAAAAAATACTGCATCCCATCCTCTTTAAGATGTTTGCTATAACGCTCGATGTTACGACGCTTAACACCCAAAGCCTTCGCCAATTCATGTATTTTGCACATACCAGATACAACC
>JBIPOE010000166.1:0-42062 GCA_044379485.1 Catalimonadaceae bacterium
CTCCGCCACCTCCGCCACCTCTGCCACCGCCGTGTCAGCCGCGTCGGCCGCGTCCGCCGCCGCGCCCAGCAGCCGCCGCGCCTCGTCCTCGTCCGCTGCCCCGCGCCGCGCGAGCTCCACCGCCGAGCCCGGCGCGAGCGCGAGGCAGTTCGCGCTCGCGCTCGCCGCTCTCTGCACGGCCCCGTCCACAAGCCAGAAGAGCGTCCACATGTTTGGCGGCGCGTACGCGAGCACGACGCGCCCCTCGCGCCCCTCGCCGCCCGGGCACGCGTCGCGGCTCATTTGCACCTCGCTGAGCGCGTGCGTCAGCGGCACCGCACCCACCTCAGTGCACGATCCCACAGCCGCCCCCCGCCGGTCTGCTGCATGCCACTCGGCGCAGCCCACGCGCAGCAACAGCAGCCAGGGCTCAGCAAGCTCCGCGACGCGCACTAGAAACAGCGCAGCCTCTGGCGTCGGCGCGCCCCGGGCCCCACCCCTCGCGAAGAACTGCTCGTCGAGCGCCGCCTCCTTGAATCCCAACAGGCAGTTTGTGCCGCCCCCAACCTTCGCCGGTAATCCGAGCTCTGTCAGCGTCGCGCCGCTGTCGTCGCGCCGCCAACTCCCTGTGAAGTCCTGCAGCAGATAGTTGTACTCGAAGAGGCGCTGACGCCCCCCAGCGAACGCCTCAGCCGCGCGCACGGCCTCCTCGCGCCGCGCAGCGCGGAAGGGAGCCACCTCCACCGCCAGGCGCAGCAGCCGCAGCAGACCGCCGTCGCTGTCTCCGCCGTCCCCGTCCTCTGCGCGCAGCCGCCGCGTGAGCGCCGCGAGCACGAGGTAACCCGTGCGCCGCAGCGGCTCACCAGCGCCGGTGAACATCACAGGCGTCGCGCGCGCGAAGCCGGGGAGGAACGCGAGCAGCCGCCGGTTCTCGAGCGAGCGCGCGTCAAAGGTGTAGTACGCGGCGTCACGTGCGACAGCGGCGGCAGCAGCACCCGCGCCTGCCGCCCGGCCTCCCAGATCACCCTGCACCGCCAGCGCCGCCCCCGCCTGCACGAAGCCGCGCCCTGCGAGCGCCGAGGCCTCTGCAGCGCGCAGCGCCGCGCGCCCGCCTCCGAAGCGCAGCTCGAAGACGGCGCCGAGAGCGCCGACGACCCACAGCTCCTCGCCACGAACGCCGGCTGTGGCGGCGCCCGCTGCGGCCGCGTCGGCGCCCGCTGCCCCGAAGGCGGCGCCGCGCAGGAACGCCAGCGACAAGAAGCCCGGCGCTAGCCCCAGCTCCGGCGGCAGCGCAGCGTCAGCACAGAGTGCGGCGCCCTCTGCGTCCTCCGAACCATCTGCACCCGCGCTAGCGCCGCGCGGCACAGCGCACACCAACAGCTCCAGCGCCAGCGCGCCCAAGCCTGCGCGCACCACGCGTACAGCAGCCGCCACCGCTGCGCGGCTGTGCCGCGTCGTCGCCACGCGGCTGAAGCGCAGCCACGCCTCCTCGGCGTTCTGGCGCTCGGCGTCGGCTGCGCCGGCCTCGGCGTCGGCTGCGCCGGCCTCGGCCCCCTGCGCGTCCTCCGCCAAGGGCCCCTCTGGGGCTCTCGCCGCGTCCTCCGCCCCCGCCCCCAGCGTCGCCGCGAAGCGCGCCTCCCCGAAGAGGGCCCAGTCGCGCGCTCTCGCCTCCAGGAGCTCGAGCGCCGCGCCGGCGCCGCCGTCGGCCGCCGCCTCCGCCGCCACGGGCCCCTCTGGGGCCCTCGCCGCCGCCGCCAGCACGTACACGCGCAGGTGCATGCGCCCGCCCGCCGCGAGCTCCAGCGCGACCACCTCCGCGCCCAGCACAGCGAAACTCACCCAGCGCGCCGCGCCGCTGTCGTAGCGCACGCGCCGCGGCTTCGCCCCCAGCACCACCGTCCACAGCCCTGCAGCAAGCGCCGTCCGTCCGTCAAACTGCAGGAGTGCGAGCGCGTGCGCGGCACCGCCCACCTCAGCGAAGCCCACCCCCAGCGCGCGCACACCGGAGGGGCTAGCCGAGGGCACGCCCGAGGGGCTAGATCCCGCGTCCCACAGCGCCTCAACGCCCTCCGAGCCAACACACAGCACGCGCTGCACCGTCGCCACGAGCACCGCGCACTTGCTGTACGCGTCGACCGCGTGCGCCTGCCACGGCACCAGCGCGCGGTCAGCTATGCTGCTTGCGCTCAGCACGCGCTCGAGCACGCCCCCGTCCTTGGCCACGTGCTGATCTGCCGCCGTGAAGTTCTGCAGCCGCCGCAGGGCGCGCCGCTGACTCTGCTCCACCGCGTCCGTCGACATTGAGCCGAGCGCCACCTCGCCCACGTCGAGCGCCGCCCCCGCCACCAGCTCCGCCGCGAACGACGCCTCGCGCACCAGCAGCAGCACCGGGGCCTCTGCCGCCTCCGGACACCTCGCCGAGTCGCCTACCGCGCACGCCAACTCCACCTGCATCGGGAGCACCTGTCCGAAGCCGACCACCCGGCACGCCTCCTCGCCCTCGAAGAAGTCCAGCGCGCTCGTCCCCGCACAGCGCCCCTGGAGCAGCCCCGCGCGCCACTGCGCCCACGCAGCCTGAGCCCCCGGCGTCACGCTCGCCGCCAGCGGCGCCCCCGGCTGCGCCCCCGGCTGCGCCCCCGGCTGCGCCCCCGGCTGCGCCCCCGGCTGCGCGACTGCCGCGACCAGCCCCGCCGCAAGCCCCTCGCGCGCAGCGCCCGCCGCAGGGGCCCCAAAGGGGCCTGAGCCGGCCGCGCCCGCCGCGGGGGCCCCAGAGGGGCCCGAGCCCGCTGTGGCACTAGAGGGGCCCCCGCCCGCCCCCAGCCACGCCAGCGCCTGTCGCGCCGCGCCCGCGCGCTGCACTCCCGCCTCCGCGCGCACGCGCCCGCCGCCGGAAGCATCATGATCGGCGCCCGCGCCCCCCGCCCGCGGCGTCAGGTCCGCGAGCGCGCACGTCAGCAGCAGCCGCGCGGGCCACGCGGCAGGGGCCCCAGAGGGTCCAAAACCTCCCGCGTCCGTCTGCACGCTCGCCCGCCCCTGCCGCAGCGTCAGCAGCAGGAAGAGCTCCCCGCGCCCGCCCACGTGCGCCCCGCGCAGCTCCTGCACGTCCCCGCCCGCCGCCTCCGCCACCCGCACAGGGCCCACCTTCAGCGCCGCCCGCACCCCGAGGTCCACCCCCGCAAACGTCCCGTCGAAGCGGTACGAGACCACGTGCGCCTCGCAGTCCACCAGCACGCGCCGCGCCGAGCGCCCCGACACCGTGTTCTGCAGCGGCAGCGCCGGGAACGCCACGTCGTTGTCTGCGCCCTCAAGCGGCCACGGCCGGCACGCCTTCGTCCCGCGCCCCCCCTCCTGTCCGCTCGCATACGCTAGCGCCGGCGGGAAGAAGTACTCGCTCACGCCCCCCGGCAGCGCGCGGTTGTCCCCGATCCCCGCCGCGTTCCACACGCACTGGTACTCGTCCTTCGCCAAGCCCAGCGTCACCAGCGTGTTCTCGAAGCTCGCGAACCCGCTCGCGTCCCCTAGCAGGCTCGTCTCTGCGCCCGCGACGCCGGCGTGCCGCGCGCCGCTCACAGGGGTGAGCACTTCCACCTTCACGCACCGCGTCTGGTGCGGCAGTCGGCACGGCACCAGCACCTCGTCCGCCGCGCACGCCAGCGCCCGGCACCGCTCTCCGCACAGCGTCCCGTCCTGCCGCACCCCCGTCCGCGCCGCCCCGTCCCGCGCCAGGCACTCCGTCACCTGGCAGAACAGCGCGCTCGCGTTCGCCCCTACCGTCGCCGCGTACGCGCCCTGCACCACATCCACCTGCCCCTGGTACGCGCGCCGGCACACGTCGCACGCCGCCGCCAGGCTCCCGCTGTTCACCGCGCCGCCCCCCAGCGCCACTGCGCCCGCCGCGCCCGCCGCGCCAGCCGCGCCCGCCGCGCCCGCCGCCGCGCACCGCGCAGGGTACTCTGCCCCCGCGCACCGCGCGCTCTCCGCCTCGCAGCGCCGGCAACGCCCGTATGAAACCTCCTCGAGCGCATACTCCGCGCCCCGGCACCCCTCGAAAAAAAGCAGCGCCATGTGTCCCGTCACCACGAACTCCCGCAGCTCCGCGTAGTCCTCCGCCGCGCACAGCCGCGGGTCGCGCAGCTCCGCGCACGCCACGCACGCCCCCGCCGTCCAGTCCCAGACCTGGTTCCGCGTGTTCTCTTCGCCCTCGCCCGCCCCGCACCGCAGCCGGCTGCACTCCCGCGCGCACCCGCGCCCCCACCCCGCCGCCAGCAGCTCCCGCGCCCGCGTCGGCAGCGCCTCCAGGGCCCCGTCCCGCCCGCACTCCGCGCACGCCACGCACCGCGCCTGCACCTTCGCCAGCCGCAGCTCGTTGTTCCGCGCGTCCCCCGCCTCGATCACCACCGGGCACGCCAGCACGTCGTTCCGCGCCGCGTCCACCGAGCGGTCCGTCTGCATGAACTGCGTGCACGTCCGGATATTGCACGCGTACGGGCCGCCGCACTGCGTCCCGTCATAGTTCCCTCGCCCGTCGCACACGTCGCGGCACGCAAAACTCACGTCCTGCTCCAGCGCCCCGAAGACGTGCTCGAACCCCAGCCCCCCGAGGTCCAGACTCCTCAGCGTCTCCCTGTTCCCGAACTTCGTCTCCACCGGACACAGCGGCTCCGCCGACAGCCACTTCATTCCACTGTACTTCCTCAGCGTGCACTCGCCCGGCCTCCGCGCGTGGCACCCCACCCGCGTCTCCTCGGGGTTGCTGCACCCCTGGCACAGCTCGCAGGTCCCAGGCGAATCGTCGCTGCATCCCTTTCGCCAGCGGCGCTTCCCCTCAATAGGCTCGCAGTAACCGCATTTCTGGCAAACTTCGCTCAGCATGTAGTAGCCATCGTCACAAATGCACTTTTCTAAGTCTGGTTTCTCTGGATCTTTGATTTTGCTCATCTTCGCTTTGCACTTGCAGTCATCGGGAGACTTGCTCCCCGCATCCGACGTAGAGCCGTCGGGACATGGATGCGCAGACATCGAGTGGTCGTACTGTTGAAAATGGTCCACCGGAGCCATGACGCACGCGTTCGTGGACACATCGAGGTACTTCCCCTTGCCGCACACGCAGATGCTGTCGAGCAACGTCATTCCTACCTGACAAGTGCACTTCGCCACGTCGTCTGCGCCCAGCACCGAGATAGACCGAGTCCGCATCTCCACGCTATCCCGGTTATCGAATTCAAGCCGCATTCTGAAGCTTTCCCATTTCCCGTTGCATTTCTCCTTCCAGCCTGACTCGGGCGGCCTCAACGAGGTCGCCAGTGCTACAGCAGGTGGTGGATCAACTTCTCCTGCCGAGTTGACGACGTTAAGATTCCTGTGAAAAAACCACCAGCCGTATTTGCTTTCAAGATACGAAACACGCACTCCATTCTGCACCAAGCTGTACTCGGGGTATTTGTGTTCCCGGTCCATGACCAGCGCGTAACGGTCGTTTTGTTCCGTTCCTCCCGCGTGACCCCAGTTCGTTTTCGTGCACTGCATGTCGTACACAGTCACAGCCGACGGTAAGCGATCGCTGTACCGCGGGCAAGTCTGGCACATTGTCGAATCGAGTTTCATGCTGTTTGCCGACATGTACTTGCCCTGCTCACAAAGAAGACATTTTTTTGTGTCTTCCACATAGTAACTCCCAGGCTTGCAAGGCGGACAAACCCCAGGATCGGCCCTAAAGGGATAGCACCCGACACGTGTTGTGTCTGGACATGTGCTGCATTTCGAACACGGTGTCGTTTTTGAAGTAGATGTTCCACTTCCCGACACAGTAATGGCCGGGTTGTTCATTGTAGTCAAGTACTCCCCAGCGTTGCAGGAGCTGCAGACGTGCGCCCCCGGTATCCGGCTACTTTCATTCAGAGATTGGTCTGCATATGTTCCGCTGGCACAAAATCTGCATGCAGTTGCTCCTGTCGCCAATTGGAACGTGCTGCTCAGAGCGCCACTCGGCATATCACACGCCGAACACACGGTCGCTCCCGATGTGCCTGAATAGTAACCTCGAGGGCAAGATATGCACTCTGAACTTCCTACATTGGATGTGTACTTCCCCGCACTACAAATGACGCATGTCCCGCCGTTTGGTCCCGAGAATCCGGCGTTGCAGCGACAGCTTGTGAGTGCGGGACTGACACTGGGCGCTTGTGAATTTGACGGACAGTTCTGGCAGGTCGCGCTTCCTGATACAGAAAATTGATTTGCACCGCAATCCGTGCAATCGTTTTTCTGTTGTGCAGAATACTTTCCTGCTGTGCAATCTTGACACTCCGTCTGACTTACTTTTTTCTTTCCCGCAGCGCAATTAGTGCACAACGATCCCCTTGACGGTACAATTTGTCCGTCGCCACAATATGAACATGAGCTCGACCCATCGTTGCTTGATTGTCCCTGTGGGCAAAGATTACACGCATCTTCTCCTTCATTAGAAAACGTTCCAGCTAAACAAATCCAGCATTGACTCCTGCCATAATAATCGCTAAAAGCATACTTTCCCGCCGCACAAGTGCTGCATCCAGAGCTTCCAATTGCGGAAACTTTCCCTGTAGGACAATCAGTGCATGTTATTGCTGTAACTGACGTATATTTTCCAGCTGCACACAGCAGGCACGTTGCGTCATATCTCAGCTCGCCAAAGTATCCTGGTCTGCATCGACACACTTTTTGCAGAACGTCTCTGTCAAACACGTCCTGAAGATGCTGGTCGCTACGACACCCGCGGCAGTAAATCTTGTGCTTCCGATAATCGCCGTCAGTCCCAAAATATAAACCACTCAGCCCCCGACTGTTCCCGCAGATCGGGATTTCGTAACGATTCGTCCAAAAATCTGAGTAGAACCAACACTCGCACTCGTCTGTTACCCTGTTCCATCCGCCACACCAGTCGCCTTGGCACACCTCGCGCCCCTCCCCGCCGCACACCCAGCAACACACGAACAGCGCCGCCGCGAGCCACGCCGTTTCAGCGCGCCGCGCGCGCCGTCGGCTCTGCGCGCTCCGTCGGCTCTGCGCGCGCCGTCCGCGCCGCGCGCAACGTCGGCGCGCGCCCAGAACTCCCGGTCGCGCGCGTCCAAAAATATCTCCCGCACAACAAATCATGCCCAAACCAGCCTAAATACGCGTGCCCGCAAAGTCTCCGAAAGCGCAGCGACTCGGCCCGCGAATTTTCTTTTCAAACTTTTTTTCTCAAGTTTTCTCATTTTTTTCTCATTTTTCTCATTTTTCATTTTTTTAAACTTTGTGCCCAAAAAAACATCCCCGACGAAGACCGCGGCCCGCCCCCGCACAAGAGCGCGCCGCCCGCTCCCCGCATATAAGAGCGCGCCGCCATGGACCCCGCCCCGGAGCCCGCCGCCCCGAAGCCCGCCGCGCACAGCGTCCCGCAGCGCGCCCCGCACAGCGCACCGCACCCCGCGGCGCCCGCCCCGCACCCCGCGGCGCCCGCCCCGCACCCAGCGGCGCCCGCCGCGCTCCGCTTCCCGACCACCCCGCGCAGCCGCTTCGACGCCGCCCTCGTCCGCCGCCACCTCCGCGAGGCCGCCGAGTTCGCCCAGCACTGCCAGCGCGCCGGCGAGCCCCTCCTCGACCCCTGCGGCCCCCGCGGCGACCTCTACTTCCTCCTCAAGGCCCTCCTCGAGCAGCCCCAGGGCCGCGCCCGCGCCGCGCCCGTAGCCGGCGCCGAGGGTCTCACGGTGTAGACAGGCACGCTCAAGCAGTTACACTAGAGAATGCTTAGAGCAACACTTTGCATGTTTCTCTATTTAAGAGAGTATAAGTACTCATGTCTAGAGGGTCTAGAGGTGCTTCAGACGTATTAGCTCAAATTCGAAGTGTTATAAGTCATCTCGAACGAAAAGACCATATATTAAATAATAAATTAAAAACATGGGAATCATTAAAAAATGGTGATGAATCAGAAAGAATCAAAGGTTTAGTAGACGAAAATGCAAGTTTGAAGGAAAATGTCAGACAAAACAGTGATCTTTCTAGTGAAAAAATGCAAGAAATTAGACATTTAAAAGATGAAAATGCTCATCTACAAGGATCTATAAGCGCAAAAGATGCGGAAATAAACAAGCTCTTGAAGGACGTGAGTTTCGAACAAAGCAATGTAAATTTACTGGAGCAAAATTATCAAGAGCTAACTGAGAAGTTGAAAAAGTCTCAAGCAGATCTTCTAGGTACAAGAGAACAAATGAACAGTTATGCAACTGCACACGAAAATTTAACTAAAAAACACCATTATCTACAAAATGAAAATGTAGAACTCAAGGAAGATATCAAACGACTTGAAAGAACAGCAGCTTCTACAGATCAAAATCAATTACAAATAGCCTATGGTGATCTTAGTAAAGAATTCAATAAGGTAGAAGCAGAGTTAAAACAAATCAAACCTATTTCAGACAAAAATTATCAAATTGCTAATCAATGGAAAAATGAATCTGAAAAAGGAACAAAACAAATAGAAATTCTTCAAGCAGAAATTGCAAAACTTCGAAGCGGAGGAGCAGCAGCAGGTTCCCCAGATCTAGTGTCTCTAGATCCACCTCCTCCACCTATAGCTGCAAGACTTGAGGTTGAGCGTGCTAAAGATGATACTAAAGATCCAATTGCAATTGCAAAAGCTGATAATTCTCAAACCAATACTGCAAGTCAACAGCCAGCTCAAAAACAAACATCATATCTGGGAGCAGCCGCTGGTGCAGTTGGAACCGTATTGAACGCCATTGGATTGGGAGGTGGGGGCAGAGGGACAAATTCTGTTGATGATAGTTCCGATGAAGGGGACGACATTGTCGCAGGTAGTCCTAGCAGAGAGCCCGAACGCGGCGCAGGGTCTGTTGGATTACACCCTCTATATACAGTCACTGAAGAAGTCAAAAACGACAAAATTGGAGACAACACGGTCCCCGCGGCCCCGGTGGCCGCCGCAAGCAGCAACAACACATTCGGAGGGCAGCCCGCGGCCGCCTCAGGCGGTGGAGGTCATGCTGTCGTAGATGTCGATGAAATTATTAAAAAAGCAACTGAAGAAGTCCAGAAGAATAAAGTCATTGATATGTTAAAAATGAGTCTAAATGATATGAAAGTAGATCCACGTTTATTTCAATACGTACAGAAAACAAACAACGGCTCTTTGATGACAAAAACAGACCCGAAAACTAAAAGAAAGGTACCTGACATGCATTATAAAGTTTTATTTCCTGGTATGGCAGTCTCTGGTATATCTGCACAACAAAATGTTGATGCATATTGCAAGAGTTTAACTAAGGAGCAATTGAATGCTTTGGAGAATTTATATGACATTCATGGTAGTACAAGAGATGAATCTATCGATAAGTTAGTAAAACTAAAAACCTATATTAGTAGTTGGAGTATTATACTTGCTGCAAAAAGAGACCAGTTGATAGCACTTTGTAATAACAAAGGTATATCATATCCTGAAAAAACTATTCCAGAGATCGCCGAGTGGTTTAAAAAACACGCGCGCACCGATGGTCTCAGGCAAGAAATTTACGACATTTTAGATTCCTAAGACTAAAGGTATAATTCCTAAATAAATACGCAATCGAAAATTTCAATTTTAGAATAAATTTGCTTTTCACAAAATTTCTGATAGAACTTTCACGTAATCTCTATTTAATAACCATCTCTGATTAATAATCTCCGGACATAATACTCCGGCGGCACCCACCCTTGCGCCCCCGCCGCGTCCGCCCACTCGATCGCGACGCTTGCAACGCCCGCGGTGCGCGCGAGCGGGATGGGGGCGAGCGCTGGCTCGCCTTTGATCATCACGCGGGCGCGGGCGCCCGGGCGCGCGGCGGGGGCGCGGGCGCGGGCGCGGGCGGGGGCCCCTCTGGGGCCCCTGCGGGCGCGCGCGCGGGCGCTCTCTGTCCTCGCCGCGCCCGCCGCGTCCAGATACTTCTCGGCACTCGCCGCGCTCGCCGCGCTCGCCGCGCTCGCCGCGCTCGCCGCGCTCGCCGCGCTCGCCGCGCTCGCCGCGCTCGCCGCGCTCGCCGCGCTCGATCGGCGCCGACTCGCGCGATGCTCCTCCCCAGCGCGAGTTGCGTCCTGCGCGCGATGCTCCTCCCCAGCGAGAGTTGCGTCCTGCGTGCGCGCCTCCGCGCGCGCCGCGCTCGCCGCGCTCGCCGCGCTCGCCGCCCCGCGCGCCGCGAGCACGCGCTCGCTCTGCTCGAGCAAGCGCGCGCATTTTTCTTGCGCCGCGCGCAGCCCGGCCGCCGCGCCCGCGAGGTCCACGGCCTCGAGCGCGCGCCGCAGCGCCGCGCTCCGCGCTTTCAGGGCTTCGGGTGTTTTGGGGGCTTCGGGAGCTTCGATCGCCGTGTCCCGCGCTGCGCCCCACGCCGCGCCGCGCTCGGCCATGCCTGTGCGCTCTGCCATGCCTGCGCGCTCGGATATACGTTAGCTGCGAGGAGCGCTGTGACACGCAAAGCAATATATAAAGCCACGCACTACATGGGAGACAATCCGTTCCTTGTGTCACAAGGGGTCGAAGCAGGTAATACACACTTGTCGTCGCATTCGGTTGTTATAGAGGATTTGCGAAATCAAATTGAAGAGAACAAACTTGCAATGCAGAAATATGAAAAAGAATGTCAGATGTTTGAAGTAATACGAACAAAACTATTGCAAGAATTGACTGACAGAGACAAGCTTAATAGGGAAAACGATGATTTGTCATCAGAGAATGCTTTTTTAAATGGATTGAATAATAATATGGAATCAGAAATCACTCAAATGAAAGAAGAAAATAGGAAAATGAAACTCAAAATTCACGCTTTAAATACTACACGTAATTATGTTCCTAATGCTGTAAAAGCAGAAATTTCCCCAATCAAAAGACAAGACTCAAGAATTGAAGACGGTTCTACATATGAGGCTGAAAGAGAGCCTCCATTAAGCAAAAGAATAAATGCCATGGAACCTGATAAAGGAAGTCACAACAGTGGAGAAAATTCAAGCATTATTGATAGAGCACCTGCGGCAGCAGCCGCGGCAGCAGCTGTTGCAGCTGTTGGATCAACTGTTCTCTTAGTTCCTGGTGCAGCAGTTGTGGCAGCTGGTGCTGTAGCTGTAGGATTACATGCTGCCGTCAAAAAAACCCAAGAATCAAATTCTAAAAAACAAGAAACTGGTGTGCATCCATATGATTTACGACCACGTAAATCCCAACAAGAAAATAAAGAAAAAAAGGTTCATAAGCCAGCTGTGTCGAAATTGCCTGTTGGTGATGCACCAGCTCATGAGAAATCTATCATTGATGAGATATTGGATTTTGATAGAAGAAAACCCAAGACTGTTTCAAAATCTACCGTGAATTCTGTTGTTAACAGTACTACGCCGACCGCCTCTGGTGATGGTCAACCGCCCCCGCCCCCCCCGCCTGGTGGTGGTCCACCGCCCCCGCCTGCTGGTGGTCCACCGCCCCCGCCTGGTGGTGGTACGAAATCTTTGCCAAAACCTTTTAAATATGATTTTAGTGACGACAAACTGGATATTCATGCTGATGATAAATATAAAGATGCTTTAAAAAGATATATTGATCAGTTTAAAGATATAAATAGTGCAACTCCATCTACAGAACCAAGAGGGGGTACAGGGGGTACAGGTAATATGGGTGAAGTAATGAAACCATCAGATTTGATAAAAATAGAGATAAGATCTTTGTTATTCAAGAATGTAATACGATTAATGTCAATGTTAATCATTACAGGAAAATATGACAAAATAAATGACACTTATGGGAAAATTGCAATGGAAATTCATGATTATATTGACGATAAAACTGAAATAATTGGAAATAATTTTCAAAGCATATTGAGAAATATTTTTCCTGAACAAAAATATGTTTCTAAACCTAAAATTACTCCAGAAAATTGTGAAGAGGAACAGAAGGAACTTTTGCAAAAAGTTGGACAAAAAATGAAATATAGTCCAACAGAAATTAAGAACATGATATCAGCATGTTTCGGGAAAATTATATCTACATTTCAAGATAATAATGAAAATGAAACAAAAGATAATATCAATCAAATAATCGATCACTTATACAATGTTTATGAAATTCATAGAAAAGAAATATTCGAGAGTGTAAAAAAGGAAAACGGTAACGTGATTCTATTACAATTTACAGACCAACAGAAAATTGAAATAATAAATAAGGGAACTTGTGCATTACAGAAACCACAGCAAAAACAAATTGTGGAACTAATTTTCAAAGATTACGATTATGACATAAATGATAAATTAGACAGTGATGTAATTACATTGCTTGATGAAATTAATTTTTTTCCACATGTATTGAGTGACGGTATTACAGGTTTTACTAATATTAAAAATAAAATAATACAATTTTACGAAAGCAAAATACACAAAAAATATTTGGAAAATATTACTGACAACATTGATGAACTTGTTGTTTTTTTCAAACGCGAAATGAACGAAGTAAGTAACACGGAGAAGGGCACCAGTGACGAAATTAAAACTATTAAATCAATATTCTCAAAAACTGGAGTCCTTGATTTTGAATTCAACAAGTGCTATTTTTTAATGTTTAACGTTGTAAAATTGCATCTCTTTACAATTGTACTAAGAAAATTTATAGAAAAAATGAAGGAAGATTATACTGTTCAACAATACACAGAGTATTTTACTTCAGAGACAACAAAAAATAATTATGCTTCACAACCAGATGATGACGTTAAGAAAGTATTTTTCCTTGTTAACATTAAAAAACATGTTGTACAATCCATTTTCGAGATGCTGAACAGTTCTACAGAAGGTGAACATGCAGGGTTTAACAAAGAATTTTTTACTGAATTACAAAAATGTATTTCCACATTAGTTGAGTTTATAAATCAACATGATTTAAAGAAAGAAAGTACAAATATGAAAAGCCTAAATGAGTACAAATTAAAAGAAAAGAAGATTGCTAAAGAGAAAAGTACTTCGACTGGTGCTCCCATGGACATGATACTCTATTCAGACACTCCTCCGTTTCCATCAGCAACTCCAACAGTGTTTCGGTTGTGTTCTTTCCTCACGTGAATATGGCGGCTTCATACAATCAAATATGATGTGCCATACAGAACTCAAACATTTCCTGGATTTTAATAAAAAAACATTTTGTGTTGAAGTTGGTTCAAAACACCCCATCCCAGTCCTCGCGCGTGGGCCAGAGCACGTCGCGCACGGTCGGCGCGACGCGGAGGCAGAGCGGGCAGCGTGCGTCCAGCGTTTGCTTGAGCAGTGCGCAGACACCGTGTTTATCACGTTCGCTGTGGTTCTGAAACCCCTGCATGCCCAGTGGCATGCTCAGTGGAAGCGTCGGCCACTGGTCAAGAAGACGTGAAAAGTAGCCGTCTCCGAGGCGTGTCGCAACACAGCAGTCGTCTTCCATAATACTTTTCCAGTTTGCGTCGAGGTAATCGACGCTGACGCCGGACTTCAGCACGCGCATGAACGTCCTGGACAGCTCGCGGCCCCCGGCGGCGCCGACCGGCGCCCCCGCCCACGCAGCCACGTACGCGTCGGCGCGCAGGGCGTCCCCGGCGAACTCGAACTCATACCCGCTGCGCGCGAGCGCGGCGAGCACGGTCTCTCGACTCGCGCGCAGGTCCTCGGCGGCGGAGCGCAGCACGCAGCTCGGAGGTTCCGGTGGCGGCGGCTCCGCGTAGAACGGCGAGGCGAGCGCCGCGGCCACGACCTCGGCGTCGGCCTGGAGCGCGGGGCTCGCGAAGCAGAGGTTGGTCGGATTCGACCACGCGAGGAAGCAAACGAGCGCCTTGTCCGCGCGCAGGCGCTCCCCCGCCCACTTGAGCACGGGGGCGCCGCGCGTCAGGCCGTGGAGGCTCAACGCGGCGGCGGTGTAGCCGCGCCACTCGGCGTCCATGCACGCGTCCACGCGCGGTTTTGGGTTTGCGATTTTGGCTTTGATTTTTCTTCTTTACTTCCATTCGGGTCCATTTGATGTTTTTTTTTTAAACAAAAATTTAAAAAAAAAATGACACGAAATTCCCCGCCAGCCGCCATTGTCAACATAAAGTTAACTAAAATTCAACACAAAAAAATCTCCACCAGCCGCGATTTAAAATAAAATCAAAAATAAAAGCGGTCTTTCACTATACCACAAAAATCTCCACCAGCAGTGATTTTAACATAAAATTAACTAAAATTCGACACAAAAAATCTCCGCCAGCATTGATTTTCAACACAAAGTTGAGGTCTTTATTATTTTTTTTCCGGGGGGCTCCATCAACATCCCAGGTCCATGCCCCCCCCCCCCTAACATCATGTATATATTTTTATTACTAGTTTATTTATTTTTATAAAAATCGTAAACGACTTTTATAAAATTTATAAATTACAAAAAATGAAAAATGTTCTGTCGAAAAAAAGTCCACACTAGTGCCTGGGGAAACTTGACCCCCCCTCGCTAATGGTACAAAAGCGGTTGACACTTTTTTTTCTTTTTTTTTTCTTTTTTTTTTCTTGACAATTTGCTTTGATAAACGACATATTTTTTTTTGGGGAACAGAATTCTAAAACCGTTACAAAAGTGTAACCGCTTTACTGGTCAAAGTAAAGCGACCACCCCTCTGGGTCACATCGTTTTTTAGTGATCTGACAGAGATTTTTCGAATCGTCGGACAGTCCTCTGTCGTTAAAATTCGCGTCTATATTTGATTATAATCAACACCAATTGAGAATTTAAACACGTGGTCAACTAGCTTTGACCAAAGGACGTCTGAATTCTCATTCATTGTTGATTCGAGAGAGATTTTTTGACTAGTGGTCAAAAGGTTGACTAAAAATAATTGTCATTTTAGCGATCTGACAGAGATTTTTCGAATCGTCGGACAGTCCTCTGTCACTCAAGTTCATGTCTGTGGTTGCTTATAACCAGTACCAGCCGAGAATTTGAAATGTATATTTTTAGTTAACAAAGAAGAATATCAGAGTATTCCCACGAACCTGGCGCTCAAAATCAACGCCCGCCGAGAATTTGGAACGTTCGCGAACTTCGGGCCGATTTAGCCAAATCTATTTGCGGCCGCGCGTGCACCCGCGAGTCCCTGCAGCCGCCCGCACCGCGCGCGGAGGAAGGATCACCACCCGAGCGCCATGCCGCACACGATGCCCCCGCCGGCCGGCTGGAGCCTGCTCCCGGAGCACCTGACAGAGGTCGGCGCGTTTCCGATGGGCCCTGCACGCGCCGACGCGGGCGGGGGGCCCTGGGCGATGCTGAACAAGAACGCGGAGCGCGGGCGGCCCAAGTACGTCGCGGCGAACGCGCTCGCGCTCGAGGACCCGGTGAACGTGCGCTGCTGCTTCGAGCGCGGGCGCCAGCGCCTGCACGCGATCGACTCGCAGACGAAGCTCGCGGCGCCCAAGTACAACGGCTGCTCGGCGCGCGGCTACGTGATGCTGGCGCACATCCCGCGCGACACCAACCCCGAGCAGGTCGTGTGGGTGCTGGCGTGGCACACGCTGAAGCGCGTGCTGCCGCCGATGCTGCTGCTGCCGTGCGCGGACTTCGCGTACTGCCCGGACGCGAGCGTGGGCGAGAGCACGCGGCGGGACGGAGATGTCGAGCACACTTTTTTCACGGCGCGGGAGCACCGCGAGGCCGCCCTTGCCGCCGCGCGCGCCGAGTGCGCGCAGGCCGAGGCGCTGCTGCGCACGCTCCTCGCCGTGACGCGCGAGCCGCACGACCCGCGCGCGCCGGAGGCCACGATGCGGCGCCTGCAGCGCTACGTCTTCGTCGGCGAGCTCGTCGCGCGCGGGCAGGAGCCGGGGAAGCCCGCGCTGCAGGAGGCCGCGCGCTTCGTCGCGCGCTTCGGCGTGCACGAGTTCAGTCCCTCGCGCTACCGCAGGGGCGAGCTCCACCCCTTCCTGCGGCGCGGCGCCCCGAGCCGCAGCTACTGCGTCGAGAAGAGCCCGGCGCTGCACGCGTGGGTGCGTGTCGCGGCGGAGACATTGCCACAGGCCGCGCCGCAGGCCGCGCCGCAGGCCGCGCCGCAGGCCGCGGGCGGCGCCATCGGCGTCTGTCGCTACGTGCCGTTCGCGGCGTGGGGCGGCGCCATCGGCATCTGCCCCTACGTGCCGTTCGCGGCGTGCCCGGCGCTCGCGCGCGCCGCGCGCGCTGCGGGCGCCGCGGGCAGCGCCGCGGGCAGCGCCGCTGGCAGCGCCGCGGGCAGCGCCGCGGGCAGCGCCGCGGGCGCCGCTGCCATTGCCCTCGACCCCGCCGGCCTCGCGCGCCGGCACTACGAGTTCGGGACCGTGCTGCGCCTCGAGGACGCGGCGGGGACTGTCTTCCTGCGCGCGACCGCCTTCGACGTCCTGCTGCGCTTTACCAACATCATAGGCACTGCGCGCCGCCCGCGCGACCCGCGCAACGAGCGCAACCGCATCAAGAACGTGCCGACGTGGGGCGCCGCGCTCGCCGCCTGGACCCGCGAGGAGCAGAGCGCGCAGCGCGGGCTCCCGCTCGTCGTGCTCCTCGGCGCGCTCCCCGTGGCGCCGCGCGCCGCCGAGGACTGCGGCCCCGAGCCCGTCGCCGCCGTCTTCGCGAAGCCGCAGGCCCTGCGCGTGCTGCTCGCTGGCGAGGCCGACGCCTTCGCCGACGCCTTCGCCTTCGACGCCGCCGACGCCGCCGCCTGCGTCGCGCCTGCGCGCTGGCTCCCCGTCGACGAGGCCCGCTGGCCGGCCTTCGTGCGCGCGCTCCCCGCGCACGCCGAGGGCTGCGTGCTCTACCTCCGCGAGGCCGGCGAGCTCGTCAAGTGCAAGCGCACCTCCTCTGTTCTGCGCATGGACTGCCGCAGCAGCCTCGTCACGCACCTCTCGGCCCGCGACCTGCGCATCACCTTCGTGCACGAGGGCGAGACCGTCAACAAGCGCGTCGTCTGCCAGGCCCGCCCGAGCGCCGGCCTCGTCCCCGCCGACGGCCGCGTGTGGGTCCCCTGCGCCCCCGAGGACATGGCGCGCCCGCTGCTGCGCGAGCCGGCGCTGCTCGCCGCGCTCGCGCGCGCGCTGCGCCGGGCCGAGCGCCAGGGGCGCAGCGCTGCCCGCCTAGTCCCCGCCATCGTCCCGGCCGCCGCCGGACCTGCGGCCCCTTACGCCGCCGCCGGCCTCCGCGCCGAGCTCGCGGGCGCCGCGGGCGTGCTGCACTACACCCCGGAGCCGACCTGCCGCCTCCAGGACGACCTCTTCTACTACGTCGTGCACCGCTTCCTGCGCCCCACCGGCTGCTGCGCCCGCGACCTCGAGTACGTTATCGCCTGCGGACAGCACGCCCTCTTCGGCGACATCGCCGCGCGCTTCCCGCCCGCCGCCCTCGGCGCGCTCGCCGGCGCGCCCTTCGCGCGCGCGCTCGCCGCGCCGCGTGCGCCTGTCGCGCCGCAAGCGCCGGCGCCGCAAGGCGGCCAGGCGTCCAAGCCGCACCAGGCGTACAAGCCGCGCCATGCGCCCAAGCAGCGCCAGGCAGCCCCGCCCGCGCCCGCGCTCGACCCCCTCCTCGTCTGGCGCGCAGCGCCGCGCGCCTACGCCCGCCCGCCGCCCGCGAAACGCGCGCGCGGCGTGCGCGACGAGTACGGTGAGCACCAGGGCGGCGAGAGCGGCGAGAGCGCCGTCGAGCTCCTCTCCGACAGCAGCGGCGACGAGGCGCCGGCGGGGCCTGTTTCTTTATCCGCCGCACCCACGCACGCGCCCGCCGCGCGCGCCGCGCGCGCCGCGCCCGCCGCGCCCGCCGCGCCCGCCGCGCCCGCCGCGCCCGCCGCGCCAAGCTCCGTCGTCGTCATCTCGAGCGGCGACGAGCACTCCGAGCACTCCGCCGAGGACGCGGCAGGAGACGCCGCCGAGGACACGCCCGCCGCAGGGGTTAGGGTTTAGTGGTAGACACAAGCACTTGTGTAAACCGGAGGCAATATCCGTTACGGTATTGTGTTATCCGTATTGAGCTCCATTCGAAAATACAAACGCAAATTATTTCTTATTTGTTGAAGCACGTTATGTTGTAATGTACTCCACAAGGGCATGATGTATTTTTTTGAATTTGTTAACATCAGCAATGTGCAGTCATCTTTATTCACAACTTCAAAGGCTGTAATGGACGACCATGTTCGCGTGAAGTTGACGTTATTAAAAAACTCTCTTCTTTTTTCTCTATTCATTGCACGAATATGGTGCGCCAGCATATTCGATTCCACGAAATGAGTCGTGTCTAAAGTTCTCTCCAGGGTAAAACTGAAATTTTCAGACATCCCAGTGCTCGATGTCCGCGTGAAAATGTAACGTACTATACACTCGACATCACGTTCTTCATAATCATCCGGAATTTTAATTTTCAATTTCTCTTTTTTGGTAACCATAAAATCCGTATTGAGCTCCTTGTGAAAATGCGAACGCAAATTATTTCTGATTTGTTGAAGCTCATCATTTTGCAATGTACTCCACAAGGGCAGGATGTATTCGTTTAAATTATTGTCTGTTAACTTTAGCAGCGTGTATTCATTCATTTTTAGAACTTTAAAGGCTGTAATGGACGACCATGTTTGATTGAACTTGACGTTCTTAAAAAATTCTTTTCTTTTTTTTCTATTCATTGCACCAATATGACTCCCCAACATATTCAAGGCCACGGAATCAGTCGTGTCTAAAGTTCTCTCCAGGGTAAAACTGAAATTTTCAGACATCCCAGTGCTCGATGTCCGCGTGAAAATGTAATGTACCATGCACTCGATGTATTCATAACGTTCTTGATAATCATCCGGAATACGAATTTTCAACATCTCTTTTTTGGTAACAGTAAATTTTTCAATACTGTTATTGGTGATATATGGATTTATATGAGCTGCACAGATCGAAAGTTGTCTTGGGCCATACATGGTTAGGATATCTTTAATACTTAGAATTAAAATTTGAATACTGACTGTCACAGCGCGCCTGTATGCGGTCGACGCAACCCCAAAAAAAACTTCGCCCTCGAGCCGCGCACGCGCCGTTCCCCGCAAAATGCCGCCGGCCCGCCGCTCGAAGCGCAAGGCCGCGGCGCCCGGGGATGCCGCGAGCAAGCGCTCGCGCACGATGCACGAGCGCGCGAGCCTCGACAGCATCCGCGCGCTGCTCCGCGACTTCGAGGGCACGGCCCCGGAGCGCAGCAGCATCTGGCTCTGTCTCGAGAGCGTGCTCGACTCGACGCCCTTCGGCACCAGCCTCCTCAAGCACGGCCAGCCCGGGGGCAAGGACAGCGTGTCCATCGTCACGCGCGCCTACGAGGAGCAGTACCTGCGCGAGTGCTACCTCGAGGAGGACACCCCGTGCGTGATGGGCGAGTTCTGCGAGTGCCAGGCCACCGCGGGCTTCACCGGCGTCGCGTTCGTGCTCCCGACGGTCTCGGACGTGAACCCGCGCATGTGCGTGCTCTGCATCCGCAAGACCACGCAGATGCTCTTCTACCGCGTCGTCGCGAGCGGCCTCACGACCTCGCAGATGGTGCAGTTCTACGGCAACATCGCGGGCGTGCCCGGGGAGTACCACAAGCAGGCGATGCTCGTCGTGCCGCCCGGCGGCCCGGTGCACTGCATGCCGCTCCCCGTCGTCGCGCACCAGCGCAACCGCTACTTCCCGACCACGGGCCCCGACGGCGTGCGCCGCATCGGCCAGCGCGACGTCTACTACGAGAATTTTTGAACTCGCCCGCCACCGCGAAGGCGTTTGGGACGGGGCCCTTCGACGGGCCCGCGCTGCTCTTCCCGGGCGGCGCCTTCTCCCAGACTGCTGTGCTCGGGCCGGGTCCCTCTGGAGCCCACGCGGGCCCCTCTGGGGCCCAACCGGGCCCCTCTGGGGCCCACCCCGCACGCGCTGCGCCTTCCGGCGCGTGCCCCCCCGGCGCCGACGCCGCGCCTCCCGGCGCGGACGCCGCGCCTCCTGGCGCCGACGCCGCGCCGCCCGGCGCGGAGCCCGTCCCCGCCGACCCCCGCGCGGAGCCCGTCCCCGCCGACCCCCGCATCCACCCCGCGCTCCGCGCCGAGCTCGCGCGCCTGCTCCTCGCCGAGAAGCAGGACGCGGGCGCCGCGCTCTCCGCCAAGCTCGAGCGCCTCGACGCCGTGCTCTTCTGCTCGCTGCTCCCGCTCCCGCTCCAGCCTTTCTTCCTCGCGCTCGTCGAGCCCGCGCACCTCCCCGGGCGCGGCCGCGTCCAGGACATCGGCCACATCGTGCGCCGCATGCTCCTGCGCAGCTCCTCCGGCGAAATCCTCTTCCGCATGTACAGCCACAGCATGCCCTTCGTCAAGCACAACCGCCTCCAGTTCCCGCCCTTCGAGCACGTCGCCCTCCAGGACATGCAGCACATGCTCGCCGCCATCCAGAACCTCACCCTCGGCAGCGCCCAGGGCGTCACCAAGATGCCCGTGTGGACCACGCGCCGCCAGCTCATGGCCTTCTTCCACGAGCTGCTCACGCGCGGCTCCGCCATGGATCTCTACGTCTTCCTCTCGTCCCACCTGTACCTGCTCAGGCTCGCCCTCATCGAGTACTTCATCGTCTTCACCAACCGCTACATGCCCCTCGAGGTCAGCCTCATGCGCTGGTTCATAGACCGCTCCTACGACCACGCGCGCGTCTCCCGCCTCGTGCGCTACATCGTCGACAACTTCCGCATCAGCGCCCTCCAGGAGGACCTCGACTTCGCGCGCCTCGAGACCAAGGCCCAGACCGCCATCGAGCGCTGCAACCGCACCTGCCGCAGCATGCAGAACTTCCACCACGTCCGCGAGGGCCAGCGCAACGCCGCCGCCCACGAGCCCGCCTTCGCCGCCGCCATGCGCGCCCCGCGCCTCGCCGGCCTCCACGGCCTCGGCCTCCTCGCCGCCGCCCGCACCCAGCCCCTGCTCGCCCTCGCCGCCGTCCACGACCTCCAGACCCGCGTCGTGCGCTTCCCGCTCCCCGTCGAGCTCCAGCTCCAGCAGTACAACCTCATCTGCGACAGCAAGCTCGAGGGCCTCAAGCACCGCTCGCTCCTCTACGTCTGCCTCCGCTGCCACGAGCAGCACCCCACCGCCGCCGGCAACATGCGCCTCATCCACGGCCAGCCCCCGCTCTGCGTCAACTGCCTCTCCAACGCCTTCACCGTCTGCGTCCAGACCCTCGGCTGCATCGTGCGCGTCCGCAGCACCTCCTACTACTTCTGCCGCTTCTGCGCCAGCGTGCACGCGTGGGACGGCTCCGCCGTCGCCTTCTACCAGTGCGCCCGCAGCGCCTCCGGCCAGAGCGCCTCCGGCCAGACCGAGCGCCCCGCGCGCCCCGCCCCCGCGCAGGGCTGCGTCGTCTGCCTCCGCGCCCAGGGCTGCTCCGCCGTCACCGTCTTCGACCCGCGCCTCGGCGTCCGCACCCCCGCGTGGCTCTGCGGGCGGCATATGCCTCCAGCAGCACAGCTCGAGTACGCGCACGACATCACCGCGCTGCGCGAGCTGCTGCGCTGCAGGTTCGCGTGATGCTGATTGACATGACGATAGGAAGCAGGGAGGAACATCGCACGCATCGTAGGTTCGTAGCAATTTAGCCGCGTTAGACAGCTTAAATCAATTTTAATCAATTATGAAATGTTTAAAGAAAAAGAACAGACGGTACACGCGCGCCCAGCGGGCACCCCTCTGGCAGCGCCTGCCGGGCCCCTCCGCGCCGCCGCGCCTAGCACTCCGTGCACGCCACGCACTCGAGCTCCGTCTCGTTCTTCACGTAGAAGCCGCTCTCGCAGCGGTCCCCGCAGCCCTTCGCCTGCGTGTCCAGCATCGACTCCCCGGTGCACTCCGCGTACTGCGCCGTCATGCGGTAGCGGTCCGCGTCGCATATCTCGCATAGCTGACAGCATTCCAGCCGGAACGCCTCGTACCCGAAGCTCATCTCCGCGTGGTGCAGCGCGAACCCGCTCTCGGCCTTGAAGGCGCAGTCCTTCTCCTGCTGGTTGAAAAAGTGCCCGTCGGGGCAGTACGCCCCGAGGTGGTGGAACGGCTTGAACTTCACCTCCACATCGGGGTGTTCAAACGCCGCCTTCGCGAGCGCCTGCGCCTTCGTCAGCAGCATATCATACTGCGGCACAAACGTCGCTATCTTCCACCACTCAAACGTCTCCTTGAACCCACACCCGAGCACCGCGTACATCCGCTCAGCGCGGCGCACCCACGTCGGGCAGCGCCGGCACACGTAGTCCGTCAGGACCCGCCCCTTGAGCTCATCCACCAGCGGCGCGCAGCCCCGCAGCCCGCCCTTATGCCAGAGGAACTCCCCGCCCTCGCACTGCGTCGTGCAACCCTCGCAGCGTCCCTCCGGGAGCACGCCCTCCGCGAAGCGGTTGCACTCGGGGTTGTACTGTCCGTCCGCGCACAGCGTGCACTCCACGCAGTGCCCGTGGTGCTTCAGCTTCCACTTTGCAAGCTCCGCCACAGGGTCCGCCGCAGGGCCCCCCGCAAGCGTCCGCAGCTGCGCCTCCAGCTCCTCGAGCCGCAACGGGCGCCACGCGCCGCCCTCGGTGCGCTGCACCCAGAGGGCCGCCCGCACCGCGCTCGCCCCGCAGCCCTGGCTGTAATGGTACCACGCTTCACAGATTTTCTCACAGCGCCGCGCCGAGCAGCTCCGCGCCCCGTCCAAGAAGCGCTCGTAGTCCACCGCGTGGAACGCCGCCACCGCGCCCTCCCCGAACAGCTGCCCCTTCCACTTCTCCCGCGTCTGCACCTTCACGCGGTCGTCTCTGTCGATCTTAATTGATTTTGCGCTCGCGTTCCACGAGAGCTCCCGGCGCTGCAGCGGCTTGCATGGGTTCTTAATGTCGAAGTGCTTGTAGTGCCAGCGGTTGTGCACTCGATACGAATCAATTCGGTTGCTTTCGTCCAACCACACACTCATCGCGTTCTTGTACTCCGTGTCCGTCGCGAAGAACGACCGCCACTCCACCTTGGGCTCAAACACCGAGCAGTCGTCGCACGACTCGCACTGCATAGTACTCTTGTTGTAGAACTCCCCGAGTGCTTCGAAATCCTCCCCGTCGCCGTTGCACATCACACACCGCGGCTCCAAATCGACTTTCTCCGGCCGTTCGACCGCCGTGCACTCCAGGCACACCCGCCAGTCATCGTCCTCACTGTTTATGTCCTGCGCGGGTATGCAGAAGTCTGGGAGACTGAGCTTAAATTTTAAGTCGTTAGTCTCCACTTTCTTCGCCTTGCAGGCACGGAGCTCTGTCCCAGACTGACACTGAATCTGCTGTGTGCTGCCGTAGGGCACCTTGGTCGCCTTATTTGAGTCCACATTCACGCATTTCTTTGAATTTGCTGGCGTGTAGAAGTTGATTGTACATGGCGTGCAGCAATCGTTCTTCGTAATCACAGTGTAATCAGGATTCGAAATCTGCTCCGAAATCTTCTCCGTACTACAAAACGGAGTTTCGAATTTTCGTTCACTTCCTGCCGGACAACCAGAGCATCGTGTTGGGAGCATGGTGCGCTGCAATGTGTACACATCACTGGACGGACTACGGATTTTCACTGACTCTTCGGTGTACTCTGAGAATTCATCTTCTTTACACAAGGTGCACCTTGTTGGTTCAGTGTCAATTTTTGTTCGTATAAATCCTTCTTCGCAAGGCGTGCATCTCATGTCCAAGAGAGTCCACTTACTGAGCATATCCCTTTTCGTTCTTTTGATACTTTCTGTCATAGACTTGGGGGGCAAGATCGTTGTCGTGTATTCGCGTTCATTGCCGTCGAAGTATGTGCCAGCGGGACACTGTTCACAGATTTCAATTTTGTCGAAGTCCTGAAACGACTCGAGCTTCAACCACGAAATATCGTGCCCACTATTTTGTTTAGCAATGTAGCCCAGTCCCTGTCTCAATTCTTCAATTTGAGTTTTCATGAAACCAAGCTCGTTTTCATTGAAATTACCGTCCACCAACGTCCGTACGGCTATCAAATACTTACCATTCGGACAGAGCCTGCACTGGCGTGTAGGTGGCGGTAACCAAGTGAATGTTTTTGAATACTGTGGTATTTTTTTAATAGTTTCAATATATAGTTTTCCTTCATCTGATGTCAGCCAATTGGCAACGTTCACTTGGTTCAAGAAGCCTATCACAGAGTGACTTACTTGTCCCGGGACGACAGCAGCGATTTTATCTCCTTGTATTTCAGGAAACAATTCAACATTTTTTTCAACTAAAGAAAGAGAATCAGATTCGAGAACATCCATTCTAACAACAAAACTTCCACTCTGCCATGCTAATGTGCAAGAGGTCCAACAGCGTGTTGCCATCAAAAACTTCTGCATTATTCTATTCCATTCATACGATGGACTGAATACGTCGCCCCCTGCTGGATAAGTTTCCAGGTTCCATATAATTGAACTCACCATTTGCACGCTGTTGGCAATTGTGAAAATGGGACAGTGTTGACACGTCTGGTATACTATTTCAGGCCCATTATATGGCTCGTTTTCCCATGTAAGATCCCTCAGACACGCTAACCGCATCTCATCCCGTTTTGCCCGGGAAGGATTGAATTCCACCCATTCTCTCCTCGTGGTCCACGTGAAATCACATTTTACTCTAACTCCTCTTGTTTTGAGCTGTTGATATTCCGTGACGATAACTTTGTTTTCATTCACTTTTACTTTATGGTATTTCCCAGTTTTGCACTGACCACACTCGAAGTTTTCGCTTAAGCGGGATTTCAATTCAACACCAGCGTTGTTACAATATGTTTTGGCTTCCACGCGAGGACTTTTTGGCGATTCTTGACATCCACAGACGTTGTTAAACACGACAAAGTTACTCTGATCATACCCCTCAACTTGAGTCGAATGCACTATCAAAAGCACTGCTATCACATAACAAGATGCGCTCCGGTAGGCACCGAGCGCGCTTTGGTGCATGTTGAACTCATGTAAAATACACCCCTGTCACTAAGCTATCTTATTTATTTATTTTTCCATTTTTTTTTTGAGTATTGGGTTGACATATCGCGAGCACGAACAAGCGGGCGCTGCGCGCGGAGCTGCGCGCACGGCTGCGCGCGGAGCTGCGCGCACGGCGCTGCATACTCCCCAGGTGCAAAATACCCTTCTGTTGCATCGAGCGATCGGACACTGCATTTGCAGATGCGCCGCGGCTCGCTAGGAAAAGATATTCAAAATATTTTAATGATTCAAAATATGTCAAGGGACGCCGATCTCAGGGCGTTTGGGACTTTGCGAAATATTAAAAATCGTAACATCGTCTTCGATAGAAAGCATGAAGCCCGCCGCGCCAGTGATGGAGGCATTTATGGCCGAGGAGGCCGAAACCATCAAGCTGATCAACATGCAGGCGGAACTAAAGAAAGAACAGCAGCGCATCTACTCCAGAAATCACTACCATGCCAACAAGGAGGACATCTTGACGCGCCAAAAGGAGTACCGTGCCAGCAACCCCATGCGCCGCAGAGAGTACGAAAGGGCGTACCGCCAGCAGAACATGGAGAAGATTCAGCAGTACTGGAAAGAGTACTACACCGCGAACTCGGACCGCCTGTCTGAGTACCAGCGATCCTACCGCGCCCAGCACAAGAAGGACATCTGCAGCTACCAGAAGCAGTACCGCGCCGAGCACGCCGCTGCAATCGCCGAGTACCAGCGTGCGTACCGGCAGAAGCAGAAGGAGGCGCGGCTCGCTGCTCAGGCGGGCGCGGCGGGGGGGCGGGCAGAGGGGCCCCTGGCGGCGAGCGATGCGGGCGACGCGGGCGCGGCGGGCGCGTCGTCGCGCGCCCCGCCCGCGTCGCCCGCATCGCTCGCCCCGCCCTTACGTTCATAAACACATATTTACCAACGCCTGTGTGTTACTGGGTCGAAGGCCGTGGTCATTGACACATATCACGATCCGCGCGCGATGCGCCGGGCATAAAACGGCGCATTCCGCCGCGCGCCGGCGACGGTCGCAGCCGCATAGGGCGCGCCGTGCGAAAACATAAACACGACCGCAAAACACAGAGCTTGGAACACAATTTTGACACAAAGTAAGTACTAAAGTACATGCGCAAAAATAAAGAAAATAGACGAAGCGTAGGCACAGAAACACAAAACACAAAACACCTAAACACAAAACACAGAATCCACACACCGCCGCCTGCTGTCGTCTTTATACAGCGCCGCCCATGCGCATCCGCGACCTGCTCCAGAACGCCGCGCCCTGCGCGCCCGACTCGCCCTGCACGCTCGGAGCGCCCTGCGCGCTCGGAGCGCCCTGCGCGCTCGGAGCGCCCTGCGCGCCCGGCCTCGCCGCGCCGCGCGCGCTCGGCCTCGCCGCCGCCGTCAACGCCTTCCACCACGCGCCCGGGCGCCGCACGCGCCCGGCGCTCGACCTGCCCTTCTTCGGCGCGACCGTCGCCGCGCGCGAGCCCCTCTGCCCCGCGCCGATGTGCGTCCTCCTGCGCCAGCGAACGCTGCAGTCCGCGACGCACCTCGCCCTCTACACACCGGCGCTGGGGCGCCTCCTCGCGGACCCCGAGGCAGGGGCCCCAGAGGGGCCCGCGCCCGCGCTCGCGCCTGCCCTGGAGCGCGGCCGCCCCCCGAGCGCGCGCGAGCTCCGCGAGCTCCGCAAGCTGCAGAAGCGCGCGTACGACCGCGCCTACAGCCGCGCCGCGCGCGCCGCGCGCGCCACGCGCGGCGCCCGCGCCAGCGCCCGCACCAGCGCCGCGCGCGGCGCCCGCGCCAGGGGCCCCGCGCCCGACGCCCGGCCAAAGGAGAATCATCAGCGGCGCCCGTGCAGCGACGGCCAGCGCGCGCCCGCGCGCGAGGACTGAGGAATGGAAGCACAGACAAAAATAACAAATGCAGTATTAAAGAGAGTCTGGGTAGAAACAAAATGAGTACTATCAACGTTGACAATAAGCTCGAGGACGAGTGCAACAGGCTGTTGATCAAGGTTTTGGGTGACATGAGCTGGCCATACGTGCGGACGATGATCGAAACTGACGGTGAGGCTGACGGTGAGGATAAGGACACTTTTTTGATGAAGTGTACACAAGACGTCTATGATGGGATGATAAAGTGGCTCGAAAAAGGAGAGCACGACAAATACGCGGAGGAGATGGATGCACTGTTCGAAGACGATGCAATGGAGGAGAGGATCGTCTATAATTACACGGTCCTTTGCGCCCGCAAGGAGGCCAAGTACGAGAAGGACAATGCTACCAAAACCCGCAAAAGGGCGCAGGCCAGAGCCCTCAAAATGCAGGAAGAACTCGCATCGCGTGATTCCGCCGACGCCCCCGCCGCAGGGGCCCCAGAGGGGCCCTCTGCCGGGGCGCCGGAGCACAAGGACCAGTGCAAGGCACCGCGCAAGGCCCTGCGGCAGGGCGCGCCGCGCGCCCTGCCGGAGGCCGGTGAGAAGAAGCGCAAGCGCGTCGTCAGCGACAACGAGGAGGCGCCCAGCCCCGCGAACGCCGCAGGTGCGCTGGAGCCTCCGGAGGACCCTGAGGCAGCTGCCAAGAGGGAGGCGAGGCGGGCGAAGAGCATTCTGGACGCGGCGTCTAGAAAACGCCGCACCGAGCTCGCCCGTCGTTTCAACCCCGTCGTTCGCGAGGTGGCCAGAACGCTCAAGCTGGATACAAACGTCGTGGACGCAGTGACGCCCAGAGAGCTGCATAACAAAGCCTCTCTATACGTGTTTGGAGACGAAGAGCTTGATACCACGTACCAGGAATGGCTTTCAGGGAGGTTCAAGAAATGCACATTGGATTACGTCACTAATGCATGGCTCGATACCAAGTTCCCGCTCCCGAAGCCCGCTCCCGCCGCTGCTGGCCCTCGGACATCTCGCGATGTCGCTATGGCCGAGCGCCCGGCGACCCCGGTCACGCTCTGCACCACGGTGACCACCCCGGTGACCACCCCGGTGACCACCCCGGTGACCACCCCGGTGACGCCGGGGCGCGCCACCGCGCGCAGCAGCCCAGCGCCGCCGGACAGTCCTGACACCCCGGTGACGCCGCGCACCCCGGTCACGCCGGGGCGCGCGGTGCCGCGGGACAGCCTGCTGGCGGAGCTCCAGGGGGACTCGAGCGCAGAGGTGCTTGAGATCCTCCGCGGAGACGCCGCGGCCGCAGACACCGCGGCCGCAGACGCCGCGCACGCTTAGTTATAGAACGAGCTTTATTCAGTTTATTCAATAAACATTTACAACACTCACAGTCTCAGACTCCGCCTCAGCCCCGCCTCAGCCCCGCCTCAGCCCCGCCTCAGCCTCCCGCCCGCTCGCGCGCACAGAGCCCGCTCACTGCCCCGCGCCCGCCCCGCGCCCCGCGAAGAGCCGCTCGAGCTCGAGCTCCTCGGGGCTCGCCGTCGGGAGCTGCACGGCCTTCGGCAGCACCACCCGCTTCTTCTTCGGCTCGGGCACCGCCGCCCCCGTCGCCGCCCCCGTCGCCAGCTCAGCACCCGCCGCCGCCTTCGCCGCCGGCTCAGCACCCGCCGCACCCGCCGCACCCGCCGCCGCCCCCATCGCCAGCCCGCCCAACTCAAGCGTGCTCGCGCGCGCCGCCGGCGGCGTGGTCGTGCGCGCGGGCGCGCGGGTCACGGGCTGAGGCACCAGGGTCTGCATGGGCGCAACTTCAACAACCCTACTCCAGTCCACTGGAGATGACGAGCGAGCCTCGCTCTTCATACGAGACTCCAAAAATATTTTGCATGCTGCGACTCTCACAGCCCCCACATTATCATTAGATTTACCATCATCTTTCACATGCAAATATGTAATTAAGTCAAATTCATCATTGTTAATTAAATGGGTTTCTGGAAGTTCCAACTCAAAATTCTCTGATAAATTACGTTTTTTACAATACTCTGCATTCATTTTTGTCTGAAGCAACATTACATCGGCGTTATCATTGGATAATAATGGTAGGTTTCTCAGATACGTATTAGCAAGATCAACAACATCTTTTGTCAACCACTCAAGTGATGCCCCTCCCTTCCACACGGGCGCCCAGTTGACTTGCATCAGAGCACCAGTCATGTACTCGTGGTCACTGAAAGGCGCCAGCACGTGCCCATACCTTGCGGATTTCGTGTAAGTCTGCCCACAGTGCCAGTAGCCCGCAACCCGGTAGTCGAATGCTGTTTCTAAAATTTTCTTATCTTCTTGTTTTAGAATATCATTATCTTTAGAACGTCCAGTATCGACAATTGATTTCAAAATCAGATCTTGTTCGTTTCTGTAGGCCTCGGGAAGCTCCCCAACTTTGAAGAACGTGGGGATCATCTGAAGCACGCATCCGCCAAGCCAATTGAAGGTCATGTACTTTGAAACTGTGCCGTGACTGTAGTGATTCAGGGTGTACAACACAGTAGGGCTTCGCTTCACTGGCGCAAGGTGCATAATAAGCTGGTCTCCGCCCTCAATCTCGTTATTCCGCCATATATTGACCAAATCGCGGTTTTGTCCATCGACAGTGAGTGTGGTAAAGTAGCTGGCAGCGGCTTGCACGGGCTTGTCCCGACCCTCGTGCTGCCCCCCCTGCTTCTCTGAACCCGCGCAGATCCCGAAAGGCTTGATGTGGAACTTGATGATGTGCTGCAGCAACGCCTTGGTTTTCAGCAGAAACAGGCGTGGGTCTTTCATGGGTTTCATGGGCTCATTACTTTTCCTTTTAACACCAACAACTACTTTACCTTCAGCGCAGCAATTCACTATGTTCTCAGAGAAGTCAATCGCGTACTTTCCAAAGCTGGTGATTATCGAATCCCATGCGTTGTCGTTCTCTAGCTTCATAATATTCATGCCGACCATGTACACCAGCCGGTTGAAAATGCCGGCCAGCACGTAGTTGACCTGCACGACGTTCAAGAACACGTTCACGTTCGTGAGCGAGTTCAGATGCTTCTGGCTTTGCATAGGATAAGGTTTCGCGGACAGCCAGACGTACTTCCGCGTCGACACCGGGGTGACGATGAAGGCAATGTCACCATTGTCGACCGAGTGGAACAGAGAGAAGGTGGTCACCGCCTCCGGATCGGGGTCCGGGAGCTCGACGCGCGGGATGCCCGCGGCGATCCGGTGCGCGGTCTGCGGGCCCTTGTTGGCGTTCAGATTGCCCTGTCCCGGCTGCGAGTACGGGACGATGTTCTCGAGCAGCTGCGACGTGCCGTTGTAAATGCCATCGGCCTGCCCGTACACGCCCTGCGGCCCGCCCCGCAGGTCCGTGGGGAGCGGCCCTGGGCCATTTATGAGAGAGTCTGTGAAGCGAATATCGCCGTTCAAACTGGAGAAGAAGCCCCCCGACGCCATGTTCTTCCGAGACTGTTATATATGGTATCGCGCGCTTTTATGAAAGACACACTCAGCGTTCTTTATTACAATCGAGAAACCGTCGCAAGACCCTGCGCGGTGCGGCGCGCCGCGCCGCGCACTACTCGTCCTCGCGCTCGCTCAGGAGCGCCATGTGCGCGAGCTGACCAGCCCACGCGAGCCAGATCGCGAGCATGAAGCCCAGCTCTTCAAGGGGCATCCTCCGAGACGGGAACGCCGAAAGCGCGCGAACACGCGGAAATTAAGATGATGACGGCCGGGTGATTGGGTCAAAACGCGGAAATTAAGATGATGATGTCTTTTATTTGTTCTTGCAGAAACAAAATAGGGAGTTTTTTTGGTTCAATCACTGCAAATTATACTAGGCCTTAATGCAAAGCTTGCACCTGTAACCGCGGCGCCGGTGGATACACATTTTCCCTCTCCACGCGCCACGCTGTTGCGGAACCGCGCCTGGCGCATCGCCCCCGCCCGCCGCGCCCGCGCCGGAGGCTTCGGCGGAGACACCGGCGGAGTCTCCGGCAGAGACTTTGGCCACAGCGCCGGAGTCTCCGGCAGAGACTTTGGCCACAGCGTCCGGTGTCAGCATCTCAAGGCGCAGCTTCACGGTGTGCATCATCTCGCGGACCGCCAGCGAGACGCTCTCGAGCCGCGCCGCCGCAGCGCTTTCGGATGCCATGACACTCTCCAGAGCCAAAGCGCACTGCGAAACAACATGACTCTCTGGCGCCCCAGGGCGCTCCGGTACGACAGCGCAGTCCGGCGCACCAGGACCCTCCGGCGCGACCACGTTCTCCGGCGCGGCAGAGCCCTGTGCAGTGACCAGCCGCTGCTCGGTCACAAAAGCTGCACAGAGCAGGTCCTGCACCTGCACCGTCAGCCGCGCGTCCGCACGCCAGTCGGGGTTGACCCGGGTCATGGTCTCTATAAAGTGGTCAACGTGCTCGAGCTTCTGCTTCTGGAGTATTATCTGCCGCTCTTCAACCTGCAGATGACGCTCTGCCAGCTCAAGTTCGTAATAATCTGCCTTGCGCTTCAGCTCGAACCGGCGCTCCTCCGCAAGACACGGCTGCTGCACGGCCTCTCCGGCCTGCAGCGCTTGCTGCCCCGCGCTCGGGTCGCAGGCCGCCTGCAGGAGCTCGCCCATGACGCCGGCGTCGCCCGTCTTGACGCCGACATGGAGCCGAGCAGACTCATCGAGGATACCGGGCATGTTTTTGATCATGGCGAACTTGACGATGTCCCTGTTATTCATAAAGACGTCTGTGCGATATGTCCCCTGTCGACATCAAACATGAGCAAAAATCCAAAACCAAATCAGATGCAAATATTAGTACCTGGTACAAAAAATAGTACTGAACATAAATGTTCAGTACAAAATATTTGTACTGCCCCTAAATGGGCAGTACAAAAATTAGTTAACTTACATTATCATATGGCCATAGCAATTCCTTGCGGGACTTGTAGTCATCGATAGTCGTTCCGATAACAGCCCTCTTGACAACTGCCTTGTTCACAAACACTTTCGCCCCTCCGAAGGCCATCACCACTTCGCCCGCGTCCCACAAGCCTATGAAGTCCGGGAACTGCTCAGGACCGTCGACGATCTTCATGACGAGGGTGGACGGAATGAAGTTGTCGATCTTGGTTGTGTCGATGCCGATGGTCTCAGCCACGTCGCCGGCTTGAAAGCAGGCAAAGGTGAACTCGTACAGAGCGCGCTGGTGTTGATAGGTCCTCTTCACAGTTTTGACGAGGATCTCCGCGCCCTGGTCTGCGAGTTTCGTATCGGTCGCAAGTGTTCCTTCGCAGCGCGGGTTAAGCATCCCCTGCACCGGCGCGCCCGTCTCCGCGCGCTCCATCGGCTGCACCGACAGGGTTTGCGCCGGATTCGCCTTGATTTCGCGGATTGAAGTGTGGTCACCAGCGAGCACTCGGTGGAAGCATTCCAAAACACGGTCACGGAACTCGACTGTCGCCTTGCTGCCGAGCATGAGCAGCAGCTTCTGGAGCCCAAGGATGGTCATACAGGGTGTGTTTCTTTGCCCACGCCCCTTGAATTTCAGGTTTTGCCATGTTGGCATGATTTCGGTCACTTCATTCGAATTGTTTGAAATCAGACGATACCACAGCGTTGGTGCGTAGATGGAACTGTATCCTGGACAGATGTACTTGATTAAGTCTAATACACTGAAGAGATAATCGCCGTTCACATTCATGCCGCGAATGGAGACATTCTGCGCGATTTTAAGCAGCACCTCTGCCATTTTCTTTTTTCACATGAAAATTGCCCTGATTCGAACAGAATTTTATTTTTATTTACTATATCATTTTAATTTAGTACCAAGTCACCCGGCTGGGTGCCTTCGTCAAAACAATTCATGGTGACATTTATTTTGTGTAAATTAAGACCCATTGCACTGTTTGCACCGATACGCTCTTCGATTATGGAGACACATTTTCCCTCTCCACGCGCCCCCGCTCGCCGCAGGGGCCCCAGAGGGGCCCGGAGCCGCAGAGGGCCCCGAGTCCGCCGCAGCGGGCCCAGAGGGGCCCGGAGCCCCTCTGGGGCCCGAGCCCGCCACAGGGGGCCCGGAGGGCCCCGAGCCCGCCGAGCCCGCCGAGCCCGCCGAGCCCGCCGAGCCCGCCCGCAGCGCCAGCACGCTCTCGACGAGCGCGTGCTGCGACGCGACGACGCGCTCGACGACGATGTCGACCTCGAGAAAGACGTTGTAGTAGCGGTCCGTCGTGTCCTCGAGCTCCGCGAGCCGCCGCGCCCCGAGCGCGCCGCGCGCCTCGAGCCCCGCCAGCCGCGCCTCGAACCCGGCGAGCCGCGCCTCCAGCGGGCTCGGCAGCGCCGCGCGCGCCGCGCGCTCTGCCGCGCGCGCCTCGCGCGCCGCGCGCTCGGCCTCGCGCGCGCCGCGCGCCTGCTGCGCCTGCTGCGCCTGCAGCGCCTCGACGCCCGCCGCCAGCCCGCGCTGCGCGGCCGCCATGCGCCCGAGCACCCCGTCGAGCTCGAGGAACGCCGAGTAGTAGCGGTGCACGTCCTCCTCGAGCTCGACGAGCCGCCGCGAGGCCGCCCCGCCCGCGTGCACGCGCGCCTCCAGCGCCGCCATGCGCCGCAGCAGCTCCTCGGCCATCGAAAGTCAGCGCGCGGCGCCGCTCGGCTTGCGGTACGATGGGGGGGGCCGACTTCGCGCCGCGCTCGAGCCCGATGTTTTTTCGCCGCCCGTGCGCCCGTTGCGAATTTCTCGCAGACAGCGCTCTGACAAGTATGGAAAGAGTATATAAACGCGCCCCGCCATGGCGCGCGCCCCGCCTACCCGTACGATCATCATGCACATCACCGCGCTCGCCCTCGCCCTCGCCCTGCCGCCCCCGGCGCGCGCGACCACCGTCTACGTCTCCGCCCTCAAGACCTGCCCCTTCAAACCGTGGTCCACGGACTCCGACGCGCTCTTCGCGCTCGCCAACACGTGGAGCCACACGCACGACGTGCGCAACTGGCGCTTCACCGCGGAGCCCGGTGCTCCGCCCGGTGCTCCGCCCGGTGCTCCGCCCGGTGACACCAACTGCTCCCGCGCCGAGTACGACACCAGCGTCAACGTCCCGAACATCCTGATGGTGTACTGGAAGAAGCACAGCATGCGCATGGCCATCGCGAAGCGCGTCTGCACGCACGGCCGCACCATGCGCGAGACCGCCACGATCCAGAACATCCCCTTCCTCGACAGCCTCGAGATCAAGGTCTTCGCGGCCGCCGAGCCCGAGACCGCCACCGTCTCGCTCAGCGCCGAGTTCGCGCTCGAGCTCCCGTGGTACCTCAAGATGATCGACGCGCCCGTGCAGGACCAGGTCCGCAACAGCGTCCACGAGTACCTCGAGATCCTCGCGGGCGACGTCTGCGCCGCGCCCGCCCGCCGCGCTCTGCGCGAGGCCCCGCGCGGCGCGCCGCCGCCCGCCGCCTGAGGCTTACTTCCAGGCCAGCGTGTTTTTACATTTGATACTGTACACGCGCCATGCGCGTTCGGGGAAGAGCCAGCCTCGTCCAAATTTCCTAGCGGAAGCCTGCTCCATAGATTTTACCCTGAACTTTCTCATCGACATGATACTGAGAAGGTATATTCCACCTTTTGTCTTCCTCTTCGTAATTTGTTGGAGAATTAGACCCGCCTCCAGGAGGCTCTGCGAACATGGCTTCATGTTTTGTTTTCAGGTCATTGTATTTAGACTTCAAACGATCATTTTCTGTCTGAAGTTCTTGAATTTTGAATTCCTTAACTTTATTCTTCTGCTTCAGCTCTTCTAGTTCAAAGAACAAACGTTTTTGGTTCTCTAAATTTGCCAGTGTCTTATAAGTGTTAAGTTCTTTTTCCAAATCACAAATGGCGATATGTTGTTCATTGATCTTCTCTTGGCAACTACCGACTTTTACGTGCAAATCATAATTCTCATGTTTGAGACGAAAATTTTGATTTTTGAACTGTTTGATTTCAGACATGTTGCCCGTGTTTACTTTGTCCAGACCCGTATCGTATGTGCTAATGTGATCGGGATGTTTCTTTACCATCACCAGCTGAAACTTCTTATGCTTCCCGTTCCATGCCTCAAAAATACGTGCATACCGTTTTTTAATTTGTCTATCCAGAACCGCTAAATTGTCCCCTCTTGTTTTTTTGTCATCATACCGATACAAAAGGGAAGCTTGCACGTCGTATTTTAGTGGCTCGCATAAATACACTTCATCTAATTCTTCGAACGGCAGAAATCGAATCGAAATTTGGGTTTCCACATCACAGTTGGGATCGTCATAAATGTACCCCGCATCAACACGATGTTTCAGAGCCCTGTCCAGATCCTTGGTCCATAACTCAGCCCAGCATGCTAAGTTGGTATTAGCCATTCCCGTCTACTCTTAAATACGAATGACCACCACCGCCACCTCCGCCGCCCGCGCCGTGGGCCCTAGAGGGGCCCGCGGGGCCCTAGAGGGGCCCGCGCCCGCGCCGCCGCGCGCTCGAGCTCCTCGGCGACGCGCGCCTCCGCCCGGACCGCCTCGAGGTGCAGCGTCTCGCTCAGCAGCGTGTAGCTCGGCGCCCGCGCCATCGCGCCGAAGCGCCGCGCAAGCTTCTTCGCCTCCTCGACTGCGGCCGTGCATCCGCACAGCGCGTCCTCCGCAGACATCGTCGCGCCGGGCTCCGCGCCCTCCGCGCTCTCCGCGCGCGCGCCGTGCTCCGCGCCCTCGGCGCCCTCCGCGCGCTCCGCGCCCGCGCCAGCGAGCGCCTCGAGCGCGCTGTGCAGCCGCCGCACCACGCGCCGGTGGATGTCGCGGTGCCGCGCCGCGCGCGGCCGCGGCTTGCGCGGGGCGCCGGGGGCGGGCACCGCAGGAGGCCCCGCAGGCACCGCAGGGGCCCCGGCGGGCCCCGCAGAGGCCCTTGCAGAAAAGGCAGAAAAGACATCATCATCTCGCCCCTGCGCGCGCTCGGGCGAGGGCGTGCGCACGCTGCCGAGCATGCTCCTGGATGCGCCACTCCCGCTGCGCGGGCGTATATTATATAGGGAAAAAACGTCAGCCTCCCCGGAAGTTGGGGCGCTACCATCCGGAGCCCGTTTCGTTTATAAATTTATTTCAAGAGCACTTTTTAGCGTTTGTGTATTAAACAGTCATTTCGCATGTCCACCGCCGCAGTGCACACAAAAAGCTATTTGCCACTCAGCGTCGGGAATCCGTACATGGTCCACAGCGAAACGAATGGCTTCCCATGTAATAATCGCATTTCTCGTGCAATAACCTTGTACAGCAAACACACGGGTGAGAGTGCTCAAAAAATAGAAGACGAATTGAAATGTTTAACTACCACAGCAAAGGCGCCGGGTTTCCCAGGCGACGACGAGCATTCGAAGTATCTCGAAACTTACACACACACGGTCGACGAGGAACTTGCGCTTGACGAGGTCGTGCGCGAGGGCGAGCTCGCAAGACTGAAGGCGAGAATACAAACGGCCATTGACGATTACTTTGAGCGGGGACAGTTTGAAGTGTGGTGGAATAACCCGAGTCGGACGAACAGGTTGTATGTGCCCTCTGAGAATGACAACAGGACCTATTGGCACAATGATTATTTGTTACTGAGATTGATACGAAACGCTGAGCTCAACCGCGAGAAGGATCGGGCTGGTTTCCGCAGGCATGGCCAACACAATTTTTTTGTGCATGGAAAGACCACTGCGGAGCTGGCCTGGTTAAGTCTCTGTCGATGCTTCAACGATGACCGCATTCGAGAGGACTGGTGGCGCAACAAGGCCGACTGGCAGCCCGACGACCCCACCGGCCCGCACCGTGCACGATAGATGGTGTCAATCACAAAATCAATAACATTAGCTGGCACCGTCAAGGTTCGTGCATCGATCCAAATAATTTCTTATAAAACAAAAAAACGCGGGCAAATCGCACTACGAAGGTTGGGGCGCCCAAGTTCACCGACCCAACCTGCCCGTAAAAGCCGAGCCCAGCCTCGCGGGATCACTCTGCCATGTCCACCGCTCTCCTCCAGCACGCGCCCGCGCGGCGCACGCGCCCGGGCCCCGCCGAGTTCGAGGCCGCCGGCCTCACGCACGCGCTCCCGCCCGCAGGGGCCCCTCTGGGGCCCAGGCTCCCGCCCCCGCTCCCGCCCGCGCTCCCGCCGGGCTGGACCCTGCACCCAGACACCGGCTGCTACGTGCACGACGCGCTCGTGATCGCGCTCTTCGCGCACCCCGGGCACATGCGCGCCGTCACGGGCGCGGGCCCCTCCGCGGCGCCTGGCGCCTCGGCGGCGCCCGGCCCCTCCGCGGCGCCCGGCAGCGGCGAGTCGCGCGGCCTTGCGTATGCCCGGAGCGCGGAGGCGCGCGCCTGGCTGCAGACGATCCCCGCCGAGGACCGAAACATCGCCCGCGCGGATGCGCGCGCCTTGGAGCAGACGCTCCCTGCCGAGGACAGCAACTTCCTCCCGCTGCTCTGCGCCATGGTCGAGAAGTCGACGGACTACTCGGACTTCATGGAGCGCGTGCGCGCGGGGCGGCGGCAGTTCAAGAAGCTCGTCCTGACGCTCAACACGTCGCAGAGCCTCTTCCTCGCCGGGGACCGCGTCAACGCCGTCAAGTTTCGCGACAAGGTGCCGGCGCTGATCCCGGAGTGCGTCAGTCTGGGAGACAGTCTCTTTGAGCAGGAGAAGTACTCGGAAGCGGCAGAGCACCTGCGCGTCGCGGCGGTCGTTTACATGGGCGCCGGCAGGCGCTTCCGCATGGCCCTCGGGCAGATTCTGGACCGCCTCTCGTTCTGCTACTTCATGGAGAAGCGCACGCACGAAGCCGTGCGCACCGCAGAGCACGCGCTGTACATGCTCGCCACGAGCGGCGTGGAGGTCGAGTGGGCGCTGGTCACCGTGGTGAGCAACATGGGCAAGTACTACCGCACAATGGGCCACGAGTGGGCGCTTGTTGATGATCCTTATTCGACCGATGCGAAGAACACGGGCAAGGAGGACCGTCAGGTCCAGTGCCGCGCACTGGACCTGACGCGCGTCGCGCTTCTCTGCTTCAATTTCTGCCTGCACTCGGCGCACGAGACCGAGTACATGTGCGTGACCGAGAAGCAGATGTGCGTGATCGACAGCTACGACACCGGCGCGCTGATCTGGATGCCCGAGACAGACGAAATGTTCATCCCAGAGCTCATGGTGCTCGCCGGACTGTGCCTGATGGTCCTCGACCGCCGCGAGCCCGCGCTCGATCTCTGCAACAAGGCCTTCGACCTGTACCAGACGTTCGGGGACTCGCCGCGACCCATGCAGTCCTACATGATGATGACCATCGTGTGCTACAACAACGGCCTGTACCAGGAGTGCATCAAGTACGCCGATGCCGTGTGGGGCCAGTCCTTCATGCAGCTCAACAAGATGCAGTGCGTCGCGCTGTTCTACTGCGCGCACGCGACCGCGATGTGCGGGTGCTACGAGCAGGCCATCGACATGTTCCGGCTCCTGGAGACGATGCCGCCGCTCTCTGACGCCGACCGCAGCGGGATCCCCGCCAAGCTCATGTTCGCCGACTGCCTCAAGGCGGAGGAGCGTCACGCCGAGGCCATCGCGCTGCTCGAGGACGCGGTGCGCGCGCTGCTCCCGTCATCATCCTCGTCACCTTCATCGTCATCACCTTCATCGTCATCGTCACCATCGTCATCGGCACCATCGATCCTCGGCACATCGCCACCACCACCGAGCGCGCAGCTGCTCTGCCACCACATCATGCTGGCGTCGTGCTACCTCGAGACGCGCGATCTGCAAGCGGCGCGCAGGCACCTGGCGCTGGCGAGCGCGAGCCCCGGCGCGGGCCCCGGCGCGAGCCCCGGCGCGAGCCCCGGCGCCCCCGGCGCGCAGGCCTGCGGCGTCCCGCACTCGTTCTCGCGCATGCGCAGCGCCGTCGAGGAGGCGCTCGCGGGCCTCACGCGCGAGCTCGAGGACAACGCGCTGCGCGCGAGCCGAGAACTCTGCCCCGACTTTGAACCAGGCGCGCGCGCGGTCCGCGGGGCGCGCGCGCGGCGCGCGGCGCGCGCGGCGCGCGCGGCGGAGGCCGCGCCCGAGGCCGCGGGACCAACCGACCTCGGCTTCGAGAGCGACAACGGGGGCTCCTCAGCGGCCCCTGGCGACGGAGAGGCGCCGGAGCCCCCCGAGTGCTGCGTGTGCCTCGCGGCGCCCGCCACCGTCGCCTTCAGCCCGTGCTTCCACCGCTGCGTGTGTGCGGCCTGCGCTGCCAGCGTCATCGGGAAGACCGGCGCGTGTCCTCTGTGCTGCAGCGAGAGCAACGCGGTGCACGAGATCCTCGACGACGGCGGCGCCTGCGCGCGCTGTCACGCCGCGCCGCGCACGTGCGCCGTCGCGCCCTGCTTCCACATGCAGTTCTGCATTGAGTGCGCGCCGTGCGCTTTGCACGATTTAAAAATCCGCTGTTCGACGTGCGCGGGCGCGGTCTCGCACACGCACCGTGTCTTCCGCTTAAATTAAACAGTCGCGAATCATTCATATTCCATTCATATTCCACTAGCGTAGTCCTCTACGCGGATTCCCGCAGATGGTACACTGTTGGTATGTTGGCGTAGTCGAAGTCGGGCCTGTCGGCTGCCATGTCCTCCGCCTTTTTAATAACACAAACACTATATAAGCACCGCGCAGCGTGCAAAAATTATAGAGTAACGTATTTACCATACACCGCGACATGTCGTACCACAATTACATGGTCGATATCCACGATATTGAACCACGCGTAGAGAATCTGAAGATGGCAATCAACACTTTGATCGACCGCGTAAATAGCGCGAATGCGTCGCAGGGCCAGGCGCGCGACACGGTCGATTTTTTCTTCATGGAGGGTGCATACAATGGCAACAATTTCATAACCTTTCAACAAGATCCCAGCAACATGGATACAATCGCATATCACTCTGGCCAGTTCTACTTCAAGGGGGAACCCGATATGCCCATTGTCAGTTCCAAAGTCGACGGATCGTGTGGCCCGGTTTGGAAAGTCACGTTCACAATGCGTCACCCCGTCACAGACTCACTGATAAGAAAACAAGGATTCATGACTGATCATCAATACAAGAAACTATGTATCTTCGTAATATCGAGATCAAACAGTACTGCTTTCCTTGGCGATTTTTTCGAATCCGGAGTGAAACCTAGATAATAATAAAACAATTGTAATCAAAAACTCCATATGCATACGCCCGCACAACCCGAGCCCGCTACCAGCGCGTGCGCCCGCGCACACCAGAAAGCGCTGCCTAGAGCTCGGCCGCACTCTCCGCGTCCGCCGCCGCCGCCGCGCCCGCGCCCGCGCGCCGCGCCGCCGCCTGCACGGCGCGCATCAGCCCGAGCCCGCCCGCTCGCACCTCCGCCACCGCGTCGCGCTTCGAGTCCTGCAGGGCCTTGTAATCCGCCTGCAGCTCCTCAACGTCGCGTTTGAACTTCGTCTCCAGCTCCGCCAGCTCCTTCTCGCTCTTCGCTATCTCGGCGGCAAGCTCAAGCGGCGACAGCTCCTGCAACTCCTCAATGCGCTCGCGCTGCGCCGCGTCACAAAGGTCGATGCGCGCAAGCGAGCACACCGGGCGCAGCTCCGAGTCCGCGAATTTCCTGAGTCCTTCGAGGTCCCGCGCGCCCTGGTAGTCCGTGAGCGAAGCGGGGTCGCCGTACTTCAGCGTGGGGTAGCCCTGCACCTGCATGTCCTCGCAAAGGGTCTTACCGGCGGCCGTACAGTCACTCTCGCCCACAAGCACGTCAGCGTGGCCTTCGTACTGCTTCATGAGCGCGTCCCATGCCGGCTTGATCGCCTTGCAATGGCCACACCTGATTCACCACCAGCAAGGTATTTTTGGGTTTAGGTTTAGGTTTGCGCCGCATCAGTTAGTAAATATTCGGTGAAACACTTCTGCCACGTTTAGGTTAGGTTTAGGCCTCACCATGGGGCGTACAGTTTGAGCAGGACACTCTTGCCCGCCGTCATTTCATCGTAGTTGTCTCGCGTGAGCTCGACCGCGCCGCTCGTCGAAAGTAAGCCAAACACAGCGCACGCTAGAAGTACATACTTCCCGGGACGCATGGTGCCCGCGCCCGCGCGCCCGCGCGCTCGGCTACCTTCTTCTATTTTTTACGCTCTCTTACGCAAGGCCGACGAGCAGCCGTGCACCTCGGGGTCGTACTCACCGCGCGCCCACGGGACCCAGCGCGGCGGCGCGGCGCCTCCACGGTCCTCCAAGGCGTCGAACGCCGCCACGTCCACTTCTTTGCTCATTTTTGTCATCACGGGCACAGCGCGCACGGGGGTCCAGTCGATGTCGATCTTGTAAGGATTGTCCTCGTCATAGTCTTCAGTCTCGTGCTCTACACGCGCCTCGACTTGCACGTGGCGCGTGTGATCCATCGCATGGGGGACACGACCCTCACCTCTCAACTCAGTCACAATATTTTTTTGCAATACACGATATTCGTGTCTTTATTACTGTCAATTACAAAACCAGCAATCCTACTTGCGCACGCCGGGCGCCATCCTAATGACACCTAAACCCTCCATCCTAAACCTCAGCGCTCACGTAATAAACTTGTACGTGTATATGCTCTTGACCGCGTTTTCGGCCGGCGATTCGCCGACCTCGGTCGAGACCGCGCCTCCGAAAGTGATCACGTCGCCGTGCTTCAGCGACGCTTCCGACACGCGCGTGGCGGATTCACTGTCTTTCCGCTGGAGAAGCGTGCCGTTCTTGCTTCCATTGTCATACAGACGCCACTTACCTGAGCGTCGGCGGAACTTGATCGTCGCGTGCAGGCGCGACACCATGAGCGGTTGATCGCTATGGTCAATATTCTTGTTCTCCTTCAGCCGACCGAGCTTCACCACATCCTTCCTCAGCGCGATAACCAACGGCATGTCCCCGAGATTACGCGGCTCCTGTCCAGGCGCAAGCACTTGCGTGTACTTCAGGTACGCGTACGGTGGTATGTCGTCGACCGTGGTGTCGCTGTCGTTTCCGGAGGCGTCGCTGTCGTTTCCGGAGGCGCCGCCCTTGGCGCCGCCCTTGGCGCCGCCCTTGGCGCCGCCCTTGGCGCCGCCCGCGCCAGGGGCCCCGGAGGGGCCCGCGCCCGCGCCAGGGGCCCCGGAGGGGCCC
>JBIPOE010000100.1:2500-11432 GCA_044379485.1 Catalimonadaceae bacterium
AAAACGATCATAAAAAACCATTCCCTAGATTTGTGATAAGCTGCTAATCCCATTGAAACGAGGAGAAAAAAGGAAGTTAGATAATTCCAGATTGGCGAGTCTTTAATTGGGGCTATTTTAAAATACAACAATACCTGATTGAATTCATTTAAGTGGGATAGTAATAGAAAACCAAGAAACAAGGTGCCCCAAATAAGGCCTAAAAAAGTATTGTGGATTTTCCATTGAACCATATCGGTTTGACCAAAATGCCATGCAGAATATAAAAGAAAGGAAACAAGCCCAGCAAGCGGCAATAAATTCCAAATCAGGAAAATGGGAATCATTAAACCGATGTAGGCCAGAGAAAAAACCCATACGTTTTGATTTTTATTTTTGAGGCCACTAACAAGATTATCCAAGGCGCCGTGGGGAATTCCGACCGCAAAAAGGCCAATTATTAACAATCCATAAGCGAGATTTTCCGTTGAAAGAGCGCTGGTTTTATCCAAAAGAATGTATAGCATGGAGATTAATAACAGTATGCTTAACGATTTAAACCGTTTTAGTTCAATAAAAAACCAATAAACAAAGGCCTTTAAAAAAGTAAAGATTTGCAGCCTGGAGAATAAATGGGCTTCCTCCCATACTGTTGTTTTCTCATCAAGGAACTTTAAAATGAACCCTGGCTTTTGGATGGTAAACAATCTTTGAAAAATGGGTTTACCCAAATCTGGCCAAAGAGATAAGATGATAAGCAAAAGCTGGTCGTACAAAACAAATCTACGCTTTTGCTTTATATGTGGGTGATTTAGCTTTTGATTGTCACAAATCTCTTTTGCTTGTAGAAACATGTTTTTAAATGCAAAACCTGTGCTTGGTTTTACATTTCCTGCACGGGTTCCAATCATTACCCATTTATCAACCAAACCCATTTGTGGAATCATAGGACTCATGGGTATGACTCCTCTTTCGATCTCTAAGACCTCAAAATCACCAAAATTTGAAGCTATGTATATGTTCAATTCTGCCGTTGCTTTTTCTTCCGTTATTCTTTCTTTGCCAAATCGGGTCATTTCAACCAGACCTGTGGATTTCGAATATGGCAAAACATACATAAATTGAGTTGAGTCTCCCTGAGGGATCTCAAAATCCATCATTCTATAGGTCGAACTTTCAAATTCTGAAGAATGAAGTTTTACCTTAAAACCAATAAACGATTGGTATAAAAATGAAGTGCTTTTTTGGACCGAAGAAAGATCTGGTGGTCGGCTGTCAAAGATCCAGTTTGACTCAAAGGCTTGATTGTCATTTGTTTCGACTTTAAAAGATTCTTCCTTATAGATGGTTTTAACCGATGCAGTGAGATGGCGGATCTGGTGCTTTTGGAGAATTGCTTTTGCCTCATTGAATAGGTCTATGCTCTTGATGTGGTAGTAATTGAGCGGAGATATGGTTGAGGCTGGAGCGCTATCAATCTGAATTTTATTCCAACTGTGAGATATGATGTGTTTTAGTTCTTGTACGATAGGATCAGTTTCCGTGGCCCAAAAGCAGAAAGTTTTGTCATTTTCTAATTTGGTGCTTGGGTCTATAATCAAACTTTTTTTACCATCGAGTAAACTCTTATTTTCCATCTCAATAAGAAGCAAACAAGTACTTGTTCCAAAACCAGAAAAAACAATGTCATACATAGACATAGGCCAATTATCGGTTAAATTTGGTGTGGGAATAAGATCTTGTAAACAAAAAGGGGGTGAAATACTTCTATTCCACCCCCAAAATATATGCTGGTTAAATTACGCAGCTACCGTTTTCTTTGAATCAGAAATTGCAATTCCGTACACTACCAAACCAAAACCTATTTTATTAATAGCATCTGCTACGTTGTAAAATAAATCTAAATCTGTAGGTCTGAAAACACCACTTAACCAACCACCTGGCATTGCCATGTAACCAATAGGATAAATTGCCCATCCTACCAAAACGAACCAAGCTAGTGCTCTTATTCCGCTTTTAACAGCTGGATTGTCGCTTTTGGCAGCCATTTGGTGAGCTTCTCCAGCCCAAGCAGAATATAATATGTAGACATAACCAATGGTTGAGATTACACCCCATTTCACAGAATGTGCAGTGCTACCATCTGTGAAAGCCTCACCGATGTAACCAGCAACCAACATTAAAATAGATGCGGCAATAAGTTTCCACATGAACGAAGACTTGGCACCTGCTGGTTTAAGCAGCAAGTAAAATTCCAAGCACATTAAAGGTACCGTAAGTGTCCAGTCAATATACCGGAGTGCAGTTGGGGTTTCATGTGTAGCCATGTAGTAATCCCGCATGTAATAATAGTGGAAGGCAGCAATACCTGTTATCAGACCAGAAACAAGTAAAGAAGTTTTCCATTTACCATCTACCTGTGATCTTTCGAACAGGAAGAAAACAGATGCGGCCAACATGGCCATGTAACCAGTGAAGAATGTGAATGCTACCGGATCATCTACCGGTATCTTCATAATGTCTAATAAAACCATACTTTTTAATTAATTTGTTAAAAATTTTCTTAGAGAACTTTGGATCGTTAAAAATTGTTTTATAAACATTAAAAATATTTCCTAATAACTGAACTAAACATTTAAAATTAAAATAAATCGAACATTTAAAGAGTTTTAAGGCTGATTGTAAAGCGACCCATATAATTCATTTTTTAACAGACAAGAATCCAAAAAACATAGACAAATACATTTTATAGTTTTGGACTTTATTTATAACTTTAAACAAAATATTTTTTTATTTTTTTTCAATAATCATTCAAGCACCAAAAACATAGGTCTTAAATTGTCGGTGACTTTTAAGTTCTTAAGAAAACGAAACTTTTCGTACCTATTGAAAATAACCCCTTCTGGCCCGATATAATAGCCTAAAGCCTGAAATGTCAGCCCTATTGTTTGAGGATATAAAATTTAATTTTAGCCTGTTTGATTTCTAAAAATAATAGAAAGACGCATTTATCCAGGCTAGAATTAAATCCTATCCAATTGGAATTCATAACATTAAGGGGTTTAAAAGTCCGTGATTTCCGGAAAAACACTTACTTTATTCTTTTCATTCTAGCCATGAAAAAACCGTCCCAGCCTTCTGATGGCCATGTGCGGTGTTGTTCTTCCAATTCAAATTCTGAATGGTTGGAAAGGAATTCCTTTACCTGATTTTCGTTTTCGCCTGGCATAAGGCTGCAGGTTGCATATACCAACTTTCCGCCTGGCTTAACCATTCTACTATAACTATCCAGGATTTCTGCCTGAATTTCCCGAACATCATCATAGTCTGATAGTTGAAGTTTCCATTTTGTACCTGGGTGGCGTCTTAATACGCCTAAACCGCTACAAGGGGCATCAAGCAAAACCCTATCTGCTTTTTGGTCCCAAAATTTAATGGTCTTATTGCCTTTGATGAATTCTGTGGTGATGGACTTCAAACCTGCCCTGCTGGCTCTTTTTTTGACTTCTTCCAGTTTCCAGCCTTCGATATCCATGGACACAATTTTGCCCTGATCTTCCATCAATGCTGCCAAATGCAAGGACTTTCCCCCGGCACCTGCGCATGCATCGATTACCAATTGGCCAGGCTCTGTTTGAAGAAAAGGAGCTATTTTTTGTGAAGCGGCATCCTGCACTTCATACAGGCCTTTTCTAAATGAGCCAAGCCTGATCACATTTGTTCTGCCTACCAATTTTAATCCATCGGGGTGGTTTGGTAAAAGCTCTGCTTCAACTCCTTCAATTTTTAAAATTTCCTTTACTTCAAGTGGATTTGATTTCAGGCTATTGACTCGTATATATATAGGTGCAGTTTGATTGAGTGCATGTATTTCTTTGGACCAGCCCTCCCCTATTTCCTGAACGCCCAAATCCCAAAGCCAATCCGGATAGGAAGCGACTATCTTGGTTTCACCTGTAATTTGCTCCTGTAAAAGACCGAAATTCCAATTGACAGTCTCCGGCCATAGGTTCAAATCATATCCTTTATGGGCCAACCAGAGGCAGACCAAAAGAAAATAATCATCCTCGTCTGGGATTTGCTGGCGAACTTTTAATACTTCCAACTGACGCCAATAGCGGACAAGGTCGTAAAAGGTTTCGGCAATAAATCGTCGGTCTCTGGCGCCTAATCTTTTGTCGCTGGCCAATAGTCTTTCCAAAACCTGCTCGGCGTGCTGCCCTTCGGCAAAGACACGTTTGAGGCCTGCAGCAGTGGTTTTTACAAGGTTTTTATATGGAGTTTGCACGCTAAATATTTTGTTTATACTTGATTTTGAGAGGGTTAATTTTGGTTAAATTGGAAGTTTACTTTTTGAGCTGAATAAAAAGTGATTGAAGCAAGGTGTCTGACTCAAAGGCATTGCAAGGATTTTGAAGGATTTCCTGTTTGGCATTTTCTATCCTTTCCTCTGTTAAAGGATGCGAATTTAAAAATGCAAGTTCCTTGTTTTCAAGGCCTCCTACTTGTTTTTTCATGGCTTTCATCAAACGAATGGTCCCATTTTGATCGATTCGATTTAAACAAAGAAATTGGTGACTTTGTCGGTCGGACTCCCTTTCGAATTCTCTGGAATAGCTCATGGAATAAATGGATTCCGCATTTTGAATTAACACAGCTGCAATTCCTGAAATATCGCCCACAAAAAAAGAAAGGAGGGCATAGGTCGAAAGAGACCTAAAAAGTGTTCGCATGGAATGCCGACCTTCTACATGGCCCGATTCATGGCCAAGCAGGGCCAATAGTTCAGGATATGAATTGAGGTTTTTTAAAGCACCAGAATACACAACTATTTTTCTTCCTGGAATGGCAAAAGCATTGAATTCATCCTTTTGGACAACTGTTATTTCAATTGGAATATTTTTTTCGCCAGAAGAAGGCAAAGGTTTTAATCTGCCATACAGTTTCCGAATGAGTGCTGTTTTTTGGTGATCGACTTTTTCTTTGGCCAGAACTTCTTTGATTAAATCGTTTCCAAGTTTGTTTTCCCATTCCTGGGGAACGGATGTGGCCACAAAATCTGCTATTAGTGGCGTGCCTTTCCAGAAAAACAAAACAATGGCTGCCAGAATTGCCAGAACCATAAAAGAAATCCAAGCTACTGATTTTGAACCGGATGCACTTGAATGGATTGGTTTTTTGGCGGTTTGGGGAAATGTAGTTTTGATTTGCCTTAAAAAATCCAGATCCTGAACTAAAATGCTTTGGTCCGGATGATTTGAATTTCTCAAAATCCACTTTTCGGCACCTGTTAGTTTTTCTAAAGTGAAGGAACCTGAGGTCCAATTTTGAGACGAAACATGGGGTCCGGAAAAGGTAATTCCTTGAATATCAATCTGAATCTCTATTTCATTTGAATTTGCTTTGGCATGCAGATAAAAAAGTCCCTTGGCTTTCATGGCTGCAAAAATGTAAAGAATATGCTGGGATCAGAATGGAAAAGTGAATAGCCTGGAAAAAGCTGGAAAAAAAATGTTTTTACCGGATGGGTTTCAAGCAAAATAATCCAGTGAAAATTCCCGTTTGATGCTGGGGCAAAGCGGCCTTGATAGTAGTGGAAATCCTTTTTTTCATTTTCCCTTTATAAAAAAGGCAAATCAGTATAAAAAAAAGATTGGAACGGATAGCAAGTTAAGCCGCCCTAAATTTTTACATTTATCCTTTTTTAATATTGATTGAATTTACTGAAAGTCAATTGTAAATTCAGATTGTTATGCAGAACCAGAATAGAATTCAGTAATCAGAAAATTAAAATTGAAATAAGCACAAATGCAAAATGATTTTCTTTTGAATCAATGCCCTATATTGCCAGTCCTAAACGAAGTTTCAAGCATATTGCAGAAAGCAAAAAAAGTATTTCTATTTATCTGTTTTACAGTAACATACGTTTCCAGAGCGCAAAACTTTGGAAGTTCTTATGATTTTTTAATCAAGGAAACCAATGCCCGTGTGGCTGCCTTAGGTGGGGTAAACAATTCTTTACGGGATGATGATGTACACTTAGTAGCAGGAAATCCAGCCGTGGTAAATGGCAAAATGGCAAAATCACTAGGGCTTACGGTAAATCCATCAATTGCCAATATATTCCAATATAATGTTGCTTATGCGGACTCCATTGGAAAATTAGGTAATGTTTTCGCGACACTTCAATTTCTGGATTATGGTAAAATGAATGAAACGGATAATACAGGTTTTAAGCTTGGTGGGTTTCAGGCAAGTCAATATGCGAGTGCAATAGGTTTTAGTCAAAAGAAAGGAAATTTTCACCTTGGAGGTGCTTTGAAATTTATTGGCTTTCAAATTCAAGCAGCTCAATCATATGCAATTGCCGCCGACTTAGGGGTTCATTACCAGCATCCGGTAAAACAGTTTAGCTTTGGATTGGCTTTGAAAAATATAGGCAGAACTGTAAAAAAGTTCGATACAGATCAACCTATGCCACTGCCATTTAATCTACAAGCCAGCATTTCTTACAAGTTGCAGCACATGCCTTTACGGTTTTCTATTTCAGGGTTTTACATACAGGAATCCGACATTCAATACCTGGATCCTAGGGTTCCAGGAAAACTGGATATCAATGGAAAAGAAGAAAAACCCACCAAAAAACTGAGTGAGCAAATTTTCAGACACACCACCATTGGAGGTGAATTTATACTTCACAGAAGTTTTAATATTCGCTTTGGATATAACCATTTGAGAAGAAAGGAATTAAGAACAGAAGCTGGAGCTGGATTAACTGGCTATTCCCTGGGCTTTATGATCAATACCAAACCAATAAACGTAAGTTATACCTATTCGGGATTGTCCGGGACGGGTGGTAACCATTTTATTAGTTTAAACTGTAGATTTTCACAATTTATCACAAAAGAATAAAGACATATCAGCTATTAATTCATGAACATTCAATCACTTACACCACATCAGATTGTACAGGAGTTAGACAAATACATTATTGGCCAACATGAAGCAAAAAAGAATGTAGCCATTGCACTGCGAAACAGATGGCGTAGAATGAACGCTACCGATGATATAAAAAATGAAATAGTGCCAAACAATATTCTAATGATTGGTGCAACCGGAGTTGGAAAAACTGAAATTGCAAGAAGACTGGCAAAAATAGCCAAAGCACCATTTGTGAAAGTGGAGGCTTCTAAATTTACTGAAGTTGGCTATGTAGGTCGGGATGTGGAAAGTATGGTTCGTGACCTGATGGAACAAACGGTACGGATGGTGAAACAGGAAAAAACTGATGATGTAAAAGAAAAAGCCGCTGGTATTGTTGAGGAATTGATTCTAGATATTTTGATTCCGCCATTAAAGGAAAGTAAAAAGAACCATGAGCTTCATAGTCAGGCGGATGTGGAGCAGAATGAACAAACAAGAGAGCGGTTTAGGGAGAAGTTGTTGAAAGGTGAATTGGACCATCGAAAAATAGATGTCCAGGTTTCGAAAAAAGCCAGCCCCAATATTGGTATAATGGGTGCCGGACCTATGGATGAGAGTGCACTTATGAATATCCAGGAAATGCTTGGTGGCATTGCGCACAAAGGACCGAAGAAGAGAAAAATGAGTATTTCCGATGCCAGAAAAGCAATGCTGGAGGAAGAGATTGATAGATTGATTGACATGGAAGATGTAAAGGAGGAGGCTTTGAAAAGGGCTGAATCTTCTGGAATCATATTTATTGATGAGATAGATAAAATAGCAGTAACCTCGAGTTCTGAGCGTGGATCCAGTGGAAGTGTTAGCAGAGAAGGGGTGCAAAGAGATTTGCTTCCAGTGGTTGAAGGTTCTGCGGTTTCTACCAAGTATGGTGTTATCAATACGGATCATGTGTTATTTATTGCTGCCGGAGCATTTCATTTTGCAAAGCCTTCAGACCTGATTCCTGAATTACAAGGCCGGTTTCCAATTCGAGTAGAGTTGGATAATTTGACAAAGGATGATTTTGTCCGCATATTACTGGAGCCCAAAAATTCCCTTGTAAAACAATATCAGGCATTGTTTGGAGCTGAAGGCGTGCATCTTACCTTTACATTAGAAGCAGTAGAGAAATTGGCTGAAACAGCCATGATTATAAACGAGCAGGTTGAAAACATAGGGGCCCGAAGGTTGCACACGATTCTGAGCCAGGTGTTAAATGAGTTCCTTTTCAATATGCCTGAGCTTTTACCTTTGGGATCATCCTTGGAAATTACGGGTGAATTGGTAGATTTGAAGTTGAAAATCCTTGTAAAAAACAGGGATTTAAGCCAATATATTCTATGAAACCTACAAAAGCAGCAATTCTTGGCCTTTTGGCCTTTTCATTTCAAGCCAATGCGCAAAAGTTTTGGCAAACTTCAACCGGAAAAATTGACTTTTTTTCCAAAACTCCGGTTGAGGATATTGAAGCCCATAGCAAAACAGCTGGGGCAATTATAAATACTGAAACTGGTCAGCTTGCATTTAAGGTGCCAATCAAATCATTTAAATTTCCAAATAGTTTGATGGAGGAGCACTTTAATGAAAATTATATGGAATCTGATAAGTTTCCAGAGGGAACCTTTTCTGGAAAGATGGAACCTCTTGTTGATTTTAAAACTCCTGGGGTGTATCCAATAAAGAGCAAAGGGAAGCTAAAAATTCATGGCGTTGAGGTAGAAAGAGAAATGACTGGGACTTTGACTATTGGTTCTGATAAAACTGCAACTTTGGTAAGTGAAATGGAGGTGCCTCTGGCGGATCATAAAATAGAAAGGCCTTCTCTGGTTTTGGTAAAAATTGCCGAAAAGATTGCAGTTAAAACTGAGTTTGTGTTGAAGGTGAAGGAGTAGGATAGTGGATAGTGGATAGTGGATAGTGGATAGTGGATAGTGGATAGTGGATAGTGGATAGTGGATAGTGGATAGTGGATAGTGGATAGTGGATAGTG
>JBIPOE010000033.1:0-41661 GCA_044379485.1 Catalimonadaceae bacterium
TCGGGAAGCCAGATCATAGGATTTTCAATCCGACAACTCTACTTTTTTTTGAAATTACTTTATGATAACCTCTTCGGGCAGAATTGCTAGAAAAAGAAGTTTTACAAATTAACGGTGTGTTGCGGATCCGCTCTTCCCGATTTGCAATCGGGAAGCCAGATCATAGGATTTTCAATCCGACAACTCTACTTTTTTTTGAAATTACTTTATGATAACCTCCCCTATCCTTTGAGTTAGCGAAGCGCTCTAAGGATTTTATAATAATTGTAGGGTCTGTGACCCGGTTTCACTGGTAGGTCTATTCCTCCTATTTTCCAAATATAGTAAATCCAAAGTGTTTACCCATCAAACCCGCTTTCGAAGGAGAAAAGAACGCCATATTTCCTTGATAAATCAGTCGTTGGTATTTATGCCTCTGACAAACTTTAAAAACTTGAGACTGACAGATAGAAAGGTTAAATTTGCGACTTAAAAAATAGTAAAATGGGCCAGCTATTACATATTTCTGAAATCAAAATCCTTTATCCGGACGAATGGGTCTTGCTGGGAAATCCAATTATGGACGAAAGCAAAATTGACGTACTTTCAGGTATCCCACTATTTCATAGCAAGGACAAAAAGGAAGTTTGCTACATCGGCAGAGACAAAACTTCAGACTTCGATAAAATAACCCTGATTTATACAGGAACTTTCAGACCAACCAGAAAAATTACTGGCATTTTCAATCGCATTAAGAAATGACCTACAAGTTCAAACGTGAGCCTGAAAGTGGACTCATTCTTGTGAATGTTGAAGTTGATAACAAGTTTGAGCTCAAAATGATATTGGATACAGGTGCTACCAATACTACCATTGACAGCAATGCATTGTACCTTCTTGGACACGACCTCAAAGACAGCATTGGTTCTGTTGAAATTGAAACAGCAAACGGAATAATTGAAACCGAAGTTTTTGAAATTGATTCATTTCCGCTCTTCCCGATTTGCAATCGGGAAGCCAGATCATAGGATTTTCAATCCGACAACTCTACTTTTTTTTGAAATTACTTTATGATAACCTCTTCGGGCAGAATTGCTAGAAAAAGAAGTTTTACAAATTAACGGTGTGTTGCGGATTGTAAATGCTCCAAAGGCGCACACAGTCCTTCCTACAATAGGGGATTCGACATTGCAAATGTCGAATAGCGAGCGCAGTTAAAGTTACCCAGCCTGCTCTTAGAGCAATTCAAAATTGCACTTTTTTAGGATGCTAATTCTGAATTACAAAGATGTGAGAGCGCCGGGGCGGCTAACTCTCAGGACAGGAAAGCGTGAGTCTTCTCGCTTCAAAACTTCTTTGATAAAGTACCGGGCATTGACATATTACGGAATACCCTAAAACTCCGCCTTTAAAGAAAACTGGCCCAATTTTTCATTCCAAACCGAATCAATCTGATTGGGTTTCAAACCTCTTTTGTAGCTAAAGATGGCATCCTTCCAGCCACCATACATAGGGTTTGGAAAAATGATGAACTTTTTGCCCCATTCATTGGTAAAGTTCTTTACGTATGTACTTCGGCTGGCCATTTCTGCTTCTTCCCAAACGCCATCAAAATCAGCAAGATTGTCTCCCAACAGCATCACAATGTCATGGTTTTTCAGTACCAGATTTCTACGTTCAATTTTATTGGATGTACTGGTTTTTAACAGTATGTGGCTGGAATCTGCATTGGGAAAACCCAGTTTTTTAAGATTTGAAATGGTGGCATCCAGATTTTTTGCCAGTCGGTTAGACACATAAAAAACCGGTACTTTAAGGCGGTTTGCCTTTTGAAAAAACTCTACAGCACCAGGAAAAGCGGGTGCCTTTGCAGCTTTTTCCCAATCGGACCAATAGTCAGGATAATCCTTGCCCTCTCTCAAAACCTTTACTGACCATGCTGAATTATCGAGCGCAGTTTCATCCAGATCTGTCACGATGGCAAAAGGTTTTTGGCCTTTTTTCTTTTTCAAAACCTTGGTTTCCAGTTGCAAACCAGCCAATTGGTATGCCTGAAGGTAACATGCATCCTTTTCGGCAGAAAGCGCAAACCAGGAAGTAGCCAAAAGACGGTTGTCTTTTGATATTTCATTTTGATTACCATCGCTTGACCGGAAAGACAGGAGCAGCAACAAAAGCAGGAAGTATGGAAAACCTGTTAAAGATTTCATAAAGTGGAAGTTATATTCAAATTTGAATGTGTATGCAAAGCCTGCAAGTAAGCGCTGAATTCAATATTGTTGAAAAAAGTTTCGCAATATAGATCAGCCGCCTTGTCAAGGTAGTGCCTTCAAAAAAGTAAACCTTAATTTCTTGAAGTTTTTAACATGGATTTTCGAAATCATTTTTAAGCCAGCATTCAACCTTAGTAGAAACAACATATCCAATACCTAAACCTTATTACCTTATTTTCAACGGCTTGCAAAATAAGGTAATAAGGTTGGCCACCCTCCTAAGCGAGTGCTACTAAGGTTTAAATGCATTTTCTAAATGGCAAGTTTTATAGGTTTCACCGGCTTATTCATCTAGTTCTAATTAAATGCCATTTACATTCTACAAATTCTCCGGTTCTTTCATCAGATCTTTTCCAATATCAGACCGGTATTGCTGCCCCCGGAAATGTATTTTCTTAGCCAAATCATAGGCATTGCTGGTGGCTGAGTCTAAGGTTCCGCCAAGGCCGGTACAGGAAATTACCCTGCCTCCATTTGTCAACAGGATATTATCTGATTTTTGGGTTCCTGCATGAAAAACAGTCTGATTTTTAAGGGAAGCATCTATTTGGATGGCATCTCCTTTCGTAGGTTTTTCAGGGTAGTTTTCAGCACAATGCACCACCGTAACAGCAAAATCAGATACAACCCGAATTGGATGTTTATACAATTCCTTGTTTTTGATTGACAATAAGGCTGGTACAAAATCTCCATCTATTCTGGCCAAAACAGATTGGGTTTCAGGGTCTCCCATCCGTGCATTAAATTCGATTACAATGGGTTCCTGCCCAACTTTCATAAGGCCAATAAATAGAAAACCTGTGTAGTTCATGCCATGCTTTTTCATGGTTTGAAACAGCGGTTTTATTATTCTGGTTTCTACCTTTTCCGTAAAAACAGAATCCACAAACCAGACCGGTGAAACGGAACCCATGCCACCCGTGTTTGGTCCTTTGTCCTGGTCAAAAATTCTTTTATAATCCTTGGCTGAGGGCAAAAGCTGATAGTTTTCACCATCGCTTAGCAAGAACATGGAAACTTCTATGCCATCCAGAAACTCCTCAACCAAAAGGCTTTGATTGTTTTCTCCAAATTCCTTTTCAATTAAAACTGATGAAGCAAATTGGATGGCCTCTTCATGATTTGTACAAACGGCAACGCCTTTTCCGGCAGCAAGTCCATCTGCTTTTATCACCACCGGAAGTGGATGATTCTCAATATAGGCTTTCAAATTCTGCCAGTCTGAAGCAAAAAACACCTTCGCTTTTGCGGTAGGTATTCCGGCTTCATTCATTATCTTTTTGGAAAAATCCTTGCTGCCTTCAAGCGCTGCACACATTTTATTGGGTCCTACAAAAACCACATCCTTGAATCCGGAATCTGTTTGGTTTTCAAAAAAATCAACAATTCCATCCACCAGTGGCTGTTCAGGGCCAATCAAAACCAATTTGATTTCAAGATCCAGAATTGCTTTCGCAATTTTGTCAAATTCCAAAGTTTCAATTGGTAAATTTATAAATTGACGTTCTGTACCACCATTTCCAGGAGCCAAATAGATTTTTTCTATTAAAGGGCTTTGTTTTATTTTCCATGCAAATGCATGCTCTCTGGCCCCTGATCCAATAATCAAAGCATTGATTTTCATCTTTTATTTTGAACTATAATTAGGTGCCTCTCTCATAATGATCACATCGTGTGGATGACTTTCACGAACACCTGCCGCTGTAATCCTTACAAATTTTGCTTTCTGAAGTGCCTCAATTGTGGCCGTTCCACAATATCCCATTCCAGCTTTCAGGCCACCTACCAATTGAAAAATAACTTCGGACACCTTACCTTTAAACGGTACTCGTCCAACTATGCCTTCGGGAACAAGTTTTTTCACATCCTCCTCTCCTGCCTGAAAATACCTGTCTTTAGAACCCGTTTCCATGGCCTCCAAACTGCCCATGCCTCTATAGGTTTTGAACTTTCTACCTTCCGCAATCACCATTTCACCAGGCGCCTCTTCAGTTCCGGCAAACATAGAACCAATCATAACAGAATGAGCACCAGCCGACAAAGCCTTGGTAACATCACCAGAAAAACGAATGCCGCCATCTGCAATTATTGGAACCCCGTAAGGCTTTGCGCCTTCAGAAGCTTCCATAATGGCAGAAAGTTGGGGAACACCAATTCCGGCAATAACCCGTGTGGTGCAAATACTTCCCGGTCCAACTCCAACTTTTATTCCATCCGCACCAGCTTTGGACAAGGCTTCGGCAGCTTCTTTTGTGGCTATATTTCCAGCCACTATCTGAATATCGGGCCAGGTGCTTTTAATCAATCTCACAGCATCTAATACCCCTTTTGAATGTCCATGGGCAGTGTCAACGCCAATCACATCAGCGCCTGCTTTATTCAAAGCCTCAATTCTTTCCATGTAATCGTATGTAACCCCAACTGCCGCACCAACCCTTAGCCTTCCAAGTCCATCTTTACAGGCATTGGGTCTGAATTTCCTTTTGATGATGTCCTTATACGTTATCAAACCAACCAGCTTGTAGTTGGCATCCACGATCGGCAATTTTTCAATTTTAAATTCATCCAGCATCAACTCTGCTTCCTCCATGGTAATCCCCACTTTTGCCGTTACCAATCGCTCTTTTGTCATCGTATTTCCAACCAGTTTTTTGTAGTCTTTTTCAAACCGCATATCCCTGTTGGTAATTATACCTTTCAACAAACCATTTGCATCAATTACAGGAACTCCCCCAATTCTCAAATCATCCATTATTTTTTTCACATCCGCCAGGGATGAATCCTCCTGAACGGTGATTGGATCCTGGATCATCCCACTTTCAGAACGTTTTACTTTTCTAACCTGTTCTGCCTGTTGCTCAATACTCATATTTTTATGAATAAAGCCTATTCCTCCCTCACCAGCAATGGCTATGGCCAATTCATATTCTGTAACCGTATCCATAGCAGAAGCCACCAATGGAATGTTTAAAGAAACTGACTGCGTAAGAAGAGTTTGGGTATTAGTATCTCTTGGCAGGATTTCAGAATATCCCGGGAGAAGCAATACGTCGTCGTAAGTGAGGGCTTCAAAAGCGAAGCGATTCTGTATGGAGCTCATGTGCAAATGACCAATTGTTATTTGCAGGGCAAACCTAATAGTTTTTAATTAAACCAAGGATGAAATAGTTAAATCCAGAAAATTAAATTTGAGAAACCTTATCTGAAGACCGATTTTTAGTCAGAATTATGGATGGAATAAAGCAAGCTAAAAGTCAATTTAAAAAATCGCCTCCTCACTTGTTCCAGATCTTTTCCTTCGACTATATTTCAATCTGGTATGCAATCTACTGGCCCTTAACAAATTTACACCTATCTGAATTATTACGATAATCAATGCAATTACAATAAGTGCAGTTAAGGATTTATACTCCTCCATAAATAGAAAAAAGTTATAAAAAGCATGGAAGAAAACTGCAGTTAAAAGGCCTCTAACCCGTAATCCAAAAGAGCTCAGGTCATCTGCGTCCAATCCATATTTGCTAAGTCCGGCATAATATCCCAAAACTATGGCCACTACAATGGACATGGGTATTGCGGTTAGCATTCGCCATGTTCCGGAATATTTATCATCGTCCATGATATGCCAAAGATTTTCAAACGTTGTAAAACCAAGTCCGATCATTATACAAACCAGAATGCCAGCGACTGGTTCATCAAACTCTCGCTTGCGGTAAGCATATGCAATTATTATTATATACTTATTGATTTCATCTATAAAAGCTGAAAATATAGAATAACCTATTTTACCAAATAAGGAATAGGTTTTTTCAGATAATCCAAGCTCGGTTGCCGCATATTTTACAATCAATGAAGGTATGACCGTCACCATAGCCATAAAAAAGCAAACCATCAAAATACTCGAATCTCTTGAATTTAACTTTTTCCTAAACGTACTTGCAATATAAAAGGCAATTGCTGGACCAAGTAAAACTGAGATAATATTTAAAATATTCACTTATTAAATTTTAACTATTTAACCTATCATAACCGGGTTGCTACCTCTTTAAAATGGAGACCATATTCAGAGAGTTCCTTTAGGATTGGTTTATATATCTCTTTTCGAAGAGGCAAAAGTAATCCCTTTTGAGCAATTTGGTTGTTTAGCAACAATTTAGCACAAATTCCCAGAGGAAGGCCAACAGTTTGCGCCATTGCAGTGTTGGATGCATTTTTACCTTCAAGCCCTAATGAGGCAATTAATTGATAATCAAACCCATCAAGAGAATATTCAAACTCATGAACCATCACCACCAAGTCTTTGTCATTGGTTTTTAAACGCCAGTTCTCTACGATCAAATCAAGTAAAAAATCGGCAGAAGTGCCTATTTTCCTCTTTAAAATCATAGGATTTTCAGGATCAAACCCCATTTTAAATAAATCCATGGCAATTTCAGAATCGCCTGTGAAAAATTCCAGGGCTGCAAAGCCAGTTTTTAAAAACTCCGGAAGAAAAACGACTATAAAATCAAAATAGCTTGAACCTTCCGGAAATTGTAAAATTGTATCATCATCTGTCATTCCCAATTGAACAAAAGCATTCCACCTTTTACAGAATCCAGACTTTCTCAAGGTGCCACGTTTGAGATTGGCAACAGTTGGAATGCCATAAATTTCTGCATACGGAACTGAATCCCTATTGGGATAAGCCTCAAATAATCCCCAACCATTCACCTCAATTTCTTCGGCTGAGGAAAAAAGTCTATGATATGGCAAAAGTGAATTTCTACTGTTTTGGATGTATCTCGCTGTTCCCTTTCCTGCCAGAACTACGTTTTTGGGATTCCAGGAAATTTTATACCGAAAAGGGTTATCATCGTCAGCATCTGCTACCAGGCCCCCGCAATAAGAATGAAACTTTGAAATCACTCCCCCTTTTTCATGAATTTTATGAATAATTTCCATGGCAGACATGTGATCGATGCCAGGATCTAATCCGCATTCATTCATAAACACCAATCCTTTAGCCTTTATTTCATCGGCCATTTCTCTCATTTGAGGCGATTCATAAGATGCAGTAAGCAAATTGGAATTTGATGCCAAACAAGCTTTTGCCACCAGAGGATGTAATGGAGGTGGCAAAAGTGAAATTACTATTTTATGGCCATCCACTACTTTGATAAAATCATTAAGCTCTGATGATGAAAATGATACGCCATCAGCAAATGGAAGCTCTTGCAATTTGGCCTTTAATATTTCAGGTTGAGCTTCTACAAGGGTAAATCTGAAATTTTCCCTTTCTGCCAGATTATTCAAATACTCCAACAAAGCAAATGCACTTCTGCCTGCCCCAAAAACTAAAACCGGATTTTTCATTTGATGTAAAACTGAATGCGATTTGAATCAAAAAATCGGGAATGAAAAAAATGTTTTGACTGATTTCACAAAAAACTCTTTTGCATCTTTGCGCCACATTTACCGAAACATGAAAATAGCAGTAGTTGGGGCAACAGGATTGGTTGGAACAGAAATGTTAAAAGTGCTTTCAGAATCCTCACTTAAAAATGAAGAAATATTGGTAGTGGCATCGCCCAAATCAGTTGGAAAAAAAATTCAATTTCGGGACAAGGATCTTACGGTTATCGGCATGGAAGAGGCAATCCAACAAAAACCAAGGTTTGCCATTTTCTCCGCAGGTGGTAGCACTTCATTGGAATGGGCTCCGAAATTTGCTGAAGCTGGTATTGTGGTTATTGACAATTCTTCCGCCTGGCGAATGGACCCATCAAAAAAACTGGTAGTGCCTGAAATCAATGGAAATGAAATTGAAAAAACTGATTTAATTATTGCCAACCCTAATTGCTCAACCATTCAAATGGTGCTTGTTTTGAATCCTATTCATAAAAAACATAAAATCAAAAGGGTTGTGGTATCTACATATCAATCTGTAACAGGAACTGGAGTAAAAGCCGTTGAGCAAATGCTAAATGAAAGAGCAGGGATAAACGGCCCAATGGCCTATCCGCATAAAATAGACCAAAATGTAATACCACACATTGATTCTTTTTTGGAAAACGGGTACACAAAAGAGGAAATGAAAATGGTGAATGAAACCAAAAAGATAATGAGTGATGACTCTATTCAATTGACTTCAACCACAGTTAGGATTCCTGTAATAGGAGGTCATTCTGAATCAGTTAACATTGAAACAGAAGAGTCATTTGATATTTCAGAAATAAAAGATCTTTTGGCCTCTACCAAAGGGATAATTCTTCAGGATGACCCAAAAAACAATATTTACCCTATGCCGATAAATAGTCATGGGAAAAATGAAGTTTTTGTAGGAAGAATCAGACGGGATGAATCTATTGAAAATGGAATTAATCTTTGGATTGTTGCTGACAATCTTAGAAAGGGAGCCGCAACCAATGCAGTTCAGATTGCTGAACTGATAGCCATGAAATTTCCAGATTAGATTTTATTGAAGCACCAATTCTTTTTGGGCATACATTTTGGTCAAAATTTGGGCAGCATATTCAATATCTTCAACAGTATTGTATTTGCCAAATGAAAACCTGACTGCACCTCTATTTGGATCAGCTTGAATTCCTCTTAAAACGTGTGAGCCAAGTTCAGAACCGGAACTACAAGCACTTCCTCCTGAGGCACAAATCTTATTGATATCCAGGTTGAAAATCAACATTTCATTCATTTCAGATGGAGGTGTGCTCACATTCAAAACGGTATAAAGACTTTTTTGAAGGCTTTCGCTTTCACCGTTAAATTGAACATCTGGAATTCCAGCTTTTAACCTGGAAATCATCAATGACTTCAATCCCTCAATGTGACTTCGATGTGGCTCCATTTCTGAATATGCAATATCAAGTGCGGTGGCCAAACCCACAATTCCGGATATATTTTCTGTGCCACCTCTCATATTTCTTTCCTGAGCGCCACCATGAATTAAAGGCGATATTTTCACATCTGGTGATACATAAATAAAACCTATACCTTTTGGTCCATGAAACTTGTGGCCAGCCCCCACCATAAAATCTATTTTCCAGCTTGAAAGATCATGTTTATAATGACCTACTGTCTGAACTGTATCTGAATGAAAAATTCCTTTATGTGCTTTAACGAGATCAGATATTTCAAGAACGGGATTTAAGGTTCCAATCTCATTGTTGCCCTGCATTAAGGAAACAAAAGTCTGTGGCCCGGATTCTAAACTCTTCTTAAGTTGATCATGATTTAAATTACCTTTAGAATCCACTTCCAGAATTTCAAGTTCTACCTCCCCTGACTTGTGGAGATATTCCAAAGTATGAAGGACAGCATGATGCTCCAAAGGTGAAGTAATAGCCTTCTTTATTCCAAATTGTTGAATACTCCGAACAATGGCAAAATTGTCAGCCTCTGTTCCACCCGATGTAAAAAAGATAGAGGACGGAGAAGTATTCAACAACTCAGCTACCTTTTTGCGTGATTTTTCGATTGCAGCCTTTGATTCTCTACCAAAACTGTGGATGGAGGATGGGTTTCCATAAGTACCTGAAAGAAAAGGAAGCATGGCTTCCATAACCTTAGGATCTACTTTGGTGGTGGCAGCATTATCAAGATATACGCTCATATTCAATTATTTGGTGCAATTTGAACTCAAATATGCTAAGGATTTATGATTTCCTTTATGTCTTTTATAATCTTTTTGGTGAGTGACTCAACCTTGGTTTGTGAATCTGCTTCTGCATAAATCCTGATTATCGGTTCGGTGTTGGACCTTCTTAAATGAACCCATTGGTCTTCAAAATCAATTTTAACACCATCAATGGTATTCACCTGCTCCTTTTTGTATTTTTCATTGATGTCCTCCAAAATCTTACCAACATTAATGTCTTTAGTAAGTTCGATTTTATTTTTTGACATAAAATAATTTGGATATGTTGCTCTTAACCTGGATGTTGAACCATTAAACTTAGCCAAATGAGATAAAAACAAAGCGATGCCAACCAAGGCATCCCGACCATAATGTAGCTCCGGAAAAATGATTCCTCCGTTTCCTTCACCACCAATAACGGCATTTTTGGCCTTCATCATTTCAACCACATTTACCTCTCCTACTGCTGCCGCAAAATATTGGCCTCCAGCCTTTAAGGTAACATCCCGAAGAGCCCGGGTAGAACTTAGGTTGGACACTGAATTTCCAGGCTTGTGTTTCAAAATATAATCTGAAACAGCTACAAGTGTATATTCTTCACCAAACATACTGCCATCCTCACAAATTAATGCCAGGCGATCAACATCAGGATCCACAACGATTCCAAGGTCAAATTTGCCATTTTTAATTTCATTTGAAATGAAAGTTAAATTTTCAGGAACAGGTTCTGGATTGTGGGGGAAATTACCATTAGGCTCGCAATAAAATTGGGTTACATTTTTCAAAGAAACACCCAATGCCTCTAATAACATAGGTACCGCAATACCTCCTGTTGAGTTTACAGCATCAATTGCGATCTTAAAATTCCTGGCTTTTATGGCTTCCACATCTACCAACGAAATTTTTAAAATTGCATCTATATGCTTTTTAATGTGCGTATCATCCTGTGTATATGCCCCCAATTTCTTGTTTTCAACAAATACAAAATTTTCAGCATCAGCAAGCTCCAAAACCTTTTCTCCCAATGCAGCAGAAATAAACTCTCCTTCGGAGTTTAGTAATTTTAAAGCATTCCATTGAGCAGGGTTGTGGCTGGCGGTAATAATAATTCCACCTCCAGCATTTTCTTCCACCACAGCCATTTGAACAGTTGGAGTAGTGCTTAAACCTAAATCAATAACATCCAGACCCAGGTTTTGCAATGTTGCAGAAATCAATTGAGAAACCCATTGACCCGATGGACGGGCATCTCTTCCAATAACTATTGTTTTCGAATCGGAGCTCTGTAAAATTACAGTACCAAAGGCAGCGGAAAATTTAACAACGTCCAAAGGAGATAAATTTTCTCCTGGTTTTCCACCAATTGTACCTCGGATACCTGAAATTGATTTTATTAATGACACTTATTCTTAATTAAAATTTTAAAAAATAAAATAATAGCAAAGGTAAAAAATTGAAACTCTACTATACCAAACATTGTACTTGAATTAGAAAAAACTGGATATTTACCTTTAATTCAAAGCATTATTAAACACTTGGATTTCCTTTTTTTAAGGTGAAAACTGAGATTTCCGGCCAAATACCAACTCTTCCCGGATATCCAATAAAACCAAATCCACGATTCACATACAATTGCTGGCTATTTTGTTCATACAAGCCTGCCCACTGCTTGTACATATATTGTACCGGGCTCCATTTTAAGCCTGGAATTTCAATTCCAAATTGCATGCCGTGGGTGTGACCCGAAAACATAACATCAATTTCTGGAAAATCTTTCAGAACCTGCGCTTCCCAATGGCTTGGGTCATGTGAAAGTAACAACTTAACCGGCAAATTTTCAGAACCTTGATACGCTTTCTGCAAATCACCATATTTTGGAAATCTACCTTTTGCACCCCAGTTTTGAATTCCCAATACTGCAATTTGATCTCCATTTTTTTCCACTTTAACATGCTCATCCATCAACAATTTCCAGCCCATTCGTTTTTGCAGAACCTTTAAATTAGTTAAATTTTGTATTTTAGCTTGCTCAGAAGGCCAATTGCGATAATCTCCATAATCGTGGTTTCCTAAAACCGAAAATACACCCAGGGGTGCTTTTATTTCAGAAAAAATATCTATATAATCCTCAAACTCAACAGCCTCATTATTAACAAGATCACCTGTAAAAAAAACAATATCTGGCTTCTGATCCATTATCATTTTTATGCCTTTTCTCACAGCATCTTTATCGTAAAAGCTTCCGGCATGTACATCTGATATTTGAACCAATTTTAAACCTTCGAATGCATTTGGTAGATTTTTAAGTTGTAGGCTAACATTTTTGATTTGGTATTTATATGCTCCCTTTACCATGCCATACACCAAACTGACTAATGGAACTGCGGCAATTCCCGCTGCAATTTTGGATAGCGCTGCAGATCTGGCAGGTGAATACAAATCCTTTTCTGGATTCCCAAAAGACTTTATCCAGGAAAAACTTAAAATACCCAACCGCGACAAGTCTTCAACCAAAAGGAAAAGAATAACAATGATTTTAGAAAAATAAACAATAAAAAAGGTAGAAAAGGTGAAAAGCAAAAATAATCTTGGAACCTGAGCCTGACCCAAAACCCTAAAGCCTATATAGCTTACAATTGAAAAAAGGGTAAATCCCCAAAAAACATAGTTTGCAATTTTCCTTCCATTTCCTTCGCCGGGCAAAATTGTTTTCAGAGCCTGGAAAGAATAAAAATCAATAGCAAGTAAGAAAAGTACGACACCCAAAATGGGAAAAATCTTGTGAATATCCATTGGTTTAGTATAAAACAAAAACAGGACCAAAAGCCCTGTAAAAAATGTAGTTTGAGTAAAAAACTAGGGCAATACAACCCATTGTTTTACCAACACCTTATCTGGCAAAACCAATCGAATCCAATAGTTTCCGGATTTTGGTTTTAAAAATCTTGATTCAAGATTTAATTCGGTTTCACCTTCAGATAAAAACATTTCCGTTTCATAAATTTTAGTTCTACCAATTACATCCATGATTTCAATTTTGCCCTTAGATTCTTTGTTCATATTTACCAATACTTTTGGCAAATCCTCAGATGGATTAGGCACAACTCGAAGCGTTAATCTGTCATCAACTAAAGCACCAACCGATACAATGTTGGCAACTGCAACATCATCAAGGTAGATATTTCCACCACCTCCACCAGTAAAGGTAAATCTGAGCATGATTTTTTTGTTTACCGCTCCTAAACCAGAAATCGTGAGGTTTTCTTGTTTCCAGTCTGTAGGAGAAGGAATAAAAGCATTATTAGATAGCGTGGTTGTGGTAGCCAATGGAGCTCCAAGTTTGTTAAAAACATTAAACCAGGTTAAGCCACAATTGGATGAAAATGAAACTGTTAGTCTATCATTGTCATCTGCCGCTCTTCTTCTAAAAGCATATTTGAAGGAAACCCTGGCACCAGAATTTGGGCCTAAAATTTCAAAAACCGGACTATACAATGTGCTTATAAAACCAATCGTTGTATTGGAAGTATTGGCAATTGACAAACATGGACCACCGGAAAAACCAGCAGTTGGATTTCTCCTCCAGGTGGTTGCTGTGGCTTGACCATCTATTTCCCAGGCTCGAAGTGGCTCTGTCGAATTGACAGGAAAAGTGGCGTTCTCAAAACTTTCTACCTCATTCTCCAAATATGCAGTTTCAGGTAGAGTGATGGAAACAAAATCATTTCTAATTATTGAATCTGCTCCGGCTGAATTGGAGACCACCAATTTTACAGGATACTTTCCAGGTTGTGCATAAGATACCACAGGAATTTTAGCATTGGATATTTCTGGGGTGCCTCCTGTAAAAACCCATTTGAATTGTATATCATTTGGGTTGTTAACATTGTAGGCCAACTGGGTAAAAGTGATATTCTGGTTGATACAAACTCTCGAAATATTACTTCTGAAGTCAGGTGTTGGAGGACATTCGTCTCCAGGACCATCATTGGTTGTACCCGTTGAAATTAAATTTGCACCAGACCATAACTGATTTCTGAAAGCCACACCAGATCTAACTGCTGCATGCATTCTCAAAACCTGGCCTTTAGTAAACATTCTTGGGCAAGAAGAATAATCCATTATGTTTTCTACATTATCTATTTGACCGCAAGTATTTTGCATGAGATTGCAACCAGAAGTGGTACCAGAACAAGTCGGGGTATCAGTAACTCCATCATCGATGTTGCAGTTGGAGGCTGCCCCTGGAGTATTGCTATTACCCCAAGTGTGTGGAAGATTGAAAAAATGTCCTGTCTCGTGGGGAATTGTTCTTGCCGAAGATAAATTGGTAGAACTGGTTCCGATAGAACCAAGTTGGCTATTTCTTGTTAAAATCCCTTCCGCATTTTGGCCTGGGGCTGTACCCGGATAATATGAATATGCACCTGCACCGGAAGCAATATTTGAACAAACCCATATATTCAAATATTTCCTTGTATCCCAGGAACCCATTTGTGACTTTAAAGTTTCATCCCCATTCACATGTCTGTAGGAAAAAATATAATTTATTCCTTTTGTACATCTACCATTTGGGTCTTTTTTGGCCAATCTAAATCGCATTTGGGCTGTGCCAATTAATGGTTTAAACAAAGAAGAAACTGTAGCTGTATCCGCATTTCTTTTTTGAAAGTCCTGATTCATAATCCTTATGCAATCTTTTATTTGGGCTTCTGAAATACGCTCACTGCCATAGGTATGGGCAACATGAAATACAACCGGAATGGTTATAGTGGAATCTAATAACTTTTCGTCAACCAGATATTCTTTGGTTTCTCTATCAAGTTGTTTTATATTTTCGATTAACTCCGGATGTTCTTCCAGTGCTTTGTTTACCGCATCAACTGTTCCACAAGGCAGGCCTTGTGATTCAGAAGTTTGAGAATAGCTGATTCTTGTAAAACCTATAAATACAATGAGTATTTTAATAAATATGAAATTTCTAATTTGTTGCATTTTATTGTTTAATCCATTTAAGTGTCTGACTTCCAAGATCTGATTTAACATTTATCAGATAAATTCCTTTTTGTATTTCGCCAAAAACATTTTTAGTTTCTAAGCTAATTTCAGAATCAGAACCTCCAAGATCATTTTGATTGATTTTTCGACCTAAAAGATCCAACAGATCTACTTTAATATCTTTTCCCTGAGGATTGGAAATTAAAATGGTGGAACTTTCATTTGTTGGATTTGGAAATAAATCAACTTTAATTGAGTTTAATTTATCAAGAGATCGATTTGACACTGTACCCTCAACAACTACATTATCCAGAAACAGGTTATTACCCTTATCACTTCGCATTTCAAACTTGAATAAAAAATTTGAAATGCCCGTGCTGAAATTCGACAATGAAACTTTTTCCAATCTATAGTCATTTAGATCTGGAATATAATCATTGGTAAATAATTGAACAGTAGTGGCTAAAGTAGGACTGGAAGTATTGCTTCTGGTTAAAATTGGATTCCAGGTTTGGCCACAGTCAGTTGAAGCAAGTACACGAAGCTGATCTGTAGAAGCTGTAGATATTCTCCTTGCATAGGCCATTCTGAATGAAAGTTGAGGTCCATTTGCCATTATAGGCGTAAGATCAATGCCAGGGCCAATCAATTCTCTAATTACCGGACTTGTAGGGTTGTTCCTAATTCTCATTGCCACATTTCCTTCATATGGGGCAACTGTATTTTTTGTCCAGGTTAGTGCATCAGGTGTAATACTCCAGTTTTTTTGAGGCTCAGCCGGATAATTTGGAAATGTAGAAATTTCGAAACCTTCCTGATAAGGAGTTTGCACCAAAGAAACTGCTGGGCGAACATTTACATAATTGGTCTTTGTAATTGTGGTTGTTCCTGACTTATTGGTAACACTTAAAGTAATTGCAAATAGTCCAACGGAACTAAAGGTTATTGTTGGATTGGATACCAAAGGATTTGAAATCGTAAAACCTCCACCTGAAACAGACCAGCTATATGTCCAATCGGAAGTAGGGCCATTTAATGGTTGGACTGACATTGCGGTAGTTGCACCAGAACATACATTCACACTTGCGGCCCTAAAATCAAATCTTGGCTTTGGAAGGCTTCCAAAATTCACCTCCCAGCCTGGACCTGAACCCGTATTGTCAGATCTGAAATTTAATATTAACTTATCTGAAACCGAGTAAATGGTATCATTGGTAACAGTTCCGAAGAATTTTTTAATTAAAGTGTCGCCTGTTGCATATCTTGAATATGCATATAAGGTATCACCAGAACCCACATTAAAGTTTCTGAAAATCAATTGAACAATCGAGTTGGTATCACCAGCATTAATCATCCATTTACAATCGGCATTGCTAAAGTAATTTTTATTCGGACCACTTCCATCATCAAATCTTCCGGCTGATGCGTTAAAAATATGCATTGGTCGGCAGGTAGCTGCCGTGTCACCAGCAATAATTCCCGAAACGATTAAGGAATAAGCCTGTGTCTGAGGTGTTGTAGAATTTGTAAATAAATTACCTTTATGGCTAACTCTGATTTTGTACGTTTGACCAGCAGAAACACCTGAAATTTCCACTTTTTCCACATTGTCCACAATATTGTCCGCTCTGGTTGCAGCACTAGCAGGACTTTCCGGATCCAACTTCCATGGTAGGGAAACTACCTGATTACTTTCATTTATTATCCTCAAATCAAGGTCATTAACCAACATTCTGGTTCTTGAATTGTAGGCTGGTGATATCGGATTGCCTGGTACATCGGTCCAGCAAAGCGTGGCAATTAATGGTTTACCGTTACCTTCTGCTGTTACAGTAATTTCTTTCACAGCCTGGTTCGTAAGTACATTTTCCTGAAGCAAACTTGTAATGCTATCAGCTGCAATTAAATCTGCTGCCTTTTTCGTATTCATTAATCCCCATCCATACCTGTAATCTGGTCCTGGAAAATTCCAACATTCATCGGCCGTATGGATAACCAAACCTTTAAGGGTTGAGGACCTCATTTTTTTCTCGTTATGGGTATTGCTGTATTGCTCTATTAAAAGCAAACAAGATCCAGCAATTGAAGGTCCTGACATTGAAGTGCCTTGCAAAATTTTGTATTCAGCATCACTAGCAATGCCTGCGGAACGGATACCAACTCCGGCACCACAAATATCTGGCTTTATCCTACCATCATCTGCTGGTCCCCAACTGCTAAAAGAGGACATAACCACACCTGCTGGATTGGAGTAACCATTTGCTACCTTTTCTACTGCACCAACTGTCAATATATTTTTGGCAACTGAATATGTAGGAATACAATCATAGCCATCTGGAAAACCGTTCCTTGGATAAAGAGGATTACTTCCACTTTGGTTTCTGGAATTTCCAGCAGATTTAACTATTAAGTAGTAAGGGGCCTTTTGGGCAATTGCATCCCAATCTTTTGCATCCTGTGTATAAAATCCGAATTTGTAGTCTATTGTGGGATGCACTGCATTATCACCATTCCAATTGCCTTCATCATCCCAACCTGCAGGTGTACCATACGAATGGTTTGAAATTAAAAGCCCCTGACTGGCACGGATTGACATTTCACCATCATCATTTACCCAATCGTTTGCCAACAAATTTGCCTGATAGGCCATTCCTTTTGCATTGACGTTTACTCCACCAGCTATAATAGTTCCACCTACGTGGGTTGCATGTTCGCTAAGCGGCATGGTTCCATTATCCGCTTGAATGGCCCTTCCCTGATATTCGGAATGTGTGATTCTATTGGTACCTCCATCCCACTCGCCAATTCTAAAACCTCTACCTGTCAGGTTATAATTATTTGCAATATTGACATTTGGATAAACCCGATGATTAGAAACCGTAATACCGGCACCCAGATTTTCTGTTTGCCTGTACATTGGTTTTCCATTGGCTTCAAAACCTACAATGGAAACAACTTTTCCATTCGGAAGAATGTGATGTACTAATAAATTGTTTGCCTTTGCATAAGCCTCAATTTTAGGTTGCAATGCCAGATATCCCTCTGTAAAATCTTTGGACATTTGCTCCAATGCCTTCACATCTGTATTTTTCAAAACCTCATCCTGAGCATTTGAAAAACTTATAATTGAAAGTGAAAAAAAGATGGAAAGTAGTCTTTTAAACATATTAATAAATTCCTGTTTTGATGTATTCTAAGTTAACAAACAAATTTTAAACCACAATGTTACGAAGTCAAATCACGTATTCAAAAAAAGCACTTTGGAAAGAAGCTTATTTTGGATGAACGACTTGCTCCAATAACAAATTGTCTTCCGTAAACGGAAAGACAAATATAATTTGGAAAAGGTTGTAAAATGATTAGAAAATAGTCAAAATATACGAATCCTCACTTTTTGATTGCCAACAGAAATGGTATGAAAGCCTGGTTCCGTAATTACAATTCCTTCATCATCAGGAAATGAACACAAATCCTTTGCCTGAAGTGTGATTAAAAACTCTTTGGTTTCGTTTGGCAAAATCCGTTCTTTCTTGAAATGAATCAATTTGGAAACAGGTCGGGTTATGCGCCCAACTTCATCTTTATTAAAAACCAAAATAGATTCCTGGACCTCTGAGTTTCCAGAATTTTTTACTTTTACCTTTAAATTAACCTGGCCTGAAACTGGAACTATTGAATCGCTGACGGTTAAGTTCTCATAAGATACCTCCCCGAAATGCAAGCCATGGCCAAAAGGATAAGCGAATTCATATTTCTCTGATTTCTTATGGTAATATGGTGTGAAATGCCCTACCGATTTTGGATAAGTGAAGCAAAGCTTTCCAGATGGATTATATTGGCCTGCAATGATTTGCGCCAAAGCCTCTCCCCCAGCTGTTCCAGGATGACCAGCAAAAAGAATGGATTGTTTGGCATTATTTATATCTGGAAGCAGTCGTGGACGGCCTTCTAAAAGAATAATTACCAACGGTTTTCCTGTTGCAGATGCAAATCCCAACATTTGTTGCTGCATGGGGCTCAAGGTCAAATCTGACATATTGCCCTTAAATTCGCTATAGGGTTGTTCGCCAATAACCAAAACCAACGCATCTGCCGTTTTTGCTTTTTGCTGCCATTGGTCAAACTGCTTCATCGATTCCATAAAAGGCTTCGGGGCATCAAATCCGACTGAATCGATCCAATCAAACTTTTTGTCTGGCATAATTGATTTTAGGGCCTCCAAAATGGTTTTCGTTTGAGCGGGCTGGCGACTTTCTTCCGCACCCAACCATTCCAAGGTCCAGGCACCATTGAGCATTCTTTTTGAATTTGAACCGATTCCGGAAACCAATACGTTTTTTATATCATTTCCAAAGGGTAAAACGTTGCCTTCGTTTTTTAAAAGTACAATGGATTCTTTGGCCGTTTCCAAAGCCTTTTGGTAGTTTTCCTTGCTGCCAATTTTGCTAAGCCTGGTCTTTTGGGGATACGGATTTTCAAAAAGGCCCAATTCAAACTTGAGGATCAAAATTCTTTTTACCGATTCATCAATTCTGGCCTGGCTAATTTTCCCTTTTGCCACCAAACGCTTAAAAATATCACAAAAATCGGTGTTGCTGCAAGCCATGCTCATATCTATGCCTGCTTCAATGGCAGCCTGGGTAGCGTCTTCCTCATTGGCGTATGCTCCATGCATTTCCACCATTTTCAATATGTCTTTTATGTCTGTTAAAATTACGCCCTTGAAGCCCATTTTCCGCCGCAACAGATTGGTTAACAATTTCTTTGAACCGTGGACCGCTTCTCCGTTTAACTCACCAGAGTTCACCATTAAGGTTTTCACCCCTGCATCAAAAGCCATTTTGAATGGTGGAACAAAGTATTCATGCAAAACCTGATTGGGTATTTCAGAAGGTGTGCGATCCCAGCCCGATTTTGGATCAGAATAGCCTATAAAATGTTTGGCGCAAGCCGAAAGTTGGTATGGCGCAATCTCCTTACAATTCTGAAATGCCCTGATAAACGCTGAACCCATACTTCCACAAACCAGGGGATCTTCTCCAAACGTTTCGTAAAGTCTTGGCCAATAGGGATTTTTTCCAACATCCAGCACTGGTGCAAAGTTCCAGATATGGCCGAGATCAGCCGATTCAATGGCAGTAATTTTTCCTGCTTCTTCTGACAGACTTGTGTTAAAAGTGCAGCCCAGATTAATATTGTGTGGCAGCATTGTTCCTTCATCTGTGTAATTGGAACCATGCACATTGTCCATTCCAAACAAAACCGGAATGCCAAGCCTGGTTTCTTTCATGGCCACTTCCTGAATTCCATTAACAAAATCAACCCACTTTTCGGCCTTACCTGTTCCGCTTAGAAAGCTGCCCACATGTTGTTTTAAGATATAATCTCTGATCTTTTCAACATTAAGGTCCAGTTTTTTGGTTCCATCCAAGGTAATGCTACTTGCGCACAGTTGAGTCATTTGTCCTATTTTTTCATCCAGAGTCATCAAGCCTAAAAGCTGATCTGCTCTTTCATTGGCGCTAACTTTTGGGTTTTGATAGGTTTGATTTTTTAAGGTTTGGGCAATTAATTTGTTTTGGCTACAAGTAAGACTGAAATAAATCAGCAAACTTATTCTTGTGTTTTTTTTCATAATGGTGGTTTGACGTTGTTTCTTTGCGCCAAAAAAATACCAAACGTTTCAATTATTCATTAATTTTTATGGAAATCCGTTTTGCTTCGCATCCGACAGACTTCGTAAGCTACGACACCACCAAAATCAGACAGCACTTTTTGATTGAAAATCTGATGCTGGAAGGCCGCATAAAGTTTGTTTACAGCCACTATGACAGGTTTATAACGGGTGGAGTTGTTCCAACAGAAAGTGATATAGAACTTCATACCTACGAAGCACTCAAAGCAGAATATTTTTTAGAGCGCAGGGAAATGGGCATCATCAATACGGGTGAAAAAGGAACTGTTTTGGTAGATGGCGAAAGCATTGAGCTTTTAAACAAAGAATGTTTATACATCGGAAAAGGGACAAAATCTGTCATCTTCAGGTCACACAACAGTTTGAAGCCAGCCAAATTTTACCTTACCTCCGCCCCTGCCCACAAAGAATATCCCATTCAAAAATTCACACTGGAAGACGCTGCCCCTTTGGAACTGGGCGCCATGGAAACGGCCAACCAAAGAACGGTTTATAAATTCATACATGAAAAAGGCATTCAATCCTGCCAACTGGTGATGGGCATGACTTTGTTGAAACCAGGAAGTATATGGAATACAATGCCTACACACGTTCATGACAGGCGAATGGAGGTTTATTTTTACTTCGATTTGCCTGAAAACCAAAAGGTTATCCACTTGATGGGCCAGCCTTCGGAAACCAGACATTTGGTGGTAAGTAACGATCAGGCCATTATTTCTCCAAGCTGGAGTATCCATTCTGGTGCGGGCACACACAATTACAGTTTTATTTGGGCCATGGCTGGTGAAAACTACAACTACGCGGATATGGATCCTGTTGATATTAATTTTTTGAGGTAGAGTTTGGTTGAAATGGTTAAGTGAATGATTTTTTTACTTCTAATGGCTGGGATTTGAACACTGAAAATGCTTGGTAGTACAATGTTTAATACGTTTGATTCCGTTCCTGCGAGATGGATTTGAAGTTGATTTGTATTTTTTTAAGTGCCTGGTGATGCCGGGTCGGAGACCCTACAATTATTATAAAATCCTTAGAGCGCTTCGCTAACTCGAAGGATAGAGGATTTTTTTACTTCTAATGGCTGGGATTTGAACACTGAAAATGCTTGGTAGTACAATGTTTAATACGTTTGATTCCGTTCCTGCGAGATGGATTTGAAGTTGATTTGTATTTTTTTAAGTGCCTGGTGATGCCGGGTCAGAGACCCTACAATTATTATAAAATCCTTAGAGCGCTTCGCTAACTCGAAGGATAGAGGATCTTTGGTTTAGCGAATTTACGGATTTCGAGGATTCAAATGTTGTTTTGGCAGGGACTTTGGCCCGCCAAATGGTTGACTTATAGGTCTTTTTCTCGCTGCTATTGGCCCTGAAAATAAGCGTGAGCAAATCTATGGTTTCTTTTTTCAGGCTTTCGCCTACAGTAAATTTGTACTCCCTGCTAAACCCACGGCAAAGCTGAAATATCTCAAGCAACATATCGTAAGTAGCCTTATAAACAGGAAGTTCGTTATGTAATTTCATATATGCCTTTCTGAAAAATAAATCGACCGCTTCGCGGTTATGGAATCAAAGGGACAAATAGACAAAGGGTCTTTTTAATCCCTGAGGCACCGAACGCTAAAGCCAGTTTGCTTAAAGTTGTAGTTCCGGCTCGAATTGCCATTGCTGTAATACAGAACCCGGTACCAGGCGCCTGTAGTAGAGTACACCGTAGAGGACCACCAGCAGCCGTAGTAGCCAACGTTGCCGTAAGCTCCATTGCTGCCACGGAGGCCGCCCGGAAGGCCTGAAAAACCGCTTTCATTCGTTGCTTCGGTATTGGGAGCAGACCAAAGCGTTGAGGTGCTTTTAAGCTTACCGCCTGCGATAACAGTGCCGCCAAGGTAGTTTTCTAAAGTAGTCCATTCAGCATCTGTGGGTACATGCCAGCCAACAGGGCAAAGGTTTCTGCTGTCGGTAACCGCAAACCAGTTATATAACTTGCCGTATGTCGTATTGTTGGCAGCATCGTTGTTGTAAATCGCATAAGCGCCTGTGGTAGCTGCGCCCCAGGCTGTATTGCTCAGGTTCGTAGCAATCGGGTCGCCGTTCCGGTATTTGGTGGTTTTTAAATTCTCAGCCATCCAAACCTGAGAGCCAATCGTTACCGTGTTGTAAGAATTCCCATCTACATCAATTGAAGGGTTTGTTGAGGGCTGAGTAGTATTGAAGTTTTTTTGCTCGCCATATCCATTTCCTGCACTATTTGTTGCAAAGGCCCGGACATAATAAATTGTTCCGGGCTGCAATCGTCCTTCTCCACCGGAAAAAAGGCTCTGCACCGAAGTCGATAGCCATGCAATCGAATCATTTGTGGTCGGATTCGGTGAAGTGCCCCAGCAAAAACCAAAATTTGTAACATCGCTTCCTCCATTGTTGATTACCGCACCGGAAAAACTGGCAGTCCGAGAGTAAATCTGCGATACTGTATTTGTTACTACTTTTGGCAAGCAGGGTGTATACTGAAACTGCCCGTCGCAGTTGTAAAGAGTGGCAGTTCCGTAGGGTGGATTGGATGGCAGACCAGTGCCAATACCGCTACTTCCATTGCAAATGAATTTCGTTTGCGAAGTATTCACCTCCGCATCAGATAATTGGCCATTTACATCAGCATCCAGGCCAGTCTCAATTTTAACTCCACCATTTGCGCAATTGGCTCCTGCTGCTTCTGGTGTGGTTCGGATGAGTGCATTTTTTCCATTGGCACCAGGCGTTCCACTTGCAGCAAACAAAGCAAACGGCACCGCATTTAAAGGATTGGTACTGCTTAGTGTAAAATTGTCGCCTCCTGTTGGGTCAATTTCTGTTTTAACGAATTTTGGTCCGTTGCTCCAATCGAGAGTAGCGTAGGTTCCGCTTAACACCGTCCCAGCTCCGATTTGCAGAGCAAAAAGTCCCTGTCCGCTTGTAGTTGGTGTATGTGTCTCGGTGTACAAGGAGTTTGCGCTTGTTGCCGTTTCCAGTAAAGAAAGCTTGATTTTAATGCTTTGATTAGGAATGGGTTGGCCTGTTGCATTTCTGACAACGCCTTGGTAGGAAATTGTTTTTGGGGTTTGGGCCAAAGTCAAAATTGACAAGGAAAAACTCAAAAGGAGGAGTGTAAATTTCATAGGAAGATAAATGAAAGGGTATGATAGATTGACATTGAATAGGTTTGTTAGGTTGTCTGTTGCTTTAAAGGTTCGCTTTCCAGAAATAATGTATCCGGGTCGAAATCAATCATTTCGTCCCAGGCAACGGTTCCGTTGAAACAAAAAGCCTTGCTGGCAAACGCTTCATTCCTGAGTTTTTGGTAAACAGGCACATCTAAATAGGTTTGCAGGCTGAATAGTTTTTCCTCACCATTTGCAAACCAGAGATGGAATTGATAAGGACTTTGATAGGCTACTTTTTTTACTCTTGGATTCATATTATTTCAATCGACTCAGGCTACCTTAGAGAGTTTGATCACTGAAACTTCATGGCCGGTTCTGGATTCCATTTCAACAACTTTTCGTACTTCTTCAACGGTTTCTGGTGTCAAATACCAGGCACCGCATAGGTCGCAAACCATTGCGTCAACATCTTTTACAACAATAGTATTACTTCCTTCAGCAAAGGTAAGCACGGTTTTTCCCTGCGCCATATTGCCTTCTTTACAGGTTACACATTTCATATTTTTCTTCTGGTTTTAAAATCTGGTTCAAAGTGCATTAAATCTGGTTCATAAAGTGTTACAATAATACCAATTTTATCGGGTTCTGAAAATGCAACTACAGCATGCAATGGTCTGTTATTTATTATTTTAAAAATCAATTTGCTGGGAAATGGAAAGTCCAGAGGATAATTTTCAATAACTTCAGAACCTCTTAAAAGTTCTTCCAATTCTTCCCGTTTTATGTTTCGATAGATCATTCTCATAGCTGCGTGGTCCTTTATAAGGTAGTTTTCAAACGAAAAATTCTCTATCTGGTAGTTCATGAAAAAATAAATTTACTCCTGAACTACTTTAGAACCAATCGTTTTCCCATTCTTCATAAAAACTTTCAATTGGTAAAAGCCTTTGGGCAAATTGGAAACTTTGTATTCGAAATCTGTTCCGGTAGCTAGAGATTGAAAAACTTCTTTTCCGCTGGCGTCAAGCAAAAAGTAGCGTTCAATTTCTGAACTTGCTTCAAAACGGAATGCATTCGAAAATGGATTGGGAAAGATTTGATAACCCGATGATTCTTGCTTTATGACTGAGGTAAAGAAATCGTAATAAGGTTGTTGAAAACCAACATTGTAGGTAAAACTTGTTCCTGAAAGGTCCGCCACAATTGGTTCGCCAATCGAAAAATCGAACTGATTCTGGGTATCCGACAACGTTCCGCCTGTTGTCCCGAATAGCGTCTGGCCAAACGAATGAAGCGGTAAAATTGCGATTAGGAAAAGAATAAAGACTTTCATTTTCAAAAAGAGTTGAAGTAAACCAAGTTAAAGTTTTGGAGAAAGTCAAATTTTGGATTGAAGTACTCCCCCAAAACTGAAACCAGGAATGTATATGGTTAAGGTTTCTAATCGAGATGGGCGCTCAGTTAAAAAACTGATTGTGAATTAATAATCCATCTTATACAAATAAAACTCAAAAAAAAATGACATGGCTTTCTTTGGAAATTCAGGGCATTTTTTTGTCTTAAAAACAAACTCTATTCAAATATCGTCCCTTGCTTTTGAGGCTGGATGATGCCCAAATGTTTGTAAGCCATTGGAGTAGCTTCCCGTCCTCTGCTGGTGCGCATCATATACCCTTCCTGAATCAGGAATGGCTCATACACCTCTTCTATGGTTTCGGCCTCCTCTCCTACTGCTGTTGCAATGGTGGAAAGTCCTACAGGACCACCTTTGAATTTCTGAATAATGGTGGATAATATCCTGATATCCATTTCATCCAGGCCATTTTGATCTACATGAAGTGCTTTTAATGCCATTTGCGCAATGTCAAAAGTGATGGTTCCATCGCCTTTTATCTGAGCAAAATCTCTGGTTCTGCGCAAAAGATTGTTGGCAATTCTTGGGGTTCCTCTGCTCCTTCTGGCTATTTCATAGGCTCCGGATTCTTCAATGGGTGTTTTTAACAAACTGGCAGAACGCTGCACAATGGTTGTAAGTAACTTAGCGTCATAATATTCCAATCGGCAATTGATCCCAAACCTGGCCCGCAAAGGAGAGGTTAATAAGCCTGATCTTGTGGTAGCGCCAATTAGCGTAAAAGGATTCAATGCAATCTGAACTGTCCTCGCATTTGGCCCGGAATCCAGCATTATATCAATGGTATAATCCTCCATTGCAGAATAGAGATATTCCTCAACCACAGGATTCAAACGATGAATTTCATCAATGAAAAGAACATCATTGGTTTGAAGATTGGTAAGCAAACCTGCCAGATCTGACGGTCGCTCCATTACAGGACCGGAAGTAATTTTAATCTGGGAGCGCAGCTCATTAGAAATGATATGACTAAGTGTTGTTTTACCCAATCCTGGAGGGCCATGAAGCAATACATGATCAAGGGCCTCACCTCTCATTTTGGCAGCACCGACAAAAATTCTGAGGTTTTCCAAAATTGGTTTCTGACCAGTAAAATCTTCAAAGCTTAATGGTCGTAAAGCCCTTTCTATATCTTTTTCAGCTGGCGAAAACCCCTCATCTTCACCACTCAAATAGTCCTGACGCATGTTTATTGGTTGGTAATTAAAATTGTAAAATTGTTCAAATATTGAACCTGATACTGCTTCATAATATCACGACAAGGACCACCTGTTGGTTTTCCTTCCCAATCAAAAGTACAATTATGGCATGAATCTATCATATATAAATTTGAACTGTGCACAGAAACGATGCCGCAACTGTCTTCAAGTTTGTAAGGACTTTTCCTTTCGAATGCCAAAAAGTTACCTTCAGATCTTCGGTAAATGATAATTCCTTTTATACCTCCTTTTATACTCACGGTGGCGCCATCTCTGAATTTAAGAGGTTGTGCTTCAATTGAATTGAGGTTCAATTGTTCCCGTACAATCACGTCCTGAACCGGAGATATGTTGTTTATATCTTTTGAACAACTCCCAATGATCAAAGCCATCAGTAAACTCAAGAAACAATAAACACTTTTGGTTTGAATGAAACGCATTATTCGAAATCTGTGGCCAAACCTTTTACTTTCCATTTTTCAAATTCATCTGACATGCGTTTCAATTTAGCCTCCACAACCTGATAACCTGGGGCCCCAAGAAGCAACCTTAAAGGTGCATTTTCAGAATGAGCCACTTCACAAATCAGTTTTGCGGCTCTATCGGGATCTCCAGGTTGTTTGCCATCCACATTTTCCAATCTTGTTCTTAATGTGTTTGTAACCAGAGAATAATCTTCAATTTTTCTTTTGGCATGCACCAAACCAGCACCTGCCCATTTGGTTCGGAAAGGGCCTGGTTCAACAATTGTCACTTTGATTCCCAACGATTTTACCTCCAAACTTAAGCCCTCTGAAAAACCTTCCAAGGCAAATTTACTGGCATTATACATGGCCAGGGCATGGTTCCCACTTAAACCGGCTATAGAGGAAATATTAAAAATATGCCCGCTTTTTTGTTTCCGCATGATTGGCAAAACCAATTGAGTCAATTGAACAGGCGCAAAAAAATTAACCTCCATCTGGTCACGGATTTCTTCCTGGCTGAACTCTTCCACTGCCCCGATCAATCCATATCCAGCATTGTTTACCAGTACGTCGATACGGTCAAAATCCTGTTCTATTTTTTCAATTACTGATCTGGATTGCTCTAAATCTCTGACATCCAAAAGCACAGGAAATGTTCTTCCGGGAACCAATTCTTCAAATTCCTTAAACTGAGAGGCATTTCGAAGCGTACCAATCACTGTGTTTCCAAGCGCAGCAGCCGCATGAGCTATCGATCGCCCTAAACCACCAGATACACCTGTTACAAACCAAATTTTGCTCATTGTCATAAATTGAACTGCAAATCTGGCTTTTCCATTCGAGAGAATGAAAATTAGGTTTCATTAATTTTAAAAGTTTTATCACAAGCGGTTTTCATTTTTAGATTTTGGGATAGTTAAAACTAAAACATTGATAAACAGCATAATTATTCTAATACTAAACATTAAAAATTACAAATTAAGTTTGGATTAATCCTATTTATCACTGGTGTGCGGATCCCGCATATAAACGAACAATCCTGATCAGGCGATTGGTAAATTTGGATTGTCATTATTTAAATAAAGTCTAAATGAAAATTGAACATACTTTTTCTTTTTGGCCTCATTCCGGTTTCTCCGTGGGAGAAATGAATTATGGCATGTTCAATTTTTTAATAGACTTAATATAATACCATCCACACTATGAAAACTTCCACTATTTACCTGGCAGCAATCTGCCTACCTTTTACTTTGGCTCAAAGTACTTTTTCAGAGGCAGCCGCCAGAACCGGAAACAACCAAAATATTTTGGTACCGCCTGGTGATTTTTTAGGCTTTTCAATACCAACAGTTGGCAGCAAATGGCCATTTCCAAAAGGTTCTGTCTGGATTCATGCCAGCACAAGTTTAGGCTCAATGAGTTATCCAAAGTTTGGAACGAGAAGTGCATTTCTTCCACTTATTGGCGCAGCCGAATATTCTTTAGATCCATATTGGGCAGCCGGACCCTATGTTGGGTATTATTCAGTTTCCTACAGTGATTCCTATCTTGGTGAAAGTTATTCCGCCAAATTGAGAAGTTTTGTTTTTGGGGCAAGATTGACTTTTCATGGAACCGCTCTCCTGAGAAAATATTGTGGTACAGATCTGGATGTTAAAAAATGGGACATTTATTCAACCGCCTCCTTTGGCATGGTTTCTAACAATTGGAATGTAAACGAACGATTCGAAAACACCCAAAACTATGAATCCATGATATATCCCTCATTGGGAATTATGGTCGGGGCCAAATACTTTGCCTATTCCACTCTTGCCATTCATGGAGAACTTGGAAAAGGTCCATTTGGCCTGATTAATTTTGGAATCAGCTTTTGGTTAAAATAAGAAAAATGCGATTCCTGGAAATAGATAGATATTGATAATGGAATAAAATTTTACTGGCCTTCTTGCATTAACAACTTTTCTGCTTCGGCTAACCTGCGCATTTGCTCTTCATCTTGCACGGGATATTTGATATCCATTTTGTCTAGTTTTTTTATGATAATTTGCGAGATCAGCATTTGGGCGAACCATTTGTCATCAGCAGGAATGATGTACCAGGGATTTTTCTTCGTGCTGGTATTTTGGATGGCCATTTCGTAGGCATTTTGGTAATCGTCCCAAAATTTCCTTTCCGTGATATCGGAGGCCGAAAACTTCCAGTGCTTATCTTTTTTGTTGATTCTGTCTAAAAAACGTTGCTTTTGTTCTTCCCTGGAGAGATGTAGAAAAAATTTGAGCACCTGTGTTCCTGTTTGGTGAATGGTCCTTTCAAAACCCCTGATTTGCTTGTAGCGTTTTTGCCAGAAGTCTTCGTTTACATCATCAATCTCATTTATTTTGGGGATTCTTTCTGCCAAAACCAGTTCGGGGTGAACCCTTGAAATCAACACATTTTCATAATGAGAACGGTTGAAAATGCCAATCTGGCCCTGTTCAGGTAGTTTGACATAATGCCTCCACAAATAGTCATGGCTTAACTCCAAGGCACTGGGGTGCTTAAAACTTGTAACCTGAACCCCCTGTGGATTCACTCCGTCCATGATGTGCCGGATTATGCTGTCTTTTCCGGAAGCGTCCATTCCCTGCAAAATTATAAGCAGCGATTGCTTGTTTTCAGCATATAGCTTATTCTGATATTTGGCCATTTCTACTTTGTTTTCCAGAAAAAGCTTATTAATAGCTTTTGGAGGAGTTCCTTTGGCATTGGTCCTGAATTTTGACAAATCCAGTTTGTCTCCCGGTTTCACTACAAAATCTTCGATTTCCATATCAAATTGTTTTAAAAACTAATTATACCAAATTAAATCCATAACTGAATGTGCTATTTGAATACTTAAAAATGATTGAAGATTGGAGTCAAATCAAGTAGAATAAACAAACCAAGTCAATCCTTTATCAAACCGCCTTCTCTAACCAAAATCTCAGACCCTTCTACCAGGAAAACTGAGTTTGGCTTTACATGATCCAGAAATGCAAAGTCCTTTCCATAATTTTCTGCGAAGTCGCATTCAATTTCATAAGCCAAAGTGTTGTAAATCTGCCATTTGGGATGCTCAACTCCATATTCTGAAGTTTTAAATTCGTTCAGTTTGGTGTATCCCCAATAATGTTCTGTTATAAATTCAGTTTCAGAACCTGAAACGATTTCATTTGCCTGAGTCTCGGTTATCAGCTCGATTTTGTTCCAGATGGATGTTTTCCAATTATATTCTACTGCGAGTTTATTCTTACCCATATTCCATGTATGAGACATAGGTCTGGTTTCGTAGTGCTCTCCATACAAAGTATTCGCCACCAGACTGATCATAAATTTTGGAACTATTTCTTTGATAAAAACAGTTCCTCTTTTCCAGTTATTTCCGTCCTTGTATTTCACATAAAATCTAAGATTTACCTCCTCAAAATTTTGATGAAATGGAATTGGAATGCCTTTTAGCCGGGTGTCCAAAAACATAAAGCCAATTAAACTTACAAAACACTTGCCTTCAAACATATCCAGTTCTGTTTTGGATGGCAAATATGGCAACAGGATGTTTGGATCTATTACATAATTGGCCATAGCAAGCTTTCGCCAATTGGCAGTGAGAAAGACTTTTTTCAAAGTGAAAAGGGATAAAATTTAAAGTTTAAAAGCGACTTCGTTTCGTCTGTTGATGAAATCATAGGGTGCGTTGTAACCAAAAAACCGGAAGGGTTCTTTCCATTTCAAACCTTCTTTGGTGAGCAATTTCCTAAGGATTTCCGCTTTTTCTTCAAGTTTTTCGTTGGAGGCATACCCACCAAACCGAATGACTGCCAGCCGAATACTATCTGAAAGGTGTAATTTTATATCTGGTGAATTTGGTTTTGGAACATTGCCTAAGGTAATGCCTTCTGGCATGGTAAAACTCATGGTGGTGCTATTATCAGCAACTGGTTCAAAAGCAACAGGTGCAGTCATGGCTATTTTCTTTGATTCCACATTTCCACCAAAAATAAAACCTGCCAGATCCCGGAAACCATCGCTTCCGGTTTCCATCATTTTTCCTTTTTTGGTGACACTCGCGTATAAAACGGGTGGATAATCGCGGACTTCAAAACCATCATAGGTTTTAACAATTTTATACTTTTGGTTTTCTGTATTTGGTTTGCTAAAAAATGACATGGTTAAAATGATTAAAAGTAGGCTAAGAATAATAGAAAGGATTATTTTAATTTTCATAATACAGGTAAAACTAATTGAGAGTCAGTTGGTTTAAAATTAAAGAAAAATTCAAACAGAATTTCAAAACAAGAATATTCAGTTAGGCAATCTACAAATTGTAATTATCATTTTTCTGTTTTTTACTTACAAATTCCATTCCTGATCTTCCTTTCGGTCCTTTTGTTTACCTTTGCTGCATGCCGCAAAAGCTTCGTATTTACAATTCCTTAACACGTCAAAAAGAAGATTTCCAGCCCATTAGCCCACCATTCGTTGGTTTATATGTTTGCGGACCTACGGTTTACAATTATGTCCATTTGGGCAACGTCCGGACTTTTTTGACCTTTGATACCCTGTATAGATACCTTTCTCATTTGGGCTATAAAGTGCGCTATGTGAGGAACATAACCGATGTTGGTCATTTGGTTGGTGATGGCGATGAAGGTGAGGATAAGATTGGAAAAATGGCCAAACTTGAGCAAATTGAACCCATGGAAATTGTGCAGCGATACACCAATGATTTCCACGAAGTTTTGGCAAAGTTCAACTTCTTACCCCCAAGTATAGAGCCAACTGCAACAGGACATTTGGTTGAGCAAATAGAGGCCACGCAAACTTTAATTGAAAAAGGATTGGCCTATGAATCAAATGGTTCGATTTATTTTGATATAGAACAATATAACAAGGAAGGCCACAATTATGGCAAACTTTCTGGCAGAAACCAGGAAGATGTGTTAAACGAAAGCCGTGACCTTGATGGAACTGAGGAGAAAAAAAGTCCTCAGGATTTCGCCCTTTGGAAACGAGCTGACCCGGAGCACATCATGCAATGGAATTCTCCCTGGGGAAAAGGTTTTCCAGGTTGGCATATCGAATGTACCTGCATGAGCACCAAATATTTAGGAACTGAGTTTGATATTCATGGCGGTGGCATGGATTTAAAATTCCCACATCATGAATGCGAAGTAGCGCAGGGAAAAGGATTGAATGGAAAGGAACCCGTTCGGTATTGGATGCATTCAAATATGCTTACGGTTAACGGTCAAAAAATGAGTAAATCGCTTGGAAACAGCTTTTTACCCAATGAATTATTTGCCGGTGATCACCCTTTACTTGAGCAGCCTTATAGTCCTATGACTGCAAGATTTTTCATGCTGCAATCGCAATACCGCAGCACTCTGGATTTTTCAAACGAGGCTCTGAAAGCCGCTGAGAAAGGATACAAAAGGCTAATCAACGGTTTGCGGATGGCTAAAAAGCTGGTTTATGAAAGTTCAGAAACAGCTTTGGATGAATCAAAAATTGCCGATATCCAAAAGTCTATCGATGGTTTTTATGAAGCCATAAATGATGATTTAAACACAGCAGTTGCCATTGCAGAAATGTTTAACCTGTTGAAATACATCAACATGCTGAATACAGGTCAATTGGCTTATGCAACTTTAGGTGAAAAGACTTTTCAAAACTTAACAAACAATTTCATTCTTTTTATTGAAGAAATTCTTGGCCTGAAAGAAGAAAAACCTGAAGGCGAGCAAGTTCTGTTGGGTATGCTGGAGCTTTACAAAGAATACAAAGCAAACCAGCAATACCACAAGGTTGACCAAATCCGGAATTATTTCAAAAGCCAGGGCCTTGCCATCCGTGATTTAAAAACCAAACTTGACTGGGCTTATAATGAGTAGTTTAGTGTTTTGAGTTCAGAGTTTAGGGTTCAAAGTTTAGGGTAAATTCGAAACAATAAATTTGATTTTAACTTTAAACCTTGAACTCATAACTCTGAACCCCTTCCTTAAAATTTATCATTCATAATTTATCATTCATAATTAAAATACATGCTTCAACGTCCGCAAACTCTTCTTCTTGGCCTTATAGTTATTCTAATGCTGGCCTCTCTGTTTTTACCCAATTGGGCCAAAACCAGTGCCGATAGTCAAATAACTGCCGTGCAAACTGCCTTTGAATTAAAGGTCACCACAATCACAAATGGTGCAGAAAAAGTCGATACCCGAAACCGAATGTATGTTGCCGGCATGTTGATTTTGATAGCTGGTCTGGCTGGTTATTCCATTTCTCAGTTTTCCAAACGCATGAACCAACTTAAGATTGGTTTTGCTATCACACTCTCCATAACGTTAACACTGGTAGCAATCATGCTTGGTGGCAAGGAGGGCGCAAGTTTTTTTGAAATTGCCAGAGAGGGCAAATACGGATATGGTTTTTATTGCCTTTTTGTGGCTTTATTTGCCAATATGATTTCCAACAGGCTGATCCGAAGAGATGAGCATTTGGTCCGAAGTATGGACCGCATACGCTAAAATGGCGAAAATAAACAACCACAACGAGGACAAAATGCAGGTTTTGGTTTTGTCCCTATTTGTTGACCCAAGCTTTCAATACAGCTTTCCGGAAATTGCAGATTTATGCAATGTCAACACCAGAGAAGAAAAAATAGACTTGAGTCTGGCACTCCAGAGTTTACTGAAAACCAAAAAGTTACAGGAATTTTCAAATGGAAAATTTGGTCTTTTTACAGTTTCAACCCAAAAGAAAAACCAAGGCAAAGTTGATTTTGTAAACCAGCGATTTGCCTATGTCCGCCTTGAGTCTGAAGACATTTATGTGCCCCTGGAAAGTATGCATGGCGCACAGGATCAGGATTTGGTAGAAATAGACATATTCAATTCGGGAAGAGGCAAAAAAAAAGAAGGAGAAATCACAAAAATCCTTGAACGATCACGCAACCATTATGTGGGAGTAATCCGAATGAAAGGTGATATGGGCTGGTTCACTGCCGATTATCGAAAAATGTATGATGATATTTTGGTTTCGGAGGGTAATTTGAACGGTGCCCAAAATGGCCAAAAGGTAATGGTGGAAATTAAAAACTGGGGTAGCCTTACCCGAAAACCAGTTGGCATTGTTACTGAAATTTTAGGCTCTCCAGGTGAAAACAATGCAGAAATGCACGCCATTCTTGCCGATTACAACATTCCTCTCAGGTTTTCAGAAGAGGTGGAAGCTGAGGCAAATGCAATTCCTGGCACCATTTCTCAAGCTGAAATAAACAAAAGAAGGGATTTTAGAAATATCACTACCTTCACCATAGACCCATTTGACGCCAAAGATTTTGACGATGCGTTGTCTATAAAACAATTACCATCAGGAAATTGGGAAGTTGGAGTGCATATTGCAGATGTAGCACATTATGTAATTGCTGGTTCAGCTTTGGATGAGGCGGCATTTGATAGAGCTACCTCAGTTTATCTTGTCGATCGGGTTTCGCCTATGTTGCCGGAAAGATTGAGCAATGATCTTTGTTCACTTCGCCCAAAAGAGGATAAGCTCACTTTTTCGTGTGTAGTTGAAATTGATGAAAAAGGAAAAATCCATGGGACACCCTGGATTGGCCGAACGATTATCCACAGCGATAGAAGATTTACCTACGAAGAAGTTCAGGAGATTTTAGAAGGCCAGGAAGGTGAATTCAAATCTGAACTTTTCCTTTTGAATGCCATGGCTCTGGAGATGCGGAACGGCAGATTACGGTCTGGCGCCATGTCATTTGAATCCACAGAAGTTAAGTTTTTGTTGAATGAACAAGGCATTCCGCTTAAAGTAATTCCTAAGATCAGGAAAGATGCACACAAGTTAATTGAAGAGTTTATGCTTTTGGCCAACCGATGTGTGGCAGAATATGCATACAAGTTCAAGGAAGGTAAAGAAACTAACCCAATGGTTTACAGGGTACATGAATCTCCAAATCCTGAACGCCTGCAGAATTTCGCTGATTTTGCCGTTCGATTTGGATATAAAATAAACGTTTCTCCAGAAAAAATGGCCAATTCCCTCAACGAAATGGTGAGCAGCCTGGAAGGAAAGCCCGAGCAGGAACTAATGCAAAACCTTGCCATTCGGGTAATGGCAAAAGCACGATATACAACCAAGGCTTTGGGACATTTTGGATTGGCTTTTTCGCACTATTCCCACTTCACTTCCCCTATTCGCCGGTACCCGGATGTGCTTACCCACAGGCTTTTGTGGGAATATCTGCACAATGAGGCTAGAATGGAAAAGGACAAACTTGAAAAACTCTGCATGCATTGCAGCGATAAAGAAAAAACAGCCGCAGAAGCTGAACGTGCCTCCATCAAATACAAACAAGTGGAATACATGGCCATGCAAGATCCTGACAAGATCTATGAAGCAGTGGTTTCAGGTGTTACCGAATGGGGTATGTATGTGGATATCATAGAAAACCGTTGCGAAGGTTTGATCAGACTGTCTGATATGCAGGAAGATATGTTTGAACTGATCGAAACTGAATATTGCTTGTTGGGAAGAAGGACTGGCAAAAAATATACCTTTGGCGATAAGGTAAAAGTGAAACTGAAGGCAACCAACATGGAAAAACGAACCATCGATTTCTATTTGGCCGAAACCGATGCTTCTGGTTCATATCCAAAAAGAAGTGTTGCCCCAAATCGCTCTTCCGGAGGAAGGGGAAAGAGTCAAGGAAAGGATAGGGACAAGGGAAAAAGAAGAAGGAGGTAGAAAAACCTAAGCAGGCAGGAACCTGCGAAGCCGCATCCATGGTTTTTCCCAATAGTAAAAAAGGAAATAAGAAATCAATGGAACCAATGTCCAATAGAGTATATAATCGGCAACAAACGGATAGGCATTTGAATAAAGACCTGGAAACCAATTTCTTATATTTGGCAAGATGATATATTGAAATGGCCACAGATTGATGAGATAAAGTGAATAAGAAATTTTACTTCCAGTAAAAAAGAACTTGGACACAAAACCAGCCGGCAAAGTCAGGAAATAAAAAAAAGGCAAGGTTAGCAAATAGGCAATTGATAGGTAATCGTATCGCCATGTATGACTATTCTGAAAAATAGTGCCATTTAAGGCAATGAGGAGTGCTCCCAATCCAAATAAAATAAACCGGTTTGATTTAAAAAACTGAAAGTAATGATCAAAAATCTGATAGAAGAAAAGGCCATAAACTATGGATGAAAATCTCCCCAAAACGGTTCTTTCAGCGAAGGTATAGTTCAGGTCTTGAAGCCAGATGAACTTGTAAACGATAGAAATGACGATTAGAAATATGGATGCCGAAAAAAAGGAATTTCTGGTAATTAATGAAAATAGCAAAAATGTGATTGGAAACGCCAGGTAGGTAAATTCTTCTACACTCAAACTCCAGGACTCCTGAAAAATACTAAAGTAAGGCGTTTTGAAATTCTGCATGAAATAGAAAATAGACGATTCAGGCATGGAACCACCGACCAAAATCACAAAACCTAAAATCAGGTAGAAATTAGGAAGTGTACGAAGCCATCGTTTAGTCAAGAAAAGGCCAACATTTCGAATATTCAAAGTATTGGTTTTTTCCATGTCCAAAAGAATTTTCCCAATGAGAAAACCACTTAAAACAAAGAAAATTCCAACTCCGTCTATTTGCAAAAGGAACAAAGAATATTTTATATATTTGTACATACCTCCTGGAAGCAGGTAAATCGAATGCAGATGTAAAACCAAAAAAATGGCTATAAACCGCATCACATCCAGGCCAATGATATTTTGATCCTTCTTCAATTTCTAAGGGAAAATAAAAAATAGTCAGAGGTTACCCTGAGTGTGACTAGAAAAATAGACTTAACAGCTAGGCAATTCAATTTGAAGATAAAACAAAGTCTAAATCTATTTTGCCTCCTCTAAAAATGAATCTGTATATAAGATTAAAGCATCGACTTCTGCATCTGAAAGGGCTGAATAAGCTGGCATAGCTCCTTTTCCGTTTTTAATCAAGGAAGCTTTTGCTGCCTTGTCCAAAACTGAGATTCTTAAATTTTTTGCACCAGATTTTTGGCCGTCGCCATTTTCGCCATGGCAAGCCTCACAATAAGAGGTGTATAAGGCCTTACCCGTATCTAATTCACTTGAGTTTGCAGCAATATCAGGTTTTACAACTTTGGTGGCTTGCTTTTTATTGGCTTCGCCCAAACCGTATGCACCAAAAAGTAAAACCAGGGAAAGCACAGCTAATCCTTTGTTTCTTTTCTTAAAGCCAATGATAGCCAATGGGATAGAAGCAAATACAAAAGCTAATTTTACATGAACCATCCACGTGATGTTGCCTGAATTCAAATAAAGAAAAATACCTGTTGCTAAAAACAAAACAGAAATGATCCTTTCCGGCCATTTGGTTTTATTGGTAAATGATACCAAAGTTTCTTCTTTGTTTGAAACAAGCAGATAGGTTTTAACCAGATAAAGAAGAAGAAAAAGACCCACCACCAAAGTGTGGGTATGGAGCATGCCAGTGTACATATTTTTAAAAAACAGAAAAACCTTTTGTTGGTTTGCGGGACAAGATTACAAAACCATTTCCAACTCTTAAAGAAAACATGATAGTTCTTAAGGCAGAAAACATCAGTTTTTCAACAAAAAACCGAAAAGCCAAAATTTTGAACATTAAATCACTTCATCTAAAGGAAGGAAGCTGTATTTTGGTTCAAGGAAAAAATGGGGCTGGCAAGTCAAGTTTGCTTTCGGTTTTGGGTGGTTTCCTGGCACCAGATTCGGGAGAAATAGAATGGAAAGGCAAAAGGATACAGGCATTAAAGGATAGATTAGTCCCTGGTTTTGAGGGAATTGAATTGGTAAAACAAGATCCTGACTTAAATCCATTTTTGACGGTTTCAGATCAACTCATAAAAGGAACCCGACATTTAAAGGAATCGGAAGCGATGAGCCTTGTTAAAAAAGCGGTTTCTATTTGCCATTTAAAACCTTTGCTTACTCAAAAAACCGGCAGTTTAAGCGGAGGAGAAAAAAGGCGACTTTCGATTGCTTTGGCTATCATCAAAAATTGTGCGCTTTTACTTTTAGACGAACCCTTTGCAGAATTGGATGCGGAAAACAAAAAGCTCTTCCTGGATTTAATTTTAAGCCTGAAAAATAACTCAAATATTACTATTTGTCTTGTAACACACCATGGTGAAGATGCATTGTGGCTGGCAAATGAAGTTTGGACCATGGAAAAAGGTAAAATCCTGGAAAGAATTAAAAGAGCCAATGGCTGCTTCACCCCTTTTCATTTTCAATCGGCGGTGCTTTTAGGAATTAAAAATGTGTTTAAAACCTCTGATTTTCCAAATGTTGATACTTTAAAATCAGGAAACTGGATTCAGATTTTACCAGAGTCAATCAATACAAAAGGATCAGGAATTCCACTTGGAGAAGCATGTTTGTTAACTCAATTTCAAAAGGAAAACAAATGGCATTGCATCTGGAAATTGGATTCCCTTTTAATTGAAAGCGTATCATTAACAATGACAGAAAGCAATAACAAGGTGCAAATTTTATATCTTTTGGAAGAAAATGATAACGATAATAAATATTAAAAAGAAGGAATAGGCACAAACTTTCCGGATTTCCTTCGCTTACAGCCTTTTTTGGCATACTGAAAACTAGCTGATATTTCGTGACTTCCACCTCCCAAAAGTCCAATTTTGGAAAGGCCGGCATCAAAGCTATAGCCAAATTTAAAACCATCCCGCTTATAGCCTAGCAACAAAACCGCCGCATCCTGGCTTGCTAAATTATCCGCACCTACTTTTCCAACTGGGACACCTCTGTACATTAATCCCACAACGAATGGTTCATTTGTATAGTAGGCGCCAAAATCCAACTGGGTAAACGGCCCTTGTAGCCGGAATTGAAATACAGGTTTGAAACTTATGTCTTTTTTAAAATTCCCAAAATTGCGATTTGACCGAAATTCAAATTTATGTCCACCATGAACTGAGAACTTAATCGGTAGTTTCTCAGTTAAACCCAGATTACTAATGTTTGGCCCATTGATATGGTCTGCGCTTATTCCAAACCAGGAATCTTTGGAATAAACTATTCCACCAATAGAAATATCAGGATAAAAAATAGATTCTGTATTTCTCACATTGTCAATGGTTTGCCGTCCTGTAAAGCCATTTCCATCAAATTGGTCGGTAAATCTGAGTTGACTGAAACCAAGATTTCGATTTCCCATTCCAACCTGCAAACCTGAGTTAAAACTCCATTTATTGCTAAATTGAAGTTTGTAAGAACCTACCAATCCAAAGGAAGTGGTGTGAAACTTTGGGCCTTCAACTCTATGATTTTGTGCAATAAAGCCCAATCCAATTTTTTTCTTTTTATTAAAATATTCAACACTTAAAGCGTCTGTAGAAAAGCTCCCCCATTGCCTTCTGTTGTTTAATGTTGCTTTTAAATTAGATTTTAAGTCAGCACAATCATATTCCAGATTTCCAGCAAAAGCCGGGTTTATTAAAACAGCAGCTGAAAAAAACTGAGAATACTGGGGGTCCTGGGCGAATGAATGATGAATTATAAATGATGAATTATAAATGAAAAATGAAAAAACAAATACAGGTAAAGACTTGATTTTGAGCATTAAAGAAAAATGAAATGGAAAGATCGTTTTCATGGCTTACTTTACTAAATAAACAACTCCATTTTTTTGATCCTTGAATTTCCTGCCTCTGGGGGTAATTCCTGAATAATCAACAATACATTGATAAGCACCTGGATTACACATTTTTCCATTATATGTCCCATCCCACTTATCTTCAAGATCTGTTGATGAATAGACACATTCTCCCCATTCATTAAAAATCTTTACTGAAATTCGTTCGGCATTTACACCAAATACTTTCCAGTAATCATTTTCACCATCTCCATTAGGTGAAAAGGCCTGGGGCATATGGATTTCATCACATTGTTTTTCAATTAAAACAAGGTCATCTATAAAATAACATTGGCCTTCTTTGGATTTCACAGTAAGTTTAATAGCAGAAGGGTCCTTCATCTCGAATACGGAATCTCTGCTTAAAACAGTATTGGAATCAATGTAGGACCATTCATATTTGGCCATATTGGATGGTCCTTTTATATAAGCCGGATAATTAAAACAGGCTACTGAATCTCTTCCTAGTGAAAATACTGGTAGTGGTATTTTTTTCTTAACGGTAAAGGTATCGGAATTCCATGTGCAAAATTTGTCCTTTAACTCCACATAATAGGCACCCACTTCACTGGCAAAAATGAAAGGATCTGTTCTGCCATCTTGCCATTTCCATGCCAAGGCCCTGTTATACAATGGATTTAATTGCATGCTTGAACCCTCACAAACTGTGGTATCATTTGGAAAATTGATTTTTGGTTTTGGGGTAACAAAAATAAATTTGCTCGCTTTCCCTGCACATGAAAAACCTTGTTGTGGAGGAATTTTATAAAACAATTCATTAAAACCTGTCCTGATTGGATTAAAAGAACCTGTAGAAGAAACATTTGCTCCTGACCACACTCCACCAGAAGGACTAAATCCTGATAAATTGAATGTCGGGCCTAAATAACAAATGGTATCAATTGGGCCCGTTCTAACCAAAGGAACGGGAAGGATATTGAAAATTTTACTGGCTGAGTCTTTACAAACGCCATTCAATGCATAATAGGTAACTCTTTGGTTTCCAGGAGCTAAAAGTTTGGGATTCAAAGCACTATCCACAACTGCAGTTGTATTATAAAAACCTCCGGGAGGGGATACATACAAGGGTATTAAAGTGTCAAATCCGCAAATGGTAGAGGTTCCAAAAGTGGTCAGAGAAACCACTGGTTTGGTATCAACTTTTAGCAAGATGGTATCGGAACTTTGGCAATTTGCTGTCCTCACCTGATAAATTAGTTGATTGATGCCAGGCGTTTGAGGTCTGAATTTTTGAACTGGGATTCCATTTAAAATTAACCGACCACCTATTGGATTTAAGATTAAAGGAATCGCAGATGTATCCTGGCAAAATGCATTTAAACTTGATGAAATGGAGGCAACTGGAGTTGTTTTTATACTAATTTTTCTTTTGGTCGTATCGCTGCAACCGGATGCCTGGTATTTAATTGTAAAAGTCCCAATACTTGAAGGTGTGAAAATATTTCCGTTTATCCCTTGACCAGTAAAAAATCCACCTGATGGACTGCCAACTAAGGTAATTGGCTGATTTGATTGACAATAAGCGGTATCTAATCCTGTTATACTTGTGGTTGCTTTTGGCTTAATTCTAAGCCTGACTGCGGAAGAATCAAAACAACCAACCAGTTCATATTTAATTTTATAAATACCTGGAATGCCTAATGATAGTTGATTCGCCTGGTTTGAATTTATTTTAAATATTCCTCCTGCCGGATTGCCTTGAAGAGCAATTGAAGCTCCAATTTGTTGACAGTAGCTGGTATCAAGTCCTATAAAATTTGTGGCAATCTTTGGTGCAATGGTAAGATTCAGGGTTGCAGTGCTATCACAGCCACCTGCCGTTTGGGATGTAAATGTATAAGTGCCACCTGTTGTGTAAGTTTGACCATTCCAGGTGTAAGAACTACAAGCAGTAATTGTAGTAAATGAAGATCCTGGTGGCGATATTGTCAGATTCAAAGTCGCTACTGAATCGCAACCGGCTGCCGTAGTGGTATTGAATGTATAAGTTCCACTTGATGAATAGGTTGTGCCATTCCAGGTGAAAGAATTACAAGCCGTTTTGGTTGTGCTTGAAGTTACCGATGGGGCAATCGTTAAAATCAAA